>CAWVRH010000003.1:0-132355 GCA_963932545.1 uncultured Rhodobiaceae bacterium | reverse complement strand
AGGTATATTGAATGGACAATAAATCAGACGCTTTCACCTCGACAGGCGAGACAAAAGGCGCCTGCCCGCTGGCCAGAACCTCATCAAAAAAATGGCCGGGCGCTTGGCTTTTTGGGCCCAGCACAATCATCCGCTCTTGCGTAATCGTCACGCTGTCATCGGCCACGGCTTCCACCACCGCCTCAAACATTGGGTCATAGATCAAGAAAGTCGCATCGCTATCGGACAAAACATAGACCAACTCGCGCACCGTATAGGTGGGATTGACGGGCACCATAACGGCGCCGATTTTAGCAATGGCGAACCAGCTCAATACAAAGCCAGATGAGTTGGGCGTCACCAGCGCGACATGCGAGCCCTTGCGCACACCCATTTTCATCAGCGCATCGGCCAACTTGTCGGTCTTCTCGTTAATCTCGCGATAGCTCAGCTCTTCTTCGCTTTGGAAAAAATGCACGGCCGTTTTGTCGCCAAGCTCGCCAGATTTCTCGGCCAGTAATTCGGCAAAATTTTTGTTCATCGAAAGCCCCTCGATGCGGGCTTGCGCGGCCTCTATATGAGCCAGGGTCGCTTCATGTGTCATCGTGTCATTTCCTTTACGAGCTGAACCGCAAATAGGCTAGCCATTCCGCTGCCAATACGGTGCCGGGCGTGCCTTCGGCCTCAAAGCTTACGTCCAAAGTTACCAAAGTGGCTTGGTCGTCCTTGGCTTCTGCATGTTTCAAATGAAAGCGCGCGCGGAATCTCTGGCCGGTTTTTACAGGCTGAATAACACGCACTTTATTGAACCCATAACTGAGACGGAAAACCATGTCGCCCGGAGGCCAGACTAAAGATTTGGCCATGCTGGTAAATGTAGAGAGAAGCAAAGAACCCTGCACAATCGTGCCGCCAAAAGGCGTATTGGCGCGACAATACTCAGGGTCGCTATGAATGGGGCCATCATCGCCAGAATTAGCGCCATGCGTGCTCACCGCCTCTTGGTCATAGCAATACCAATCGGTAAGCCCCATTTCGTCTCCGGTCTTGGCCTTTAGGGCTTCCAAAAAGTGTTTTGCGTCGCTCATGTTTCGTTTCCTTTTAAGTACTTACTTAATATCTGTCGGTTTATGAGACCACGGCGCCGCTTCTTCCAGAGCATGAGCCAAATCAAACAAAAGAGAGTCCATGCCCGGCGTAGCCATAAAGTGTGCGCCAATCGGCAAGCCCCCCGACATATTGGTGGGTATCGACATGGCAGGCAATCCATAAACATTGGCAAGCGCCATATAGCTCATCATGTCGGCAATCTTTTGCCCATCGGCGGCCAAACTCCCTTGCGGCGTCAGCTCATCATGGCCAAATGGCATCATCGGCGTTACCGGCGTTAGCAGAACATCGACGCTTTCAAAGCCCGCCAATAAGCTGGCACGATGCTGCTCGAAAGCCTGTAAAGATTTAGCTTCGGCTTGGTCTGGCAAATCGCGCGATGCCACACCCATGGACGTGGTGAAGGGGGACAACAAAGCGTTGTCTTCAAAAGCGGCGCCTGTGGCTTGCTCAATCGCGGCCACCAAAAAGGGCATTCGCACGAGGAACATATTCTCGACATGACCCCAAAAACCTTGGCCATCAACCCCCGCCAGCGAGAGGTCGATAACCTCATGGCCAAGCGCGGCGCAAGCTTTGGCCGTCTCCTCAATGGCTTGGCGTATCGGCTGTGCGACTTCGGCGTGTTGAATATTATCGAACATCAGCCCAATTTTCAGCGGCTGGTTTTGCCGCGCCAACTGCTTTGCCGAAAGGGGCCGATAGGTGGCTTGGGCCGAGCGGTCTTGCGTTACATCAAACAACCAAGCGCTATCGCGCACACTGCGAGCAATCGCATGATGATGCTTCAGGAAAGGATGCGAGCCATCCGCCTCGCCGGATAGCAAACGCTCGCGCGACGGCTTGAAGCCAAAGGTTCCGCAAAACGAAGACGGCATGCGAATAGAGCCGGCGCCATCGGTGGCATGGGCGGCGGCCACATATCCCGCGGCTACCGCGACAGCCGAGCCACCGCTGGAGCCCGCCGATGTTTTGGAGACATCCCACGGATTGGCCGTGGCGCCAAAAGTCTGATTATTGGTGACGGGTAGCGAAGCAAATTCAGGGGTATTGGTGGCACCCAAAAAGGTAAGACCAGATTTTTGCAAGGCAGCGATAAGGGGCGGCGCGGCCTCGGGCTGCTGATGCAAAGCCGGATGAGCGCCATCGCTGCGCACAAAGCCCGGTACATCGACCAAATCTTTATGCATAAAAGGGGCGCCCGCAAACGGCGTTTCAAGGTCGGCTTTCTCGGCCGCGATAAGAGCTTCTTCAAATCGGCGCGTGGTCAAAGCGTTGAGCTTCGGCTCCAGCGCTTCAGCCGTCGCGATACTTGCCTCCACCAACTCCTTTGGAGACATTTCTCTAGCTTTTAAAAGAGCTACCTGCGCTGTTAAATCCAAATCTATCATGCGAGAAACTTTGGCAAACTCAAGAATATTTGCAAGCTTTTTGACACCCCCAAAGCACATTTCTAGCGGGGTAGACAGACAGTGGTTTCTTTGTTGTTGTATATGCATCAAAAATAAAAGGGAGAAACCCATGCACCGTCGCGACATTTTAAAATTAGTTGGTGGAGGCGTCATTGTTTCGGCCGCCTCTCTGGCTGGCTTTGCCAGCACACGAAGCCCCACAAAGGCCCTAAGCCCTTGGGGGCAAGCTGGCCAATATGAAGAGGCGCGCCGCTTTGCTTTGTCCTATGCCATTTTGGCGCCCAATCCCCATAACCGCCAACCTTGGATGGCCGAGCTGGTGGGCGAGCATGAAATTCATATCTACCGCGACCTCGACAAGAACCTGCCAGAGACCGACCCGTTCGACCGCCAATTAACCATTGGAATGGGGTGCTTTCTAGAAGCCCTCACTCTGGCCGCAGCCCAGAAAAACTATCGCGCCGAGACCCAATTATTCCCGACCCAAAACGAAGATTATGTGGCACGCATTACCCTGAAAGCCGAAGCCGGACTGGCCGGCACAGATGGCGAGCTATTTGGCGCTTTCCAAGATCGGCGCTCGTGCAAAGAACCTTTTGCCGATACCGAGCTGGAGCCAGCGCACGCGCAAGCCCTATCAGCGTTCGGCGATGTCTACACCAGTGCCCGCGCCGTCGACCGTCTGAAGACAATCAGTTGGGACGCGTTTTTGGTGGAATATGAAACCGAACGCACGCTCAAAGAGAGTGTCGATTTAATGCGTATCGGGAAGTCTCAAATCAATGCGACCCCCGATGGTATCGACCTTGGTGGGCCGCTATTGGAGATGCTGAGTTTGATCGGCAATCTGACGCCAGAAACCCTAATGGATCCGCAAAGCGCCGCCTATCAACAAGGCCGCGACTTATACGAGAAAATGTTGAAATCGACCCCTGCCTATATTTTGCTGAAGACCCAAGGCAATACGCGTACCGACCAAATATCGGCGGGGCGGCAATGGTTGCGGCTCAACCTAATGACCACGTATCTTGGCGTTTCTTTGCATCCTATTAGCCAAGCCTTGCAAGAATATAGCGAGATGAAACCGCTGAACCAAGCCATTCAAACTAGCTTCGCTCGCGACGGAGACACCATTCAAATGTTTGGTCGCTTGGGCTATGGCCCCAAAACACCGCCAGCGCCTCGCTGGGGTGTGGAAGCCAAACTGATTTGAGACAGAGACAGAGACAGAGACAGAGACAGAGACAGAGACAGAGACAGAGACAGAGGTAGAGATACGAAAAAGGGCGCGGCAGCCATATGGCGCCGCGCCCTGATTGTTTGACTCGTGAAAAAAACGAGTCATAAGCCTAGTGGGTAGCCTAGTTGGTGACTTTCAAGCTTACCGAAAACGGGTCAGCGCCGTTTTTCAACGCATATATCACGCCCATGTCTTCATGCATGTCGATGCTCACCGCACGGGTAAGCGTAAACTGCAAGTCGAACTGGCTGATTTCCGTAACATCGGCTGTCGTGGGCATGGCAACCAAAATGCGCTTGGCATTTATCGCGTTTGTCGCTGTGGTCTCATTGTTGTCCATCAGCAAGATAGCGGTGCCGCTCTGGACCTCAGACTCAGGGTCTTGGTCTCGAGCTGCGAAAACGCCTGGATTACCATTATCTGGGCCCTCTCCGAAACTGTCCATAATTTCGGTAGAGTATTGAGCCGTGCCAGGTGTGGAGCCGCACTCCATACCCAAAGTGCTCCGGTCATTTGGGGTTACGTTAACAATCGTGCCATCGGGATAATCGGCATCTTGTAGATTGTCTGTAAACGTAGTGATGGCGTCATTGGTCCAGCAGTATTCGCCTTGGCCCGTTTTGCCTAGGAGGGATACTGGGGAACCATTTTTGAGAACAAATTGCTCATTATGTTTGATTTTCAATTCATTCGACAAAATCAGCGCTAAAAACGAATATCTACCTGGCTCAATCACCGCATCCGCCGAGGACGTGTCCAAAGGCGCCGAATTATTGGTGCCTTCAATCACATGCTCTACTCCTGCGTTGTCATTCAGTAAGAGCGTGCATCCCTCTAGACTATTATTATTCGTGACAGGATTGACGGCACAAAGCGCCATCCGATAAAACGTTACTTTGTAAGAATCAGGAACCTCTTTGCAAGAAGAGCCGATATTGCCTTGGATATCTTCAACAAAGCTAGCTTGAAATCCTTGACTATTGGGGTCGCCGTCGACACCAAATTGGGCGCTATCAATGATAATGGCGCCATCTGCTGATCTTGTGCAGGCATAATCGGTCTCAGCCGAGGCAGGAGACGCAAGCACCATTAAGGACAGGCAGGCGACAGTTAAATAACTAAAATTTGAAAATAATTTCATTGGTTTATACTCCCGAAACAGAAACAACGAAGGCGCCAGATTTTCGAATCGTATTGGCGCGACGCACTTTTTCAAAACGACGTTCGTGCACCGGGCTTAGCTGGTAAGCCACATTTGAGATGAACTGCGTTGGGTTGGATGGCTTCGAGCCAAAGGACACTTGATACGAGAGATTGGCATAATCTTGATCGGCTCTCGAATCGTCAAATGTCGTCGAACCCAGCTCGATGGTAAAGCTATAGGGCAAGGCACTGCGCAAACTATAGGTCTGGCCTTCGACCACCGTTGCCACATCATCGCTATCAAATTTAAAGGCTTTGGCGTGCAATTTGGTTTGCGGAAGATACGGCAGTGGCACGGCAATTTCGGCATCGAAACCGTCGAGGGCACGTTCCTCTGCGCCGCCCGCACCGGTGACGCCATCACTAATGGCGAAATACTGGTTGTAGCGGAAATCGCCAACGCTGGAGAGAACCTCAAAACCAGCCGAAGCGCGTTCGTGTTCATAGGTCCACTCACTGTCGTAAAAACCATTGGCGCCAAGGATAATTTTACCATCGGCCACCAACTTACGATAGCCAAGGCCAATATTAGCCGTGTTGCGGTTTGCCGTGCGATTGGCGCTGACTTGCAAGAAAATAGCTGTGCCATTTTCAACGTCATCCACCAAGGGCTGAACTTTTAAAAGGCTATAGCTGGTATCTTGGTCTTCGATATCGCCGATGGTGATTTCCAGACCGTCTACAAGGCTTTCAAGAGCTTGCACCGTACTGGCCTGAGCTTGCGAGGTCAGTTTATTTTTGAAAAACGTCTCAGCCGCCTGACTCTTTTCTTGGGCCATAGCTGGACCACCAATTAAGGCTGCGCTGCATAAAGCCAAAACAGATAATCGTGTCATAAATAACTCCCTAATAATGAACCACATGAAACCGTATAACTTCATTACAGAGCAATAAATAGTTCTCATGAACATTCTTGTGCATAAACTCAACCCATCTCTCTTTGCTTTTGCCAAAGCCTTGTTCCGACCGCTAGGGTGAAGCCAAAGGTAGTTGGTGAAGTAAAGCGTGAGGGCTGGTCCTATGACCGAGAGTTTTTGGAGTCAATTGTCGCAGGAAACCCAAAATAGCTTGCTCAAGCTAGGGCAGTTAACCGATTATACCGCCCAACAATTGATCGATGAAGAAGATGCCTTGCAAGCCAGCCTGAACATCGTCTTGAAGGGCAAAATTCAATTTAGCAAAACCCAACCCAACGGACGTATTGTTAAATTCGCACAGATTCTCGTCGGTAATATTTTTGGTCACGCGACCGTCTTTCTGGGACGCCCGCGCGCATTTAAAGCGGTTGCGATAGAAAAATCGCAAATTCTGCGGGTTAGCAAATCCCAAACTCTCGAGATGTTTAACCATAACCCAGAGTTTGCTATGGCGATTGTTAAAAACTTGGCGCTGACTATTGAGAAGTGGTTGCTTACCATCACAGATGAGGTGACCCCCAAGCCCTTGAACCGAGTTGTTAGCGCCTTATTGGAAATGCAAAATACCGGCAAAAGTGAGATTAAAGTCACGCAAAGCCAGCTTGGCCATGAAAGCGGCGTATCGCGGTTGCAGGCCCATCGGGCCCTCAAGGAATTGCAAACGCAAAAGATTATCTCGCTCGCGTATCGGGCCATTAACGTGGAAGACCAATCGGCGTTGGAAGACTTGGCTGTTAAGCACTGAACTTCTAAGCACTGAACTTCTAAGCACTGAACTTCCAAGCAAGCAGCCGCTTTGCCTTTTTACCCTTCCCTGTGCTAGGGATTTGGAATGACCGATATAGACAAACTTGAAGCCCTAGAGCGCCGCATGGCGGCTTTGGAAGAAATGCTGACCCACCAAGCCCAGACGCTGGATGAAGTGAGCGACCAATTGCATTTGGCCGAACAAGCGCGCGAGACGCTGGCCCGCAAACAAAAAGCTCTGCTGGAGCGCGTGCAAGAAGTAGAAGACACGGGCAGCGGCGGCGCGCCTTCTTTACAAGATGAAAAGCCGCCGCATTACTAACCTGTGTGCAATTGCAAAACCCTCGGCTTTTGCTACAATAAGGGGCTTATTTAGCTTTTGAGGAATGCCCCATGAAAAATCTCCGCACAGGTTTGCTCGCCACGACACTGGCACTTTCGATGGCCACTTTGAACGCCACACCAGCTTTGGCAGCCGATGCGCCGACCCAGCTCTATTGGGGCGACACACATTTGCATACCTCGTTTTCCCTCGATGCCTATTTGCTTGGCAATCGCACGGCCGACCCGGATACGGCCTATCGCTTTGCCAAAGGCTTGCCGGTGGTGCATCCGGGCCATCGCGCGCGCGTGCGCATTGACCGCCCGCTCGATTTTCTCGTGGTCACCGACCATGCCGAGTTTCTGGGTGTCTTTGCCGAAATTGACGCGGGCAACCCGGCCATTTTGCGCACAAAAATGGGCAAACGGATTTATGAGGATTTGAAAGCCGGCAAACAAAACGAAGTGTTTGCCGATATCGTGGGACTGGTGGCGCGCGGCAAGCTGCGCGAGCTGGCTCCCATCAACGCCAAAAAAGTTCGCACCTCGGTTTGGAGCAAAATGGTAGATTTTGCCGATGCTCATAATGAGCCCGGAAAATTCACCAGCTTTACCGGCTGGGAATGGAGCTCGATGCCCAATTCGGTCAATTTGCACCGCATTGTGTTTACCCCCGATGGCGGCGACACGGCCAAAAGCTATTTGCCGTTTTCGTCGATCGATTCTAGCAAGCCGCGTGACCTTTGGGCGTGGATGGAAAAAACCTCTGCCAAATACGACACAGATTTCGTCGCCATTGGCCATAATATGAACCTCTCTCTGGGGCGCTTTTTCCCTGAAGTCGATGAAAGCGGCAATCCCGTCGATTTGGCCTATGCCCAAGCGCGCGCCAAATGGGAGCCCGTCGAAGAAGTCATTCAATATAAAGGCGACAGCGAAACCCACCCAATTTTGTCGCCGGTCGATGAATTTGCCGGCTTTGAAAAATACAAACATTTGCTCGGCCCGCATATTTTACCAAATGGCAAACGCTCGATAAAAGCCACCCCTGCGGTTGGCGCTTTTATGCGCTCAGGCCTTCGTCGTGGGCTGGAGCTAGAAACAAAAATTGGCGCCAATCCGTATAAATTCGGCGTCGTTGGCGCCTCCGATAGCCACACAGCTTTGGCCAGTGTGGATGAGGGCAATTTCCACGGTAAATATGCCAATGACAGCCGCCCCGAAACCAAACACAAACCGACGGTGCCAACCTCTGTGGGCTGGGACGCCTCGGCGCAAGGCCTGTCGGCTGTTTGGGCCGAAGAGAACACCCGCGATGGCATTACGGCCGCGTTCAAACGCCGCGAAGTTTATGCCACGTCTGGCCCGCGCATTGCCTTGCGGGTATTTGGCGGCACACGCTTTAGATCTTACGACGCCAAACGCCCGAACCTCGCCAAAATTGGTTATAAAAAAGGGGTTCCCATGGGCAGCGAAATTACCGGCCACGCCAAAGCCAAGCCGATGCAATTGCTCATCCACGCCGCCAAAGACCCGATGAGCCAAAACCTAGACCGCCTGCAAGTCATCAAAGGCTGGGTCGATGCGAGCGGCAAGAGCCATGAAAAAATCTATGACGCCAAACGCGCCAAGGTCACCAAGCAAGACGTTCGCCTGCGCGATGCCACCACGCATCATGAAGGCGGCGCCAGTCAATTGGCCACCGTCTGGACGGACCCGGATTTCAACCCAACGCAAAACGCGTTTTATTATGTCCGCGTTTTAGAATTGCCAAGCACGCGCCACACTTTGCTGGATGCGATTGCTATGGAAAAAGACCCGGCGATTACCAAACACACAAGCGTGTTGCGCGAGCGCGCTTTCTCGTCACCGATTTGGTATAATAGCCAATAGAGGCTCAGGCTTAAGAAACCCGCTTGCGCAACTCGTTCACGGGTTCACCGCCGATGGCCCAATTTTCGGTTTCCACTTCGTCGATGATGACAATCGTGGTGGCAGGGTTTTTGCCTAACACACGCGCCAGCACTTCAGTCATCTCGGCCATCACTTGTTTTTTCTGCTCGGTGGTGGCGCCTTCTTTGGTAATTTTTACATTGATCATCGGCATGGCTTATCTCCCTAGCTAACCCTTAAACTCGACTATAGGCCGCCTTTACTTAAAATTTAAGCGCAATCAGGCTTGCTCACCCCCACACAAATCGACATGATGCCAAGCAGATATTTTACGTCCAACAGGAGAGACAAAATGAGTGATATTGCAGCCTATATGAATGAAGCCACCCAAACCGCGCGGGTTATCGACGGCCTGGCCTCGGGAAGCCATTTGCGCCCGATTCACAAAGTCGGCATTATTGGCGCAGGCACGATGGGCGGCGGTATTGCGATGAATTTTGCCACCGCTGGCATTCAGGTCATCCTGATTGAAACCAAAGAAGAAGCCCTGACGCGCGGGCTTGGCGTCATTCAAGCCAATTACCAACGCAGCGCCGACCGCGG
This sequence comes from uncultured Rhodobiaceae bacterium, assembly GCA_963932545.1. Classification (GTDB taxonomy): domain Bacteria; phylum Pseudomonadota; class Alphaproteobacteria; order RS24; family RS24; genus UBA8337. The sequence goes on along the minus strand of CAWVRH010000003.1, from coordinate 122,930 downwards.
ACGTTTTCCCGTCGAAGAAGTCGCCGAGCGCATGGCCCGCATCGATGGCGCTTTGGATATGGCGGCACTCGCCGATTGCGACCTCATCATTGAGGCGGTGTTTGAAGATATGGAATTGAAAAAATCCATTTTTAAAACCCTCGACGGTATCGCCAAACAGGGCGCGATTTTGGGCACCAATACATCTGGCTTGGATATTGATGCGATTGCCGCGCAAACCTCGCGCCCGCAAGATGTCATTGGCTTACATTTCTTCTCGCCGGCCAATGTGATGAAACTTCTAGAAATCGTTCGCGCCGATGATACCGCCGAAGATGTGGTGGCAACGTCCATGGATATCGCGGTGAAAATTGGCAAAGTGGCAACCCTTGTGGGCGTCTGCCCGGGTTTTGTGGGCAACCGCATTTTGGCGGCGCGCCAGTTCCAATCCAATGAATTGGTAAAACGCGGCGTGCTGCCGTGGGATGTCGATGCCGCGTTTAATAATTTCGGCTTTAAAATGGGGCCGTTCCAAATGTCTGATTTGGCAGGCCTCGATATCGGCTGGAAAAAAGGGGCGACGACCTCCAACCCCATTCGCGATACATTGTGCGAAATGGACCGTCGCGGCCAAAAAACCGGTGCCGGTTTTTACGATTATGACGAAAACCGCCAGCGCAGCCCCTCGAAAGTTACGGAAGCTGTCATCGCCGATGTCACGGGCATTGCGCCGGGCGAAGCGGGCCTGTCGGAAGCCGATATTCTGGCGCGTTGCCTGCATCCAATGGTCAATGAAGCGCTGATTATTTTGGAAGAAAACAAAGCCCAACGCCCAAGCGATGTCGATGTGATTTGGTCGTATGGCTACGGCTGGCCAGGCGATACAGGTGGCCCCATGGCCTATGGCGATTTGGTTGGAGCAGAGAAAATTCTGGCCACAATGGAAGCCCTGCACAGCGAAAACGCAGATGTGAAAATTTCCGACACGCTGCGCCAGCTCGCCAGCCAAGGCGGCAAATTTATTGAGTTAGACTTGGGCGGCCTTAAAACAGGTTAACCAACTCTCTAGTCAACTCTCTAGTCAACGAAGGCCCGCTCGATGACAAAATCGGCCGGGTCTGAGTTGGCGCCTTCGCGCAGCCCATGTTCTTCCATCAAGTCTTTCAACTCTTTGGTCATATCGATAGAGCCGCAAATCATCGCTCTGTCGACACTTGGGTCAAGGCGCTCAAGACCGAGGTCTTCGAATAATTTTCCCGACCGAATGAGATCGGTTGGGCGACCTGTGTTTTCAAATTCTTCGCGCGTGCAGCTTTGGTAGAGGCGCAATTTACCTTGCGCAATCTCGCCCAAGTCTGGGTCGTTTAAAAATCCATCCACGATCTCGCGGCTATAGGCCAACTCGGCCACATCGCGGCAGGTGTGACTGACGATAACTTCGTCGAATTTCTCATAGGTTTCTGGGTCGCGTACCAGACTGGCGAAAGGCGCAAAGCCTGTGCCCGTAGAGAACATCCAAAGCCGCTTGCCCGGTTTCAACGCATCCAGTACCAAAGTGCCGACAGGTTTTTTGCCGAGCAAGACTTTATCGCCCTCGCCAATTTTTTGCAGCTGCGAAGTCAGCGGGCCATCGGGAACTTTAATCGAGTAAAACTCCACCGTGTCGTCCCAACTCGGGCTGGCAATACTATAGGCGCGCAAAAGCGGTTTTCCGTTTTCTTGCGGCAAGCCAATCATAATAAACTCGCCCGAGCGAAAGCGAAAAGCTTGTGGGCGGGTAAGGCGAAACTTGAACAGTCGGTCGGTATAATGTTCGACGCTGAGGACCGTTTCCGGCGTGGGCGCATTTGGGCTCACGGGTTTCTTGGCAGCTTCGGTCATGCAGATGAATCCTTGTTCGTAAAATAACTCTCGAGCGGTTTATACAGGCAAAATGGCCATCACGCAAAGCCCATCGCGCAAGGACCATCGGGTAAGGCCAGTTGGGCTTTTAGGGCTTTGCGCGGCCCGCCAAACGCGTTACTTAACCGAGCCCTTATCTTTTGCGAGAGCCGTTTCATTTTGCGTATCGTCCATCTTTTCATTGCCACTTGGCTGCTCACCAATGCCGCCCTTAGTTCTGCGTGTCATAGCGTGGGCGATGTGCATGTGATTTGCTCTTCGCAAGGCTTTGAAACCGTCTATGTGGAAAGCCCGCAAACGCAAGCCGAAGCCAGACCGAGCGCCGATTGCTGCCCCAGCGCGCCCATCGCGGTTTTGCAAACCCTGCATGTCTCCCCACCTCGCCTCGCAAACCTGGCCTCCAAGGCTTGGGTTCGCTGGCCACACCACGCGCTGCGCCTCGATAGTTCTGCCGCGCCAAGGGCCCCGCCACACTCTGTCTTTGCCTAAATTTCCCTTTCGTTAACAGGACAGATATATGACTTATTTACCCAAATTAGGGATGGGCGCTCTGCTGCTCATCACGCCAGCCTTAACCCTAACGCCTGCGTTTGCAGATGGCGCCGCGCGCGCCGATGGCCATGCCCCGATTGGCGTCATGGGCGACCATCGCCATAAAGCCGGCGAATGGATGCTATCCTGGCGCCAAATGGATATGTCGATGCAAGGCAACCTTCAAGGCACGCGCTCGATACCCGACGCGCAAGTTTTGCAGCTTCCCAACCAGCATGGTAGCCCCGCGCAATTGCGCGTGGTGCCCCAGAGTATGGATATGAAAATGACCATGCTCGGGGCTATGTATGCGCCCAATGATGACCTCACCTTTTTAGCCATGGCCATGCAGCATGAAACCAGCATGCGGCTGAACACCTATGGCGCCATGAGCCAAGCCCTGCTTGGCAGCTTTACCAGCCAAAGCGAAGGCCTGGGCGATACCACGCTGGGCGCTCTGCTGGCGGGGGGCGACATCGCCAAAGGCGCGCTGGCGGGCACTTGGCAATATGGGGTGGCGCTGTCTATCCCGACGGGATCGATCAAACAGACGGGCCGCGTGCTGACGCCGATGAACCAGCACGTCAGCGGCAAACGCCTGCCTTACCCCATGCAGCTTGGCTCTGGCACTTATGATATCAAACCCTCGCTGACCTTTAATTCTGCCGCGCACGGCGCGTGGCGCTATGGCGGGCAAATCTCGGGGGTGGCGCGCCTTGAGGATAATTCACAAGGCTATCGCTTGGGCGATAAGGCCCTTGTACAAGGCTGGGTGTCGCGTCGTCTGGCTTCTTTTGTCAGCGCCTCGGCGCGCCTTGATGCCAGCTATCAAGACCACCTGCGCGGTACCGACAGCGCCATCACATTACCCGTGCCCAGCGCGCAAACTAATTTCACGGGCGGGGAATTGGCCCACCTCTCCGTCGGGTTTAATGTCGTCGGGCAGCATGGCATTTGGGCTGGCCACCGCTTGGCCTTGGAGTGGACAAGCGCCATTCATCAAAAAGCCAATGGCGTGCAAATGGAACACCAAGATACGCTGACGCTGGGCTATCAAAAAGCCTGGTAGCCAGACGATGCAGCGGTAGGCGCGCTAGTTATTTCTAGCGCGCATGCCGCCATCGACGGGAATGGCTACGCCCGTGACATAACTGGAAGCTGGCAAACATAAAGACAAAGTCACATGCGCCACTTCCTCGGGCCGGCCATAGCGGCGCAAGGCCGTGCGGCGATGGGCGAAAGTGGCCTTATGGTCATCCGGAATAAGCTCGGTAATGCCCGTATGAATGGGGCCTGGGCAAACCGCATTGACGGTAATGCCCTCTTTGCCCAGTTCCACCGCCAGGCTTTTGGTCAGGCCGATGAGCCCATGTTTGGCCGCCGTATAAGGCGAGCTGCCAGCACTGCCGCCCAGACCTTCGGTCGAGGCAATGTTCACAATGCGCGCCGCGTCGGAGTTTCGTAAATGAGACAGGGCTTGGCGAATTAAGATTTGCGGGCCCTCCAACATCACAGCCAGAGATTTCTCCCAGCTTTGCAAGTAAGCCGCATCATCAATATTGGCAATCATCGAGAAGCCAGCATTGTTGACCAAAACATCCAAGCCACCAAAATGGCTGGTAATCTCGCCCACGCAAGTTGCAATCGCGCCCGCGTCCGCCATGTCCATGGCCCAGGCTTTGGTCGTCGAAAAACCTGCCGCTTCAATCTCGTCAACCACACGCTGGCACGCGTCTAGGTCCAAATCGGTAACGGCCACATGGGCGCCCTCGCTAGCCAATAGGTGCGCTGTGGCGCGTCCCATACCGCTGGCGGCTCCGGTAACAATGGCGATGCGTCCCGCGATGGAACGGCTTAATGGTTGATAGGCTTGCATGGTTTTCTCCCTTTGAGCCAAATCTTAAGCCCCGCCCGCCATAAGTCAAACACCTCACGAAGCGGCCTTGATGCGCCCTTACGGGCCGTTTGACTTACCGCCAGCGTTTGCCATACTTGTCGCTAGCTTCGAAACCAAATCAATAAGGAGAGCTTTATGAGCGTTTCAGCAGATCAAAAACCAATCGATAGCGGCATCCACCCCACCCCGGAAGCCCAGGAAGTTGTGGCGGGCCTCGACCTCTCGGGCAAAACCGTGATGGTAACCGGCGGCTATTCCGGCATCGGCTTTGAAACCGTGAAAGCGCTCGTGAGCGCGGGCGCCCATGTGCATACGCCAGGCCGCGATATCGACCGGGCGCGCAAAGCCTTGGATGGCGCGGTGAGCGCCGACCATATCGACAAAATGGATTTGTCGGATTTAAACTCCGTTGAAAAATTCGGCGATGACTTTTTAAGCCGCCATAAAAAGCTCGACCTGCTGATTTGCAATGCGGGCATTATGGCCTGCCCGTTCGAGAAAACCGCGCAAGGCTTTGAAAGCCAAATCGGGGTCAATCATTTTGGTCACTTCGCGCTCATCAACAAACTCATGGGCGCACTCGAAGCCGCCCAAGGTGCGCGCGTGGTTACCCTGTCGTCCATCGGCCACCGCATTGGCGGCATTGACTTTGACGACATGCATTATGAAAACCGCGTTTACGAAAAATGGCCCTCCTATGGCCAATCGAAAACCGCCAAAGCTCTGCTGGCTGTCGAGCTAGACCGCCGTGGCAAAGACAAAGGCATCCGCGCTTTCTCCGTCCATCCGGGCGGTATTTTCACACCTTTACAGCGCCATTTGGCCAATGAAGAAATGGTTGCGCTTGGCTGGACCAAAGAAGACGGCAGCCCGTCAGACTTGGCCGCCGCTGGATTTAAATCCCCATCGGTTGGCGCCAGCACAACGTTATGGGCCGCCACCTCTCCCAAGCTTGAGGGGTTAGGCGGGCTTTATTGCAATGATTGTAATGTGGCAGAAGCCGTGGCCGCCGATAGCCCCGCCATGGACGGGGTTCGCCCTTGGGCCGCCGATCAAGAGATCGCCCAACGCCTTTGGGAAACCACAGCAGCGCAAATCGCAGCGCTTTAAGCTAGACCATCTGACTTGTGTCTGGCCAAGCCGTCTCGCGGATGGCGGGGCGCTGGCGCAAGGCCTCTAGCCAAGCTTTCAAAGCTGGCAGATCCGCCACCATCGCGGCCCCTTCGGGGGCTGCGCAGGTGGCCTCGATTACCGGATACATAAAACTATCGGCCAAAGAATAATCCGCACCGGCCAAAAACGCGGCGTCTTGCAGACGCGCTTCCACCACGCCGAGGTGATAGCGAATGACGGGCAAAGCATCGGCGATTAATTTTTCGTCTGGCGCGCGGCCCATCAATGGGGCCACGACGCGCGGCAAAACCAAGCGCTCTTCGGTAATGGGAAACACATAATGCGCGGCCACATTGGCCCATTGCCACATGCGCGCTTGGCCCTCGAGCGAGACGGGATGCAGGGCGCCACCATTATGGGCGCGGTCGAGATAGCTGCAAATGGCGGGCGTCTCGTAAAAATGCAAATCATCTATATACGCAGCTGGCGAGCGCATGAAAGGGTGATGCTCGGCCATCTCTTTGGAGCCAGAGCCCGTTGGGATAATCTCCCAAGCAACCCCCGCCTCGGCGGCCACGATGGCACAAATGCGGGTGAAAGTAGAAACTGTAGGGCCGTAAAGCGTCAATTGAACGGGCATGTCGCGTTTCCTTACCTAGCCGCTTCTGCCAAGAGTTTCCCAACGAAAGTGAAAATCTCTTGGTTGCAGTGCTGCGATACCGGTGCCCCGGCGACAAACCCGTTAAAGCCATGAAAGGCGCCTGGATAAATGTGAAAATGGGTTGGCACCCCAGCTTGCGTCAGCTTTTGAGCGTAGGCGATGTCTTCTTGCAAAAACAAATCTAAGTCCCCCACCGGCATATAGGTTGGTGGCAGGCCCGATAAATCTTCGGCCCGAGCGGGCGCGGCATAAATCGGCACGTCTTGACTGCCAAAAGCCTCGCCCAAATAGGACTGCCAGCCAAATCGATTGGCCTTGCGGCTCCAGACCAAAGTATCGCTCAGCGTCTCGCTGGCTGGCTCTACGTTGCGATCGTCCAACATCGGATAGAGCAGCACTTGGCCAAGCAGCGAAAATTCAGCGCGGTCGCGCACCAAAAGCCCCAGCCCAGCCGCCAAACCACCGCCCGCACTGACACCACCAATAATCACCCGCATGGGGTCAATATTAAAGTCGTCCGCATGGTCGAGCAGATATTTCAGCCCGCGATAGCAATCGTCCAAAGGCTCTGGATAAGCCGCTTCAGGCGCCAGTCGATAGTCGACGGAAGCTGCGAAACAACCCAATTGTTGCGCCGCCGTGAGGGTGAATAAGTCACCCTGTTTGGCCGTGCCCAAAACATAGCCGCCGCCATGCATCCAATAAAACAGGGGCATGGGCGCCGTTGCTTCGCGCGGATACATAACGCGCATATCCACGCTTGGCTGGTCTTCTTGTGCCGGACACACAAGCGTCTCTTGGGAAATCGTGTCCGGTATCTGCAAGGCTTCGATAAGGGTTTCATCGCGCGCATTTGAATTTACGCGCGATGTCTCCAAATCATTTGCGACATCCAGACCGTCCCCCACCAGAGCTTTTAAGCGCTCAAGTCCGGGAATTAAATCTGGATCGACATATTTTGAAACTGCCATATCGCCGGCCTCCAATGGGTTTAGCTTAGCCTTCGAGCTTGAAATACAGGCCCGCATTATCGCAAAGGCGCTTGATTAAAGCCTCGCCCATGGCGGGTGCTGGGGTGTAAATACCACCGCCCACGCCGCCATTTTGCGCCGAACATTCGCGCAATAAGCACATAGCGCTTTCGGCCAGCATTTTGGAGGTTGAGCCATAGCCTGGGTCCAGGTCGCCGCCGACACTGGCTTCAATGCGTTGGCCATCGCCAGTCAGACCGATAAACAAGACATCATAATTACCCGCCTCACGCGACGCCTTATCGGGGCCTTCGCCAGGCTGGGGAACCCCCTCGCCGACCAAGGGATTATGGCCTGCCATAAACTCAGCCATGGCTTTGCCTTCTTCGCCAGCGCCCGTCACCATCATCTCGTCATATTTAAAGTCTTCGCCATAGGCATGGCCGAGGAGGGCGTTCGAGCGATGCACGTTTTTCGTATTGATCGCCGCCATGATAAAGGGCGCGACCCACATGCCGGTCATTTCATCTTCATAAATCACATTATCGGCTGGTTGCTCTGGCCCCTGATGGGTGCCCTTGGCGGTAATGGCGAGAGAAAATGGATTGGCTAGAACTTTCAGTAGCTCTGGGTTCTTGCCCAAAGCGGCCATCGTCGCGTTCAACGAAGCGGCCGTGCCGCCTGAAAACTCGCCGTTCATGGCGCGCACGCGTCCGCGCACTTGGTTGCAATGGGTGCCCAGTTTTTCTTGCGCGTTTTTCTGCAAAAAATAGACGCCCATATCAAACGGAATGGAATCGAAGCCGCAGCTATGAACAATACGCGCGCCCGAGGCTTTGGCAGCGGCGTCATGCGCGCCAATCATTTCGTGCATCCAACCTGGCTCTCCGCTGAGGTCGACGTAATCCGTGCCCGCGGCGGCACACGCGGCGACCACTGGGGAGCCGTATAATTGGTAAGGGCCAACCGTGGTCAGCAATACTTTGGTATTTTCCGCCATGGCTTTTAGCGAAGCAGCATCGTCTGCATCGGCCACCACGAGGGGGGTGTCTTGGGAGATGCCCATTTCGTCGCGCACTTGCGCAAGTTTGGTTTCGCTGCGCCCTGCCATCGCCCAGTTGACCGTACGGCCATACTGTTTGTGCATATATTCGGCTACCAAACGTCCGGTAAAGCCGCTGGCGCCATAAACCACAATATCAAAATCTCTATTACTCATCTCTGTCTCCCGAAAAATTATGGGCGGTATGCCCGAACCTTTTTATGCTGGTACCGAATGTAAACCACGCGCTTTTACATGCAAGGCTTGAGGTGCGCATTTAACTCATATTTGGACTTTTCTTTTACGTGGCGTTTGTTAGGCTCTGTCCATCCACTGCTTTGGGAGGAGCCTCATGTCCAGCACCACAATCGAAACAGATCCAATCTACAAAGGCCGTCACTACGCGTTGGCCATTCTTGTGGTGATCTACACTTTTAATTTTATTGACCGCCAAATTCTGTCGATATTGTTGGAGCCTGTGAAGTCTGAGCTGGGGCTGTCGGATACAGCTATGGGCATGCTCACGGGTTTTGCCTTTGCCATGTTCTACGCAACCTTAGGTATTCCCATTGCGCGTTTCGCAGACCGCACCAACCGCCGCAACCTGATTGCTGGCGCTTTGGGTATCTGGAGTGTTTTCACCGCCCTTTCGGGGTTGGCGCAAAACTTCTGGCATCTGCTGGCCGCGCGCATCGGCGTGGGCATCGGCGAAGCCGGTTGCTCACCCCCTGCTCACTCGATGATTGCTGATTATTATCCAGCCGAAAAGCGCGCCACAGCTTTGGGGATTTATTCTCTCGGCATTCCCTTTGGCATTATGTTTGGACTTTTCGCGGGCGGCTGGATCAACGAATTATATGGATGGCGGGTCGCGTTTTTCCTAGTTGGGGTTCCGGGCATTTTGCTGGCACTCATTACGCGCTTTACCCTCACCGAGCCGCCTCGCGGCCTAGCGGAGGGGCGTGTCGATACTGGCGAACAACCAACCGTTCGCGAGACCTTGAGTTTTTTATGGGCCAAAAAATCGTTTCGACACATGTCCTTCGCCGCCGCTCTTACGGCCTTCGTGGGGTATGGCTTTATTACGTGGGCGCCCTCTTTCCTAATCCGTTCCTTCGGCATGGGCACGGGCGAGATTGGCACTTGGTTTGGCCTTATCTTGGGCGTGGCTGGCGGCATAGGTATTGCGCTAGGCGGCTATATGGCAGATAAATTTGGCGCCAAAGACCCAAAATGGTTTCTTTGGATTACCGCTATCGCCCTGCTAATCATCTTCCCGTTTAATATCTTCGTCTATACGGCAACCGATTCGACGATGGTGCTATTGGCAATGATTGTTCCTGTCATCTTGGGCAATTTTTATCAAGCGACGACGTTCAGCCAAACCCAGGGCATATCCGAATTGCGGATGCGCGCTGTCGCGGCCGGTATTTTACTGTTCATCTTGAACATCATCGGCCTTGGCTTAGGCCCGCAATTTGTCGGCATCGTGTCTGATTTATTGTCGGACAGATACGGCCAAGAGAGCCTGCGCTATGCCCTACTTATTTGCTCACTCGTGAACTTATGGGCGGCGTGGCATTATTTCATCGCCGGTCGCCACTTGAAGGATGACTTAATCACTGAGGGTTAATGCGTATGACGGACCAAAAAAAATTAGGGGAAGCGCGTCCAAAAATGCGCTTCCTCTCGATGTTTAGCGAGATTGCTCCACTGGCAGCCTTCTTCACCATCAACCAATATTTTGGCCTCTATGCAGCGGCCGGGGCGTCTGTCGGCGCTTCGGCTTTGCTCATCAGCGTCACTTGGATACTCGAGAGACGCTTGGCACGCTTTGCCCTTTTCGCAACCAGCATTGCTGCGCTGCTAACTTTGGCTTCCATTTTGGCAGAAACCAAAACCTATATTAAAATACAACCGAGCTTATTTTCTGGGGCTTTTGCTTTTGTGCTTCTGCTTGGGGCTTTGCGCGGTAGTGCCATGATGAAGGTTTTCTTTCACGCACAATTCGACCTGCCAGAGAAAGTCTGGTTTTCGCTATCGCTCCGCTGGGGCCTGTTTTTTGCCGCCGCCGCGCTGGCCAATGAAGTGGCATGGCGAGCCTTGAGCGATGATGCTTGGGTGCTTTTCCGTGTGTTTATTATGGCGCCTGCGACGGGCTTATTTATGCTCGTGCAACTGCCCCTAACCTTGCGCGGGCGGCGCCAACAAGCCTCCGAAATGCGCGAAGATGCCGCGAAAGATTAACGCCGAAAGCGTTTATAAAGTCGCCACACCGTTAGCCCCAGAAGCCATAGAAACATAAATTGTATAGCTAAAAACTTGGCCTGTGTCGTTTGGCTGGCCATTTGGATTTGCGCCTCGCTGAGGTTGGGAAATCCATACAGCAAGCCTGTCAGTTGAATGTTTTCCACCACATCCAGCAGCATCACCGCCAGCACGGCCAACGGGCTGAAGGGCGCCCAAGCCCGCGGTGCCATAACCGCCAATAGCCCGCCAAAAAAAGCGCCATAGACAAGCGGAAACACCATATCCAAGCTCAAGGTAAAGCGGGCATGCAGTACACGTCCGCTTTCCCCATAGAGCAACAAATGCTCGCGCAGGGCTATTTGGTCATAGCCTTGCAACTCATCCAGCATCGGGGCGCCAAGCTGCGTTTTAAGCCATTGAAAACCGAACATACAAGCCACCATACAAAGCCCGCTTGCGAGCAATATATTGCGCTGCACCAAGCGCGCACTGAGGCGCGTGAGAATTCTTATGAGTTGAGATTGCATATTCTTTACCTCTTGTTATGTTTCGCTGGGCCCCTATCGGAGCCTAGCATTTACGGCTGGTCACACAAGCCAAGTCGAGCGAAACCAATCCGGCAAAGGAGCCCGCCATGACACAAGAAGAGACCCTAGCGAAAACACAAAATTATAAAGCCGTTTTATGGGACTTTGGCGGCGTGATAACCTCCAGCCCCTTCGAGGCTTTTGCGACTTACGAAAAGCAAAATGGCCTACCCGAGAATTTTATCCGCGGCATTAATTCCACCAATCCGGACACCAATGCTTGGGCGCAATTTGAGCGCAATGACATAGATGCAGCCACCTTTGATACGGCCTTTCTTAAAGAAGCCGAAGTCCAAGGACACACTGTGCGGGGGAGCGATGTCTTGGCGCTTCTCGCCGGTTCCATTCGCCCCGAAATGATTGCCGTGTTGAATAGGCTGAAAGCCGATGGCTATCGCATTGCCTGTATCACAAATAATGTGAAAACCGGCGCGGGCGCTGGTATGGCACGCACACAAGAAAAAGCCGACGCGGTGGCGCAGGTGATGGCCTTATTCGAACATGTTATTGAGAGCTCAGAAGTGGGCGTGCGTAAGCCAGACCCTGCGATTTACCAAATGGCTTGCGACAAGCTTGGCGTCGCTCCCAGCGATTGTGTGTTCCTCGATGACCTTGGCATTAACCTGAAACCGGCCCGCGCGATGGGTATGGGCACGGTAAAAGTCGTATCTGCCGCGCAAGGCATTGCTGATTTAAACGCCTTATTGGGGCACGCGGTTGGCTAATCTCATCTGATTTATTTTATTGGCATAAAAAAACCCCGGCAAATTGCTTTGCCGGGGTTTGTTTTATTGTCACTCGCTTAGTGAGCCAAAGCACCACTTGGTGGCTTGGGTGGGTTTTTGCGCGGTACAATCATTTCCAGTACCACGGCCAGAGCTGGCAGAACCGTTACCGCCATAATCATATTGATCATGAACATAAAGGTTAGCAGCAGTCCCATATCCGCTTGGAATTTCAAGGCGGAGAAGGCCCAAGTCGACACACCCACAGCCAGCGTAAGCGCTGTAAACACCACAGCCATGCCGGTTTCGTTGAGGGTCAGCTTAAAGCTGTCCGTCACATCGAGACCTGTCGAGAGGTGATACTGAATACGGTTATAGATGTAGAACGCGTAGTCCACACCCAGCCCCACAGCCAGCACCATCACCGGCAAAGTCGCCACCGTCAGACCAATTTCCAGCACTTCCATGAACCAATAGCCCATGAAGGTGGCCAGAGTTAGAGGCACACAACAAGCCACCGTGGCACGCCAATCGCGGTAGGTGATGATGACCAACGCGATAATGGTCAGATAGACGTAGAGCATCATTGGCAATTCAGAGACTTCAATCTCCTCATTCACCGCCGCAGCAACGCCCATGTTACCCGAAGCCAGTCGGATTTTCACCGACACCACTTCGTGGCTGTCAATCTTCACGCCTTGCGCACGAACCGCGGCAAGCAGTTCTTCCGGCGTGCTTTCGTTCACATCATAGGTAATGGCCAGAGCCGAGCTCACGCCATCATCCACCACATCGGTTTTAATGCCGAGATCAATATTGCCAGCGTCGCGCATCGGTGGGTCAGTGACAATATGCAGGTCAGCGACTGGCGATGGGTTGTTGATGCGGAAGTCTTTGATGGCATCCGTCACACCAGAAATGGTTGTGGCTTTTGAATCATCCAAGAAAATCAACTGCGTTAGCAAAGTGCACTCTTCGTTGAGCAGACCCGTCGAGGCGCCAATTGGCGACTGAGACTGAACCAGCGCAAACTTATTGCGCGGCAAGGCCTGCCATTTCAGATTGCCCTCATTAAAGCCAGAGCTGGATTGGCGCGTTACATAAGGCAACGACAGAACCAGCGACACACCTTCCACATTGCGCAAATACCAAGTGAATTCATTGAGGTATTTCATATATGGATAATTGATGCAGGCTTCGCGTGGGGTTTCCACGATGACCGTCAAGAGATTGAGGCCAAGAGCAAATTTCTCTGCAATCTGGCGACTATCCGAATTGTAGCGAGCTTCTTCGCGCAGCTCTGGAGAGCCAGCATGAAGCGCGCCCACATGGCGGTTTTGGCTTTGCGTGAACGCGGTAGCGAACAAGATAACCGCCAAGAAAACCACAATCACAGCGTTACGCGGATTGGCGATATTTCCCAGTTTTTGCATTAGGACAACTCGGCTGGCACGCGCCTTAGCGGCACGCTCCACAAAGCCATCTTCAATGGGGAAGTAACTCGCCAGAACCGGCAACATAATCAGATTGGTTAGAATTTTCAGAGCCACACCAATCGAAGCGGTGATGGCCAATTCTTGAATCATCTGAATTGGGATCAGGATCAAAGTACCAAAGCCTACCAAATCGGTAATCAGGGCCATGGAGCCTGGGATCAACAAGCCACGGAAGCTGGCACGCGCCGCTTCTTCACTTGATTTACCGGCGGATATTTCCGCCGTAATCAAGTTGATCTGTTGCACCCCATGGCTCACCCCAATGGCAAACACGAGGAACGGCACCAGCACAGCCAGTGGATCCAAGCCGTAGCCCAAAATGTTCAAAATACCGAACTGCCAGACCAAAGAGGTCAAGGAGCAGAACAAAGGCAAGAACGTGAGGATGACCGAGCGGGCATAGAGATATACGGACAAAATAGTCAATACCAAAGCGACCGCAAAGAACTGCACCACTGTGCTCGCGCCATCGGCGATATCGCCAATAAGCTTCGCAAAGCCAATGATTTGCACTTCATATTTGTCGCTTTCGAATTTGCCACGAATTTCCGTTTCCAGTTTATCCGCCAAATCGAAGTAATCGAGGCGCTCGCCGGTTTTTACATCGACGTCCAAAAGCTCGGCGCGCACCATGGCGGCTGAGAAATCATTGGCAACCAAACGACCGACAAAGCCGCCGCGAATAACGTTATTGGCAATAATGTCGAGAGCCGGCTCACATGTAGTGGCCAAGCTGGCTGTTTTCAGCCGCGACACACAATCACTATCAATATTGTCGATCGTGATCGTTCCCGGAATTACATCATCGGCCACAAAGCCATCTTCGGTAATTTCAAAATAACGAGAGTTGGGAGTCCACAGCGAGGTCAGTGTGTGGCGCGCCACACCTGGCATGTAGAACAAGGCATCTGTCAGATCTTTGTAAGTAGAAAAAAAGTCCTTATTCCAAATCTTACCTTCGCGTTCCTTCAAAACCACAATAATGCGGTTCGAGCCGAACAAGCGGTCACGGTATTCTTGGAAAGTTTGAATATATTCGTGACCAGCTGGTAATTGCTTTTCAAAGCCAGCGGTCATTTTTAAATTGGTCGCGTAATACCCACTGTAAAGAGTAAAAGCGGCGAAAAGGGTTAAAATGACACCCCGAAAGCGAAAGATAATTTCTTCTAATTTGTGAACCATAAGGCCCTCCCAAAGCCAAAGACAATGCGCAAGCGCATCTCCCAAGGGGGGAATGTCACATAAAAACCTATACTCATTCAAGCAAAAACTGGCTTTTTGCGGGTGATAATAATGCCGCAGGCGACTGGCCGAGTGTCAAACGTCTTGCTATTGTGGCAACCAACTTCGGATAAGTAAAGGGAAAGCCCGTTTGGGCCCCTGAAAAAGTAAATTTTTGCGTATGACAGACCTTATGAAAGACCTAGAGAACCCCGAAAACGAGCTGCAATCCGCCGATTTAGCGCCCAAAGATGGGCGCCAATCTGAGGCGGCGCGCGCCATTCAACGCGGGGTAACGCGCATGCTCATCCAACAAAACACCGCTTGTATGCCAGAAATTTCTCTGCCCAATTACCGCCGCGCCGATTTAGTGGGCATTACCCATAAGGGCGAGCTGTGGATTGTTGAGATTAAAAGTGGCTTGGCTGATTTTCAGGCCGATAAAAAGTGGCCGGAATATTTACCCTATTGCGATCGCTTCTTTTTTGCCGTCGCGCCTGATTTTCCGGTGCAAAAACTCCCCGAAGACGTCGGCTATATTTTTGCGGATGCTTATGGGGCTGAAATTATCCGCCCCGCTATTTTGCAAAAACTCGCCGCCGCCAGACGCAGCACATTAATGCGCCGATTGGCTCGCATCGGAGGATTTCGCTTGGCTAGAAGTCAAAAATAACCGCGAATTAGCTCACCCTTAGCGAGGCGCGCGCTTCGCCAGAATACGCTGCAAAGTGCGACGGTGCATATTTAGCCGCCGCGCCGTTTCCGACACATTGCGATCGCATAATTCAAATACGCGCTGAATATGTTCCCAACGCACACGGTCTGCCGACATCGGGTTCTCAGGCGGAGCGGCGCGACCCTCTGGCTCGGCAACCAAAGCCGCATGAATTTCATCCGCATCCGCAGGTTTCGCCAAATAATCGACGGCGCCGCGTTTTACCGCCTCAACAGCTGTCGCAATATTACCATAGCCAGTAAGCATAATAATGCGAGCGTCTGGATTATCCGCTTGCAGGCTTTCCACCACATCTAACCCATTGCCATCTTCAAGGCGCATATCTACCACAGCAAAAGCTGGCTTTACCGATTTGCCCATCGCAATGCCAGCCGCAACCGAGCCAGCGCTATGCACTGTATACCCGCGCGTTTCCATGGCGCGCGACAGGCGCGTCAGCCAAGGCTGGTCATCATCAACGATCAATAGGCTTTGGCCTGTGTGATCTTGGGGAGAGTTTTTTGCGTCCGTCATATCTAGCTCCATCGTGGATTGCTTTTGATATAGGGTGTTTAGTCTGGCTTTCAAAGTCTCGAGACGAAATTAGCGAGCCAAACTATCGCGCGGCCAGACCACGCGCACACAGGCGCCGCCAGGCATTTGGCCATCGACCATTTCCGTTACTTTTAAATTCCGCGCATTAATTTTCCCGCCCGAACGCTGCATTAACGTGCGAGCAATAAAAAAGCCCAATCCAAGGCCAAAATCGCCGGTCTCGTCTCGACTGAATTTAGAGCGGCGCGACGAGGTATAGGGTTCGCCCAAATGAGTGAGAATATCGGCGGCAAAGCCCGGGCCATCATCGGCAATTTCGATGACCACTTGCTGCGCTGAATAGGTGGCTTGTACCCAAACCGAGCTTTTGGCAAATTCGGCCGCATTTTCGATGAGGTTGCCAAGCCCATAAATCAGCTCAGGCTGGCGCGTTACCATGGGCTCGCTGGTGGCCAAAAGACCATTGGCTTTGCTGGACACAAAAATCTGTTTGTCGTGTTCGCCAGCTTCCAAAACCGCTTCTTCCAGCAGCCCCCGCAAAGAAATGTGAGAAATAACCGGGTCATTATCTTCGCTGCTCAGCGACGACAAAATATCGCGACAGCGCAAAGCCTGCTCGCGCATGAGCGCCACATCATCGCTCAAGCCTTCGGGCAAATCATCGCGCGCGCCCAATTCGCTGAGCACTAGAACAATTGTGCCCAAAGGCGTGCCAAGCTGATGCGCCGCAGCTGCGGCCATGCCGTCGAGCGCCGACAGGCGTTGTTCGCGCGCCAAAACCGAGCGCGTGGCCGTTAAAGCCGCCGACATGCGACGCCCCTCGCGGCTAACCCGCCAGACGTAGGCCGGAATAAAAGCTAACGCCAACATCAACGCGGCCCAAACGCCAAAGCGAAACAAGTCCGGAATTAACGGTGGCGTGCCACGCCATGGTAACGGCAAGTGATAGAGCGCAAGGAAACTGACAATCAGCCCCGCAAAAACAATGAGGATTGCGGTGGTGCGCGCATTCAACAAGCTGGCGGATATCGTGACTGGGGCCAATAACAACAAGGCAAATGGGTTCATCACGCCGCCGGTCAAGAATAGCAGCAACCCCAATTGCGCAATGTCATAGGCCAAATAGCTGGCTGTCTCGCGGCGGTTCAAAAAGTGATTGGCGGGAAACTGAAGAATTAAACTCAAATTCAGCGCTACCGCCAGCCCGATAACCACAAGACACGCGGTCAAAGGCAGCGAAAAGCCGAAGCCAAAATAAATAACCAACACGGCGACCAGCTGACCGATAATGGCCAACCAGCGCAGAACCAATTGCACCCGCAAGCGCACAACCGCGACTGGTTCTCCATCCGCCTCTAGCTCGCCATAGGGTCGGCTACCGTTATTTTGCATCATGTTATTTTGCTCCATAAACGCGCCTAACCGCCCGCGACTTTAAGGAGGTCGAAAATTTTTGGATGGCGCATCTCGCGCGCCCAGTCAGAGGCTGTTCGCCCCGTGCTATCGGTCTCGCTGACATCGCCACCGGCGTCGAGCAGTAAGCGGACAATTTTTTCATGTCCCAATCGCGCAGCCGTAATGAGCGGCACTTCATAATTGGGGCCCGCCCGATTGGGGTCGGCTTTGGCTTGTAAAAGCGCGCCGATAATCTCAGCATGGCCATAAACCACCGCATAGCTAATGGCCGTATGCCGGGCCTTGGCACGCTTATCTGGCTTGGCGCCCCAGTCGAGCAATTGCTGAACCACGCCCAAACGACCCCACTCGGCGGCGGCATGCAAAGCGCTTTGGCCGTTTCGTCCCAAACTATCGACCGAATAGCCCGCCGCATACGCCGCTTTGAGCGCGTTTAAATCGCCTGCGCGCGCGGCTTCGATGAGGCCATTATCGGTAATCACAGGCACTTGTTGTGCCGAAAGCGGGGAGACCCATATAAGGGCCAAAACAAGAGGCACACACGAAACCCAAAGGCCAAGGCGATTATGTCGCTGATCGGTGGATTGCTTGCAAGTCATGGCCAAGATATAACCGCTTGAAATGAGATTGGAAAGAGCTGCCCATCAGAATTAGGCAATTCCTCTTCTCCAACAGCTTTAAAGGGAGAGTGAGCGTGAAGAAAAACCTTAAAATAAGTTTAAGTATCGCCGCCGCAGGTCTGTTGACCTTGTTTGGCTTATTGCTGGTGGAACTGCAAACGCGCGAGGCATCGGTGCGCGATTTTCAAGAGGTCGCCATCGGCGGCGCCTTTACCCTGACCAATGAAAAGGGTCAGCTGCGCAGCGAAGCAGATTTCGCGGGGGCGCCGATGTTGATTTATTTTGGCTTTACCTACTGCCCAGATGTATGCCCGATGTCGCTTGATGTTATGGGAGCAGCGCTTGAAACCCTAGAGGCGCAAAACCCCAAAGTCTTTGCCGCCCTCCAGCCAGTGTTTATTTCCGTCGACCCTGCCCGCGACACGCCACAGCAATTGGCCGAATATTTGAGCTATTTCCACCCTAGAATATCTGGCCTGACTGGCACGCCTGAACAAATTTCGGCAGTGAAAAAGGCCTTTCGGGTCTATGCCGTTCGCAGCGACCTACCCGAGCCGAGCCCGCAAGATAAAGGCAGCTATAATGTCGACCATTCCTCTTTCTTCTACCTGATGGATGGCAAGGGACGATATTTGGCTCATTACGACCACGCGCTAGAGCCAGAGGTATTGGCGCAAAAAATCGCGGCTAAAGTCCGCTAGATTAACCGCCAAAGAAACGCCGCAATAACCCGCGCAAGCCACCCGCAGGCGCCTCTCCGCCGGGCAGCACAACTTCGGCGCTCAGGCTTTTTTGACCCACCATAAAATCATGCCAGATTTGCGCGGGCAATCCGCCGCCCGATACTTTGGCCATAGCGCTATTGTCATCATTGCCAACCCACACGCCGACCACGAGCGCGCCTGTGTAGCCGACAAACCAGGCATCGCGCCAGTTCTGCGATGTGCCTGTTTTCCCCGCGATATCCAGATTTTTAATCCGCGCTCTCTTGCCCGTCCCCTCCTCAACAGCACTGCGCAACATTTCGTTGAGCGTGCCAATATGATGCGGCGCCACCACGGGTAACGCCTTGGGGGCGTTGCGCTCGTATAAGACATTTCCCGAGCTGGTAATCACATCGGAGATAATATGCGGCAGGGTCTGTTTGCCGCCATTGGCAAAATGAGCATAGGCCGTGGTTAGCTCCAATAAAGTGACCTCAAACGAACCCAGCGCCAAAGAAGGGTGCGGGCGAAGCCTTGAACGGATGCCGAGACGACGCGCCATATCAATCACCTTCGGGCGTCCCGTCTCCTCACTCACTTGCACGGCCACAGTATTAATCGATTTTGCCAAAGCAACTTGGGCGGTAATCGGCCCTAGGTATTCTTCATTGTAGTTTTTCGGCTGCCACTTGCCGACGGATACCGGAGCATCCTCATATAAACGCGAAGGCGCCAATCCGTTTTCCAGAGCCGCCAAATAAACAATCGGTTTGAACGCAGAACCCGGCTGGCGTTTGGCCATTGTGGCTCGGTTGAATGTGCTTTCGGTGTAGGACTTGCCGCCCACCATGGCGCGAATGGCGCCATCGGGGGACATCACGACCATGGCCGCTTGGCCTGCGTTTCGGGCTTCCCCGTGGCGGTTCAAAACCGCTTTGATGGACCGCTCCGCCGCCAGTTGCAACCGTGGGTCTAGGGTGGTGACAACATCTAAATCCGCTCGCGGCCGACCGACAAAATCAGGCAACTGATCGAGCGTCCAATCGATGGCATAATGCGCCGCATCGGAGGAGCGATTGACAATGCTCACGGGCGCGCCCGCCAAAGCCACGGCTTCTTGCACAGTGATATGGCCAACATCGCGCATCGCCCCCAGCACAATCAGGGTTCGCTCGCGGGCCGCTTCGGGGCTGCGCGTTGGCGCATATCTGGATGGCGCCTTCAATAGTCCTGCCAACATAGCCGCTTCGCCGATGGTTAAACTTTGCACCGGTCGGTTGAAATAGGTTTCCGCCGCCGCCTGCACGCCATAGGCGCCGGCACCAAAATAAACCCGATTTAAATAAAGCGCCATCAGGTCTTGCTTGCTAAATTGCGCCTCCAGCCAGAAAGCCAAGAGCAATTCTTGGATTTTGCGCTTATAGGTGCGCTCGGGCGTGAGGAAAACATTTTTGGCCAATTGCTGGGTTAGCGTCGAGCCGCCTTGCACGGTTCGGCCAGCCCAGAGGTTGGCCCAAAAGGCGCGCGCGAGGCCGCGCGGGTCGAGGCCAAAATGGGAAAAGAAACGACGGTCTTCAATCGCGGTAACGGCCTGCACCAAGGCAGGCGGAAAATCTTTATACTGCAAGGGCTGGCCACCACGGCGTCCGCGGCGCGCGATTAATTCATCATTGGCCGCATAAATGCTCAATTCAGCCTTGGGGCCAATTCTCCATAATTTATCCGTGTCGGGCAAATCCAAAGCATAGGCGAACACCAAAACGCCCACGCCAATCACCGCCCAAATTGCGGCCACGCAAGTCCAATAAAAGTGGCGCATAATACGGCTCGGCTTCGAGACGCTCTCTTCAGGGGGCGGGCTTTGGCTCATGGTCGCGGTTTCCTGCGCCTAGATATCCAGATTGCTCACATCCAGCGCGTTGTCTTGAATAAATTTGCGTCGTGGTTCCACCACATCGCCCATCAATTGCTCGAACAGACCATTGGTTTCCGCCACATCCTGCACTTTAACTTGCAACAGCGAGCGCGCGTCTTTGTCCAAAGTCGTCTGCCATAATTGTTCAGGGTTCATCTCGCCCAAGCCCTTATAACGTTGCAGCGACACGCCATTGCGCCCTTGCGCCAAGATAGCCGCCAATAGCTCACTCGGCGTATTCACCTGAATGGTTTTATCTTTAATCGTCAATTGCGCTGGGTCCAAATAAACCGACTGCAAATTCGTCGCCATAGCATCGAGGCGGCGCACATCGGCCGACGCAATGAGAGGCGCATCAATATTAAATTCTTCACGCACGCCGCGTAGCTCGCGGGCAAACGTCAGGCCGCCATCGCCCGTAGGCGTGCCTTCCCAACCGCGCTCTACCTCATCCGACATACGGTTCAAACGACCTGCAATATACTGGGCGCTCTGCTCGGCTAATTCTGGCTTGGCCAATATCTCCGGCGTCAGGGAGCCAGAGATAGCCGCCTGCTCAATAATGAACTGAGGGTATTGCGGCGGCATTGAGTTCAAGGTGGCTTTAACAAGGCGCGCCTCGGTCAGCAGGGTTTGCAAATCAGCGCCGCTGCGTTGCTCGCCAGAGGCTAGCGTCAACACCGCTTCGCCGGATCCCGTCTCCAGCAAATACTCTTCCAAAGCCGCATCATCTTTCAGATAGCGCTCCGAGCTTTGCCGTTTGATTTTATATAAAGGCGGTTGCGCGATAAACAAATGGCCGCGCTCGATAACTTCTGGCATTTGACGATAGAAGAAAGTCAAAAGCAGCGTGCGAATATGCGCCCCATCAACATCCGCATCGGTCATGATGATAACCTTGTGATAGCGCAATTTATCGACGTTAAAATCTTCGCGCCCAATGCCCGTGCCCAGAGCGGTAATCAAGGTGCCGATTTCATTGGAGGACAACATTTTGTCAAACCGTGCGCGCTCCACATTCAAAATTTTACCGCGCAAAGGCAGCACCGCCTGATTGGAACGATTGCGCGCTTGTTTGGCAGAGCCGCCCGCACTATCGCCCTCGACGAGGAATAATTCGGCGCGGCTAGGGTCGCGCTCCTGACAATCGGCCAATTTGCCAGGCAAGCTAGAAACATCCAGCGCTCCTTTTCTGCGGGTCAACTCGCGAGCCTTGCGGGCCGCTTCGCGTGCTGCCGCGGCTTCTACCACTTTGCTCATCACAATCTTGGCTTCATTCGGGTGCTCTTCAAACCAAGCCGACAGCACTTCATTGACCACGCTCTCAACAACGGGGCGCACTTCTGACGAGACTAATTTATCTTTGGTTTGGCTAGAGAATTTAGGGTCTGGCACTTTAACCGAGAGAATGGCGGTTAGCCCTTCGCGGCAATCATCGCCGGTCACTGAAACTTTTTCTCTTTTCGCGATGCCATGTTGATTGGCATAATTATTAATCGTGCGGGTTAGCGCGCCGCGAAAGCCTGCCAAATGTGTGCCGCCATCGCGCTGGGGAATATTATTGGTGAAGCATAAAACTGTCTCATGGTAACTGTCGTTCCACCAAAGCGCCAATTCCACCACAATATCATCGGCCTCCGCAATCAGCGTAATCGGTGTATCAATCAAGGTCGATTTATTGCGGTCGAGATAGCGTGCAAAAGCCTCTAGCCCACCATCATATTTCAAATCGGAGCGCCGTGGCTCAACGCCGCGTCGGTCTTCCAAAACAATCGCCACGCCGCTATTCAAAAACGCCAATTCGCGCAAGCGGTGTTCCAGCGTTTCGAAATTAAAGTCTGTCATGGTAAAGGTTTCAGACGAAGGGTGAAACGTCACTTTCGTGCCGGTCGCATCGGCCGTGCCAACTTCGGCCAAATCCGCTTCTGCATCGCCATTGGCAAAGCGCATGGAATAGGTTTTGCCGGCGCGTTGCACGGTCAGCTCTAGCCAATCGGAGAGCGCATTGACCACCGAGATGCCCACGCCGTGCAGGCCGCCAGACACTTTATAAGAATTACTGTCGAATTTACCGCCCGCGTGCAATTGGGTCATAATCACTTGCGCGGCAGATACCCCTTCTTCTTCGTGTATCTCGGTCGGGATGCCGCGACCATTGTCACTCACCGTTACGGAGCCATCGCTATTGAGCACCACTTCCACGGTGTCGCAATAGCCAGCCAAAGCTTCATCGATAGAATTATCGACGACTTCGTAAACCATATGATGCAAGCCGGTGCCATCGTCGGTGTCGCCAATGTACATGCCAGGGCGTTTTCGAACCGCTTCGAGGCCCCTTAAAACTTTAATCGAGGAGGCGCCATATTCGGCTTCTTCGCCACTTGCGTCATTGCCGGTTACATCTGATTCACTCATAGCTCTCGTCTCTTCCATTGGGCGCGCTAAACTCAGCGCAACCTATGTTTATAGTGTAACTGCTTCGCCGCTCGGCGTCATTTGAATTGCGGTCACGGGGGCATTTTTAGCGAAGCCAGAAAACGCTTCCATTTCGGTTCCGGTAATCCAACTTTGGCCGCCTAAATGGGTTAAAATTTCGGCTAAAGCGGCGCGGCGGTGGCTGTCCAAATGGGCTGCCACTTCGTCCAATAGTAAAACCGGTACATCGCCAATGCGCGCCGCCACGCTTTGCGCTTGGGCCAAAATTAACCCCACCAAAAGCGCTTTTTGCTCTCCCGTCGAACATTCCTTGGCAGGCATATTTTTAGCCGCATAGACCACTTGTAAATCACTCCGATGCGAGCCTTCCAAACTGCGCCCCGCACTGGCATCCAGCGCCCGCGCGGCACGCATCCGATCGCGAAACCCATCTTCCACATCGACCGCCGAGCTCTGGCGCAAGGCAGCTTCCAGCGTGCCCTCCAAGGCTATTTCCGCGCGCGGAAAAGCCGCCTCTGGAATACTAACCAACCCCACGGCCAACGCATCGAGGGCCGCCAATCGCGAGGCCGCAATGGCCACGCCCTCTAGCGCCATTGTGTCTTCCAAAGCATCCAGCCAAGGGTTGGACGAGAGAGACCTTGTCGGGGTTTGCAGCAAACGATTGCGCTCGCGCATAGCTTTTTCATAGGCGCTCAAATGACGCGCAAGCGCCCCATCCAAAGTTTGGGCAAAGCGGTCGAGAAATTTGCGTCGCCCGCTAGCTCCATCGACGAATAGGCGGTCCATAGAAGGGGTTAACCAAAGCTGGGGTAGCGCTTGTGCCAAATCATCGACGCGGCGCGTTTCACCATCCACACGCACCCGACGCCCGCCCTCGCCCTCGAAGGCAACGCCGGCACGCGAAGATCCCATCGGCCCCTCAATATCGGCCAAAACCGTCCAGCCATCGCAGGATATGCCTTGCGGGTCTCGAAATCGTAAATCTTCTAAATTGGCGCTCCGCAAACCCCGGCCCGGCGCCAACATAGAGATGGCCTCCAACACATTGGTTTTGCCCAAACCATTGGCGCCCGTAATTACCACAGCGCCATTGGCACAAGATAAATCTAGCTTCTGATGAGAGCGAAATCCGGTTAGCCGAAGCCGACGAATATGCGGCGCAATCGGTGTCGTTAAGGGGGTGTTCAAGGAAGCTGCCTCACCTGTCTTGTTTTGTGTGGTGTTTGCTGGCGTCGCGGGCCCCTCGTCCATAAGGTGGAGCTACACGCGCATCGGCATCAAAACATAAAGCGCATCGGTATCTTTATCGTCCCGCACCAAGGTCGGAGAGCCGCTATCGGCCAACTCAAAGGTTGCCACTTCGCCGTCTAACTGGCTCGTGATGTCCATCAGGTAACGGGCATTAAAACCAATTTCCATGGCCTCTGCCGCATAAGACACGCTCAACTCATCGCTGGCCGACCCACTGTCTGGATTAGACACCGAGAGCGCCAGACTATCGGGCGCCAATTCCAATTTCACCGCGCGCGATTTCTCGCTTGAGATAGCCGACACACGGTCGACACTTTGCGCGAAACTTTTGGCATCCACGGTTAACATTTTGTCATTATCGGTTGGGATAACGCGCGTGTAATCGGGGAACTTGCCATCGATGAGTTTCGAGGTCAGCACGATATTAGAGAAAGCAAAATTAATTTTCGTGTCCGAAACCTGCATCGACACTTCGCCGTCTTCTTCTTCCAATAGCTTTTGCACTTCGCCAACGGTTTTGCGCGGAATGATAATCGCAGGCATAGCTTCAGCCCCCACAGGGCGCGCCATTTGAACGCGCGCCAAACGGTGTCCGTCGGTCGCCACGGCTCGCAATAAAGCGCTGCCGTCTTCTTCCAAAGCATGCAAATAAATGCCGTTCAAATAATACCGCGTTTCTTCTACCGATATCGCAAAGCGGGTCTTATCGATAAGACGGCGCAAATCGCCACCGGGCAAAGCAAATGCCACGGGCATTTCGTCTTGTGCCATGGCTGGAAAATCTTCGCGCGGCAGAGCTTGCAAAGCAAAGCTCGATTTGCCGGAGGTTAAATTCAAACGGGCGCCGCTCTCATCCGTGGCCAGTTCAACTTGCGCGCCATCGGGCAGTTTGCGAACAATGTCATAAAGCATATGGGCTGGGGCGGTAATCGCGCCGGGTTGCACCACTTCAGCTTCAACGCGCTCGCGCATTTCAATTTCTAAATCAGTCGCCGTCAGACCCAAAACGCCATTATCGGCCTCCAAGAGGACATTCGATAAAATCGGGATGGTGTTGCGCCGCTCAACCACGCTTTGCACATGGTTCAAGGCCTTTAATAAATCACTGCGTTCAATGATTGTTTTCATGACACACTCTCCTGGTCGTCTTATGTGGGCAAAGCGATAGGCCTATTTCCCAAGTCTCAATTCACTCGCAAAAACCGCCCAGCGGCCACGAATCTTTCAAGCAAACTATAACAGAGTTGGGGTTTGGCGGGATAGTTTTTTTGCGGACGCCAAAGCGAACACAGCAAGATAGAAACCTAGTTTTCTAGCATCCGACGCAGCAAGTCGACATCTTCGTCGAGGGCGGCGTCTTCTTCGCGCAATTGCTCGATTTTACGAACCGCATGGATGACCGTTGTATGGTCCCGGCCACCAAATTTTCGGCCAATCTCTGGCAGCGAACGTGTCGTCAGTTGCTTCGATAGATACATGGCAATCTGGCGCGGACGAGCCACAGAACGGGCGCGGCGAGCCGATAACATATCGCCCATTTTCACATTGAAATATTCGGCCACACGGCGCTGAATTTCATCAATCGTGACGCGGCGCTCAGAGGCGCGCAAAAGGTCGCGCAAAACATCTTGCGCCATCTCTAGACTAATCGGGCGACCGACGAAGCTGGCATAAGCCACGACGCGGTTCAGCGCACCTTCCAGCTCCCGCACATTGGAAACAATGCGCTGGGCCAGAAACTCAAGCACCGGCTGTGGCGTGGCAATGGAATCGGCACGCGTCGAGAGAGCTTCGGCTTTCGACTGCAAAATGCCTAGACGAAGTTCGTAATCGGTTGGGTGAATATCTGCCACCAAGCCCCAGCCGAGGCGCGAGCGAATGCGTTCCTCAATGCCTTCCAAATCGGTTGGCGAACGGTCGGCGGAAATAATCACTTGGCGATTGTGGTCGATCAGCGCGTTGAACGTGTGGAAGAACTCTTCTTGCGTCGAATCCTTGCCAGCAATGAATTGAATATCATCAATCATCAGCACATCGACTTCGCGGAATTGCTGTTTGAAAGCCATAGTGTCTTTAAACCGCAGCGCGCGAATGAACTGATACATAAATTTTTCAGCCGATAAATAAAGCACCGTGCGCGACGGATCTTGGCGGCGAATTTCCCACGCAATCGCGTGCATCAAATGGGTTTTGCCCAAGCCAACGCCGCCGTAGAGAAACAGCGGATTGAAGGCCACGCCCTTGCCTTCGGCAAGACGGCGGGCCGCGGCATGGGCCAACTCGTTGGATTTACCAACGATAAAATTATCAAATGTGAAGCGCGCGTCCAAGGGCGCGCCCAGTTCATCGCGCGAGCCTTGCTCGAAAGTCGCTTGGGGCACACGCACTGGCGCTGGCGGGCTGGGCGGTGCCATTGGGCTTTTGCGGGCGGCCACGGCTTTTTGTTCGCGCACTTCTGGTTTTTTATTGCTTGGCGTCCATTCAGGATGCAATTCAATATCAATGCGGCGCACGCTTTTGTCTTCAGCCTGCCAATGGTCCCGAATGCGGGTGAGATAATGCGCTTCAATCCAGCTACGCACAAAGCGCGTGGGCACTTGCAAAGTCACCCGGCCTTTTTGCACGCCGCTAACTTCCAGCAATTTGAACCAACTATTAAACGTGGCTTCGCCCAACTCAGCGCGCAAGCGCGAACGAACCCGATGCCATTGTGAATTCAAGATGTCAGCCTTCGAAGGCGCGGGTTTTGCGGTCACTGTATCGCTCGCAGATGAGGCGCTATCATTCGTATTTTCAGTCTTACCTGTGTGCTCGCTCATCGCAATATCCTTAAATTTGCCCTCTCCACAAGACAGAGAGGTTATTGTTTTTCGCCTAGCCTCTTGATTCCATTTGCCGATTCCAGATAGAAACTTAAAATCCGAGAAACGCCCTAAAAACCGCGGGTTTCAACGCTTCCAGACGATACGAAGAAGAGGCGACGTTAGCAACGGGAAGGAAACAAGAACAGAGGGTTTTATTCGAATTTTTGGAAAATAAATTTATTGACTCGTCTTTTGACGGCCTCGCCCTGCCTGTAAAACAGGTCCAAAAAACGGGTCAAAAACAGCCCCAAATGCAGACACAAAAAAGCCCGCGGCAAGCGCGGGCTTTTTAAACTGTTTTGAAACCTGGCCTTAAACACACTAAGCCTTAAACGTCAGGCCTTAAACACCAAGCCTTAAACGATGGCGCTTACACTTTTCGACAGACGCGATACTTTGCGCGCAGCGGTGCGTTTATGCATTAGGCCTTTTTGGCCGGCTCTGGCAATCGCAGGTTGCGCGATGCGAAGAGCTTCCACGGCCTCGCCTTTATCTCCAGCTACCACGGCTTCTTCGACGCGGCGAATAAAGGTACGCATACGCGAACGCTGGTCACGATTACGTTCCGTGCGACGCTCAATTTTGCGAACCATTTTCTTGGCTGATCTGGTATTGGCCATAATCTTAAATCCTAATTCATACAAATCGTTTGGCGGTTAAAAAACCGCTTGAGGGCGCGTTATAGGCCGCGGATGCCACAAGGTCAACACCCTGTTGGGATAATTCGCGGCAAAACCTTGAGCCCTGTTTACTTATGGGTGAACTTTGGGGCCCGCTTTTCAATAAACGCTTCCATACCTTCGCTTTGGTCATCGAAAGCAAATAGCGCGTGAAACACACGGCGTTCGTAATGCACACCTTCGCGCAAGCTGGTTTCATAAGCCACATCGACACATTCTTTGGCCGTGTAAACCGACGGCAAGGATTTTTCAGCAATCTTGGTAGCAACGTTTATCGCTTCTTCCACTAAGTCGTCGGCCGCAATAATGCGCGAGACAAGCCCACAGCGTTCCGCTTCTTCGGCATCCATCATGCGGCCCGTCAGGCACATTTCCATGGCTTTGGACTTGCCAACAAAACGCGTAAGGCGCTGGGTGCCGCCGGCGCCTGGAATCACGCCGAGGTTAATTTCCGGCTGGCCAAACTTGGCCGTATCGGCCGCCAGAATAAAGTCACACATCATAGCCAGCTCGCAGCCCCCGCCCAGCGCATAACCCGCGACAGCCGCGATAATCGGTTTGCGTGCCTTGGCAGCCGCTTCCCAATTGGCGGTAATAAAGTCTTCCGCCATCACATCGGCATAGGTTTTAGACGACATCTCTTTAATGTCCGCTCCTGCCGCAAAAGCTTTGGGCGAACCGGTCAGCACCATGCAACCAATATCCTCATTGGCATCAAAACCTTCGACGGCATGGGTCAGCTCGAGCATCAGGTCATTGCACAGGGCATTGAGCGCATTTGGGCGGTGCAACGTAATGAGGCCAACACGGCCACGGGTTTCGACGAGAATGTTTTCATATTTCATAAGTCAGTCCTCAAAAGGGGCTTTCCGGAGTTAAATCAAAAATCACCAAATCGGCGCTAAAAGTAAGTCGCAAAGTTTCGTTTTTGCGGGAAAAAGTCAAGGTATTGCTATCTTTGTTTTTCGATTGTCGTGGCGTCCAACCTAAATTGGGCAGGCTCGCTTTATAAAATTGGCGTGCCGTTTGCACGCTGGCGCCCGGCGCTTGCGCGGCACTCATTTGCAAAATGCGGCCTTGCGGCTTGTCGAACACAAGCGTGCCTTCGGGCAATTCTTGCAAGCCTTCGGCCAGCGGAATATCCGGCGCCGCCGAGAGATATTGCGCTTGTGCAGGCACCAAAGGCACCAAAGCCAGACAGGCCAATAAACAAATATAAGACAATTGGCGCATAACGCTCATCTCTCTATCTTTGACAAGTCGGGCAGTAAAAACTCGACCGCCCCGATTGCACAATACGCTGGATGCTAGCATGGCATGTTTTTGTAGAACAGGGTTTGCCTTCTTGGTCATAGACCAGAAAATTATGCTGGAAATACCCCAGCTTTCCATCGCTATCCGCAAAGTCGCGCAAACTCGAACCGCCCGCTTCAATGGCGCGGGCCAGCACGTCGCGAATGGCTGGCACCAAACGCGCCAATCGCTTGGCGCCTACATTGGCCGCCAATCGACGCGGACTAATGCCGGCCATAAACAAAGCCTCACAGACATATATATTGCCCAGCCCCGACACCACGCGTTGGTCGAGCAGCACATTTTTGATGGGGCTCTTGCGCGTTTTACAAGCGGCCAGCAGCATCTCTACATGAAACCCATTGCTTAAGGGCTCGGGCCCAAGGCCCTTGAGAAACGGCGTATTATCGGGCTCACCCTCTACCAGATCCATGAACCCAAAGCGGCGCGGATCGGCGTAAGACAACACCGTTCCATCGTCAAACGCGAGGCGCACATGCACATGTTTCAAGGCAACGGGCTGTGCCACTTCATGCGCGTAAAGGCCGGGCTCCAGCTTGTCTTGATTGGGGGCATCCAACATATACCGCCCTGTCATGCCTAAATGGCTGAGCCAATAAAACGTCTCGCCAGATTTCTCCATCTCGGCCAACAGATATTTAGCACGGCGACCAAAATGAGTAATCGTAGCGCCGGTCAATCGCTCAGCAAATCCATCGGGGAATGGAAACCGCAAATCGGGACGTGCCAAATGCACGCTCGCAATTTTACGGCCTTCAATATGGGGCGATAGACCGCGCCGTACGGTTTCAACTTCAGGTAATTCAGGCATGGGCACAGCATAAAGCCAAAGCGGGCGCGTGCAAAATCATTTCGCTTTTGCCCTGTTTGCCTTGCCCCCCAGTTTCGGCTATCTTCCGCCCCGATGAATGAGCCGATAAAACCTAACCAGCCAGACACAACCCATTTTGGGTTTCGCACCGTTGATATGGGCGAAAAACAGGGTCTGGTTCGCGGCGTCTTTGATAGCGTGGCCGATAAATATGATCTGATGAATGATCTGATGTCGGCGGGGCTGCATCGCGTATGGAAGCGCCGGATGCTCGAGACATTACACATTCGCCCCGACGCCAACTTGCGCCTCGTCGATGTGGCGGGCGGCACGGGCGATATTGCATTTCGCGCTTTGGCTCGCGCCCAGAAATTAAACTCGACCCTAAAAGCCCAAGTCATTGATGCCAACGCCGAGATGGTGCGCGTGGGTGCCGAGCGGGCTTTGCGCGAAGGCATTAATCAAGCTGGCGAGCGCGCGCAAGTAGGTTTTCTCACCGGCACTGCAGAAGCCCTGCCCTTGCCGGACAATAGCGTCGACATGGTTACCATCGCCTTTGGCATCCGCAATGTGACGCGGCGCGATGTGGCCTTGCGCGATATGCTGCGGGTTTTAAAACCGGGCGGGCGTTTTGTCTGTCTCGAGTTCTCGCATATGCCAAGCGCTCTGTTGCAAAAAGCCTATGACGCTTATTCCTTCAACGTCATCCCCCCCATGGGCGGGGCGGTGACGGGAGATGCGTCTGCCTATCAATATTTGGTCGAGAGCATTCGCCAATTTCCGCCCGCGCAAAGCTTCGCCGATGAATTGCACGAGGCGGGCTTTATGCGTCCAAAATATGAACTGCTAAGCGGCGGCATTGCGGCTCTGCATATGGGCTGGAAGCTTTAGGGATGGGTTTTTTGCGTCTCCTCCGCATGATGCGATTGCTGCTGGCGCAAGACGCGCTTCTGCCGCCTGATTTTTTTACCGAGGCCCCGCTTCGCATAAGACTGGCTCGGCGTCTCTTTACCCTTGGTGCCAAGCGCTTTCGCGAAGACCAACGCGGTCAAGCCCTGTCCGATAGAATTCGCAAATTAGGCCCGACTTATATCAAGCTCGGCCAGTTTCTGGCCACCCGCTCAGACATTATCGGCCTTGCGATGGCGCAAGATTTACGACATTTGCAAGACCGCCTGCCGCCCTTTAGCGACAAACAAGTGGCCCGCCTTCTGGCCACCGAGCTGGACAATTCCGACGCCATACTTAAAGACATGGGGGCCCCCATCGCCGCCGCCTCAATAGCCCAAGTGCATATGGCGACGCATCGCGAGACAGGGCAAAAATTAGCCGTGAAGTTTTTGCGCCCCGGCGTCGAAGACCGCCTGCGTGCAGAATTGGCATTATTGGGACGGGTGGCGGTTTGGGCGGAGCGGTTTTTCCCTATCACCCATCGCTTGCGCCCCGTCGATGCCATCACCACTTTGGCGCGCTCTATCAATGGCGAAACAGATTTTCGGATGGAAGCCGCCGCGCTATCTGAAATGGGCGAGAATACCGAGAAGGATAAAGGCTTCTGCGTTCCCGATATCATTTGGGAAGCCAGTGGGCGGCGCGTTCTGACCATGAGCTGGATAGACGGCGTGTCGGCGTCAGATATCGAGGGTCTTAAAAAAGATGGCCATGATTTATCCGACTTGGCGACCCGCCTATTGCAAGCCTTCCTAACACTGGTTCTGCGCGATGGATTTTTTCATGCCGACATGCATCAAGGCAATCTCTTGGTGCAAAAAGATGGCACGATTGTCGCCATTGATTTGGGCATTTGCGGTCGCCTAGACAAAGACAGTCGACGCTTTTTGGCCGAGATATTGCACGGTTTCATCACCCGCGATTACGTCAAATTAGCGCAAGTGCATATCGAGGCTGGCTATGTGCCCGACCACCATGATGTCTATGAATTTGCCCAAGCCTTGCGCTCCGTCGGCGAGCCGATACGCGACCGTGACGCCGATGATATTTCGATGGGCCGCGTGCTGAGCCAACTTTTCGCGATTACCGAACAATTCAATATGACCACCCAGCCGCAGCTTTTGCTGCTGCAAAAAACTATGGTGACCGTAGAAGGCGTGGCGCGCAGCTTTGACCCTAAAATCAATATTTGGGACGCCAGCGAAACCCTCGTGGCCGATTGGCTGCGTCGTCAAATTGGCCCCGAAGCCATATTGCGCGACCTGCGCGACAATGCAGGCTCGAGTTTGCGCGCCCTGCGCCGCCTGCCAGAGACTTTGGCACAAGCCGAACGCGGTGCCGCCGCCCTAGAAACCATGGCCAACCAACGCTCGAGCCCAAGCAAACAAACCGACAAGCTGGCTCGCGGGCTTGGAATCGCCGCCTTGGCCGCCTCTATCGGCGCCCTCGCGATGGCGCTCACGGGTATCTTATAGTCATCTAACAAAGCTCATTTGGGGTTTGTTTTTATTTACATATTTTTTTTGGAGATTACGGCTTTAGACGCTAGAGTGGCGGCAATTGTCGAACAGGAAGGCTTGTATGAAGCGCGTTCTCTTAATTATTGGCGGCGGAATTGCTGCCTATAAAGCCCCAGATTTGGTGCGCCAATTGCGCGCCCAGGGTCTGGCCGTGCGCTGCCTGCTTACCAAGGCGGCCGAGCAATTTGTCTCGCCTTTATCCCTCGCCTCTGTATCTGGCGACAAAGTCTATGAAAACCTATTCGACTTAACCGATGAGGCCGAGATGGGCCACATCCAATTATCGCGCGATGCCGACCTTATTTTGGTCGCGCCCGCCACCGCAGACCTGATGGCCAAAGCGGCGCAAGGCATTGCCAATGATTTGGCCTCGACTACTTTACTGGCTACAGATAAGCCCGTGATGCTGGCGCCAGCCATGAATGTGCGGATGTGGGAACATGCCGCCACGCAGCGCAATTTGGCGCAATTGACGGAAGACGGCCTGCGTTTTGTCGGCCCCGAAGAAGGCGACATGGCCTGTGGCGAGTTCGGCCTTGGACGGATGAGCGAGCCGAGCGAGATTGCTGCGCGCGCCGCCGACTTATTGCAGGGCACCCCCAGCCGCCCGCTTAACGGCAAGAAAATTTTGGTAACCGCCGGCCCCACCCATGAGCCAATAGACCCAGTGCGCTACATCACCAATCGCTCGTCTGGCAAACAAGGCTATGCGATTGCCGAAGCTTTGGCCGCCATGGGCGCTGAGGTGCATTTGGTTTCCGGCCCCACCGCTTTGGGCGATGTCCAAGGCGTGCATATGCATCGTTTGGAAACAGCCGAGCAAATGTATGAGGCCTGCCACGCGCTCTTGCCAGTAGATATTGGCGTGATGACAGCCGCGGTGGCCGACTGGCGCCCCGATGTTTGTGCCGAGCAAAAACTCAAGAAAACCGAAACAGGCCTGCCCGAATTAGCCTTGCGCGAGACCCGTGATATTCTGGCCAGCCTCGGCGCTTGCGATCAAAAGCCGGGCCTGCTCATTGGCTTTGCCGCCGAGACCCATAATGTAGAGGCTTTTGCGCGCGATAAATTAGCCCGCAAAAACTGCGATTGGATTATCGCCAATAATGTGGCCCTCGATAGCGGCATTGAAGGGGGCGTGATGGGCGGCGACGAAAATGCCGCCACGCTGGTCAGCCAAAGTAAAGTCGAAGACTTTGGTCAAATGAGCAAAGCCGAGACAGCCAAAACATTAGCCAACCATATTGCGGCGCATTTTAGCGCTGCTGGAAAATCTTAGAGCCAAAATAGCATAAAGCCAAAACAGCATAAAGGAAGCCCGATGAGCCCGCGCATTGACATTAAAGTTCTCGACCACGCCAAAGGCCTCGAGCTGCCAGCCTATGAAACCGCCGAAGCGGCGGGTATGGATTTACGCGCGGCTTTGGCGCCGAGCGAGAGGCTGGTTTTACAACCCGGCCAACAAGCGATGGTGCCAACCGGATTGTCTATGGCCATGCCGAAAGGTTTTGAAGCGCAAGTGCGCCCGCGCTCTGGACTGGCGGCCAAACATGGCCTTACGGTGCTAAATACACCCGGCACCATTGATAGCGATTATCGCGGCGAAGTGAAAATTATCCTAATTAACTTGGGCCAAGAAGATTTTATAATCGAGCGCAATATGCGCATCGCACAAATGATTATCGCCCCCGTCGTGCAAGCTACCTTGGTAGAGGTCGACACATTAGACGACACGGCACGCGGCAGCGGCGGCTTTGGCTCAACCGGCACCGACGCCACCCCCGCCCCGGCTGGGGATAAAACGGGGTCTGCATGATTCAATTATCGCGCAAATCTTTGATGGCTCTCGAGGCCGTGTTGGACGTAGCCCTTCATGCGCGCCCCAACCCCGTGCAGGCGCGCGAGATAACCGAGCGCCAAGGCGTGCCGCAACGCTATCTCGAACAAATTATGCAAGCTCTGGTGAAGGCCAATATTTTGCGCGGCGTGCGAGGCCCGCGAGGTGGCTATCGTTTGGCGCGCGAGCGTCGACGCATCAGCGTGCGCGAAATTTTTGAAGTCATCGAGACTTTGGACAAAGAAACCGATGGGGTCAGCTCGCGCTCAGATTTATGCCGCGAGATTGTCGAGCCGTTTCACGCCCAACTGCAAACCGCGCTCGGGCAAGCCGTGGGCGACACCAGCATTGCGGACCTATGCCATAATTCAGAAAACCAACAACAAGACATTGGAAATTTCACCATTTAACGGGAGAGAGACATGAGCGAGCCTACCAAACCAGAAGCCCAAATAGGGCGCGGAAAAGTCTATTCATCAATCACCGAAACCGTCGGCAATACCCCGATTGTACAGCTCCGCCGCATCGCCGCCGAACACGGCTGCCATGCCAATATTCTGGCCAAGCTAGAATTTTTTAACCCAGTCGCCAGCGTCAAAGACCGCATCGGCGTGGCCATGATTGAGGCGCTGGAAGCGAATGGCGAGCTTAACCCCGACAGCGTTATTGTCGAGCCGACCTCTGGCAATACGGGCATCGCGCTGGCCTTTGCTTGTGCGGCGAAGGGCTATCGGTTGGTTTTATGCATGCCCGAAAGCATGTCGATAGAGCGCCGCAAAATGCTATTACTGCTGGGTGCCGAGCTGGATTTAACGCCGGCCGAAAAAGGCATGAAGGGCGCGATTGGCCGCGCCGAGGAATTGCTCGCCGAAAACGATGGCTGGGTGATGCCGCAACAGTTCAACAATCCCGCCAACCCCGCCATTCACCGCGCCACCACAGCCGAAGAAATTTGGAATGACACTCAAGGTAGCGTCGATGTGGTCATCTCAGGCGTTGGCACGGGCGGCACCTTTACCGGCATTGGCTCGGTATTAAAGCCGCGCAAGGCGGGGCTCAAAATGATTGCGGTCGAACCCGAAGACAGCCCCGTGCTTTCCGGCGGCAACGGCGGGCCCCATAAAATTCAAGGCATTGGTGCCGGCTTTGTGCCCGGCAACATGGAACAAGAATGGGCCGATGAGATTGTGACCATTGGCAATGAAACCGCCTTTGAAACGGCGCGCCAATTGGCTCGCCTTGAGGGCGTGCCGGGCGGCATTAGCTCTGGCGCGGCCATTGCGGCGGCCCTAGAAGTAGGCAGTCGAGCCGATATGGCTGGAAAAAACATCGTCGTGATTTTGCCAAGTTTTGCCGAGCGCTATCTCTCCACCGCCCTGTTCGAGGGCCTGTAGACATAATGCTGAGCGATAGCGAGGTTGAGCGCTATCAGCGTCATATCCTGCTGCATGAAATAGGCGGCGCGGGACAGCAAAAACTAAAGGCTGCGCGTGTGCTTATCGTCGGGATGGGCGGCTTGGGCCATCCGGTCGCGCAATATCTGGCGGCCGCTGGCGTCGGCACTTTGGCGTTGGTCGATGACGATGTGGTGGCGCTATCTAATTTGCAGCGGCAGGTGTTATTCACCGATAAAGACATCGGGCAGCCCAAAGTCGAGGCCGCCGCCAAAGCTTTGCGGGCCATCAACCCCCACGTCGATGTGAAACCGATGCTGAATAGAGTGTCACAAGACAATGCCGCCAGCCTGTTTGCGGACTATGATGTGGTGGTCGATGCGTGTGATAATTTTGCGACGCGGTTCGTGGTGAATGACGCGTGTTTCGCCACACAAACCATATTGGTGTCCGGAGCTGTCGGTCGGTTTGACGGGCAAGTGGCCACGTTCAAGGCATGGCTGCAAGACGAAGAAGGCAAGCCTTTGGCGTGTTATCGCTCTCTGGTGCCGGAAGTGCCCGATATAGAAGAAGACTGCGCGACCACGGGAGTTCTGGGCGCCTTGACGGGTATTATTGGCAGTTTGCAAGCGGTGGAAGTCATCAAGGAAATTACCGGCGCTGGCGAAAGTCTGGCGGGGCGGCTGATGATCTATGATGCTTTATCCGCAAAAATCCGCACGGTGAAGCTGGCGTGGGATCCACAAAACCCCAACAATGGGACGAGCCGCGCGCAGAAGCGATAATCTGGCTTGCTGATTGAGACGGTTATTTGTATCAAGAGATATGAATCGTTTGTGGATCGTTCGCCTTAGTCTTGGCTTTGTTTTGTTAATCAGCGTTGTGAGCTTGGTGCCCTTTTCTATTTCGGCACAAGACAGCCGCGATACCAGGCCCTTAGGCGACAGCGGTTTGCCTTTGCCGCGCTTTGTTTCGGTCAATAAATCTGAAGCCAACATGCGGCGCGGGCCTGGCGAAGACTATCCGCTTTTATTCCAATATCAACGCCGCGGGCTACCGCTAGAAATCATTGCAGAATACGGCCAATGGCGCCAAGTGCGCGACCATGAAGGCAGCGAAGGCTGGATGCATGCCCGCCTGTTGCGCGGCAATCGTAGCGTGATGTTGCGCCAAGCAGCCAATGCCCTGATTTTACGCCAACGCCCCGACATGGGCTCGGGCGTCGTCGCGCTAGGCCAATCTGGTGCCATTGGCCGACTAGAAGAATGTGAAGGCGATTGGTGCGAAATCGATCTTGGCGGCCACGAAGGTTGGGTGCAACGCGACATGCTTTGGGGCGTCTACCGGTTCGAGTTTAACGATTAGATGTCCAAACTCGTCTTCGTATGACAGATTACTTGGTAAGGCGAATAACAATATCAACACCCGCCACACAAAAGCCTTCCGGGCTCTCTGGCAAACGATCAATCGAAATAGCGTGTTTCTCAATATCCATCAGGCGACCTTCCGCTTCGACATAGAAGTGGTGATGCTCGGAGGTATTGGTATCAAAATAACTACGCGACGGGTCGACGTGGACTTCGCGCAAGAGGCCCGCTTCTTGGAATTGGTTCAACGTATTGTAAATCGTGGCTTGGCTGATGCTCAAACCAGCGGCCTGCGCCTCGCTATATAGCTGGTCTGCAGTGACATGACGATCGCCCTTCTCAAATAGCAAATGCGCCAAAGCCAAGCGCGGGCGCGTGGTGCGCAAGCCCGCAGCTCTCAGGTGAGCGGCACGGGTCATCTGCCCGTCTGTTTTTGCAATCGTACCCTTTGCAGTCATATCGTCCATTTGTGGCCCTAATTTTGTTTTTTAAAATCATTCTAGGAAATAGAGAGAAGCCCCCAAACTGTCAAGCGGCTTGGGGGTTGCCACACTCCAACCTCTCCGGTGGCCTTATCGGAGTATCGTTTTGCAGTAGGAGGCCTCCCCAAAAGATGATAGTTTCCAGACGATATTTTAGGGAGATGAAGCATGTCGAGACAAAGTTCTTATTCGTATGATGAGTTGATTGCCTGCGCCAATGGCGAGCTGTTTGGCGACGGCAACGCCCGTCTGCCCTCGCCCCCGATGCTGATGTTTGATCGCATCACGCATATTTCAGATGAGGGCGGCGCGCATGGCAAAGGCGAGATTAAAGCCGAGCTGGACGTGAAACCCGACCTATGGTTCTTCGACTGCCATTTTAAAACCGACCCTGTTATGCCGGGCTGCTTGGGCCTCGATGCCATGTGGCAGCTCATCGGCTTTCATCTCGGTTGGCTTGGTAATCTTGGCCGCGGACGTGCCCTTGGCGCGGGGGCGGTAAAATTTACCGGCCAAGTGATGCCAGATGTCAAATTAGTGCGCTATGAAATTGACCTCAAACGCGTGATGACCGGTCGCCTGACGATGGGAATTGGCGAAGCCCGCCTGCTCGCCGACGATAAATTAATCTATACGGCTGAGGGCTTGCGCGTCGGGCTTTTCACACCAGAACAAATGTAACCTCGCGTTTTCATACACGTATTTTGACTTACGTATTTTGACTGAATAGGAATAAATTATGCGCCGTGTTGTTATCACAGGAATTGGCATCGTCTCGAGTCTTGGCAATAATGCCCAAGAAGTTACCGCCTCTTTAAAAGAAGGCCGCTCTGGCATTTCCGCTATGGCGAGCTTCGCAGAAATGGGCTTTCGCTCGCAAATCGCGGGCCAGCCGACATTGAACATTGAAGAAGCGGTCGAAAAACGCGTTCGCCGCTTTATGGGCGACGGCGCGGCGTGGAACTATGTTGCCATGCAGCAAGCCATTGCCGATGCGGGCCTCGAAGAAAACACCATTCAAAATCCCCGCACCGGCCTGATTATGGGCTCGGGCGGCCCAAGCACCAAAGCCTTGATTGCCGCCACAGATACCGCGCGCAATTCCAGCCCGAAACGGGTTGGTCCTTTTGCTGTACCTAAGGCCATGAGCTCGACCAATTCTGCGACGTTGGCCACACCTTTTGGCATTAAGGGCGTCAATTATTCCATCTCGTCGGCTTGCGCCACCTCCACCCATTGCATCGGCAATGCGACGGAAATGATTCAATGGGGCAAACAAGACGTGATGTTTGCCGGCGGCGGCGAAGAGCTAGATTGGGCCCTCTCGGTTCTCTTCGATGCCATGGGCGCCATGAGCTCGAAACATAATGACACGCCCTCCACCGCCAGCCGCGCCTATGATAAATCGCGCGACGGTTTCGTGATTGCAGGCGGCGCGGGCGTTGTGGTTCTCGAAGAAATGGAACATGCAAAAAAACGCGGCGCGAAAATCTATGCAGAAATTGTAGGCTATGGCGCAACGTCTGACGGCTATGACATGGTGCAACCCTCAGGCGAGGGCGCTGTACGCTGCATGCAAATGGCGATGCAAGACGTCGATTGCCCCTTGGATTACATCAACCCGCATGCCACCTCGACGCCGGTCGGAGACATTAAGGAAATTGAAGCCTTGCGCGAAGTCTTCGGCGCAGATTGCCCACCCATTTCGGCCACCAAATCTTTGTCTGGCCATTCGCTTGGCGCGGCGGGCGTGCAAGAAGCGATTTATTCGCTGCTGATGATGGAACATGATTTCATCGTGGGCTCGGCGCATATTACCGAATTAGACCCCGATTTTGCCGATATGCCAATTGTGACCGAACGTCGGGACGGCGTGAAGCTGAACTGCGTCATGTCCAATTCGTTTGGCTTTGGCGGCACCAATGGCACGCTGGTGATGAAGCGCGTTTAACCGCGGTCTCCCTTTAGATAAAGAAAAACCGCCGCGAGGACTTCCTCGCGGCGGTTTCTTTTGGCTTTAAAGCAAAAGCGCTTATTCAGCGTCTTTGTTTTCCAGGTCTTCACCCGTCTCTTGATCAACAACTTTCATCGACAGGCGAACCTTGCCGCGATCGTCAAAGCCCATCAATTTCACTTTCACGGTGTCGCCTTCTTTAACGACGTCCGTTGTGTTCTCGACGCGTTTTTCAGCCAGTTGCGAAATATGCACCAGACCATCGCGCTTGCCGAAGAAGTTTACGAAAGCACCGAAGTCCATAGTTTTTACAACCGTGCCTTCATAGATAAGGCCTTCTTCTGGCTCCGCTACGATGGAGTGAATTTGGTCGAGGGCTGACTTGATAGCCGCCGCATCCGCAGATGCCACTTTAATCAGGCCGTCATCGCCAATATCAATCTTCGCACCCGAAGTTTCCACAATCTCGCGAATGACCTTACCGCCGGTACCGATCACTTCACGGATTTTATCTTGTGGCACCTGAATGGTTTCAATCTTCGGCGCATATTCACCCATCTCGTCACGAGCTTCGGTCAAAGATTTCGACATTTCGTCGAGAATATGCGTCCGCCCGCCTTTGGCTTGGTCGAGGGCAACTTGCATGATTTCTTCGGTGATGCCGG
Organism: uncultured Rhodobiaceae bacterium; assembly: GCA_963932545.1. Taxonomy (GTDB): domain Bacteria; phylum Pseudomonadota; class Alphaproteobacteria; order RS24; family RS24; genus UBA8337. The sequence continues at coordinate 83,101 of CAWVRH010000003.1, read as the reverse complement.
TGATTTTAATGTCCATTTGCAGCGACGTAATACCGTCTTTGGTACCTGCCACTTTAAAGTCCATATCGCCCAAATGGTCTTCATCGCCGAGGATGTCTGAAAGAACCGCGAAACGTTCGCCTTCTTTAATCAGACCCATAGCAATACCAGCCACTGGTTTTTTCAACGGAACGCCCGCATCCATCATCGCCAGCGACGCACCACAAACGGTCGCCATCGAAGACGATCCATTGCTTTCTGTCACTTCAGACACCAGACGCAAAGTGTAAGGAAACTCTTCCTTGCTTGGCAACATGGCTTTCAAAGCGCGCCAAGCGAGCTTGCCGTGACCAATCTCGCGACGGCTCGTAAAGCCAACACGTCCGGTTTCGCCAACCGAGTAAGGAGGGAAGTTATAATGCAGCATGAAGTTTTCGCGGTAGGTGCCTTCCAGCGCATCCACAAATTGTTCATCATCGCCCGTGCCCAAAGTAGCCACGACGAGGGCTTGTGTTTCCCCGCGCGTAAACAAGGCCGAGCCATGTGTGCGAGGCAAAATGCCAGCTTCGGAAACAATCGCGCGCACATCGGCAAGACCGCGACCATCAATACGTTTTTCTGTGTCCAGAATATCGCCACGGACGATATCGCTTTCCAAAGATTTAAACGCGCCGGAAACAGCATTGCGCTCATCGGCGCTTGCATCCGCAGCTATCAAATCGGCATAGACCGTGTCTTTTAACGCTGCAATTGCGTTTTGACGCACTTGCTTGTCAGCTTCGCCATAAGCGGCCACGAGGCCTTTTTTGGCAATGCCCGCCACGCTTTCTTTCAAGGCGCTATCGTCTGGGATAACCACATCACGAGGCGCTTTGGCAGCTTTTTCACCCATGCGAATACACGCATCGATAACCGGCTGGAACTCACGATGACCAAACATCACGGCACCGAGCATCACATCTTCAGCCAATTCGTCGGCTTGCGATTCCACCATCAAGACGGCGTCATCTGTACCCGCAACGATAAGGTCGAGCGATGTATCCCCCATTTGATCCAAGGTTGGGTTGAGGACATATTCGCCATCAATCAAGCCAACGCGCGCGGCACCAATTGGGCCTTGGAACGGCAGACCAGAAATGGTCAGCGCCGCAGATACAGCTACCATGGCAACAATATCAGCGTCGTTTTCGAGGTCATGGCTCATCACAGTGGCGACGACTTGGGTTTCGTTTTTAAAGCCTTTAACAAAAAGCGGGCGGATGGGGCGGTCAATGAGACGACAAATCAGGGTCTCTTTTTCGCTTGGACGACCTTCGCGCTTAAAATAGCCACCTGGCACTTTACCGGCGGCATAGGCTTTTTCTTGGTAATTCACAGTAAGAGGGAAAAAGTCGAGACCCGGTTTCGGGCTGCGATCTCCAACCACAGTGGCCAGCACTGAAGTTTCTCCATAAGTAGCCAAAACAGCGCCGTCAGCTTGACGGGCCACACGGCCAGTTTCGAGGGTCAGCGTGCGCCCACCCCATTCAATTTCTTCACGAGTAATATCAAACATTCGTTCTTCCTATCACGGCAAATGGCTTTATCTCAGCTCAGTTTGCCAAAGCCCCTTTCCCTTGAAAGGAGCAGCTTCAATCGAGAACCTAGAACAAAAGACCGGTTCTCTTTCCTCTGCTTTTTCTGACCTCATGTCAGAAAAAGGTCTGTCAGGCCTTCATGACAGAAATGAAAAGCCGGCCTCTAACCTTAAGGCCGGCTTTTAAATTAACGCAATCTAACGACGCAAGCCGAGACGCCCAATGAGGCTTTTATAGCGCTCAACATCGCGACCCTTGACATAGTCAAGCAAACGACGGCGTTGGCTAACCATTTTCAACAGACCACGACGCGAATGATTATCCTTGGCGTGGGTTTGAAAATGTTCGGTTAGATTGGAAACACGTTCCGTCAGAATGGCAACTTGTACTTCCGGCGACCCAGTGTCACCGGCACCCGTTGCATATTCTTTAATTAGCGCATCTTTGCGCTCGGCAGTAATCGACATCACCTTCTCCTTTATAAAAGACCTCTCGGTCTTGAGACGAACCTTTTGGGTTCTAGAGGTTAAACACCCGCACGGGCTTCAGGGTTTCCCCGTCTTGGTCAGCAATGGCGACAGGAAGCTCCTCATGTGTAAGAAGCACCGGCCCCGTAAACGCCAACCCTTGCGGTGATATAGCTTGCCCCTGCTTTATGCGGGATGCCTCGTCACCACTAATGGCCACCGCCGGGATGTCGTCCAGCGCGGTCGTAAGGGGTAACAAGCAAGCATCCAGAGCCGCCAAATCGGGCGAACTATGGCCCAAATTAGTTAATTTATCCAGCCCTAAAGCAGATTTTTCATCAAATGGGCCAACCCGCGTTCGGCGCAATTTGGTTACATGCCCACGGGTGCCAAGTTGCAAAGCCAAATCGCGTGCCAAAGAGCGAATATAGACGCCTTTGCCACAGTCTACCTCGAGCGTGAAATGGTCTGCATCGACGCGGCGCAAAAACCGAATATGGTCAATGCGCACGCTGCGCGCTTCCAGTTCCACACTCTCGCCAGCGCGCGCTTTGGTATAGGCGCGCACACCATCTTTGCGAATGGCCGAAAATTGCGGCGGCACTTGCTGAATCTCGCCTGTAAAAGACGCCAAGGCCGCTTTAATTTCCGTCGTTTCAGGGCGATGCTCACTGGTTTCCAGAGGCTCCCCCTCCATGTCATCCGTAGTGGTAGAGACACCAAGCCCTACGCTGACGCGATAGGTTTTGGCCGCATCTTGCATGAAGGAGACGGTTTTAGTGGCCTCGCCCAAAGCAATCGGCAAAACGCCCGTTGCCAAAGGGTCGAGCGTGCCGGCATGACCGGCTTTTTGGGCATGAAACAACCAACGCACCCGCGAGACGGCGGGCGTGGAGCCTAATTCATAGGGTTTGTCTAAATTAATCCAGCCAGAAAGCTTCCGGCCTTTTTTGCGTCGTGCCAAATCGCAGCCTCTCTCTTATTAAAAAGTGCTTAGGCGCCTTCCGGCGTCTCTAAATCCGCGATATCGCCAGCCACCACTTCGGAAGCTAAAAGCTCATCCATGGCCGCCGCTTGGTCGAAGCTCTTGTCGGCGGCAAATTTAAAGTCAGGGGTATATTTCAAATGCAGTCCAGACATAGAGATTTTTTTGAGCCGTGGCACTTCATCGTTTAACAGGGTCACGATTTTCTCAATATGGTCGCCGCCCAAAGGCATAATATAGGCGGTCGCATGGCGCAGGTCTGGGCTAATGCGAACTTCGGTCACGGTGATATTGGCTTTTTTCAAAACCTTGGCTTCAAAATCAGCCGCGTGCAGCACCTCGCTCAAGCGATGGCGCAGCATCTCCCCAACCCGCAACTGACGTTGCGAGGGGGGCTTGCCGGCGATGTTCTTTTTTTCAGCCATATCTGTAAAGCTTTCGCTTAGCTATCGAGCGTGCGAGCGATTTCTTCGACTTCGTAACACTCGATGGTATCCCCAGGCTTCAGGTCTTTGTAATTCTCAAAAGCCATACCACATTCTTGACCCGACTGAACCTCTTTGACTTCGTCTTTGAAGCGGCGCAGCGAAGACAATTCGCCTTCGTGGATAACAATGTCATCGCGGATGAGGCGCACTTTGGCGCCACGGCGCACAAGGCCCGTGCCTACCAAGCCACCAGCGGCTTTGTCTGCCTTGCCGACTTTAAACACTTCCAAGACCTCGGCTGTGCCCAAGGCTGTCTCGCGCAATTCTGGCGACAACATGCCCGCCATAGCGGCTTTCAAATCATCAACCAAATCGTAAATCACATTGTAATAGCGAATTTCGACACCTTCGGCTTCGGCCATATTGCGCGCTTGGCCATTGGCCCGCGTGTTAAAGCCAAACACCACAGCGCCCGAAGCGGCCGCCAAGGTAATGTCACTTTCGGTGATGCCGCCAACGCCGGTATGAATAACCCGCGCCGAGACTTCATCGGTGCCAAGTTTCACAGCGGCTTGCGAAATAGCTTCGACCGACCCTTGCACATCGCCTTTGACGACAATGGCAATTTCAGCGCGATCGGCGGTTTCCAATTGCGTCATCATCTGATCCAAAGACGCTGCACGAGGCGCAATATCACTGGATTGCTGGCGTGCTTTACGAGCGCGGTATTCGGCTACTTCGCGAGCATCGGCTTCGTTCTCAACCACGGTGAAAATTTCCCCCGCACCCGGAACGCCACCCGCACCCAAAACTTCAACCGGAGACGAAGGCCCCGCGGTTTTAATCTGTTGGCCTTTGTCATCAATGAGCGCACGAACGCGACCCGATTCTTGACCCACCACAAAAATGTCGCCGACACTCAGCGTGCCGCGTTGAACGAGAACCGTTGCCACCGCACCGCGACCTTTGTCGAGTTTGGCTTCAATCACGATACCTTCGGCGGCGCGATTGGTTTTGGCTTTTAGCTCCATCAGCTCGGCTTGTAGAGCCACCGCTTCCAACAGGTTATCAAGGCCATCGCCCGTTTGCGCCGAGACTTCGATCATTTGTGTATCGCCGCCCATTTCCTCGGAAATAATTTCATGCTGTAGCAAATCGGTTTTCACTCGATTGGCGTCAGACCCCGGCTTGTCCATTTTGTTAATGGCCACAATCATCGGCGCTTCGGCCGCCTTGGCATGGTTAATCGCTTCCACGGTTTGCGGCATAACGCCATCATCGCCAGCCACCACAAGAATAACCAAATCGGTTACTTTGGCGCCGCGTGCGCGCATGGCGGTAAAGGCCGCGTGGCCAGGTGTATCGATAAAGGTCAGCGTTTCGCCAGCTTCGGTTTGCGTCTGATAGGCGCCAATATGCTGGGTAATGCCGCCAGCTTCGCCATCGGCCACTTTGGCTTTGCGAAGCGCATCCAATAGCGATGTTTTACCATGGTCAACGTGACCCATGACGGTAACCACCGGCGGGCGAGATGTCTTATCTTCATCGTCATCATCGGCGGTCACAATCGCGTCTTCTACATCGCTTTCCGATACCCGTTTGACTTGGTGACCCAAGTCTTCGGCTACGATTTGCGCTGTATCGGCGTCAATCACATCATTGATTTGTGACATAATGCCTTGTTGCATAAGCACTTTAATCACATCCACGGCGCGCTCTGCCATACGGTTAGCAAGCTCTTGAATGCTAATCGTGTCTGGCAACTGCACCATGCGAGCTACTTTTTCAGCTTCCCCAGAATTATTGGCTTGGCGCTTTTCGCGCTCGCGACGACGCCGCATAGAAGCCAGCGAGCGAACCCGCTCTTCATCGTTCAGCGCGTCATTAATGGTTAGCTTGCCGGTGCGACGACGACGTTCGCCAGCTCGTTTGTCCGGGGTTGCCGTGCGTCGTTTTTCTTCCGCGCGCTTTTTCTCATCGGCGCTTGCCACTGCTGGCGCTTGTTTGGTGGCCCGCGTGACCAAAGCCGGCTCGGCCGGGGGCGCATCTACGGGGTCGACCACATCGCCTTTTTTGGCTGTGCGCGAATTGGCTTCGGCCTGTTTGGAGGCTTCAGCATCTAATTCAGCGCGCTCTTCGGCGCGCTTCGTGTCTTCTTCGGCGCGTCGTTTATTATCAATTTCGGCTTGCTTGGCTTCTTCTACAGCGCGAATTTTGGCTTCCGCGACAGCGGCAAGGCGTTTGTCTTGTTCGGCTTTGGACAGGCCATCTGGCATAGCGGGCGCGCTTGGCGCCGCAGGCGTTGGAGCCACGGGCGCTGGCTGAGCTTCCACGGGAACTGCCACTTGAGCTTCTTCTTGCCCAGGTTTAACCACGCGTTTCCGGCGTTTTTCAACCAATACAGATTTGGAACGGCCATGCGAAAAGCTCTGGCGCACTTGCCCGCTTTCCACTGTCCGTTTTAAAGACATGGTCTTGCCGCGTTTGGCTTCGCCATCTTGAGGGGCATCCCCTGTCGAGGCATCATCACCTGTTTTCGCGTCGCTCATTCGCTCTCACTCCTATCCATGCTCACTTGGTCGCCCAAAAAAGTCGCCAGCCGCACGGTTTCTTTATCGATACGGGACAACCAACGTGCATCGGTAAGCCCTGCATGTATCACATTTTCACGGCCAAAGGCCATGCCCAATTCATCTGCGCTAAATAAAGCGCATATTCTCGTATTCGTCACACGGGCCTTTTGAGCCAATGCCTGACGACCATTCTCGGCACCGTCTTGCGCTGCAAACAGCAACACAATCCGACCCCTCTTGAGTGCGGCCTCCACTTTCATGAAGCCCATCACCACCGCCCCCGACTTGCGCATTAGCCCCAAAATCCCATGCGCTTGTTGGCGCATTAGTCTCTCCAGCCTAATTTCTAGGCTTTCGGGGGCTGGGTCCTGCAAGTCGGCAGCCTTATTTGCAAATTTAGCTACCAAAGGCGCCACAAGGTCGCGCTGATTGGCTAGCCAAATACTCTCGCCGGGCAGTTTTTGCCCTAAGTCAGGGGTCAGCTCACCATCAGGCGAGATAACAAAGCGCAACATATCGTCGCCCTCGGCTTCTTTGCCACTTATCTGGCAGGTTTGAAGCCCCCCCATAATCTTAGCTCAAGCCTTATTCCGCACTCGGCGCCGAAGCGTCTGGTGCAGGCGCGAAAGGATCTGGAAGCTCATCCTTGGCTGCAGGGGTCGGGTTTTCCGCTTCCTGCTGGGCTGCCAATTCTGCTGCCACGCGCGCCGCTTCTTCGGCGCGTTGCTGGTCCAGCTCTTCTTGGGTAATCCAACCCGCCAAAACGCGTGCCGACATAATTAAGCTCTCGGCTTCTTCAGGCGAAACATCAAAGCCATCCAGAACCCCTTCTTGGCGGACACGGCGACGCTCGACCGTTTCAAACCAACCGGTCAAATCATCGGTCACACAGCCAGCAAAGTCTTCCAGCGACTTAATGTCGTTCTCGCCAAAGCGAACCAACATAGCCGGCGTCATGCCTTCCATGGCAGCCAGATCATCACCAACGCCCATTTCTTTGCGCTGCGCATCGAGCTTCTCATTCTCGCGGTCCAAATGATCGCGGGCACGGTTTTGAATTTCTTCTGCCGTTTCCTCGTCAAAGCCCTCGATATACGTAATCTCTTCGGCCGGCACATAGGCCACTTCTTCGACGGTTGAAAAACCTTCGGAAGCCAGCAATTGCGCAATCATCTCATCGACATCCAAAGCGCCCATGAACAAGGCTGTGCGTTCAGCAAATTCTGCCTGACGACGCTCGCTCTCTTGCGCTTCGGTCATAATGTCGATGTCCCAACCGGTGAGCTGAGACGCAAGGCGCACATTTTGGCCACGACGGCCAATGGCCAAGCTCAACTGCTCATCCGGCACCACAACTTCAATACGCTGCACATCTTCATCGAGCACCACTTTCGTGACTTCGGCAGGTGCCAAAGCGTTCACAATGAAAGCAGCAGGGTCTGGCGACCAAGGAATAATATCCACTTTCTCGCCTTGCAACTCATTGACCACAGCCTGCACACGACTACCGCGCATACCCACACAAGCGCCCACAGGATCAATGCCTGGGTCGTTGGAAATAACGCCAATTTTAGCTCGGCTACCCGCATCGCGCGCCACGGCACGCACTTCGATGACGCCGTCATAAATTTCTGGCACTTCCTGCATGAACAATTTCGACATGAAAGCCGGATCGGTACGCGACAGAATAATCTGCGGGCCACGCTGTTCGCGGCGCACGTTTTGAATGTAGGCACGAATGCGATCGCCGGGGCGGAAGACTTCGCGCGGGATAAGATTATCGCGACGCACAACCGCTTCGCCACGGCCCAAGTCCATAACCACATTGCCGTATTCTACGCGTTTCACCAGACCATTGATGATCTCGCCCACGCGATCTTTAAACTCTTCAAATTGACGCTCGCGTTCGGCTTCGCGAACCCGTTGCACAATCACTTGCTTGGCGGCTTGGGTGGCGATGCGGCCAAATTCAACTGGCGGCAATTCGTCGATGATTTCATCGCCAATTTTGGCTTCTGGATTATCGCGCTGAGCGACGGGAAGCGAGATTTGCGTATCGTCATTTTCTACCAACTCAACCACTTGCACGGCGCGCAGCAATTTGGTCTCACCGGTCTTCGGGTCAATATCCACCCGAATATCGTTTTCCTGACCATAGCGCGCCTTGGCGGCTTTCTCGATGGCATCCGCCATCGCCGATAAAACAATCTCGACCTCAATGCCTTTTTCACGCGCGACCGCGTCGGCAATTTGCAGCAACTCCAGCTTATTTGCGCTAATACCTGTAGCCATTTTCATCTCCTAAATTGGCTGACCCAAATGGGTCTAATTTAATTTATCCCGTCTTACAAACGCGACGTATTTACTTACTCTTATTGCTCTCTTGGCTCTCATCGCCATCTTGACTCTTATCGCCCTTCTTGGGCTTTTTCTGCTGTTTCAACGCATCACTTATGGCGTCTTCATCTGGCACCAAACGCGCCTCGGCAATATTTTGTATCGCTAGTCCTAAGACTTGCGGCGTGTCAAAACCCGCCAGCTTCACTTCGATTAAAGCCTCGCCATCGGCAAAGCCTTGCACCACACCGCGAAACCGTCGCTGGCCATCAATCGCATCGCGCAGGCCCACTTTCGCTTCATATCCAGCCCAGCGTTCAAAATCGACGGGCCGCGTTAGAGGCCGCGCCACACCTGGCGAAGAAACCTCCAAAGAATAAGCGCCAGCGATTGGATTTTCGACATCCATCACATCGGATAGGGCTCGGCTAATCTCTTCGCATTGCGCGATACGCAATCCCGCTTCGTCGTTTTCCGCCATGATTTGCAACACAGCTTGTCCGTCATCACCGGTCATGCGGATGCGCAAAAGCGCATAGCCAAGGCTTTCGATAACCGATTCCACCAGTTCCAAAAACGGGCGGGCGGGGCCTGGCGCCTTTAAATGTGGCGTGTCTAGAGCCGTGTCTTGCGACATGACATCTCCTTCAAACTTAGGCTTTGGTGTCTTGCTAATCGCCGCCTCGAAAGATGGCGTTTAAGCATTAAAAAAAGCGGGGCCGTTTCCAGCATCCCACTTTCACAAAGCAGCTTTAATTTGAAATCACTATAGCGATTTTGAAAGCGGGCGCAAGCCCCCGCTATAAGACCCCCGATTGGGGCGTGTCGCGGCGGATAAAATCTAGATAGGTCGGCACGCGTCCTTCGCGAATGGCTTTGGCTTCATAGCGAGTGCCGGGCCAACCATCGGGCGCTATCTGGCGCTCGGCCGTTTCATCGTGCCAAGCAAAACCGCCTTGCGTGCGCAAATGAGTGAGCGTCCAGTCGATATATTTAGGAATGTCGCTGGCGACCAAAAACCTTCCCCCCGGGCGCAAAACCCGAAACACTTGGTCGAGGTTTTGCGGACTTATAAAGCGGCGTTTATTATGGCGGTTCTTGTGCCATGGGTCGGGGTAAAGCAAATAGACTTGCTCAAGACACTGGTCGGGCAAGGCTTCCAAAACATCGCGTGCGTCATCATCATGCACCGCCATATTGTCGCTATTGGCTTCGTCTATTTCGATGAGTAATTTGGCCACACCGTTCAAAAAGGGTTCGCAGCCAATGAACCCGATATCGGGTTGGGCGCGCGCGCGCGCAGCCAAATGCTCGCCGCCGCCAAACCCAATTTCCAAAGCATACGCCGCGAAAGGCCGCGAAAACCAATCGGCAGGACAGCTCTCGGCTTGCACGTCCACACGCAAGCGCGGCAGCAAATCCTCTACCAATCTGGCTTGTCGGGGGTGCAGCTTATGGCCTTGTCTGCGGCCATAAACAACGCGTTTCATTTGTGCAGATGCATCCTCTGGCGCAGGTTTTTGACGCTCATCCATGGGCGCCTAAAGCGCGCCCTTAATGGCGTCGGCCAAATCTGTGCGCTCCCAAGAGAAGCCGCCATCGTCTTGTGGTTTGCGCCCAAAATGGCCATAGGCCGAAGTGCGCGCATAAATCGGTTTATTGAGACCCAAATGTTCGCGAATGCCGCGCGGGCTCAAATCCATAACTTGCGCCAAAGCTTTCTCCAACGCCGCTTCCTCTACCTGTCCGGTACCATGCATATCGACATAAAGCGACAAAGGCTGCGACACGCCAATGGCGTAAGACAGCTGAATGGTGCAGCGATCCGCCAGACCCGCAGCCACCACATTTTTAGCCAGATAACGAGACGCATAAGCGGCCGAGCGGTCTACTTTTGTCGGGTCTTTGCCCGAAAACGCGCCGCCACCATGGGGAGCCGCGCCACCATAAGTGTCGACAATAATTTTGCGGCCCGTAAGACCCGCATCGCCATCGGGGCCACCAATAACGAACGTGCCGGTTGGGTTTACATAAAAAGCCTCTTCCGGGCACATCCAGCCATCGGGCAGAACATTTTCAACAAATGGGCGCACGAGCGCGCGCACATCGTCTTGGGTCAGGCCCTCGTCATGTTGGGTCGACACCACAACCGAAGTGGCCCGCACGGGCTTGCCGTTTTCATAGGCCAAAGTGACCTGGCTTTTGCTGTCGGGGCCGAGGCCTTTCACGCTGCCAGATTTTCTGGCCGCTGCCATGTCTGACAAGATTTGATGGCTATAAGCAATCGGGGCGGGCATGAGGTCTTCGGTTTCGCGGCAGGCGTAACCAAACATAATGCCTTGGTCGCCAGCGCCTTCTTCTTTATCTCCACCATCGGCATCGACACCTTGGGCGATGTGCGCCGATTGTCCATGCACGTGAACTTGAACTTCTGCGTTTTGCCAATGGAAGCCGTCTTGCTCATAGCCGATGTCTTTCACGGCGGCGCGGGCAATCGCTTCCATCTCTTCGTTAGATACCAATCCTGCGGGGCGAACTTCGCCGGCCAGAACGATTAGATTTGTCGTGGTGAGTGTTTCAACGGCGACGCGGGCTTGCGGGTCGCGCGCCAGAAACGCATCCAAAATACTATCCGAAATCCGGTCACAGACTTTATCTGGATGACCTTCAGAAACAGATTCGGAAGTAAATTCATAAGAAGCACGCATCGCAATATCCCCAACGATTAAATCAATCGCCTTTATTTGGCAGGCGAGGCAACAATGGTCAAGCCTGTTGTCTGCCTAGGAAGGCGCCCTAAACGTCACATTGGCGCTAGTCTTGCGTTCGATTAACCCGAGCGATGTTGGAAACAACGGAGAGCAATTGGCGCCGCAAGTCATCATCCGAAATTTGAAGGAAAGCCCGATTAAGCTCGACGCCTGGCCCACTGCTAACGAAATCAAGATAGGGATTTAGCAATGGCTCTTCGGCGAGACCCGCTTCTGGATAAGGGTCTAGCGGCTCGTCCAATCCATCGAAGAAGAACTGCGCCGGCACGTCCAAGGCTAGCGAAAGCTCGAACAGGCGACTGGCCGAAATGCGATTGACACCTTTCTCGTATTTTTGAACTTGCTGGAACGTCACCCCGAGCTGATTGCTCAACTCCTCTTGGCTCATCCCCAGCATAAGTCGGCGAAGGCGAACCCGCGCACCGATAAAGGCATCGACGGCTTGATGTTTTTTGCGTGGTATAATCTGCCCCCTCTATTATTATTTTTGAGACGCAGGTTACGCAACAGACTATGGCGGAGAGATAGACTGAGGGCAATTGTTTTTATCTTAAGAAAGACTTAAAGCGCGGCTGCTGGAAACCGACGTCGCGTCACGATAATCGCCAAACCCAAGCCAAGCCAAAGAGCGAAAAACACCCTATCGCCAAAACGAGAATAAAAACTCGGTGACAAAGCCTTCGGCAAAGGCAGGGAAAATACGCCAGCTTCGCCTAAAGGCAGAGCCTCTAGCTGGCGTCCATAGGCATCGAAAACAGCCGAGATACCCGTATTGGCACTTCGTACCAAAGGCAGGCCTTGCTCGATGGCACGCAGGCGCACTTGCGCGATATGTTGATGTGGGCCATGCCAATCCCCGAACCAGCCATCATTGGTTAAATTGATCAAGGCATCGGGGCGCGCAACGCCCTTCGGGCTGGCCGATAAATGTGGGAAAATACCTTCGTAACAAATCAATGGCGCCAGCACGGGAAGGCGCGACGCCGTCAGCCGAGCGTGGGGCGCACCATAAGCATAGCCCCCGCGCAGGCGCACTAATTGCTGCAAACCTATTGCCTCGAGCCAGCTCTGAAGTGGCAAATACTCGCCAAATGGCACCAAATGATGCTTGTCCGATTTGGCCAATAAATGGCCATCCCCGGACCACAGCATGGCGCTATTATAAAATTTCGAGCGCGACAAGCCAACTTCGCGCCGCACCGCACCGGTAAGGATATAGGGCAGCCTTGTCTGGCTCGCGTCCCTAGCCGGAAGCGCCGCACGCAAGCGATCGCCAAACCCTGTGCCTTCATCGATTAAGGCTGGAATGGCGGTTTCTGGCCAGATGATAAGGTCTGTTTTCGGCGCATATTTCAAACCCAATTGGGTCAATTTAAAAATCGTTTCTATATGTGCGTCGCGGTTTTCGTGCAGCCATTTTTCGCGCTGGGCAATATTGGGCTGCACCACGGTGATGAGCGTTTCGCTGGGCGCTAAAGCAGGCAAAGCATACAGCCGAGCCACGCCAAACACGAAGAGCGCGCCGCCCAACCCTAGAGTGACCCAGCGTAAGGACGCCCGCTCGGCCAGTAAAAACGCAACACTTATCAGCGCCACCAAGCCCAGCCCATGCACCCCAATAAGGCTGGCAGCTTGCGCCAAATACAACCAACTGGCCCAGCCCATAGCGGGCAGGTTCCATGGCAGACCCGTCAATATCGTGCTCCGCAAATAGGCCGCCATAATTAGGAAAAGCGCCAAAGACAAACTGGCCAACAAACGCCGCATCGCAAAGCGCGCCAATAATTGCCCCCAGAGCCAAAGCGCGAGAGCCCCAAACAAAGCCAAACCGGCTGGCAAAAGAGTGATCGCAAAAGGCAGCGCCCAAAGAAAATGTTCCGCTTCAACCAGAAACGCTTCGCCCATCCACAAGAGACCCGTGAAAAACTGCCCAAAGCCGAACAGCCAGCCTAATATGAATAATTGCTTGGGGGCTTCGCGCGCCTGCCACGCTAGCCAAAACACCAACCCATAGGACAGGTAAAACACCGGCAAAATGTGAAACGGCGCAAACGCCAAAGGAAGGATAAGCCCGGCCAGCAGGCTCGCACGCTTCGGACGTGCCGCGCAGAAAGCCAGCAGGCTCGCGCACTTTGAACGAGCCGCGCGAAAAGAGAGCCAGCGCACCACTATCCAGCCTTGCCTTTTCGGCTCGATGGGTCGCGATGTGCTTTCGTCGGCCGCAAAACCAACCGCATATCCAATTGTTTAATGCGGCGCGCATCGCCATCGTGAATGATAAATTCGAGCGTTCGCCCATCGCCCATATCATGGGCAATCATTTCGCCGCGCTCGGGCACTCGTCCCGCCTTAGCAAAAACCAATCCGCCGAGCGTATCGATATCGTCATACCCCTCCACGTTGGCCAAACTAATGTCCAAAGCGCTTTCCACTTCACTGAGCGGCAATCTTGCCTGCGCGCGCCAATGGCCGTCCTCCGTCAGGGCTTTCAAAAGCTCTTCTTCTTCATCATGTTCGTCTTCAATCTCGCCGACGATTTCTTCGATTAAATCTTCAATTGTCACCAAACCATCGGTGCCGCCATATTCATCGATTACCAAAGCCATATGGCCGCGCGTGGCTTGCATTTTTACCAGCAATTCCATGGCTGGCATGGAAGGTGGCACAAATAAAACCGGCCGCACCAAAGGGGTCAGTTCAATGCTCTCTACTTTCGCACTATCTTGGCCAAGGCTAGATTGCACCGCAGACAGCACATCTTTAACATGCACCATGCCAATGGGCTGATCGAGTGTTTCACGATAAACAGGCATGCGCGAATGACCGCAATCGGCAAATAAAGCCAGCAAGTCACGCAGTTGAATATCCGCTTCCACCGCATCAATATCGGCACGCGGCACCATCACATCGTCGAGGCGCACATCGCGAAAGCCGAGCAGGTTTTTCAGCATATGGCGTTCTTCATCGGAGAAATCGGCGGTCTCGCCTTGCGTCTCCTCCAACACATCTTCAATGCTCTCGCGCAGCGAACTTTCACCGCCGCCAAATAAAAATCTCCACCAGCTGGTTGAGGAAGAAGCACTCATTGTTCGGTCTCCGCTTGAGCAAGTTCGTCATAAGGGTTTGGCAAGCCCGCCGCGAGCAGCAGCTCGCTTTCCAGACCTTCCATAAGGTTTGCGTCAGGCTCGTTTTCATGGTCATAGCCCAAAAGGTGCAACAGCCCATGGGTCAGCAAATGCAGCGCATGGGCGCGCTCGGTTTTACCTTGCACTTGTGCCTCCGCTTGCAAGCGGTCATAGGACATCACAATGTCGCCGAGAAGCGCGAAAGGCAGAGCCGCTAGGTCTTGCGCACAGCGCACGGGGGCGACGAAATCTAGAGCTGGAAAACTCAGCACATTGGTTGGTCCTGCTTTATTTCGGAAACTCTGGTTCATCTGCGCAAGTTGCGCATCATCGGCCAAAACAAGACAGGCTTCGGCTTCTGGCATAAGCGTTTTCGGGTCGAGCTGCGCCCAAATAAAATTAGCTTGTTGGCGCAAGTCGTCCTCGAGCAAATGCCAGCGCGGGTCGCGCACATCCAAATCTAGGGTGAGGCCTTGGGGCTGGCCCGGACTGTCGGGCTCCGCGTCATCGGCTGGTGGTGCGGCGTTATTCTGCGTCATCACCTGGCTCACTTGGTTTCTCATCTATGGCCTTTTTCAGGTTCTTTTTCGGATGTCTTTGCATCGGCGGCAATTTACCATCTCGCTTATTATAGGCTTTTACAATGCGCGTGACCATATCATGGCGCACCACGTCATCTTCACTAAAGTGAATAATCTCGCAGCCTTTAATTTTTGGTAAAATCTCCAACGCATCTTTCAGGCCAGACTTGGCACCAAAGGGTAAATCAACTTGGGTCGGATCCCCGGTGATGACCATGCGGGAGTTTTCGCCCATCCGCGTCAGGAACATTTTCATCTGCATGGGCGTCGCGTTTTGGCTTTCATCGAGAATGACAAAACTATTGGCCAAAGTGCGCCCGCGCATGAAAGCCAAAGGCGCAATTTCAATCTCACCACTTTCTAGCGAGCGAAGAACTTGGGGGCCTGGCAGCATGTCGTAAAGCGCATCATAGAGGGGGCGCAAATAAGGGTCGACCTTGTCGCGCATATCGCCGGGTAAGAACCCTAAGTTCTCTCCGGCTTCCACCGCTGGGCGCGACAAAATAATGCGGTCTACTTTGCCCTCGACCAACATAGCGGCCGCGGCCGCCACGGCCAGATAGGTTTTGCCCGTACCCGCAGGGCCACAGCCAATCACGAGTTCGCTGTTCAACAAGGCATCAATATAAGTGGCCTGCGCGGGGGAGCGCGGCAAAACTTCTCGCTTTTGCGTGCGCAAGGCCGCTTTGCCGGTTAACGGGGCAGGCGCTGCTTTTCCGTTGCCCTTGCCGTTTTTCGCGGTCTTGTCTTCTGCCAAAGCCCCATCGCTAGCGGACGGCTCTTGCATAGACCCGAGGCTCAAGCGCAAAGCGCCATCGACATCGCCGCCCGTCACTTCCGCGCCGCGCTCTAGATGGTGATAAAGCGTGCCTAAAACTTGCGCCGCACGGGTGCAATCCTCTTCGGCGCCAGAAATAGAAACCTGATTGCCCCGATTGGACAAAGAGACATCCAAAGTCTGCTCAATGCGCGCCAGATTTTTGCCATGCTCGCCATATAGCTCGGGCAACAGCCGATTGTTATCGAACTGAAGCACGAAAGGCTTAGACTTTTTATTCGAAGACCTGCTCTTCGAAGGCTGGCTTTTCGAAGCACTAGAACTAGCCGTGGGTCGTTTATCAGAACCGCTCAAGCGCGAACTCCTACGACATATGCCATTTTTTCAATCATTTTGTGAACCATATTTGCCAAGTATCAGAAGTTTTCACCGACTTGGCAAGCCCTTAACGAAGCGACATTTGGCTACAGCGCGTCGCTAAATTGACCGCTCAAACTATTTCGATGCGTACTGGTAATTTCAACCGGCAGAATGCGCCCCCGCACGGCCGCAAAAACCGCCTCTGCGTCTTTCCCCTCCGGCACTTTTACATGCACCGGCTGTAGGTAAGGACTGCGGCCCGTAATTTGGCCCGCATGTTTGGATGGCTTATCAAATAATATCGGCAAAACCTGCCCCAATTGCGCGTCGTTAAACGCAGTTTGTTGGGCGCTGATAAGCCCCTGAATGGTTTGCAAGCGCGCAGCCTTTACCGCCTCATCGACTTGGTTCTCATCCTCCGCCGCAGGGGTGCCGGGGCGCGGTGAATATTTGAACGAATAGCTTTGCGCATAATTGACCTCTTCCACCAAAGCCATCGTGGCGGCAAAGTCCTCGTCCGTCTCGCCGGGGAAACCGATGATGAAATCGGACGATAAAGCCAAGTCGGGACGCACAGCGCGGAACTCTTTGCATAGGGCAATATATTCGGCCGCTGTATGTTTGCGGTTCATCGCTTTTAAAATTTTGTCAGAACCAGCCTGCACAGGTAGGTGCAAATAGGGCATTAGTTTTTCGTTTTGCCCATGCGCAGCAATTAACGCGGCATCCATGTCCCGTGGATGGCTGGTGGTAAAGCGCAACCGGTGCAAGCCTTCAATCTCAGCCAAATCATCCAAAAGCCCCGCCAAGCGCTGGCCACTATCGCGGTCTTGCCAGGCGTTTACATTCTGTCCCAAGAGGGTGATTTCGCACACGCCTTGCTCGGCCAGAGCTTTGGCTTCTGCAATGATTTCAGGCGACGCGCGCGAGACTTCTTCACCGCGCGTATAGGGCACCACACAAAACGTGCAAAATTTATCGCAGCCTTCCTGCACTGTCACATAAGCGCTGGGGCTTCGGGTAATGGGCTTGCGCGGCACTTGGGTAAGGGCGGCAAACTTTTCGGCTGCCGGAAACTCGGTGCGCACCAATCTGGCTTTGCGCCCTTGCGAGCGGGTCTGGGCAACTTCGTCGAGCATGGCGGGCAATTGCTGAAACGTTTGTGGGCCAAAAACCATATCGACCATGGGCGCGCGCGAAATAATCTCAGCGCCCTCGGCTTGCGCCACGCAACCTGCCACCCCAATGACTATGTTTTTATTGCGCTGCTTTAAGGGGCGCAGCCGACCCAGCTCATGATAAACTTTCTCGGCCGCTCTTTCGCGAATGTGGCAGGTGTTTAAAATTATCATATCGGCGTCGTCTGGCGTATCGACAGCGCGATACCCCGCCTCCACCAAAGCTTCGGCCATGCGCTGGCTATCATAGACGTTCATTTGGCAGCCAAAAGTCTTGATATAACAAGACTTATCATTGGCGGCATCAGCGTCCCATTTTTGCGCGGTTTTATTTATATCCATCATGCTCTGGCCATAGCGCTTTTATAGATGCGAAGCAAGCCGATCACGTATCGCAAGAGCGTGACGTTTCAATGCCGCGCGCCATATCCTCTAGCCCGCCTTTCACTTGTGCGTGCAAAGTCCGAGCCATTTGTTTTCTCTGGTCTTTCATCTCATCGGGGAGCGGCTCGTGAAACATCACTTCGATGGTAATCGGCGCCGAAGCCAACATAAATAGAAAATGCGACGCCAAACCAATTTCGCCAAGCCACGCATAGCCCATTCGTTGCCGCCGCCCCATCGCCATATCATGCACGCGACGATAGGCAATTGTCATGGCCTGAACGGGCACGCCCGCACGCGACGTTTCTAATTTTGCGAGCCGCTCAACCCCCGCAAATAAAGTCGATTTAAACGGCAGAACTTTAATGCCATCAGAGCTGGTGCCCTCGGCAAATATCACCATCGTATCGCCGCCGACCAATCGTTGCGTAAGCGTATCGCCATCGGTTTTATTGTGCCGCCCACGGCGCCGGTCGACGAATACTGTGCGCTGCAATAAGGAAAGCTGGCCCAAAAGCGGCCAGCCTTTTACATCGCTTTTTGCAATGAAAGAAAGCGGGGTAATCGCCCCGATGGCCAAAATATCGAACCACGATATATGATTGGCCACAACCAAAGTGCCGGGCTTAGGCCTTGGCCCTGCAACCCTCAACCGCACACCGAATATCTTCAACAGGCTACGGAAAAACAAAAGCGGGATAATCGGCCACACGCGCGGCAGGGGTTTAGGAAACAAAGACTTAGGAAACAAGCGCGAAACAAGAAGGACAAGAATTTGCGGCGGCACGAAAATCATAACCGCCAGCCCTAAAGCCATTGCCCGCATTATCATTTTTAAGGTCTGCATTTGAAGGCCTTGGCTAGGTTATTTTTTGGGCGCCTTCTCGAGCGGCACGCCGTAAAGCTCGAGGCGATGGTCGACCAATTTATAGCCAAGCTTTTTAGCCACCTCGGCCTGCAAACGCTCAATCTCTTCATTGGTGAATTCAATGACTTTGCCCGTTTGAATATCGATGAGGTGATCGTGGTGGTCATCGGCCACAGGCTCATAACGAGCGCGGCCATCGCCAAAGTCATGGCGGGTTAAAATGCCCGCTTCTTCGAACAGGCGCACGGTGCGATAAACCGTTGCAATGGAAATGCCCGCATCCAGCTCGGAGGCGCGTCGGTAGACTTCCTCAACATCTGGATGGTCATCGGCTTGAGACAAAACACTAGCAATCACCCGACGCTGATCGGTCATGCGCATGCCCGCTTGCGTGGCAAGGGTTTCAATATCCATCGATGAGGTCGTTGACTTATTCATGGCGATTTAAATAGCACAATCGGCGAGAAAAATCACGCTTCCATTGTTTGCCTTGAATGAATTTATCAACGGGTTTTCAACTGCATGAGAACGCCATCCACGCGGCCTCCATCGGGGCGCTTATAATAATTGAGCCTGCGTCCAGTTTCTTGAAACCCGCAGGCCGCATAAAGCGCTCGGGCGGGCGCATTGTCTTGCGCCACTTCCAAAAATATCCGCGCCACCTTGGCCGCGTCTTGAGCTTGCTGAATAAGCGCTCGCGCCAAGCCTGAACGACGCGCTTTGGGATGCACCGCCAAAGTCAAAACCTCGGCTTCGTCTGCCACCCTTTGCAGTAAAATAAAGCCGTCCTTTGTGCCAAGAGCCTGCACCGTGCTTTGCCGCAAAAGTCCGGCAAAAGCCGCTTCGTTCCATGACGCCCCCAATTGAGGGTCAAAAGCCTGCTGGTGTAGCTCGGCCAGCTGGGCAGCGTTTTGCAACGGAGAAATGGCGAAACTCATGTCTCGGTCGACGCCCTTGCGCGGCTTGGGAGTTTATCTGGATTGGGCAAGACCGCATCGGGCGCCCGCAAATAAAGCGGTTCGGGCGGTGCGGCCAAGGCGTCATAGGTCGGCCAATCTAAATCTGCCGCCGCCATTGCGCCAAGCACTTCAGCTTGCGGGTAATCAGGCGCATTTTCGGCAGAAAAGCGACTGTTTGCGGCGGGCATCAGCAAACTTGATCCACTGCCTTGAAGGGTTACCTTGCCATCTTTAACAAGCGCTAGAACCTGCTCTCCCGTGAGAGCTTGAGGGGGCGATAGGGGGTTTTTTTGCGTATCAAAACTTTGCGCATAGAAAACCGAGCGACGCGCATCCACCGCAACAATGAGAGGGCCGGACGCGCCGCTGGCCTGCGCCATAACTTCTAGCGTGCCATAGGCTTTTATCGGAATCGCCAAAGCCAAAGAAAGTCCCCGCATGGCAGCCAGCCCCACGCGAACCCCGGTAAATGTGCCTGGCCCATTTGTCACTGCCAAGCGATCTATCTCGCGCATGGATTTCCTAGCTTTTTTACAGACCCTTTGCAACATTGGCATCAAGGCCTCTGCATGGCCTTTGGTCATGGGCAAAAGCTCGCTGGCGAGAACGCTAGGTTCAGAAGTTAGGGTGTCGCGATAGAGCGCGGCAGAACAAGCCCCTTGCGTTGTATCGCAAGCGAGAATGAGCGGGAAATCAGATGATTTGGCAGGCATCCTCAAAAGCCAAGCGTGGCAGCCGCGTCAAAGCCAGAAAGCGGCCCCACATCAAGACCTGATTTGTCTAGGGTATCGCTCATAAAACGTCCTGCTTTAAATAACGGCGCGCACTTCCGTAACCGAAGGAATAAAGTGTTTGAGAAGGTTTTCCACGCCCTGCTTCAGCGTCGCCGAAGCAGAAGGGCACCCCGCGCAGGCGCCGCGCATGTGCAAGCTCACCACGCCATCTTCATAGCCATGAAACACAATATCGCCGCCATCTTGCGCGACAGCAGGGCGAACCCGCGTGTCGAGAATTTGTTTAATAGCGGCAATAATTTCGCCATTTTCGCCATCGTCTTCTACTTGGGCCGTGGCAACATCATTCAGCATAAGCGGTTTTTCCGCGACGAAATGTTCCATAATCGCCTGTAGAATAGCCGCTTTTACATGCTGCCATTCACCACCCGATTTCGATACAGCAATGAAGTCCGCGCCAAAAAACACGGCGCTCACATCTTCAATGGCAAACAAAGCCGCCGCCAAAGGGGAGGCCTGCGCTGCATCTGCATTGGGGAAATCAGCCGGCGGCTTATCGCCCATAACTTCGCGGCCAGGCAAAAATTTCAGCGTGGCTGGATTAGGGGTATCTTCCGTTTGAATAAACATGGCGCCAAATTCCTTTTTTTAGGTCTGTAGTCTATATAGGCAATCTAAACACAAAAGACGAGGGCTAGCTTTTTTTAACATCCGCTTTGCCTGTTACAGAAGATGTCAAAAGCCAGCTTACCCCGACCACCCAAACAGCGACCAGCACATGAAAAATATGCCAGCTGACGGCCGGATCGAGATAGGGCGATTGGCGAAACACGATGACATTGAACAACATGAAACCAGCCACACCCGCTTTTATCCAAGCCGATGCCTCGCGCTTCCGTGTATGGCGCTTCGGTGTATGGCGTGCCGCCAGCCAAATGAAGCCGAGCGACCAAAGCAGGAATAGCGGCACCCGAAGCTCGGGCATAGCCAAAGCCAGACCCAACCCCAAAGCCGCCAACGCCATATGGGCGCCAGGCGTTAGGCGCGCGGTTTCAAACCGCACAATTTGGTGAACCAAGGCCATCATCGCCAAAAGACCGCCCATCATGCCCGCGAAACGGTGCATATCGGCCCATGGCTCGATTAAGCCGAAAGGGAAACGCACGACGCCAATGGCTGCCGCCGCGCCAAATAACAAAAGCCCAAAGGCCGCTGTCGCGCGGTCTTGCGCGACCAGACGATTGGCGCCCCAAAGAGCTGCCAGAACAATTAGAAGTTCAGAAATCGCATAATGCGCCATGCGCTATTCTCCAGCTGGTGCGGAAGCGGGCGAATCTAGCACGCCGGCCGCGCGCTTAATGTCTTCCGAGCTAAGGCGCGAGCCATCATGGCTCCAGCCAGGGGGCGCAACGATATAAAGCAAGCGCTGCTTTAAACTAAGTCCGCGGGTCACGACATCTTTGGCGATGCCGATGTATTCATGGGCAAAAATGCGAAATGGATTATAGGTCTCCAAATCTTTTACCAGTCCATAATTAGGGCGGTCGTTGGCATCTTCCGCCGCAAAAGTTCCAAACAGCTTATCCCAAATAATCAGCGTGCCTGCGTAATTGCTGTCCAAATATTGTGGGTTCTTGCCATGGTGAACGCGGTGGTGAGACGGCGTGTTGAAGGTCGCTTCGAACCAACGCGGCATTTTATCGATGGTTTCCGTGTGCAGAAAAAACTGATAAATCGCATTCAGCGCGCCACAAAAAATAACCATAAGCGGGTCAAAGCCAATGAGAACCAGCGGGACTTTCAAGAACGTCGTGCCGGTAAAGTGCTTTGTCCAACCTTGGCGAAGCGCCACGGCGAGCGAGAAGCGCTGGCTCGAATGATGAATAATATGCATCGCCCAAGGCCACCGACACCGATGCGCAATGCGGTGATGCAGATAATAGCGCAAGTCATCCAAGACAAAGCAGGCGACCAGAACAGCGAAAGTTATTGGCAAAACGACGACCTGATATTGCTGGGCCCAAAGCAACATGCCAAGCGTCAAAAACGCGGCCGTGCCATTAATTACCACGGAGAAAAGCCCCATAAAAATGCTGACCCCATCATCCTTGGCGTTCAAGGACCCGCGTTGGCGCAAGAAGCGAACGGCCAAAATTTCCAACGCGATGGCGAGGAAAAACACCGGAATTGCCATCAGCGTCACCTTGACGGTGATAATTTCATTTACAGACATACGCGTTTCCTTACAGGGATTAAGTTAGACCATCAATTTCATTGTCGGATAAATCACCCGGCACAATCGTGACCGGCAGATGAAACCCTGACTTGCCTGAACCAATGGCAGAAACCAAGGGGCCCGGGCCATTATTATCCACGGCCGCCGCCAGAACCAAGGTCGAGATGGTACGGTCCTCTTCAATCAAAGTGCCAATTTCCTCGGCCAATAGGCCATGGCGAACATGGGTGGCGGGGCGTTCTCCGCCCAACATTTCGACGAGGCTGGCGCATTCATCCAATATTTTTTCAGCTTCTGCTTGCGCCTCTTCTTTCATCAAGGAGCCGACGCCGAGCCAATGCTCGTGGCTTTCCGGCTCGATGACCAAGAGGAGCGAGACTTTGCCGCCCGTGCCATGGGCCCGGCGCGCCGCAAAGCGCAAAGCCGCGTGGCCTTCGGCAGAACCGTCCACGACGACTAAAAATTTGCGCTGTAAATGCCGATTAATATCCATAGAGCAATGCTGCCAGTTTACTTTTGGGAAAACAAGCTAGAATGCATGCGACAGCTTAGCTGCCCAAGAAGCCGACTTTTTGGCGAACTTCGGCCATAATCGGCTCGGCAATCGCGCGGGCGCGCTCGGCGCCATCGGCCAATATTGCGTCTACCGTGGCGGGGTCTTGCGTGAGGCGTTTCATTTCTTCGCCAATCGGGCCAATTTTTTCAATCGCCACTTCGGCCAATTGCTCTTTCAAGTTAGAAAACTGCGAACCCGCAAATTGACCCATCGCCACGCCCAAAGACACATCGGCAAGGGCTGCATAGATGCCCAAAAGATTGGCCGCTTCTGGGCGACCTTCCAATTGCTCTTTGGTCTCTGGCAGAGCTTGGGTGTCGGTTTTGGCTTTGCGAATTTTCTTGGCAATCTCGTCGGGGCCATCGAGCATGGTGATGCGCGATAAATCGGACGGATCTGATTTGGACATTTTTTTTGTGCCATCGCGCAGGCTCATCACCCGGGTGGCGGGCCCTTGAATGAGCGGTTCTGGCTGGGGGAAAAACCCTTCGGCTTTAAAGTCATGGTTAAATTTTTGCGCAATATCGCGCGCCAATTCGAGATGCTGCTTCTGGTCTTCGCCAACCGGCACATGCGTGGCCTTATACAGCAAAATATCGGCGGCCATTAAATTGGGATAGACATAAAGCCCGACGGAGGCTTTTTCGCGATCTTTGCCCGCCTTCTCTTTGAACTGGGTCATGCGGTTTAGCCAGCCCATGCGCGAGACGCAATTGAGCACCCAGGCCAGCTCGGCATGTTGGGAGACTTGGGCTTGGTTAAACACAATATGATTTTTCGGGTCGACGCCCGCGGCAATAAATGCGGCCGCTACTTCGCGCGTATTGGCAGCCAGTTCCTTTGGGTCTTGAAACACGGTGATGGCATGCATATCAACCACGCAATACAGGCACTCATGGGTTTCTTGCAAACCCACAAAATTACGGATCGCGCCGAGGTAATTCCCCAGATGCAAATTGCCCGTTGGCTGGACGCCAGAAAGAACCCGTGCGGTCATAATCAACTCCTGTTTCAAGCCTTATCGCTTATCGCTGGCGTCGGCGCAAGCAGCCCAATGCGTCGAACACGGATTGGCGCGGCACACCGCCCAAAACCACGGCGCTCAAGATGAACACCAAACCACCAAGCCCAATCATGCCTGCCAGCCAAACGCCCAACGGTTGGGTTTGCAGCGGCACCGCTTGCATGGCGAGCCGCAAGACCCCCGCCATCCCCGCCGCGGCCAAGCTTTGCGCAAGCAAGCGCGCCAAAACGAGGCCACGAAGGTGCCAAACATCGCGTTTGGCGAGGCGCACTAACATCAATATCAGCGTGACATAGCCCGCTGCCACCGTCGCCAAAGCAATGGCTACCGCGCCGTAAATCGGGAAGAAAACCAACGATAAAGAGACATTTACCGCCACCCCAATAGCGCCATCGATAAAGGGCGCGCGCGTATCTTGGCGGGCAAAAAACGAAGGCTGCAAAGCCTTGATGAAAACAAACGCGGGCAACCCCAAACAAAACGCCTGCAAAAGCTGCGCCGTGATGGCGGTGTCTTCGGCCCTAAACGCGCCACGCTCGAACAGCAGCGAAATAATCGGTGCCGCCAAAATAAACAGACCCGCCGCGGCTGGCAGCGTTAAAAACCCGGCCGCCAAAACCGCCGTGCTTTGCGCCTCATGCGCTTGCGCCACTTGGCTGGCGGCCAATCGGCGCGACAACTCCGGCAAAAGCGCCACAGACATGGCTACTCCAATAACCCCCATCGGCAATTGATACAGCCTATCCGCATAATAAAGCCACGCCGCAGCCCCCGCTTGGCCCGTGGCAATGGACGTGCCGACCAGCAGATTAATTTGGCCAATGCCTGCGGCCAAAATTCCGGGCACCGCCAACAGCCAAACGCTTTTTACTTCTGGCGTGATTTTGGGCGCCACCAAAGCAACGCGCAAGCGCGCCCGCCAAGCCGCGATAAACACGAAAGCAAATTGCACAAAACCCGCCACAGCCACGCCCCAAATAATGTAATCCAAGGGCGCGCCCTGTTGTGTCACCGCCAGAGCCATGGCGCCGATAAGCACGAGGTTGAGCAAAATAGGCGCGAAAGCGGCCGCGAAAAACCGACCCGTTGCGTTCAGCATGGCGGCGAATAAAGACATCAAAGACATGAAGATAAGATAAGGAAAACTAATGCGCGCATAATGCACCGCCGCGTCAAACTTGGCGGCATCGCCACTAAAGCCTTGCGCCAAAGCCAATACCAACGCGGGCATGAAAACTTGCGCCAATAAAGTGAACACACAAAGCGCCGCCAAAAGCACCGCCAAAATACGCCCCGCAAATGCCAACGCCGAAGCCTCGCCTTCGCTCTCTAGGCGTTTGGTAAACAGCGGAACGAAAGCAGCGTTAAAGGCGCCCTCGGCAAACAAGCGACGAAATAAATTGGGCAAGCGAAAGGCAATAACGAAAACCTCAGCCAGAGGTCCCGCCCCCAAAAGCGCGGCTAAAAATATATCGCGCCCAAAGCCCGTTACCCGGCTGGCAAGTGTCGCGCTGCCAACGAGGGCGGCATTGGATAGCACGCTCTTCATGCGGCTTTGGGCTTCTTTTTACTGCGCGGGCGCGCGGCGGCGACCGGATTATCAATCAACCCCAGCAAAGCGTCCGTGACTTGCTTTTGGCGCTCGGGACGCGTGATTTTGCCGCCGGTTAAATTGCTGACATAAAACACATCTACCGCGCGCTCGCCAAAGGTTGCGACCCGCGCCGCCAGAACCGAAACATTGAGGTTAAATAATTCGCGCACCAGCGCATATAAAAGACCCGGCCGATCCAACCCACTGACCTCAATGACGCTAGCTTCATCGGAAAGGTTATTATCGAGGCGCACTTGTGGGGTGATATCAAAGGCTTCTATTTGCTTGCCGGTTTGCACCCGCTCCAAACGTTCTGGCACCATCACTTCGCCCGACATGACATTGGCAACGGTTTCGCGCACGCGCGCCACTTGAGCCACATCGAGGGGGCCTGGGTTTTCGGAATGGCCGACATGCAAAGTATCGATCGCCATGCCATCATTTGTGGTGGTAATGCGCGCGTCAAAAATACTCAAGCCTGCCACCGCACAAGCGCCAGAAAGCCGCGCGAAGAGGCCGGCATGGTCTTGGCAAATCACGGTCACTTCCGAGCAATCGCGCAAGGCATCGGCGGTGATGTCGAGTGCCAAACTGGCCTCTCCATCTTGGCTCACCATATCGTCCATCATCGCGGCGTGGCGCCATTGCGCCTCTTGGGGGAAGTTCAACCAATAGGCGTCGGATTGGCGTTTTAAATATTTGTTAATCTTGGCCTTCGACCAATCCAACCGCAGCCCTTGAACGAAAGCATTTTGGGCCCCCTCCACGCGCTCGTCGCGCGCCACAAAGGCGGCGACCGAATTAAACGTCGCCTCGGTTTCTTGATAAAGCTCGCGCAATAATTGCGCTTTCCAAGCGGTAAAGGTTCCAGGCCCCACGGCTTTAATATCCACCTCGGTAAGCACATATAAATGATCCAACCGCTCCGTGCTTTGCACCACTTGGGCGAAATCGGAGATCGTGCGCGGGTCGGATAAATCGCGTCTTTGCGCGACATCGCTCATCACCAAATGCTCGCGCACCAGCCATTCGGTCAGCGCGGTTTCGGCCTTTGTGAAACCCAATCGCGGGCCTAATTTACGCGCGATGCGTGCGCCCGCCTGACTATGGTCTTCGGGCCGCCCCTTGGCGATATCATGCAATAGCGTCGCCAGATAAATTACCCGCCGATTGATGCGCCCCTCGCTCAGCAAGCGATGGGTTTGTGGGTGCTCTTCGGCTTGCGCGCCGCTTTCAATTTCGCGCAACAAGCCAATGGCGCGCAGCAAGTGTTCATCGGCCGTATAATGGTGATACATATTAAACTGCATCAAAGCGACGATGCGCCCAAAGTCGGGCACGAAACGTCCCAAAACGCCGGCTTCATTCATCCGTCGCAGGCTGCGCTCGGGGTCTTTTTTAGAGGTCAAAATATTCAGGAAAAGCCGATTGGCCTCCACATCCGCGCGCAAAGCGGTGTTGATGAAACTCGTCGATTGGGTAATCACGCGCAAGGTGTCTGGGTGAATATCCAACCCATACCGGTCGGCCAAATAGAACACTCGAATGAGGTTCACGGGATCTTTTTCAAAACAATCGGCACTGGCCATTTTCAAGCGACTGGTATCAATGGTAAATCCAGACACCTGCTTTTGCCGGCGAAACAAAGCGGGGAGGCGTTGCAGCGCGCGCGGTTTATTTTGGCTTTCTTCCAAAGAGGCACAAAAAATCGCCGTCAAATCGCCAATGTTTTTAGCCACCAGAAAATAGCGGCGCATAAATTTCTCGACCGGCTTCATGCCAGCCGCGCCCTCTTTGGCTTCCTTCATCGGATAGAAAAACTCAGCCAGAGATTTTTGCACATCAAAGCTCAAGCGCTCTTCGGCGCGGCCTGTGTTGAAGTGCAAATGGCACCGCACCTGCCATAAAAACGCATCGCATTTTCGGAACAATTTAAGCTCGTCCGCCGTCAATACTTTGAGCTCCACAAGCGCATCTAATTCTTCGACTTGATAGCTGTAGCGGGCAATCCAAAACAACGTGTTCAAATCGCGCAAGCCGCCTTTGCTTTCTTTTAAATTCGGCTCTACCAGATAGCGGGATCGGCCTGCGCGTTCATGGCGCGCGTCACGTTCATCCAATTTGGCGGTCACGAATTCGCTGGCCGTGCCGCGCATAATTTTTTGGGTAAACGTCTCGCGAAAATCTGCATAGAGGCTCGGCGCGCCCCACAAAAAGCGGCTCTCCAACATAGAGGTTCGAATGGTCATATCTTTTTGCGCTTGGGCCACACAGTCGGCAATCGAGCGCGTGGCGTGGCCGACTTTCAGCCCCATATCCCAAAGCATATACAGCACATATTCGACAAAACTCTCGCTCGCGGCGGTGCGCTTATACGGCAATAAAAACAGCAGATCGATATCCGAGCTCGGCGCCAAACGCCCCCGCCCATACCCGCCAACCGCAACCATGGTGACTTTTTCGGCGTCCGTCGGATTGGATAAATAAAGAATATCCGTCTCAACAAATTCAGCCAGCGCACACAATAAATCATCTTGCAGGCCAGACAGGAATTCCGCGCATTTGGCGCCCTTAAACTTTTTGGCTTCCAGTTGAGCCCGCGCCTCATCGCGGCCTTGGGTCAGGCTTTGGCGCATCTCTTGCAAGACGGCGGCGCGAATTTTTGCAGGGTCGCCAGCCTCTGCCTTGGCGACGGTACGCAAATTGGCCAGCAAATCGCTGCGCCGCGTTCGTCGCGCGTTCGGTTTCGAGCTCATCGTAGATATAAGGTCAGACACGGCCATAAAACTCCTTGGGCGGTTATAACATGATTTACGGCCAAACCATGGCGGCCAAACCCGGTGGCAAGAAAATTAGGGTTTTTCATCCCCTAGCGCCGCCTTCAGGCTTTGCAGATGATAGACATACTCCAACGCCTCGCGCGGGCTTA
Organism: uncultured Rhodobiaceae bacterium; assembly: GCA_963932545.1. GTDB lineage: Bacteria > Pseudomonadota > Alphaproteobacteria > RS24 > RS24 > UBA8337. The sequence goes on along the minus strand of CAWVRH010000003.1, from coordinate 54,678 downwards.
GGCGGTCAGGGTCGAGGGTTTCCAGCGCCTCAAGCAGCGGGTTGGTTTTTGATATCGAGGGGGCTGGGCTGGCAAACAAAGGCAAGCTATCGAGCATTGGCGTGAGCCCTTGCGCTTCTTTGCTCTCTTCCAATTGCGCCAAAACTTGTCTTGCACGGTCGGTCACCGCTTCTGGCAAGCCTGCCAGTTCCGCGACATGGATACCATAAGAGCGATCGGCCGCGCCGGGGCCAACCTCATGTAAGAACACCAAATTGCCATCATGTTCGCGCACCTGCATAGAGGTATTGGCCAAACCGTCGAGGCGCTCTTGCAGCGCCGTTAGCTCATGGTAATGGGTGGCAAATAAAGCGCGGCATCCCACTTGGTCATGCAAATATTCCACCGCCGCCCAAGCAATGGAGAGGCCATCGAAGGTCGCGGTGCCGCGGCCAATCTCATCGAGAATAACCAAGGCGCGCGGGCCGCTTTGGGTCAAAATCGCGGCGGTTTCCACCATCTCCACCATGAATGTCGAGCGGCCACGCGCCAAATCATCGGCCGCGCCAACCCGCGAGAAGACCCGATCAATCAGGCCAATTTCAGCTATCTCGGCCGGCACAAAACTGCCCATTTGCGCCAGAATGGCAATCAGGGCGTTTTGGCGCAAATAGGTCGATTTACCCGCCATGTTCGGGCCCGTAATTAACGTCAGGCGCGGCGCGGTTTTCGCGCTGCCATCGAGCGAACAAGAATTAGCGATGAAGCTTTTGGCGTCTTGGCGAAGCGCCGCTTCGACGACGGGGTGGCGTCCGCCTTCAATGACAAAGCGGGTGTCCTCAAACAGCTGCGGCGCGTTCCAGTTCCGCGTGACCGCCAATTCCGCCAGCGCGGCGCTAACATCGAGCGCCGCCATGCTTTGCGCCCGCGCCTCCAAGGCGGCACTGGCCTCCAAACAAGCGGTGCAGATTTGCGCAAATATTTCCAACTCCAAAGCCAAAGCGGTTTCGGCCGCGCGCGAAATATCGCCAGCCAAATCGGCCAGCTTTTGCGTCGAGAAACGCACCGAGCTGGCTAGGGTTTGGCGGTGAATAAATTGCTCGTTAAAGGGCGGCGTCATCAGCTTGTCGCCATGCGCGGCCGGCACATCAATATGATAGCCCAGCACGCCATTGTGTTTTATTTTCAGCGCCTTAATGCCTGTTTCCTCGGCGTAACCTTGCTGCAAAGCGGCGATGACACGGCGCCCTTCGTCGCGCAAGCGGCGCGCTTCATCGAGCCCCTCGTGATAGCCTGGTTTCACAAACCCGCCATCGCGCGCCAACATCGGCGGCTGCTCATCGAGGCTGCTGGCCAATAACTCGCGCAAAGCCGCTACCTGCGGTTCAGCCACAGATAAACTTTCCCTCAGGGCCTGCAACTCGCGCGCCTCAACAAAGGCCTGCAACAAGAGAGCCTGTATTTGATGCGCGCCTTCCAGCCCTTTGGCCAAAGCCAAAACATCGCGCGGGCCGCCGCGTTGCATAGCGAGGCGCGACAGCGCGCGCGCCATATCGGGCACGGGCTTGAGCGCGGCGCGAATATCGGCGCGCAAATTATGCGCGCCGCCCAATTCATTGACGCCTGCCAAACGTTGCTCAATCGCGGCTCGCTCGGTCAGCGGCGCGGCCAAACGCGAGCTAAGCAGGCGCGCGCCAGGCGCCGTTACCGTCTCGTCGATACTGGCCAAAAGGCTGCCTTTGGTCTCGCCCGTCAACGTGCGGGTGAGCTCTAAATTCGTGCGTGTGGCGGCATCAATGCCCATCAAATGAGTTTCTCGCTCAAGGCGCGGCGGTTGCAAATTCACCTCAAGGCCGAATTGCGTCGCGTCGAGATAGCTGACCAGCGTCGCACAAGCCAGCCGCGCAGCCCGTGCCGCGCTGTCTTCGAGACTCGCAAAAATATCCTCGACACTGGCGCCAAAGCGCTCGGTCAAAACAGCCCCCGCTTGGCGCGAGCCGATGTCATCGACGGGCGAACACATCATCGTATCGCTGAGCAAGTTGGTTTTCTCATCCCCTAAACAAGCGTCTAGATGAGCCGACCAAACCAACTCGCGTGGGCCGATGCGCGCAAGACTTGCGAGTAAATCCTCAGGCGCCAAGGTCGCTGCACAAAACTCGCCCGTCGACATATCCAGCCAAGCCATCGCCCAATGAGCGCCCCCGACACAAATGGGCGCAGCCAAAAAATTATTCTGTCGCGCGTCCAATAGCGCGTCTTCCGATAAGGTGCCCGCGGTGACCAGGCGCACCACTTCGCGCCGCACCACAGATTTAGCCCCCCGCTTCTTCGCCTCGGCTGGGTCTTCTGTCTGCTCGCAAATCGCCACCCGATAGCCGGCCCGAATGAGGCGCTGCAAATAGCTCTCGCTGGCATGATAGGGCACGCCGCACATGGGAATGTTTTTGCCCAAATGCTTGCCCCGATGGGTCAGCGTAATATCCAAGGCTTGCGCGGCCTCTATGGCGTCGTCAAAAAACATCTCGTAGAAGTCGCCCATCCGATAAAATAAAAGCGCGTCTGGATGGCTGGCCTTTATTTCTAAAAATTGCGCCGTCATAGGCGTGGGCGCCGCATCTGGGGGCGTGGGCGCCGCATCTGGGGGCGTGGGCGCCGCATCTGGAGACGCAGGCGAAGCCGTATCGGCGGGAGCTTTTGAGCTTGAAGACATAAAGCCAGTGTAGCAAAGCCCGCGCGCCAAGCCAGCCTAGATATGCGCTCGCCTTTAAAAACCTGTTGAGCTTCTTGCCCCTTTTGGCCTGCTAGGGGCGACTCAAGCGGCTTTCGCCTTGTCTTTGCCCCATAGAAGCCCTAAAACGAGCGGAACCACAGCGAAAGTTGATATGAGATGACCGATACAGATAAAACCTTCACCGATGCGGAAGCCCTGCGCTTTCACTCTCGCGGCAAACCCGGCAAATTAGAAATTTCGCCGACCAAACCCATGGCAACGCAACGCGATTTATCGCTTGCCTATTCGCCTGGCGTCGCGGTGCCCGTGCAAGCTATCGCAGACAATCCAGACGCATCATACGATTATACTTCGCGTGGCAATATGGTTGCGGTTATCTCCAATGGCACAGCTATTTTGGGACTGGGCAATTTGGGCGCGCTGGCATCTAAGCCAGTTATGGAAGGCAAGGCGGTTTTGTTCAAACGCTTTGCCGATGTCGACTCGATTGACCTGGAACTCGACACCGAAGATCCAACTGCTTTCGTCGATGCGGTAAAATATTTGGGTCCAAGCTTCGGCGGCATCAACCTAGAAGATATTAAAGCGCCTGATTGCTTTATCATCGAGCAGCAATTGCGCGAGCTGATGGACATTCCGGTTTTCCATGATGACCAACACGGCACAGCGATTATTTGCGCCGCCGGCCTCATCAATGCGCTGCACCTAACGGGGCGCGATATCAAAGATATTAAAGTCTGCGTCAATGGCGCGGGCTCGGCTGGTATTGCCTGCCTTGAGCTCATTAAAGCCATGGGCCTGCCGCATGCAAACGCGGTTTTATGCGACACCAAAGGGGTGATTTATCAAGGCCGCAAAGAGGGCATGAACCAGTGGAAATCGGCGCATGCGGTAAACACCAAATCACGCTCGTTGCAAGACGCCATGACCGACGCCGATGTTTTCCTAGGCCTCTCGGTTAAAGGGGCTGTAACAAAAGAGATGGTGGCCGGAATGGCGCCAAATCCGATTATTTTTGCGATGGCCAATCCCGACCCAGAAATTACGCCAGAAGAAGTCGCCGCCGTGCGCGATGACGCCATTATGGCAACCGGTCGTTCGGATTACCCAAACCAAGTGAACAATGTTTTGGGCTTCCCGTATATTTTCCGGGGCGCGCTGGATGTGCGCGCCAAGACCATCAATGATGAGATGAAAATTGCCTGCGCCGAAGCGCTGGCCATGTTGGCGCGCGAAGATGTGCCCGACGAAGTGGCGGCCGCCTATCAAGGCGAGCGGCCTCGTTTTGGCCCACGCTATATTATTCCGGTGCCATTTGACCCGCGCCTGATTAGCGTTATTCCGCCAGCTGTTGCGCGCGCCGCGATGGATAGCGGCGTCGCTCGGGCCCCGATTGTAGATTTGGAAAACTATCAGGAACGCTTGAAAGCGCGCCTCGACCCAGCAGCCAGCTCGCTGCAAATCATCATGAATAAATCCAAGCAAAACGCCAAGCGGATGATTTTTGCCGAAGGCGAGCAAGAACAAGTCATCCGTGCCGCCATTGCTTATAAAGACAGCGGCTTGGGCGAACCTATTCTGGTTGGCACACAAGAAATTGTGCGCGCCAATATGGCTCAATTGGGCCTTGAAAGTCGCGACGATATTGAAATTCGCGACACGCGCACTTCCGGAAAAATTGGGGTCTATGCGGACTTCTTATATTCGCGCCTGCAGCGCCACGGCAAATTGTATAATGACTGCCAACGCATGGTCGCCAATGACCGCAATATTTTTGGTGCCTGCGCGCTCGCCCAAGGCGATGGCGATGCCATGGTCACGGGGGTCACGCGGTCTTACTCTTCTATTTTGGAAGAGGTTAGCCAAGTTATTGAGCCGCGTGCCAATCAGCGCGTTATGGGGATTACCATGCTCATCGCACGAGGCGGGCGCACCGTCTTAGTGTCCGATACCAATGTTATTGATATGCCGAGCAGCGAAGAGCTGGCCGATATCGCGATCCAAACCGCCGCCACAGCGCGCGCGCTAGGTCATGAACCTCGCGTTGCCATGCTGGCCTATTCGACCTTCGGGCATCCCGAAGGCGATCGCTCGGTCTATGTTCGCGAGGCCGTTCGCCTGCTGGATGAACGCAAAGTAGACTTCGAATATGAAGGCGAAATGGCGGCAGATGTCGCCTTGAACCGCGAAGCCATGAAGCGCTATCCGTTTAACCGCTTGAGCGAGCCCGCCAATGTTTTGGTTATGCCCGCCATTCACTCGGCTTCCATCTCGACCAAAATGTTGGAAGAGCTGGGCGGCGCCACTTTGATTGGCCCGATTTTGGTAGGCTTAGAGCATCCGGTACAAATCGCGCGTATTGGCGCGACCTCAACGGAAGTGCTGAACATGGCGGCCATTGCAGGCTACGGCTTAGAAAAAATATAGCGAAAAAATATAGCTAGGTTTCACGAGAGCGACACACCGCGCCAAGTCAGCGCGGTGGCAATGTCGGCTGCGGAGGATAACTCACGCGCTTGCAAGTCTGCCAGCGTGCGGGCAACGCGCAGCACTCGGTTGAAGCCCCGCGCCGTCATGCGTCCATCTTCAATAATCGCATCGAGTAGTTTTTGACCCGCCGCATCTGGGCTGGCCAGCTCGCGCAGGCGGTCGCCATCTAGGCGCACGTTTAAACAATCTTGGCGCTGATATTGCCGCTTTTGCGCGGCCGCCACGCGCTCGAGAATGGCCGAGCTGGGTTCGCCTTTCTCATCCGACATCATGCTAGACAAAGCAACCGGCGGCACATCGATGCGAATATCAAATCTATCAAACAGCGGCCCCGACACTTTACTGAGGTATTCCTGCCGACATATCGGTAAGCGATGGCAGGCCAAGTCTGGGTCGCCCGCATGGCCACAGCGGCACGGGTTCATGGCCGCAATCAGTTGAAAATCAGCATTATAAGCAACATGGGCTTCTGCACGGGCCACCTCTACCCGACCCGTTTCAATGGGTTGGCGTAGAGCATCCAGCGCTTGGCGCGAAAACTCCGGCAGCTCGTCTAGGAATAAAACCCCGCAATGGGCTAAAGAAATTTCGCCCGGTTTGGCTTGGCGTCCCCCGCCGATAAGCGCCGCCATACTGGCCGAATGATGCGGCGCGCGGAACGGGCGTTGATCGGCCAAGCGAATGCCGCCGCGCGGGCTAGATAGGCTTTCGATTACCGATATCTCGAGGCGCTCTCGCGGCTGCAGTTCTGGCAGCAGCCCGGGCAAGCGCGCCGCCAACATAGATTTACCAGCCCCGGGTGGGCCGTTCATCAAGAGGTTATGACCACCAGCGGCCGCCACTTCCAAAGCCAGTCGTGCTTGGGGCTGGCCGCGAACATCGGCCATATCGGGGTGCAGCGTGGTGCGGGTCTGGCGTTGGATTTTGGGAGGCAACAAAAGCTTCGTGCCCCGCAAATGATTGAGCACATCTAACAAATGTCCTGCCGCCAAAATGCCTGGCTTATCTGGCGCGGCCAAGCCAGACCACGCCGCTTCAGGCCCGCATTGTTCGGGGCAAATGAGCCCAAGGCCTAACTCGAGGGCGGCCATGGCAGTGGGTAGGGCGCCGGGCACTCCAATGCAGGCGCCATCCAAACCAAGCTCGCCCATGACATAAAAATCGCTCACGTGGTCTTGCGGCAACACCCCCATAGCCACCAATAATCCGAGCGCTATCGGCATATCGTAATGGCTTCCTTCTTTGGGCAAATCGGCGGGCGATAGATTAATTGTGATGCGATCATAGGGCAGCGCCAGCCCCATGGCGTTGAGGGCGGCACGCACGCGCTCGCGGCTTTCCGCCACAGATTTGTCGGGAAGCCCGACCACCGTGAAGGCATTTTGACCCGGAGCCAAATGCACCTGCACATCAATCGGCACAGCCTCGACGCCTTGAAAGGCAATTGTTTTTATATGAGCAACCATGATTTTTCTTTTTTTTGACTGGCGAAAGGGTCCCAAAAGCTTACGGGCTAAACTTAGCCATCACAAGCCAAGCCTTGCATAGAGACAATCGCAAGTGTAAATAAAAGGAGTTGCGAGGTTGTGTTATGTTTGGGTCTAAACGAGTAAGTGTAGAGATTGGGGATGTTTTCCTTGAATCTCCAAAAAGCAAAGCGCGGATTTCTGTTTCTTTGGGAAAGCTCCATAGCGCGAGCCTAGAAACGGAACACGGCAGATGGGCTGTTACGGCTCTGACCACTTTTAATGAGTTACCCCATGCTCGCCTGACCAATGAAGCGACCGGGCGTGTGCGGACGATTTCTACCGTCTCATTAGAGCGCCAAGATATTTATAGAAAAATCCGCTAGCGCGAAATCCGCGCTTCGATCGCATCCAAAATCATCGCTGAAATATCGGGGCCGCCAAAGGCTTTAATCTCCCGCACGCAGGTCGGCGAGGTAACATTAATCTCGGTCAAATAATTGCCGATAATATCAATGCCGGCAAAAATAATGCCCATTTGCTTTAGCCGTGGGCCGATTTGCGCGGCAATCTCATAATCGCGCTCGCTCAGACCCGCCGCTTCAGGTGTGCCGCCCACATGCACATTGGCGCGCGCATCGCCGGGTGCCGGCACACGGTTGAGCGCGCCGACAGCCTCGCCCTCTACCAAGATCACGCGCTTATCACCGGCGCGAACATCGGGCAAATATTGTTGCGCGATAATCGGTTCGCGCTCGGCCATAAACATATCGACCATCGAGCCGAAGTTTTCATCTTCTTTGCGCAGACGAAACACGCCTGCGCCACCATTGCCAAATAAAGGCTTTAAAATGACATCCCCAAACTCCGCCCGAAACGCTTCCAAAGCGGCGCGGTCGCGGGTCATTAGCGTGGGCGGCAAAAGCCCGTCGAATTCAACGGGGAAAATTTTCTCCGGCGCATTGCGAACCGAAGCTGGGTCATTGACCACTAAAACATCGGGCTGCAAACGCTCAAGAAAATGCGTGGCCGAGATATATTGCATATCGAACGGCGGGTCTTGGCGCATCAAAATGACATCCATCTCCCGCAAATCGGTCACCACGGGCGCGCCTAGCTCAAAATGCGCGCCTTTGACATCGGCCAATTCTAAACTCTGAATAGCGGCCGTAACCAAACCATCGCGCATGCTTAAGCGGTCGGGCTCATAGTAGAACAGCGAATGACCGCGGCTTTGTGCCTCTAAAGCCAGCGCAAAACTTGTGTCGCCGACGATATCAATGTCGCCAATCGGGTCCATTTGAACCCCAATTTTCAACGCTTTTCCCTGTGCCATAAGAAGCTCTCCAAACCAACCGCGCGCACGCGAACGCCCTATGTTTAGCGCGGGCGCCACGCATCTTCAATATGTTTGGGCCAAGTCCGTGGCGCGCACGCAATCACATCAAAGCGCCAAAGACTATCTTGCAGCGATCTATGTCTGCCAACAAAAGTGCTGGCAGCGCGTTCGATGCGTTGCCACTGCTTATCGCGAACCGCGCCCTGCGCCGCGCCCGCCTGTGCCCTATATTTGACTTCGACAAAAGCTAAGGTTTTTCCGCGCCGCGCAATCAGGTCAATCTCGCCAACCGGCACGCGGTAATTGCGGCGCAAAATGTGATAGCCCTTCAGACGCAAAATAACCGACGCCCAAAACTCGGCGCGGCTTCCTCGCTTATCTGCTCTGTGTTTGGCAGCAGAGCTATTTGGCTTTTTGCGGAATTGGGTCATCGTCTGGCTCATTATTTTTATTGTTTTTATTTGTCTGGCCGGAAACAGGCGCGCCGAGCGCTAAAGCTCGTGCATATATTTCTTTGCGTTTTAGACCCGTCATTTCGGCAACCGCCTGCACAGCATCTCGCCGGCTCATGCTGGCCAAAGCATCATCCAACATGGCGTCTACGTCCTCGGCCTGCATTCGGGGCTTTGTGCCGGGCCCTATAAGCACCACTAATTCTCCGCGCGGGGGCGTCTCAGCGAATTTTTCACGCAAAATTTCTGGCGTCCCAAAAATTAATTCCTCGAACTTTTTGGTCAGCTCACGCGCCACACAAATATCGCGCGGGCCCAACTCCGCCTCAATATCATCGATGAGGGCGACCACCCGCTTGGCGCTCTCAAATAAAGCCAGCGTGCCGGGTTGGCTGCCCAAATCAGCCAAAGCCCGACGGCGGGCGCCCTGTTTGACCGGCAAGAAGCCGGCAAATGTAAAACGGTCGGTGGCCATGCCAGAAATTGATAAAGCGGCAATCGGCGCCGAAGCGCCCGGCACGGTGAACACATTATATCCCGCCTCGCGCGCCGCGCGCACTAAGGGCATGCCGGGGTCGGAGATAAGCGGCGTGCCCGCATCTGAAATAAGGGCCAAGGCCTCGCCTTTTTCGAGCCGCGCTAAAATTTTTGGACGCATGGCTTCGGCATTATGTTCGTGATAGGCAATTCGTCGGGTCGCGATTTGGTAGCGGGTGGTCAATTTGCCCGACACGCGGGTATCTTCACATAAAATAGCTTCGGCGGAAGCCAGCACATCTAGCGCGCGCAAAGTAATGTCGCGCGCGTTGCCCAAAGGCGTTGCGACAATATAAAGCCCGGGGGCCAAGGTTACGGGTTGAATTTGTGTCATATGCCTAGAAACCGCAGGCCACGCGCAAAGGCAAGAAAAATCCACTTGGGCTCACGCACGCCAGTCCCCATTGCTGCCACATTTGCGTGTTGCATTACGAGACGCCAGCAGGCGCGCGTTCGCTTTACTTAAGCGCGCGAGGCAGATAGGTTTTGCCTCAGTAGGTTTGGAAAAGTAGGTTTGGAAAAGTAGGTTTGGAAATAGTTTTGAAATGGATTTGCGGCCCCGCAAAACCCCAACAACGAAACGAAAGCAAAAACGAAAGCAAAACGTATGACGCGCAAACACCCCCAGTATACGGCTTGGAGCCTAGCCAGTGCGCTATTGCTGGCGGCCTGCGGCGGCGAGCCCCCAACGCCCGCGTCTGCGCCCGCGACCCATTTAATCGAATATGCTCCCAAGGCCGCGCCAGATCCCTATCGCGAAAAAATTGACTTCGACACGAAGCTCTATCCCGCCGCGCCCAAACGGGCCAGCAATGCGGTTGTTGTTTCGGTTTTATTGCCTGTTGGCGATGCGCGTGACAACATTCGCAAGCTCAGCAGCCATCTGTATAACGCGGCCCAGCTCGCGCTTTTCGATGCCGGCCAAACTGGTAAAGCCGACCAAAGCCTAACCGCATCTGCAAGCAAAACGGGCAGCCTTGTTTTGCGACTGCACGACACCAAGGGCACACCCGCTGGCGCGGTAAACGCTGCCAAGGCCGCCATCGCAGCCGACACAGACATTATTATTGGCCCGCTTTTTGCCTCTTCCGTAAAAGCCATCGCGCCGCTGTTGGCAGGGCGCGACATACCTGCTTTGGCTTTTTCCAATGACAGCAGCGCAGCCGCAAATAATCTTTGGCTGCTTGGCTTTTTACCCGAGCAAAATATTAGCCGCATCGTCTCGCAAGCTATCGCGCAAGGCCTAACTCGGTTCGGCGCTCTGGTTCCCGAAGGGCCTTATGGGGAGCGAATTCACCAAAGTTTTATTCGAGAGGTCGCGCGCTTTGGCGGCACGGTCGTGCAAACAGAAACCTACCCGCCAGATGCCAAAGACATGTTCGATCCGGTTCGGCGCTTGGCTCATTTCGATACGCGCACGGCCGCTCATAAATCCGAGATAGCCCGCCTAATCGAAGAAGGGCGGGCTCTTGCGCCACCAGCTTTGCTGGCTCGTGCAATCTCGGGCGGCGGCGCAGATGAAACGCCAGAAGAATTAAACGTCGACGCCCTGTTTCGGGGGTTGGGCAACATTGCGCCGGAATTAGTTTCGGCTTATGAAGCGCTAAAGCTGACCGAAACCTTAGGGGAAATCCCCTATGATGCTGTCTTCATGCCTGAGGGTGGCTTGGCTTTGCGCAATCTGGCGCCCTTGCTGCCGTATTTTGATATCGACCCGCGACGGGTAAAATTCATCGGTACGGCGCTCTGGAATGACCCGAGCCTGTCGCAAGAACCGCCCCTTCATGGCGGTTGGTATGCGGCTCCCAATCCGAAAAACTGGGCCGGCTTTGCCGCTCGCTACGACCGCGTGTATGGCGCCGCGCCGCCCCGATTGGCATCCATGGCATATGACGGCGTCAGCCTCGCAGCTCGTTTGGCGGCCATCACCGCCCAACAACCGTTTCGGATCGAGATGCTTACCAATGCCAATGGCTTTCAGGGCATTGATGGAATTGTTCGATTGCGCCAAAGCGGCCTCAATGAGCGCGGCCTTGCGGTGCAAGAAATTACCGCGCGGGCGCCCAATATCGTGAGCCGCGAACCTTCCAGTTTCGTAGAACATGACCGGCGCATCGGATCCGCTTTATCTTTGGCGGCAACTTTGAAGCGAGACAATCCAGATATTGCTTTGGCCGCGCTGCAAGCTGAGCAAAAAGCCAAACGCCAAGGCGCCTTGCAAGAGACGGGATTGGATGAAGCCTTGGAGCGCTCGCTCGCGACCCAGACTAAGCCAAAAGCCGCCCGATAAGATGATCCAAAATCAGGCGACCCGCTGGGCTGGCCTGCAACCGTGTGGCGTCTGAAGACAATAAACCCGCCTCGCGCAAACTCGTTACCCGCGCCGGGTCCAGATGAACCCCACGAGCCGCCAGCGCCTCTAGGCCAATTCCCTCGACTAGGCGCAAGCCCAGAAGCACCGCTTCCATTTCAACACTCTCGCCGTCCAACGCTTGTTCCTCGGCCCAGCCGTGACCGTCTTTTTCGACCTGAGCCAGCCATTGCGTCGGCGAGCGATGCGCCACACTCGACAGGCGCGCCGCTTTTTCAAGGCTGCTAACGCGGCCATGAGCGCCCGGCCCAATGCCCAAATAATCGCCGCCTTGCCAGCTCGCCACATTGTGCCGACAGGCGTGGCCTTGTGCCGCGTGATTGGAAATCTCATAGGCGGGCAAGCCCGCGCTGGTGCATAGGCTTTGGGTAATCTCATACATATCGGCGGCAGCATCTTCGTCAGGCAAAGTTAATTTGCCGGCCGCTTGGTGTTTGTAAAATAACGTATCTGGCTCGATAGTCAGCTGATAAAGCGACATGTGTTGGGGCGCCAGCTCCAAAGCCGCCGACAGCTCGCTGGCCCAAGCATCGGGTGTTTGATTGGGGCGCGCATAGATAAGGTCAAAAGAAGCACGTGGAAAAATACGCTGCGCCGCCTCAAAAGCAACGCGGGCATCTTGCGATGAATGGGTGCGGCCGAGAAACTTCAAGGCGGCATCATCAAAGGCCTGCACACCCAGAGACAGCCGCGTGACGCCAGCCGCGCGCAAAGCTTTCAAATGCGGCTCTGGCGCACTCATCGGGTTGGCTTCTAGGGTTATTTCCGCGTCATGCGCCAATCCCCACATCTCATCCATGGCCGATAAAATGCCCCCGACCAGCTCCGGCGACATAAGCGAAGGCGTGCCGCCGCCAAAAAACACTGTCTCGACGGGGCCTTGCGGACGCAGACCTTGCGCATAGGCCAGCTCTTGGCGATACGCGCTTAGCCAATCGGCAGGGCTGCCTTTGGCCTTATGCATCAGATGCACATTGAAATCGCAATAGGGACAAATGGCGGCGCAAAACGGCCAATGCACATAGACCCCCAGCGGCGGTAGACTGGCCGCCGCAAATAGAGAGCTAGCGGGAAATATGGTCGACAAAACAGGCTTCCACCAATTGCGTGAACGCATCGGCGCGATGGGACATAGCGTGTTTGGCTTGCGGCGCCATTTCACCAAAAGTTAAATCGCCGCCCAAGGGCAAAAATACCGGGTCATAGCCAAAGCCATTTTTGCCCCGCATGGGCCAAACCAATGTGCCTTCGACTGTGCCCTCAAAGCTTTCGACATGGCCATCTGGCCAAGCCAAAGATAGCGCACAAATAAACCGTGCCGTGCGCGGCACGGGAGAGGTTTCGCCGTTCTGTTTTTGAGATATCGCCATTTCAATTTTATGCATGCCGAAATCAAAATCGCGCCCATTGGGAGTTTGTGCCCAGCGCGCCGAATAAATGCCCGGCGCGCCGTCCAGCGCATCGACCGCCAAACCGCTATCATCGGCCAAGGCTGGTAGGCCCGCTTTCGTGGCCGAGGCCAGCGCCTTCAGCTCGGCGTTGGCAATGAACGTTTTACCCGTCTCTTCGGGCTCGGGCAGGCCCAATTCGTCGGCCCCCACCGTCTCCACATCGAAACGCGTCAGCAGCTCGGCTATCTCCACCAGCTTGCCTTTATTGTGGCTTGCGACAATGAGCTTGTCTTCGCTGAAGCGTCTCGCCATGGGGGCTACAGACCTACGGTTTTTTTCTGCAAGGCAACCAATTCGGCAATGCCATTTTTGGCTAGGCTCATGATTTGCGCAAACTCATCTTCGTCAAAGGCTGCGCCTTCGGCGGTGGCTTGAATTTCCACCATTTTACCAGCGCCCGTCATCACGAAATTACCATCCGTGTCGGCCACACTATCTTCATCATAATCGAGGTCAGCAACGGGCAGGCCCTCATAGATACCGCAAGAAAGAGCCGCCACTTGATCAAGCAAGACATCGCCCATAATCTCGCCCGAAATAAGGCCATCGGCTTTCATTTTTTCGATGCAAACATAAAGCGCCACCCAAGCACCGGTAATCGAGGCCGTGCGCGTGCCCCCATCGGCTTGGATAACATCGCAGTCGAGGCTGATCTGGTTTTCGCCCAAAGCTTCGAGGTTAACCACAGCGCGCAGACTGCGACCAATCAAACGTTGAATTTCTTGCGTGCGGCCCGATTGCTTGCCAGCATTGGCTTCGCGGCGCATGCGCGACCCTGTTGAGCGAGGCAACATGCCATATTCAGCCGTCACCCAACCACGGCCCTGACCGCGCAACCAAGGCGGCACACGGGTTTCTAGCGAGGCAGTGCACAAGACATGCGTATCCCCAAACTTCACGAGGCACGAACCTTCCGCATGTTTGGAAACATTGGTTTCAAGGCTGACGGCGCGTAGCTGATCGGCGGCGCGGCCAGAAGGGCGCTTTGTATCGCCGGAAGAAGAAGTCTGGGTCATGCGAGTTCCTTTAAAGAGACGGCTTGAAATTATAGCTTCGTTTTATCTAGCCTGTCGGACTTAGGGAAACAAGTCGCCATCGCATAGATTTAACGCGTGACCCCTTGACCTAAGGTCGCAGGACGCCTACCTAAGCCTCAATAGGGCGCCCGCCGAACCGTAAGCGAGCGAAAACCCTTCTCTTTAAACCAAACCGTGAGTGAAACTATGAGCGACGATAAAGACATCAACGAAACGGACACGCCGAGTGAAGTTGAGGCGGAGCAAGAGACCCAAGAGACCGTATCTGAGACAGACACGGCGGAAGCGCACCTAGAAGAGGGCGCGGCGTCTCTAGAAGAAGCCCCCGAAGAGGCGCCAGCCCCACCCACACCCGAAGAGCAAATCGCGACGTTGAACGACCAAGTTTTGCGCACGCTAGCCGAGCTGGAAAACACCCGCCGCCGCGCCGAGCGCGACCGCAGCGAAGCGTTGAAATATGGCGCCGTGAGTTTTGCCCGCGACATGGTGGGCGTTGCCGATAACCTGCAGCGCGCCCTGAAGGCTGCCAGCGAAATGGATGACGCCAGCAGAGCCGCGCTGCCAGAAACCGTGCAAGCTGTGCTGGAAGGCGTGGCCGCCACCGAGCGAGACCTCTTGGCTGCCTTGGGGCGCCATAAAGTAAAAGTATTATCGCCGATGGGTGAGAAATTTGACCCCAATTTGCACGAGGCTCTGTTTGAAGCCCCAGGCACGGGACAAGACGCAGGCACGATTATCGATGTGATTGAGACCGGCTATCAAATGGAAGAGCGCCTTTTGCGCCCAGCCAAAGTCGGGATTGCAAAAGACTAACCCGCATATAGACAGCAAGCCAAGGCTGCCCCCCTATACCTAGGGGCTAGGCCAGAAAATGACGCTTTTCTCGTCTAAATGACGATGAAGCCTTGTAGCCCAACCTTTGGCTACCTATATAAACTCCAGATGAAACAAACCCGCCGCGTGCGGGCAAAAGAGACGAGGCTTATTATGGGCAAAGTAATTGGTATTGATTTGGGAACCACCAACTCATGTGTTGCCGTTATGGATGGCAGCACGCCGCGAGTGATTGAAAACGCCGAAGGCGCGCGCACGACACCTTCCGTCGTAGCGTTTACCGAAGAGGGCGAACGCCTGACCGGTCAACCCGCCAAACGCCAAGCGGTGACGAACCCTATCAACACATTATTTGCGATTAAGCGCCTGATTGGCCGTCGGTTTAACGACCCAGCAACCAAAAAAGACATCGATATGGTGCCTTATAACATCGTCGCTTCCGATAGCGGAGATGCTTGGGTAGAAGCCGCCGGCGAGCCTTATTCGCCATCGCAAGTCTCGGCTTTTATTTTGCAAAAAATGAAAGAGACCGCAGAAAGCTTCCTCGGCGAGAGTGTCGACCAAGCGGTGATTACCGTTCCAGCTTACTTCAATGACGCGCAGCGCCAAGCCACCAAAGATGCCGGCAAGATTGCAGGCCTCGAAGTGTTACGCATTATCAACGAGCCAACCGCGGCCGCTCTAGCCTATGGGTTAGATAAAAACGACGGCCAAACCATCGCAGTCTATGACCTAGGTGGCGGCACGTTTGATGTGTCGATTTTGGAAATCGGCGACGGCGTATTCGAAGTGAAGTCCACCAATGGTGATACGTTCCTCGGTGGCGAAGATTTCGATATGGCTTTGGTTGAACATTTGGCTGACGAGTTTCACAAAGAAAACGGCATTGATTTGCGCGGCGACAAGCTAGCCCTGCAACGCCTGAAAGAAGCTGCGGAAAAAGCCAAAATTGAGCTGTCCTCTTCGGCCCAAACCGAGGTGAACCTGCCATTTATTACCGCCGATGCCTCCGGCCCAAAACATTTGAACTTGAAGCTGACGCGCTCCGCCTTTGAATCGCTCGTCGATACTTTGGTGCAACGCACGCGCGGCCCATGCGAGGCGGCCATTAAAGACGCTGGCATTAACATTAAAGATATCGACGAAGTTGTGCTCGTGGGCGGTCAAACCCGCATGCCGCGCATTCGTGATTTCGTTAAAGATGTGTTCGGCAAAGAGCCAAACATGAGCGTGAACCCAGATGAAGTAGTTGCCATGGGCGCCACCATTCAAGCGGGCGTTTTGCAAGGCGACGTGAAAGACGTGCTGCTGCTAGACGTGACGCCTTTGTCTTTGGGTATTGAAACTTTGGGCGGCGTGTTTACCCGTCTCATCGATCGCAATACCACCATCCCAACCAAAAAGAGCCAAGTGTTCTCTACCGCCGATGACAATCAATCGGCCGTGACCATCGCCGTCTATCAAGGCGAGCGCGAGATGGCCGCAGACAACAAAGGGCTCGGCCAATTTAACCTCGAAGGCATTCCACCATCGCCGCGCGGTGTGCCGCAAATCGAAGTGACTTTTGATATTGATGCCAATGGCTTGGTTAACGTCTCGGCGGCCGATAAGGCAACGGGCAAAGAGCAAAACATTCGTATTGAAGCCTCGGGCGGATTGTCCGATGACGATATCGAGCAAATGGTCAAAGATGCAGAAGCCAATGCCGCGGAAGATAAAGACCGTCGTGAGCAGGTGGAAGCGCGCAATAACGCCGAAGGGCTTATTCATGCGACCGAAAAATCGATCATCGAAAATGAAAGCCTCATCGAAGCTGGCGACAAGGATGCGACCGAAGCGGCAATTGCCGATTTGAAGGAAGCCCTAGAAGGCGACGACAATGATGCGATTAACGAAAAAGCTCAGGCGCTTAGCGAAGCCGCAATGAAAATTGGTGAAGCTGTTTATAAAGCCCAGCAAGCCGAAAGCGATGCGGCTGCCGCCCAAGACGCCAATGAAGATGGCGCCAATGTGGTGGATGCTGATTTCGAAGATGTTACAGAGCCAAAAGGCGAGGGTGACGACGAGCCAAAAGCGTCTTAATCCATCTTGACCCTTTCGGGGGGCGTGCCCGCTAAAAAAGGAAGCCTGTTATGGCCAAGGCCGATTATTACGAGCTATTGGGCGTCGACCGCTCTGCGGATGCGGCGGGGCTAAAATCTGCCTATCGCAAGATGGCCAAACAATATCACCCGGATCTCAATCCGGGGGATGCGGTGGCCGAGCAAAAGTTTAAAGAAGTCTCAGAGGCCTATGAGATTTTAAAAGATGACCAAAACCGCGCCGCCTATGACCAATATGGCCATGCCGCTTTTGAAAATGGCGGTGGCCGGGGCGGCCAAGGGGGTGGCTTCGGCAACGACTTTGGTGGCATGGGCGATATCTTCGAAGAGTTTTTCGGAGGCGGCCGCGGTGGCGGTGGCCGACGCCAACAAGCGCGGCGCGGCGATGATTTACGCGCCGAGGTCGAGATAACCCTGCAAGAAGCTTCTGATGGCACCGAGCGCCAATTGAAATTAAACCGCGCCGCCGCTTGTGGCACCTGCGCGGGCTCTGGCGCCAATGAGGGCAGCAAACCGGCCACCTGTTCGGTTTGCCAAGGGCACGGCAAAGTGCGCGCGCAACAAGGCTTTTTTATGGTCGAGCGCACCTGTCATCAATGCAATGGTGCGGGCCAAACCATTAGCGACCCATGCCGCGATTGCAGCGGCCGCGGGCAAGTTTCCCAAACGCGCAATCTATCTGTCTCCATTCCAGCTGGTGTCGAAGATGGCACCCGCATTCGCTTGTCTGGCGAAGGCAATGCCGGGCCGCAAGGTGCCAGCAATGGCGACCTCTATGTGTTCGTAAATCTTCGCCCGCATGCGTTTTTGCAACGCGATGGCGCCGATTTATTTTGCTCCATGCCGGTGCCTTTCCATATCGCCATTCGCGGTGGGGCCATTGAAGTGCCGCTGCTAGGTGGCAAAAAAGTCAAACTCACTCTGCCAGAAGGCGCCCAAGCCGGACAACAGTTCCGCCTGCGCGGCAAAGGCATGCCGGTTTTGCGCTCGCGCAGCAGCGGCGACCTTTATGTGCAAATTGATATTGAAACCCCGACGGGGCTCAGCCGCGCGCAGAAGAAGCTTTTGGATGCGCTGAGCGATAATCTCGACGATAGCAATTATCCCGACACGCAAGCCTTTCGCGATTTAGATTAGGCTTTCCTCTCTCGACGTCTATCGGAGCGCCTGCTATTATAAGGCCAGATAGGAAGTCACATGAAACTGATTGTAAATGGCTGCGCTGGCCGCATGGGTCGGGCACTTAGCAAATTAATTTTAGCCGACGAAACGCTTGAGCTAGTCGGAGGCCTTGAGCCTGCGGGAAGTGCGGCCCTTGGCCACGACCTAGGCAGTTTAACTGGCCAAGACGCTTGCGGTATTGTTGCGACCGACGATGCGTTGGAGCTGATGCGCCAAGCCGATGGCGTGATCGATTTCACCGTGCCCGAAGCCAGTGTGCAATTGGCGGGCCTCGCCGCACAGGCGCGCAATGTTCACATCATCGGCACAACCGGGTTTAACGCCGAACAAGCCGCGCAGATTGAAGCCGCCGCACGGCATGCGAAAATCGTCAAATCTGGCAATATGAGCCTTGGGGTGAACCTGCTGGCAGGCCTCGTGCAACAAGCGGCCGCCGCTTTGGGCGACGATTGGGATATTGAAATTCTCGACATGCACCATCGCCATAAAGTCGATGCGCCGTCTGGAACCGCTTTGCTATTGGCCGACGCGGCCGCGCAAGGCCGCGAGGTGGCTCTGGATAAAGTAATGCAGAGCGGGCGCGATGGCATTACTGGCGCCAGAAACCCGGGCGACATTGGCATTGCCGCTTTACGTGGCGGCTCTGTTGTGGGCGACCATGAGATTATTTTGGCTGGCGAGAACGAACAAATTCGCCTTGGCCACCGCGCCGAGACGCGCGATATTTTTGCTCGTGGGGCGCTAAAAGCCGCCCTTTGGGCCCATTCACAGGCTGAAGGCCTATATGACATGCAACATGTTTTAGGTCTGAAAGATCCCAAGTAACCCAAGAGATTTCTTACAAAAAGTTGAAGAGGATTAGAGTATGAGCCGCCTTGTTTTAGTGCGTCACGGCCAAAGTGAATGGAATGAAAAGAACCTATTTACGGGCTGGCGCGACCCAGACCTTACCGCCCAAGGCGTCGACGAAGCGCATGCGGCAGGGCGCGCCTTAAAGGCCGCGGGCGCTAAATTTGATTTGGCTTTCACCTCCAATTTGCAACGCGCGCAAAAAACCCTCGCCCTTTTGCTGGAAGACCTTTTGCCGGGCGGCGACCTGCCCACCACACGCCACGAAGCTTTGAACGAGCGCGACTATGGCGATCTGGCTGGCCTCAATAAAGATGACGCGCGCGAAAAATGGGGCGAAGACCAAGTGCATATTTGGCGTCGTTCTTTCGACATACCGCCCCCGGGTGGCGAGAGCCTTAAAGACACAGCCGATCGGGTATTGCCCTATTTCGATGCCGAAATTATGCCGCTGCTCAAGCAAGGCAATGACATTCTCATCGCCGCGCATGGCAATAGTTTGCGCGCTCTGGTGATGCAATTGGACGGCTTGAACTCAGAAGAGATTATCGATGTGAACATCGGCACCGGCGTGCCCTATTGTTATGAGCTTGATGCGCAAGGCAATGTGACGTCGAAGGAAATTCTCGAGCTGTAAACTCTAATTAGGCACATTAATTAGGCACGTTGCCCGTAATCTGGGCTAGCCTCATCGCCTTGCGGGGCGGGGCCAGCGTTGATTATTTGTTTGAGGCTGAGCTGCAACCGAGCTGCCAATTCAGCTCGCTCGTCCGGCGACAAAAAAGCCCCGACCGAAACATATTTTCCGTGGCTCGACAAAATCAGATTGCCGATGTCTTCGCCGTCTTGGCCTAAGCGTTCTAGCTTAGGGCGCACCCAATAGGGGTCGAACGACCATTCACGCGACAGCCCCGTGGCAGATACCTGCCCGAAAATTAACTTGCCGTCTCGCATCGCCAAAGTTTCATAGCGGCGCGCATAGCGGTAATTTAAGCGGAAAAAGAAATATAGAAGCACCACGTCCAGACCAAAAAAGCCAAACACGGGCCAAGCGCCAAGCAACCAAAAATAGCCACCAAGGGCAAAAGAAGCGCCGCCGAAAACCGCCATCAGCCACAAAAACCCACGCTGCGACAACGAGCGGTTGGGTCGCAAGGTAAGGCTGAAATTAGACGGCAAGGCGGTGAACGTTTCCATGGGGGGTTAATTAAGTCGCGCGCGCCAAGAAGCAAGTCTGGCGTCCGATTTATGATTTAGCTATGATGGGGTCATGAAAGTCGCCCAAATCCCCGAGTTTTTCGAACGCTTATCGCGCGACGACCCTGCGCCGCGAACCGAGCTTGATTTCTCTAATCATTTCACACTGTTGGTGGCCGTTGTGCTGTCCGCGCAAGCCACTGATATTGGCGTCAATAAAGCCACCAAAACGCTGTTCGCCCGCGCCGATACGCCCGAGAAAATGGTGGCCTTGGGCGAGGCGACCATTCGCGACGAAGTGAAAACCATCGGCCTGTATCGCAATAAAGCCAAAAATGTTTTCGCTCTTTCGCAGCAATTGATCGCCGAGCACAACAGCACCGTTCCCAACGATATGGAAAGCTTACTGGGCCTGCCGGGCGTGGGGCGCAAGACCGCCAATGTGGTGATGAACGAAGCTTTTGGCGTGGCTACTTTTGCCGTCGACACACATGTGTTTCGCGTCTCCAATCGCACTGGATTGGCGCCGGGCAAAACGGAGCTAGCGGTAGAAAAAAAGCTCGACCGACGCATCCAAGACCCCTATCGGCGCCACGCCCATCATTGGTTGATTTTGCATGGCCGCTATGTTTGTTTGGCCCGCAAACCCAAATGTTATAATTGCTTGGTGCACGACCTATGTCGGTTCAAGCCAAAAACCGAAAACGCTTAGCGCAAGAGAGATATACGATATGACCGATTTTGCTTCTGATGCCACCCCCCTGATTACCGGAATGGGCGCCGCCTTGGTCGATCTTTTCGCCGATGTGCAAGACGCCGAACTGGAAGCGCTGGGTAGCCCCAAGGCTTCCATGTCTTTAATCGAGCCCGACCAATCCGTGGGCTTGCAAAAATCTGTATCCGTGCATACCCACCAGCCCGGCGGCTCGGCCGCCAATAGCGTGGCGGGCATGGCCAGCCTCGGTCTGGCCACCGGCTTTATCGGCAAAGTTGGCAAGGATGCTCTGGGCCAAGTTTTTTCTGACGCCTTCCAACAGCTCAAGGTCGCTTTTCCAAGCCGCCCCGAAGCCAGCCTGCCGACCGGCCACTGTCTCGTGCTGGTCACCCCCGACGCCGAGCGCACCATGCACACCGTATTGGGCGCCTCGGTTACCACCTCGCCCGACGATTTGGACGAAGCGGTGCTGGCACAAACCGGTTTGTTTTTCGCCGAGGGGTATATTTGGGACAGCCCAAGCGCGCGCCAAGCCTTTCTCGACGCCGCCGAGCGCGTGCATGCCCAAGGCGGCAAGGTCGGGTTTTCCTTGGCCGATGGATTTTGCGTGACCCGCCATCACGCTGACTTTATGAGCCTGTTGGACAGCCACATCGATATTCTGCTGGCCAATGAAACCGAAATTGCCGCCCTATTTGGCAGCCAAGACCCGAGCGCATTAGCGCCGCATTTTGCCGCGCGCAACCTGCTGGGCGCTGTAACCTATGGCGCCGATGGCGCGGTTGTTTTCGACGGCGCAGACACAACCAAAATCGCAGCGCAAAAAGTCGAGGACATCGTCGACCTCACAGGCGCCGGCGACCAATTTGCGGCTGGCTTTCTGGCCGGCCTGCACCGTGGTCATTCACTAGAAATTGCGGGTAAAATGGGCATCATCGCCGCCAGTCACGTGATCCGCCAATTCGGGCCGCGTCCGCAAACCGATGTTGGCGCCCAGCTCAAAGCCCAAGGCCTGACGCTTTAAAGATTAGATTTTGCGCAGCAGCACACGGTTAATTCGATGATCGTCGCTTTTGTGTAAAATCAAGTCGGCTCGCGCACGGGTCGGCAGCACATTCTCTT
The DNA here is from genome assembly GCA_963932545.1 of uncultured Rhodobiaceae bacterium. Taxonomy (GTDB): domain Bacteria; phylum Pseudomonadota; class Alphaproteobacteria; order RS24; family RS24; genus UBA8337. The sequence goes on along the minus strand of CAWVRH010000003.1, from coordinate 32,821 downwards.
CTAAGTTTTTGAGATTAATCCGTGTCCAAATATCTACGGCCATGTCGCGCGCTTGCTGCTCGTTCAACTCTGCGTAGCGTTGGAAATAAGCGCCGGGTTTTCGGAAAGCGGTTTTTTGTAGCGACATGAAGCGCTCCACATACCAACGTTGAATAACCTCATCTTCGGCATCGATATAAATCGAGAAATCAAAATAATCAGAGACAAAAGGAATTTCCGTGCCTTCTTTCGCCAGAAGCGCGGGCTGGAGAACGTTCAAGCCTTCGACAATAAGAATGTCCGGCTGCGAGACGGTGATTTTATCATCCGGCAAAATATCATAAGCCACATGCGAATATACCGGCGCCTCAACATGCGCCTGGCCCGATTTAACCTCGGCCAGAAAGCGGCGCATGCGGCGCAAGTCAAAGCTCTCTGGAAATCCCTTACGCTGCATTAAATCGCGCTCTTCTAAAACCGCATTGGGGAATAAAAACCCATCGGTAGTCACCAGGTCTACTTTAGGGTGCGACGGCCAGCGAGCCAGCATCTCGCGCAAAATCCGTGAGGTGGTGCTTTTCCCAACAGCTACGGAACCTGCCACGCCAATAATAAAGGGCACTTTAACTTCGCGGCCTAGAAAAGCATTGGTGGCGCCATAGAGGCCTTGGCTGGCCTCGACATAAAAATTAAGCAGACGCGACAATGGCAAATAAATTTCTTCTACTTCCGCCAGAGACACCGTCTCGCCAAGACCGCGCAGCTTTTCCAGCTCGCTTTCGACCAAGGTTAATTTGGCATCTTTGCGCAGCTCCCCCCACTCATCCGCATTGAACGAACGGTAAGGCGATATCTCGCGACTATCATTGATCATATCGGTCATGGACTGGCTTCTTTTATTTATCCGCGAGACGCTTTTTCGGTAAGGCCAGAAACGCCTTGGCGTTTTTTTAGCTCCCCTACCACTTGTTCCGGCGTCAATCCGCGCGCAGCCAAAACCACCAATAGGTGATACGTGAGGTCGGCCAACTCGCCCAGCAGTTCGTCATCGCTGCCCGAAAGCGCAGCCACCACAGCCTCAACTCCCTCTTCGCCAAGCTTGCGCGCGGCGCGGGGTAGGTCGGCCATCAATTGCGCCGAATAGCTCTCTTCGGGCGCGGCGCCACGGCGTTTTTCAATTTCGCCGAATAACTCATCTAAAAAGCCAAAGTCGCTCATCGTCAGTCTCCTCTTCCCACCGGGTCTGTGATATCAGGGTTGAGGTTTTTTTCCAAGAAAGCAATCATGCGTTACTATCCAAGGGCGCGCGAACCTGAAGCCCAGCTTTGGCCATGGCCGCTTTTGCTTCGCCAATGGTGAACGTTCCAAAATGGAAAATCGACGCCGCCAAAACGGCACTGGCATGGCCTTGGCTGACCCCTTCGACCAAATGCTGCAGCGTGCCAACGCCGCCGGATGCGATGACCGGCACAGGCACGGCATCTGCGATGGCACGGGTCAGGGTTAAGTCAAAACCTGATTTTGTGCCGTCGCGATCCATCGAGGTCAGCAAAATCTCTCCTGCCCCGCGTGCCGCCATTTGCCTTGCAAAGCCCACGGCCTCAATACCCGTCGCCTCGCGGCCCCCATGGGTGAAAATTTCCCATCTGCCTTCATCAACTTGCTTGGCATCCATGGCGACCACAATACATTGCGCGCCAAATTTTTCGGATGCGGCATTGACCACATCTGGGTCTCGCACGGCGGCGGTGTTGAACGAAACTTTATCCGCGCCTGCCAATAAAAGATTGCGCACGTCTTCGACCTTGCGCACGCCGCCGCCTACCGTGAGCGGCATGAAACATTGCTCGGCCGTGCGTCGAACCACATCGATGAGCGTATCGCGCCCTTCGTGGCTGGCTGAAATATCTAGAAAACACAGCTCATCCGCGCCCGCCGCATCATAGGCGCGCGCCGCCTCTACAGGGTCGCCCGCATCTATCAAATCGACAAAATTGACGCCTTTGACAACGCGGCCCTCGTGCACATCAAGACAAGGGATGATGCGTATCTTTAACATTATAGGACCCCTTCAAGGGCCAAGACTTCGGCCGCATTCAAGCGACCATCATAAAGCGCGCGACCCGAAATGGCGCCGACGATGCCGCTGCTCTCATGCGCCAAAAGCTGGGTTACATCATCAATGCCTGCGAGGCCACCCGAGGCGATTACGGGAATGGAGGTCGCGCGAGCTAGCTCGGCGGTGGCGTCCAAATTCACGCCTTTGAGCAATCCATCGCGGTCGATATCTGTATAAATAAGCGCGGCCACGCCGACATCTTCGAACACGCCAGCCAAGTCATGCACTTTCATTTGCGTGTCTTCCGCCCAGCCTTCGACGGCCACAAATCCGCCGCGCGCATCAATGCCCACGGCCACTTGATTTGGAAAAGCCGCGCAGGCCTGTTTGACCAATTGCGGGTTGCGCAAAGCGGCGGTGCCGAGAATGACGCGACCAATGCCCGCCTCTAGCCAAGCCTCGATGGCAGCCATAGTGCGAATGCCGCCGCCCAATTGGGTTTTAGCTGGCGTCGCTTTAACAATCGCCTCCACGGCCGCGCGGTTAACCGGCTCGCCGGCAAAAGCGCCATCCAAATCGATAATGTGCAAATGCGAAAACCCCTGTTCGGAGAACGAGCGGGCTTGGTCGGCTGGGTCATCATTGAAGATGGTGGCGCGATCCATGTCGCCTTGCTCGAGGCGCACACAGCGCCCTTGCTTTAAATCAATCGCTGGAAAAATAATCACGGCCGCCACTCCAAAAAGTTTTCAATTAACTGCAGGCCCGCTTGCTGACTTTTTTCGGGGTGAAATTGCGTGCCAATAAAACTATCGTGCGCGACCGCCGCCACCACAGGGCCGCCATAGTCCACGTGAGCCGCGATGTCGCCAGCCTCGCCGGAAAACTTGGCGGCAAAGCCATGCACAAAATAGACGTCCTTGCCATCCAGCCCATCCAAGACCTTATGAGAGCCCGAGAGTTGCAAATTATTCCAGCCCATATGCGGCACCTTCAACTCGGGCGCCACATCCAGCGGATGCACTTCAGCGTCGAGCCAGCCAAGCCCCTCATGGAGCCCGCGCTCACGGCCCTTGGCACAAAGCAATTGCATGCCAACACAAATACCCAAAAACGGGCGGCCGTGATTTAGCACGCGCTCGCTTAGCGCTTCCACCATGCCATCGATGCCGCGCAGGCCCTTGGCGCAATCGCCGAAAGCGCCGACACCTGGCAATATAATATGGTCGGCTTTCGCAACGACATCTGGGTTTGCGGTGAGCGTAATCTCGCGGCCTTTGGCCATGCGTGCGAAAGACTTTTCTGCCGAACGCAGATTGCCAGAGCCGTAGTCAATGATAGCGATGCTCACGATTTAGGCGCCTATCAACTGCCGAGCACACCCTTGGTGGAGGGCACCTCATCGGCTTTGCGGGGGTCAATTTCAATAGCTTGGCGCAGGGCGCGCGCCAGAGCCTTAAAGCAGCTTTCGACAATATGGTGATTATTCTCGCCATACATATTTTCAACATGCAGCGTAATGCCCGCACTTTGCGCGAAGGCCTGGAACCATTCTTTGAACAATTCTGTATCCATATCGCCAAGCTTCGGTTTGGTGAAATTAACGTCCCAAATTAAGTAGGGCCGTTGCGACACATCTAGCGAGACACGCGAGCAGGTTTCATCCATCGGGATGGTCGCGCTGCCGTAGCGCGTCAGACCTTTGAAATCGCCCAGCGCATCGCGAACCGCCTCGCCCAGAACAATGCCTGTGTCTTCTGTGGTGTGGTGAAAATCAATATGCAGATCGCCTTTGGCTTGCACATCAATGTCGATGAGAGAGTGGCGCGAAAGCTGCTCGAGCATGTGGTCTAAAAACCCAATGCCCGTGCTGACATTATATTCGCCACTGCCGTCGAGATTAACCGCAACAGAGATGGAGGTTTCTTTGGTCGCGCGCGAAGCCTTAGCTTTGCGTGACTGAGGGGCTGGGCGTGGCTGAGAGGCTTGAGACATAAAGCCATCCTTTTCAAATTAACTGGCTGCCATAGACCCGCACCGCAGCTTGGGTCGCTTAAGTAAGCTCTTTGTAGCAAAGTGGCAGGGATATGCATAGCGGTAGCGCTAGATAAAAGTGTGTTAGCGCTAGATAAAAGTGCGAAAAAACACTCCCACACGAGCGCCACATGAGGCCCACGGTATTTACTCTGGCTGGCGTTTTGCTTTTCGCAACCGTAAATAATACGCACCATCGCCGCCATGCGAAGGGGCTGCCGCGTCAAATGCCACCACGCGGTTGGACAGCGGCGGGCTCGATAGCCATTGCGGCAGGCCTTTTCGTAAAACCCCCTCACCGCGCACGCCTTTTCCAGTGATAACCAAGACCCAAGTAAACCGCTGCACAAAACAATGCTCGATAAATCGGGTCAGCGCCGCTTGCGCCTCCCCAGCGGTAAATCCATGCAAATCAAGCCGCGCCTCTATGTCTACCGAACCGCGACCCAAACGGCGGCGTGATTTTTGTTCAATCTGAGGCAAAGGAGGTGGCTTATCGGCCTCAAAAGGAGCTCTTGGCGCGCCTTGCGGGGCCGGTTTTACAGATACTGGCGACCCTGAGATTGGTGCTGATAATGGAGCTGAGACAGCCGCTTTCTTGGGCTTTTTTTCTAATTTCGAGGCGGTTTTCTCGATATGGCGGTTTTGTTTCTTTGGGTCAAGCGGCGTCGCCTGCTCGGTTACCTTAACCCAAGCCTTTTTGCCATCATCTTTTGGGGCTCGCGGCGCCACAATTAGGCGCTTTGGGTTGCGACCAAAGCCCAGCTTGGGTCTGCAGCGCCTTGGGCGCGCTCAAAGGTCCAAATGTCTAAAGTCGTTTTGGGGGCAGGCAAAGCAGCTTCGTCAATTGTATCTTCGAGGCCTGCGGTGAAGGAAATAAGCTCCGCGCGGAAGCGCACGTCTAATTGCACTTTTTCATTTTCAAAACGGGCGTCTTCGAGAACCGGGCGATCTACACGCAATATCCGCGTGACTAATTGCTGACCTTGCGCTTGCCGGTCGTCAATCGCGGCCTCAAAGCCAGCCGCCACATCGGCGCCCAAAAAGCCTTTCACGTCAGAAATATCGCCATCGGCAAAGGCCGTTAAAATCATTTCATAGGCGCGCGCGGCGCCATCCACAAAACCAGCTTCATCGAAGCCAGGATCCACACGGAGCAAATATGCCAATCCGCGGCCGTTGGTTTGTTTGGTTTCTTCGATCTCTAGCGGCGCTTCTGGCTCGTCCAGCGCAGGCACTGGCTGACCTTCGAGGGGAGCGGTCGCCTCTTGCAGGCCTTGCGGTTGCGCATCCGAGGGCTGTTTTGGGTCTGGCGCATCTGATTTATTTTCGAAGGCATCTCGATTGAGCCGATAGGCATCGGCACGCGAGCTGGGTTTTTCGTCATCGTTGCGAAAGCCCAAAATGGAGCGCAGCTTCATGCCAATCAGCACCACAACAATAAGAAGAATTAAATTAACCGGGTCCATGGCGGATCTCTTTTCAAAATAAGGTTTCGTGCCTATCTACAGCAGAGGCGCGAGCTTACTATATATGGGGGTTTTTTGCACAATTGCAAAGCTCTGGCCATATATCAGAACTGCGCTATGCTGGCGCAGCAAAGGAGACCCTATGTTTGGCCCATTTCTCACGGTGCTCATCCTTACCCTCGGGTTGGAAATTTATTTGTTTATCGAAGTCGGCAGCGCTATTGGCGCAGGCTGGACCCTTGTCTTGGTATTCGCCACTGCCTTTTGGGGCATGGGCCGAATGCGGAGCCAAGGCATGAGCGTTCTTGCAGAAGCCCAAGCGGCCCAAAAGCACGGCCGCCCGCCGCTGGCCGCTGTTGGACATGGCGTCTTGATTATTCTGGGTGGCGTTTTATTGGTGCTGCCCGGGTTTTTCACCGATGGCCTAGGGCTGCTGCTGATGCTGCGCTGGACGCGCCTTTTGGTTTTGGAAACAGTCTTGGCGGCGCTAATGCCGCATGTCATGCGTGGTTTTCAAGCTCGCCAATCCCCGAATGCAAACGAGCCCATCCCCACGCCAAAAGACACTACGTCGAGGGACACTACGTCGAGGGACAATGCATCAAGAGGCTCTTCATCAAGAAGCCCTGCACCAGACATTATTGATGGCGATTTTCGGGTAGAAGACGGCGAGCGCGACCCCCCCAATAAATAAGTTTTGTCGCGCGCCAAAATATGGCAAATATCAGACACACTAATCCGTAATTGAAATTCCTCGATAGGAGAGCCCCATGGCCGAAGAAACCCCCACTCCAGAAACCCAGCCCGGCTTGCAAATTATGGTTCAATATGTCCGCGACCTATCGTTTGAAAACCCTGGCGCGCCAAATTTTGCTGCTGGCGAAAACCCTGAAATTGGTGTGAATGCCAACGTCGGCGCCCGCAAATTATCTGACACGGATTTTGAAGTCGGCTTAAAGTTTCGCATCGAAGCCAAAAGCCCCGCCGACAGCTCGACAGACAGCGAAGAGGCCGTGCAGTTTATTGCCGAGTTGGAATATTGCGGTATCTTCCGCCTGATGAACGTGGCGGAAGAAGACATTAAGCCGGTACTGCTAATTGAAGCGCCGCGCCAATTATTTCCTTTCGCCCGCCGCGTATTGGCAGACGCCACGCGCGATGGTGGCTATCCGCCAATCATGCTCGATCCCATCGATTTCATGGCCTTATATCAACAAAGCGAAGATGGCGCAGACGGTGGCGCTAAGGATGAAACCTTAAACTAGAGGCGCGCTGAGCTTAATGGCTTTCGGGGCCTAGCTCTTCCTCGCCAAGCCCTCTTCCTCGCCAAGCCAAAGGGCTCGCCTTGGAAACTTTTCCAAGAAATCTGCATGCGCGGCTTTTTCCTCTCGGCTGAGGCGAGAGGGTAGCGGATTCAAGCGTCGCTTTTTGGGCTGGCGTGGAGACAGACCGCCCGCTTGGTCTTGTTGCTGTTTCTTCTCGAATATCATGCCGGTCTGGCGCCCGCCCATCAGCTCCAAATAAACGCCAGCCAATAATTCACTATCAATGAGCGCGCCGTGCAGCTCGCGGCTAGATGTATCAACATTAAACCGCTTGCACAAAGCATCGAGGCTGGCCGGCGAGCCCGGGAATTTTTTCCGCGCCATCGCCAAGGTATCAATCACCTCATGGTCGCTCAAATCAGGCCGCCCGCAAGCCTTCAGCTCGGCGTTGATAAACCGCATATCAAAACTCGCATTATGGGCAATCAAAGCCGCATCCCCCACGAAAGCCAAAAAGCCATCCGCCACATCCGCGAATAAAGGTTTGTCGGCCAAAAAACTCTGAGAGAGACCATGCACTGCTTCGGCCTCGCTAGGCATATCGCGCTCGGGGTTTAGATAAACATGCAACGTCTCGCCAGTTGGCAACCGATTGAACAGCTCCAAACAACCTATCTCTACAACGCGGTCGCCATTCTTGGGGCTAAGGCCCGTCGTCTCCGTATCAAAAACAATTTCGCGCATGGGGGCCCGTGTCCTTATGAGTTGCGAGTTTCAAAGCGGCTTTTGCGCGCCTCATAGGCCGTGCCTCGACGGCCTTTTATCTGGTCTAGAATAGCACGCACTTGGGCGTGGGCGTCTTCTACCGATATCGAGCTGTCCACAATAAAGTCAGCCCGCGCGCGCTTGTCCTCATCGGGCACTTGTTTGGCGAGAATATCCATGAACCGCTCTTCGCTCATGCCGGGGCGTGCCAGCACGCGCTCACGCTGCAGCTCAAACGGTGCCGAAACCACAACCACGCAGTCGACATAATCTTGCCCGCCGGTTTCAAACAACAGAGGAATATCCAATAACACGGCCGAGGCGTTGGCGGCTATTTGCTCGGCCAAAAAGTGCATTTGAGATTGGCCCGCCAAAGGGTGAACCAGAGCCTCCAGCGCTTTTAACTTTTCCGCATCTTTTAAAACCACTTGTCCCAGAACACCGCGGTCGACACCACCATCGACAATTGCCTCGGGCACTAACTCCCCAATTTGGGCGACAGCCGCGCCGCCTTTTTGATAAAGCGCATGCACAGCTGCATCGGCGTCATAGCGCGGCACGCCCTCTGCCTCAAACAAAGCGGCAGTTTGTGTTTTGCCCATTCCGATAGAGCCCGTCAGTCCAATTAAATACAAAGTCACATCTCCCAAACCAATGGTGGCTTATTTTCAAGCCAGGTCTTTTACCAAAAGCGCGTGCAGAGGTTCCTCTACTTCAGGGCGCACGCCAAACCACATTTCAAACGACAGCGCCGCCTGATGCATCAACATGCCCAACCCATCGATAGCGCCAAAACCCGAAGCCCGAGCGCGCGCCAATAAATCTGTCTCCAGCGGCGTATAAACAATATCCGTAACCAGCGCGCCTGCGGCCAAATTATCTAGCCCCATGTCTAACGGGGCCGCGCCTTGCATGCCCAAACTAGACGTATTGACCAATAGGCCACAGTCTTGCGCCATGTCTTCGCGCGCCTCCCAATCGCCAATCAATAGGCCTTTGGTACACAAAGGCGCCAGCGCCTCAGCCCTTGCGCGGGTGCGGTTAACCAAGCGAATGTCGTGAACCCCAGCTTGTTCAAGCGCCACCAAAACGGCCCGCGCCGCGCCGCCCGCACCTAGCACGAGGGCGGGTTGTTCGCGCCATTTTTGGTTTTGCGATCCCGCCTCCAGACTGGCAATAAAGCCAGCGCCGTCCGTGTTTGCCCCCAAGAGGCGCCCGTTTTGTAAAACGATTGTATTTACCGCGCCCAATTTCTCTGCCGCTTCGGTGCGCGAGTCTACGGCGGCAAAGGCATTTTCTTTATGCGGAATCGTGACATTCGCGCCCACAAAACCGTCTTGCGCCAGAGCCTGCAAAGCTTGGCGAAAGTCATCGGCAGGGTTTATGGGGCACCGCTCATAACTCGCTTGGATGTAGTGTTTTTGCATCCAATAGGTATGAATAAGAGGCGAGCGCGAATGGCTAACTGGCCAACCAATGATACCCGCTTTTTGCGATGCGCCTGTCATTAAGCGACCAACCCGCCATGTTCGCGCAATGCCTGTAAAAGCGGCAAGAGCGGTAGGCCGAGCGTCGAGAAATAATCGCCATCAATACTGTCAAACAAATGAGAGCCAAGGCCCTCGAGCTGATAACATCCAACGGAAGCTAGTATTTTGTCGCCTGCCTCTTCTATATAAGCGTCGAGAAAAGCATCCGAAAAATCTCGCACGGCCAGCGATACTTTTTGGTGGTGAGACCAGACGGTTTGCCCGTCCTCCACCAGAACCACGCCGCCGATGAGATAATGCGTGCGCCCGCGAAACTTTTGTAAGTTGGCTCGCGCTTCTTTCATGTCGCGCGGCTTATCATATAAAACACCGTCGCATTGTAATATTTGATCCGCGCCGATAATCAACCCGTCAGCATGAACGGCCTTCGCTTTGGCTTGCGCCAACCCGACCGCTAAGCCCGCTGCATCTCCAGAGTGTATGGCTTTCAAAGCCTCTTCATCGACCCCAGAAGGGGCCACATCAAAGGCCACGCCAGCGCCGGCTAAGACTTGCGCGCGAATTTGGCTTTTAGACGCCAAGGTTAGTTTTTTCGTTAACTGCATGTTTTCTCCTATCCGCAAACTCAGGGGCTCGCCTACGGGCGGGCATCGCGGGCTTTCTCATGGTCTTGATATAGGTTTAAAACAGCGCTGGCGATTTCTTCTACCGAGCGGCGCGTTACATCGATAACCGGCCAGCGCTGGCGAGCAAACAATCGCCGCGCATCCGCGATCTCGGCACGGATGAGCTCAGGGTCGATATACTCTGTTTCATTCTCTTCATTGAGCGACAAAAGTCGGTTCCGGCGGATAGCGCGCAACCGCTCAGGACTGTTCAAAAGACCAACAATCAGCGGGTTTTTAGCTACTAGCAATTCACTTGGCGGGTCGAGGCCCGGCACCAAAGGCACATTGGCAGACTTATATCCACGGTTGGCCAAGTAAATGCACGTCGGTGTTTTCGAAGTGCGGCTCACGCCCGTTAAAATAATATCCGCCGTGTCTAAATCGTTCTGGCTCTGCCCGTCATCATGTTGAATGGTATAATTGAGCGCGTTGATGCGGCGAAAATAATCTGTGTCCATAGCGTGCTGGCCACCCGGCTTGCCGCTGGCCACAACATTTAGGTAGGGTGCCAATTGGTTCACAAAAGGCTCCAATACCGAGAGACACGGCACGGCTAGTTTTTCGCACACACTGTGCAAATTGGCGCGAAGCGCATCATCCAAAATAGAATACATAACGGGGCCAGGGTTTTCGGCCAATTCAGCCAAGGCTCGGTCGAGCGCTTTCTTGCCGCGCACCAAGCCGTAAATGTGTTCTACGGGCTGGGCTTCCACGAATTGTGCGCATACGGCGCGCGCCACCGCTTGGATGGTTTCGCCGGTGCTATCCGAGATTAAATGCAGGTGAAAATACTTCACGAGTGCACGTCCTTTTCTGCTCACTTTAGGAGCCGCGAGGGGCTGCCTTTCCATTGTGGATTATGTGAATAACGAGGATAAGTCGCTCCGTGCGGCAAGCCAAGAAATTTCGTCCCCACTGTTCCTTTTTCATGCCTAGGGTTTAAGGCGATTTATTAAATCGATTATATCGATTGGGGATTACGGGGATAACAAAATTCACGAAGTCCCGCCGGTTTTATCCCCATTATGCCCGCTGTTCACAGGTTCACAGAAAGCCCGAAAATCGGGCTTTAAGCAAGTTTATTAACATGCAAATAAGGTTACCCCCAGTCTTCACAGGCGTTTTTTGTGAGGTTTAAAATGTGTATGGTTTCCCCAAAACCAAATAATCCTCAGCTAGACTGCGACACTACTACTACTACTTCTTTAGTATATTAATAATACAAAGGAAGTTAAGAAGGTGGCATGAGCATGAAACCATTTTTAAAAACTCTATCTGGCGCAGCCGCCAGAGACGAGACAACCAAGCCAAAAGGCACAAGCGTAAACGACGTGCCGCCTATTTGGCTTATGCGCCAAGCGGGTCGTTATTTACCTGAATACAGGGCCTTGCGCGAAACAGCCGGTGGGTTTTTAGATCTCTGCTATAATCCAGCCTTCGCTGAGGAAGTAACCTTGCAGCCTATTCGGCGGTATGGATTTGATGCGGCGATTTTATTTGCAGATATTCTGCTTATTCCAGATGCTTTGGGTCAAAAGGTTTGGTTTGAAACAGGAGAGGGCCCGCGCCTAGACCCGGTGGTGTCAGCCCAAAGCCTGTCGCTCGATAAAGTAACCGAGCATTTAGAGCCGATTATCGAAACCGTCTCCAGACTATCTCACTCTCTGCCAAAAGAGACCGCCCTCATCGGTTTTGCAGGTGCCCCTTGGACCGTGGCGACCTATATGGTGGCTGGACGGGGAACTCCCGATCAGGCGCCGGCTCGTGAGCTGGCTCAAAAAGACCCAGAAGCCTTTCAAGGGCTAATGGATATCATTGTGGCTGCCACCATTGATTACCTGGCCGCGCAAGTGGATGCAGGAGCCGAAGTCTTACAATTGTTTGAAAGCTGGGCGGCTTCTTTGCACGGCGAAGACTTTGAACTTTGGTGCGTGGCACCTGTCGCAGCTATTGTGGAGGGATTGCGTGCGCGTGGCGTGCAGGTTCCGATTATTGGTTTCCCGCGGGCCGCCAGTTGCGATATGGCAGACTATGTGGCGCGCACTGGCGTGCAAGTTTTAGGACTGGATACCAGCGCCGACCGAAAAGCGATGGTTGAAACCGTGCCTGAAAATATCGTTTTACAAGGCAATTTGGATCCCATGGTCTTGGTGGCCGGTGGAGAAGCCTTGGAGCAAGCGGTGGCGGACATTAAAAAAGACTTTGAGGGCCGTCATTATATCTTTAATTTGGGCCATGGTATTGTGCCGCAAACGCCGCCTGAGCACGTGGAAAAATTGATGCAATTGGTTCGACAAGGATAATCTAAATGCGCGATTTTTTAGCTGATATATATCCATGGATTTTAGCGTTTCATATTATCGCTGTGATGTTTTGGATGGCGGGCATGTATTATTTGCCAAGGCTTTTTGTCTACCATGCAGAGGCGATGGAAGCTGGCGAGCCTTTTACGATATTTGAAACCATGGAAAAAAACCTGCTGCGCATCATCATGACGCCGGCCATGCTAGTGGCTTGGGTTTTGGGACTTAGTTTAATTTTGCGGTCGGGCTTTCTAGATAGCGCTGGGGGGTGGCTGCACGCGAAGCTTGCCTTGGTGGTTATCTTGACGGGCTATCATGGGTTTTTGGCGTCCACGCGGAAAAAGTTTCTGACACAGAGCCTGCCCCGGTCTTCTCGGTTCTATCGGATGATCAATGAAATTCCGCCTGTGCTTACGGTTTTCATCGTCATTTTGGTCGTCGTCCAACCGTTTTAGAGACGCTTTGCAAGGGTGCTTGTGAAAACCCTAGTTTTTGATTATACTGGGGGTCTTCGCACTTAAAGCTTCGCCATCTTTTCAGATATTTCGAGCTCATTCCCTTTTTAAAAATCAATTCAGCCGCCCTTTCGCGCGCGCCTTCTATGGATAAAATTATGGACGACATGACAGATCAAATCAAACTCGAGCACTTGAAAAGCAAATCGCCGACCGAGCTATTGGCCTTTGCCGAGGAACATGAGATCGAAAACGCTTCCACCATGTTGAAGCAAGACATGCTGTTCGCCATTTTGAAAAGACTGGCGGAAGATAACATCACCATTATCGGCGAAGGCGTGATGGAAGTGCTGCAAGACGGCTTTGGTTTCTTGCGCTCCCCCGATGCTAATTATTTGCCAGGCCCGGATGATATTTATGTAAGCCCGAGCCAAATTCGTCGCTTCTCGCTACGAACCGGCGATACGGTAGAGGGTGAAATTCGTGGGCCCAAAGACGGCGAACGCTATTTTGCTTTGTTGAAGTTAAACGGCATTAATTTTGAAGACCCAGAAAAAGCTCGCCAGAAAGTACATTTTGATAATTTGACGCCGCTCTACCCAGACAGCGCGTTTGCGATGGAAGTAGAAGACCCAACGAACAAAGATTTATCCTCGCGTATTATTGATATCGTGGCACCGCTCGGCAAAGGCCAACGCGCCCTGATTGTGGCGCCGCCGCGCACCGGTAAAACGGTGCTGATGCAGAACATCGCTAAGTCGATCGCTGCTAATCACCCGGAGTGCTATCTCATTGTGTTGCTCATTGATGAGCGCCCTGAAGAAGTGACGGACATGCAACGTTCGGTGCACGGCGAAGTGGTTGCCTCGACCTTTGATGAGCCAGCAACGCGACACGTGCAAGTTGCGGAAATGGTGATTGAGAAAGCCAAGCGTCTGGTGGAGCATGGCCGCGATGTGGTTATCTTGCTCGATAGTATTACCCGTTTGGGACGTGCGTATAACACCGTGGTGCCAAGCTCTGGTAAGGTGCTGACCGGTGGTGTGGATGCCAATGCGCTGCAGCGCCCGAAACGCTTTTTCGGTGCTGCGCGTAATATTGAAGACGGTGGCTCGCTGACAATTATCTCAACCGCGCTTATTGAAACTGGATCACGGATGGATGAGGTTATCTTTGAAGAATTCAAAGGAACGGGTAACTCCGAAATTGTGCTGGATCGGAAAATTTCGGACAAGCGGGTTTTCCCAGCTATCGACATTATGAAGTCTGGAACGCGCAAAGAAGAATTGCTGGTGGAAGCTGGCGACCTGTCGAAAATTTACGTGCTGCGTCGTATCCTCAACCCAATGGGTGCGGTAGATGCGACCGAATTCCTGCTCGATAAATTGAAGAACACCAAAAACAACGGTGAATTCTTCGACTCGATGAACACTTAAGTAAACAACGACGAGCTTTGGTTAGCTTTGTGGCTGGCGCGACTTCAAGATCGTGTCCATCTGTTCGCGCAAACGCTCTGGATCGGTTTGGGGCGCCAGACACGTCTGGCCAGGACAGACATAGGCGGTCGCCCTGCCGCCGAGTTGCGTCTTGGCGTAAGCTGGATGCTCAGGCGCTAAATCAGTCTCGGGAGAGGTAACCAAAATATGGGCGCTAAATACGCCATGGCGATGCGCTGCGGCGTGCAAAGCTTTTAGCGCCGCGTCCTCGCGGTCCCCGATTAAGATTATCGACAAAGGATGTGCATCGCTCTGGCGGCTTGCGAGCAGCGCGGTCATGGATGTATATTGGCTAGCCAGATGTCCCGCCAATGCCGCAAACAGGTTTTGCCCATAGGCGCGATACGTCATCTCCCCCGTAAGGGTGGCGAGAGAGGCGAACAATTGATAAATCGCGGCATTGCCAGATGGCATCGCATTGTCTTGCACGGGACGATTGTTAACCAGCACTTCGTTGGCTTCCGCGTGGCGATTGGTTAAATAACCGCCGCGTCCACCGGCTTGCGGGTCGTCGTAAAAATCGGCCTGCAGCGTGTCGGCGCAAAGTTTGGCATAGTCTAAATAGGGGGCCTCGCTGGTTGCCTGATAAAGCGCGAGGGCGGCTTGTCCCATAAAGGCGTAGTCGGTGGATAGGGAGACCGGCAAAAGGCGGCCATCGCGCGCGCTGTGGCGCAAATTGCCTTTTGTGTCGGTAAGGGCTGTGCGCGCCGCGGCGAAAGCTGTTTTGGCTTGGGTTAACCAATCGTCACACTCGAAAGCCATCGCGGCGTGAGCCATCGCCGCAATCATCATGCCATTCCAATCGGCGAGAAGCTTGTCATCGCGCCCGGGCAAGCTGCGCTGATTGCGGGCTTGCAAAAGCGTGTCGCGGGCCTGCGCGAAACTATCTTGCACGCGGTCTCCTTGGGCGAGCAGATTGGCAATGTTGTGGCCTTCAAAATTGCCCGTGTCCGTGATGTCATAGGTTCGGCAAAAGGCTGGTGCGGTTTCGGTGTCGGCCAAAAGGGTTTCAACCTCGGCCCTAGACCACACATAAAATTTACCTTCTTCGCCATCCGTGTCAGCGTCTAGGCTGGCGGCGAAAGCTCCGTCGTCAGCTCCGTCATCAGCTGTGTCATCTAGGGTCATTTCGCGCGCCACCCAGTCGAGTGTTTCGCGAATGCGCGCCGCCAAAAGAGGGCTTTGGGTGTCGCGCCAGACCTGTGTCATCAGCTGCACCAGAAGGGCGTTGTCATATAGCATTTTTTCAAAATGCGGCACCAGCCAGTCTGCATCTACGCTATAGCGCGCGAAGCCTCCGCCGATATGATCATATAAACCACCCTGACAAATTTTTTCGAGCGTTACGATTACCGCGTCGCGAGCCTCCGTATTGGCGTCGAGTTGCGCCTGTTGCCAAATGAATTGATACAAGAAAGGCTGCGGAAACTTTGGCGAACCTTGCAGACCGCCTTTTTGTAAATCAATGTGCTCGCTCAGCGTTGTGGCGGCGCGCGTCAGCAAGCCTTCTGGCATGTCGCCGCGCGCATCGGCCTTGGCGCGGGCTTGCAAACCCTCGGTGAGGGTGCGCGTGTTCTTCTCTATCTTGTCCGGCGTCTCGTGCCAGATACGCGAAATTTCGTTGAGAATTTGCATAAAGCCTGGGCGCCCGTGATTGGGCAATTTGGGAAAATACGTGCCGCCCCAAAACGGTTTCGCCTCCGCGTCCAGACACATGGTAAGCGGCCAACCGCCTTGCTCTCCCATCATCGAGAGGGCGGTCATGTAGATATCATCTAAATCGGGACGCTCTTCGCGGTCGAGCTTGATGCAGACAAAATGCTCATTCATCAGCTTGGCGACGTCTTCGTCTTCAAAACTTTCATGTGCCATCACATGGCACCAGTGACAGGCCGCATAGCCAATGGACAAAAGAACCGGCACGTTTCGCGCGCGAGCTTGGGCAAAAACCTCTGGTTCCCAAGGCTGCCAATGCACGGGGTTGTCTTTGTGTTGCAAAAGATAAGGGCTGGTTGCGTCGGCCAACCTGTTTCGCTTGAATGGATCTGTCATCTCGTGCAGTTTAGCGATGATTTGTTTTGCCGCTAGAGGAGATATCCGTGAGCCGAATTGGGGCCCCTGAAACTGTTTTTGCCTTATCGACTGGCGCCGGACGTGCCGCGCTGGCGGTCATTCGCCTAAGTGGGCCGGATGTAGGGCTTGCGTTAACGCGCTTGGGGCTAAAAGATTTGCCGCCGCCGCGCAAAGCGGCTTTGCGAAAACTTTATGACCCGATTAGCGGCGCGCTGCTCGACGAAGCCTTGGTTTTGCGCTTTGTCGCGCCGCATAGCTTTACGGGCGAAGACATGGCCGAGCTGCATGTGCATGGGGGATTAGCGGTCACGCAATCTATCTTGCAGGCGCTGTCGGGTTTGGAAATTTGTTCGCCTGCCGAAGCTGGAGACTTTACGCGTCGCGCGGTCTTGCACGGCAAGATGGATTTAACCGGTGCCGAGGCGATTGCTGACTTGATTGATGCCGAGGGCGGGGCGCAACAAGCCCAAGCCCTTCGGCAAATGAACGGCAGCCTTCGCCGAGTGATGGAAGGATGGCGCGAGGCGCTAAAAACCACTTTGGCGCACGTAGAGGCAGACATCGAATTTGCCGATGAAGACTTGCCCGGCGGCCTTGGGCAACGCGCGCTAGAGGGCGTGCCGGAGATCGCAACAGCCATGAAAAAGCACCTGCAAGATAGACGCGGCGTGGTTTTGCGCGATGGCCTTCGGGTGGCGTTACTGGGCGCTCCGAACGCTGGAAAATCAAGTATTCTCAACATGTTAGCAGGAAAAAGCGCGGCCATTGTCTCGGCCCGCGCTGGCACCACGCGCGATGTTATTGAGGTGGCCATGGTGTTGGACGGCGTGCCGGTTACTTTGGTCGACACAGCTGGCTTGCGCGAGGCTGGGGACGACATTGAGCGCGAAGGCGTGCGGCGCGCGAAGGTGCAAGCCGAGGCAGCAGACATTCGTTTGTTGGTTCTCTCGCCAGATACACAAACCCCGCGCTTAGACGGGGCGACGCTTGAGAATGGCGATCTGGCTATTTGCAATAAGGCCGACCTTGGGCCCGTACCGGAAGCGGAGCTAAAGACGCTAGGCAAGATAAAAACCCTGTCCCTGTCTACAATGGCTGGGGACGCAGAGGCGGTTTTGCTCGAGGCCTTGCAAGAGCTGGTGAACGAGCGGGCTGGCGCCAAAGAAGCTTCGGTTTTAACCCGCGAGCGCCACCGCGAAGCTTTGGAAGAGGCTTGTATTGCCTTGCAGCGCGCCTTGGATGTTGCGGATACGGGCCTTGAATTAGCCGCCGAGGACCTGCGCCTAGCGCAACGCGCCTTGGGCCGAATAACCGGGGCGGTCGACATCGAGCAATTGCTGGATATTGTTTTTGCTGATTTCTGCATCGGCAAGTAGCCTGCTTCCGAGATAATGTTTCACGTGAAACACTTGCTTAGACCCTGTCGCCGCGTTACAACGCGGCTTCACCCCTAACCTTTGGGAGTGCAGGAAATGCACGAGAACAACTGGGATGTTATTATTATTGGTGGCGGTCATGCAGGCTGCGAGGCGGCCGCGGCGGCTGCTCGCTTTGGTGCGCGCACGCTTTTAGTTACCCATAAGCTAGAGACCATCGGCGAGATGTCGTGTAATCCGGCGATTGGTGGGGTTGGCAAAGGTCATTTGGTACGCGAAATTGATGCGCTGGATGGTCTTATGGGCCGAGTGGCAGACTTGGCTGGAATTCAGTTTCGCCTACTCAATCGGCGCAAGGGCCCAGCTGTGCATGGGCCGCGCACGCAAGCCGACCGTAAATTATATCGCGAAGCCATGCAGGCGGCGATAGAGCAGACTGAAAACCTCAGCCTGCTTGGCCAGCCCGTCGACGATGTATTGGTGGAAGACGGGCGCGCTTGTGGGGTGATTACCGAAGACGGCCAAACCCATCGTGGGGCGGCCGTGGTTTTAACGACGGGCACCTTTTTAGATGGCATTATTCACATTGGCACACAGCGTGTGCCGGCTGGACGCCATGGAGAGGCTCCCGCGATTACGCTTTCCAAACGGCTTTATGGATTGGCTGAGCAAACCAGCGCCCTGACGATGGGACGTATGAAAACGGGCACGCCCGCTCGTTTGGACGGGCGCACCATTGTCACAGAAAAACTGGAAGCCCAGCCGGCCGACGAAGAGCCCGTGCCATTTTCGTTTTTAACCGAGAAAATTATCGTGCCGCAAACGGTTTGCTACATCACGCATACCAATCAGGCGACGTTTGATATTATTGAAGAGAACATTCTGCAATCTCCGGTCTACTCAGGCCAGATCGCTGGCGTGGGGCCACGGTATTGCCCCGCGATTGAAGATAAGGTGGCGCGGTTTCCAGACCGCAAGAGCCACCAGATTTTTCTAGAGCCCGAGGGCTTGGATGACCCGACGGTCTATCCAAATGGCATCTCCACCTCACTGCCAGCGGACCTGCAGGATCGGTTTATCCGCACGATTGTTGGCCTTGAAGAGGTGAAAATTATCCGGCCCGGCTATGCCATTGAATATGATTACGTGGATCCAAAGGCGCTATTGCCAAGCCTCGAGCTGAAGGCTCTGCCGGGGTTATATTTGGCCGGACAAATAAATGGCACCACAGGCTACGAAGAAGCGGCGGGCCAAGGGCTTGTGGCGGGCCTAAATGCAGCGCGCGCAGCAGCGGGCCAAGACGCGGTTTATTTTGATCGTGCCGAAGCCTACCTCGGCGTGATGATTGATGATTTGGTTACCAAGGGTGTTTCCGAGCCGTATCGAATGTTTACCGCGCGGGCCGAATATCGCCTTACCTTGCGGGCGGATAATGCCGACCAGCGGTTAACGGAAAAAGGCATAGCCGCAGGCATTGTCGGGCCAAAGCGCGCCAAAGCGTTTCGGGCCAAAATGGCGGAATTGACGCAAGCCCGCACAAAAGCGGCCAGTTGGACGATGACCCCCAATGAAGCGGGCGCCAAAGGTATGCACGTTCGCGCCGATGGCGCGCGCCGCACGATGACCGAGTTTTTGGCTTACCCATCGATTGACTGGACGGACTTGCAAGCCGTTTGGCCCGAAATGGGAGATTGGTCGCGCGACATTCGCCATCAAATCGAGACCGATGCTTTGTATGCAGGTTATCTCGATCGGCAGCAGGCAGACATCGACGCGTTTCGCCGTGACGAGGCCCTGAGCCTACCCACGGATATGGACTATCTAGCGCTGGAAGGCATGGCAACGGAAGTTCGGCAGAAATTAGCAGCCGCGCGACCTGTAACCCTCGGACAAGCGGCACGAATGGACGGAATGACTCCAGCGGCTTTGACCCTTTTGTTGCATCATGCGCGCAAAAACCACCGCAATATCGCCAAATCGGCACGGAAATAGGCGGCGCCCGTTATGGATACGGATATGGATGCTCAGGACTTTGCCCGCCAGTTCAATGTTTCACGTGAAACAATGATGCACCTGACCACTTACCAAGCTTTGTTGGGCAAGTGGCAGAAGTCCGTTAATCTCGTTGGGCCGTCCACATTGTCGCAATATTGGCACCGTCACGTGGCGGACTGTGCGCAGATTTTGAGCTTGGCCCCAAATTCAGCGCGAACGTGGCTAGATATAGGCAGTGGCGCAGGGTTTCCAGGTTTGGTTCTGGCCATTCTATTGGCGGGCGGGCCAGAAGAGGCGGCGTCGAGCCATGTGCATTTGGTGGAGAGCGATCGCAAAAAAGTGAGCTTTCTGCGCGCGGTCTTGCGCGATACCGGAGCGCCGGCGACGGTGCACCATATGCGCATTGAGGCGCTGAGCGAAAATTTGCCAGCGGAGTTGGCGCAAGTTGATGTGATTACAGCTCGGGCTTTGGCCTCTATGGAGAGTTTGGTTGGGCTGATGGCGCCGTTTTTCAATCCATCCACAATTGCGCTTCTGCATAAGGGGCGAGATTGGCAAGAAGAATTGACGCAAGCCGCACAATATTGGAAACTTGAGACCGTTGCGCACGAAAGCCGCACCGATACGCAAGCGCGATTGATTGAAGTAAAAGCCTTGGCGGCCCGTTAGGCTAAACAGCTAAGGTAGCCGCTTTTTGGAGAAAAAAACCCTGATGAGTTCGCAAAACGACATGCCTCCGGAGACGCCTACGCAAGATTTTGCGTCTCGCTCCGCTATGCCTCGGTTCATTTGTTTGGCCAACCAAAAGGGCGGCGTTGGTAAAACAACCACCGCGATTAACCTAAGTACGGCTTTGGCCGCCATCGGAAAAAAAGTGCTTTTGGTCGACCTCGACCCGCAGGGCAATGCCTCGACGGGCTTGGGGGTCGACCGCGACAGTCGCAAAATTACCAGCTTTGAGGTTTTGCTTGGGGAGGTGCCACTTGGCGATGCCATTATGCCGAGTGTGGTTCCGGGCCTCGATTTGGTGCCAGCCAGTATGGATCTTTTAGGGGTTGAAGTAGAGCTTGCGGAAAACCCGCGCCGGTTGCATCGTCTTAAAGATGAGCTGGAAATTTTCGCGGCCGGCGTGGGCAAGGGCTATTCCTATGTTTTCATTGATTGCCCGCCGTCGCTCAATATGCTGACTTTGAACGCGATGGTGGCCGCGCAATCTGTTTTAGTGCCGCTGCAATGCGAGTTCTTTGCGCTCGAAGGCCTAAGCCAATTGTTGCACACGATTGAACAAGTGAAAGACAGCCTGAATGCTTCGCTGGATATCCAAGGCATTGTGCTTACCATGTATGACGCGCGCAATAACCTGTCGACCCAAGTGGAAGATGACGTGCGTGGGCATTTTGAAAGCTTGGTTTATGAGACGATTATTCCGCGCAATGTGCGCGTATCCGAAGCGCCAAGTTTTGGAAAGCCAGCCTTGCTATACGACCACAAGTGCAGCGGATCGCAGGCCTATATGAAATTAGCGTCGGAACTTATTCAAAGAGAGCGCAGCTATGTACAAGCGCCAAGGGGATCGCATGAGTGATAAAAAACGCGGGCTAGGCCGAGGGCTATCGGCTCTTATTGGAGAAACCGCCAAGCAAGCGGTGGTGCCGCAAGCGCCTAAAACGCAAAGCTCACCCCCCGCAGTAGACAAGCAAGGGCAAGCGACGCAAACCCAAATCAGCGATGGATTGCGGTATCTCGGCGTTGATCAATTGCAACCGGGCAAGTTTCAGCCGCGCAAAAATTTCGACCAAAGCGAGTTAGCCACATTGGCCGCGTCGATTGAAAAGTCAGGCGTTTTGCAGCCCCTCTTGGTTCGCTCTGTCGCAGGAGACGACGGCAAGTTTGAAATCATTGCCGGCGAAAGACGCTGGCGCGCCGCCCAAAAAGCAAAGCTGCATCAAGTGCCTGTCATCGTACAAGACATCAATGATGTGAGCGCGCTTGAGATTGGTATCATCGAGAATGTGCAGCGCTCGGACTTAAACCCAATTGAAGAAGCTGAGGGATATCAACGGCTTATAGATGATTTTGCCTATACTCAAGCGGAGCTCGCAGAGACCATTGGCAAAAGCCGAAGCCATATTGCGAATTTGCTGCGCCTCACGGGTGCCCCAGATGCGGTTCGCAAAGCTTTGGTGGAGGGCGCTATTTCCATGGGCCATGCTCGCGCGCTTTTGGGAGTTTCCAATGCCGCGGCCTTGGTCAAAAAGATTGTCGCAGAAGGCTTAAGCGTGCGCGCTGTCGAGGCTCTGGCCAACTCAGACAAAGAGGATAGCCGCCCGCGAGCCAAAGCAACATCTGCGCCCGCGTCCAAAAATGCCGATACGCGCGCTTTGGAAAAAACCATCACAGATAGTTTGGGTCTCCGCGTTTCGATAGAAGATAAGGGCGACAATAAGGGCGGCTCGGTTCGCGTGGACTATAAATCTCTCGACCAACTAGACGCTTTGGTCAGCAAACTCATCGGTCAATAATGTCTATAGTTTTGCCGCGCGGGTAATCCGCAAGAGGGCTTGGCCGGCTTGTGCTTGCGATAAGCCGGGGGCGGCGCCGCGACAAGCGGTTTCGGCCTCGTTTAAAATCGATAAGGCGCGGGCGCATTTTCGGGTCGACCACATCTGCATTTGCTGTTCGACTTTAGGCTTTCGGCGAAAATGCAACGGCGGCTTGAAGGCACTCAATGCCTGACTTAGCGGCGTGCCTTTTTCGATCATGGCGAGCGCCAAATGCAAAGTTTGAAAATGGACTCTCACCGGCCCCAAGGCCACAGCAGCAGGTGTGCCGGCTTCGCTTAAGCGGGCAACGGCGCGATCTGCGGCATCCAAATGCCCCAGCGCCACGTTATCAATAAGCTTGTCAAACCCCGCCTGCGTCTGATCGCCGAGGGCTAAATCCACATCATCCGCCGTTATTATACCGGTGGGGTCATTTTTCTTAAGCGGGCCTTTGAACAAAACCAAACGTTCTAGCTCGCGCTGAATAATCCCACGATCGGTGGCCAGTCGCGCCGTCAACATGTCTAGGGCTTGGACTTCTATGCGGTAGTTTTCTTTTTCCATGAAGCTGCGCGCCAATTGAGAAATGTCGCGCGCCTCTAACTCATAACAAGGAAGCGCCACGGCGCGGTCGTCTTTCTCAGCCAATTTACGAAGTGGCGAAGATGGCTTCAGATTGCCAGCCTCAATGACGACGAGGCTCGCCTGTGCGGTCGCCTTATTCAAGGTTTCCAAATACAGCCGCGCCGCTTCGGGGGTCGTGCCACCGCCGCCGGTTACGACGATGATTTTTTCATCCCCAAACATTGGCATAGCGGCGGCTTCATCTGCTAGCAAACCGGCTTGGCCAGCTAACTGAGTGTCGGACATGGAAACATATTGAAGCGGGTCATAGTCTTTGCCCAAAAACCGTTTCAGAACCGTTTTCGAAGCTTCGCGAACGCCGCCGTGGTCGGGCCCATAGATTAAAATCAGCGCCGGCGCCGAGCTGGCCTTAAGCGCGGCCACATAGGCATCGACTTTATAGGCCTGTAGTTTCATCGGTTCATCTCGGCGGCTGGCTTGCCATCGGCTGGCGCCAGCGTTTGCAAAAAATTCGCTAGCTTGTCGGTCAAACCCTGAATGGCAAGCGTGCGCAAAGCGCGCACGCGGGCAACTTCATCGGCCCCACTTTCGCTGCGGGTCAAGAACTGTTCTTCTTCAAAAACCACACGGCGCGTTTTGCCATCGCTGCGCGCGCGCAAGGTAAGGTCTAGCTTATGGGTTAGGCGTGCGCGTTGGGCCACGCCTTGGCTGTCGAGCTGCATATTTTCGCGGGCTTCGATCAGCTCCACGCTGGCCGACCATGGCGCATTTGGTGTGGTGCGCATGCGGCCGCGCAAGGCTCGTTCGAGTTGACGACCCAACCGGCTGTCTGGAACGTCTAAGCTGGAGAGAATATTTGCGCGCAGATTGTCGACCCGGTAAACCGGCTCAAACCCGCAAGCCCCAAGCAGGACGCTGGTCATCGAGACGACCCAAAAAACTCGGCTCACCCATTTAGATAACAAGGTTGATAATCCGGCCAGGGACAATGATGGTTTTTTTAATTGGCTTGCCATCGACAAATTTCTCCACCTGAGGTTCTGCGAGAACCAAGGCTTCAATCATAGCGTTATCGGCGTCTTTCGGAACCATAATTTCCGCCCGTCGCTTGCCATTAATCTGGATGGGCATCAAAATCTCATCCCTGGCCAAAACGCTCATATCGGCTTTTGGCCAAGCGGCCCGCGCCAAAAGGCCTTTGCCACCAACAATCTTCCAGCCGCTTTCGGCCAAATGCGGCATCATTGGGCCGATTAATTGCGCCAATCTGGCGAGCGCATAAAGATAGGTATTCGTATCTTCTGGCGTCTTGGCCTCAAAACCAGACAGTGCATTGGTCAGCTCATACGCGCGCGCAACGGCGCGGTTAAAGCCCAGCCCCTCGAGGTCTTGGGTCATTGTGTCGATGGCGGTTTGGGTTGCGCGATAAATTTCAAGCGCCGCTTCGCCAGTCGGCACGGGGAGTGTTCGTGTCGCTCGCCCCAACCCACGCGCTTCGTCAAACAAGCGCCAGACGCGTTGGACATATCGCCATGCGCCTTCGATGCCGTCTTGCGTCCACTGCACATCTCGTTCGGGCGGGCTGTCCGACAACATAAACCAACGTGCCGTATCGGCGCCATAACGCGCAATAATATCGTCTGGGTCGACGACGTTCTTTTTCGACTTGGACATTTTCTCAAGGCTGCCGACGCTCACCTCAACCGAGGGGTCACTCGCCAAAACGGCGCCTGTCTCGCTGCGTGTAATTTCTTGTGGTGAAAGCCAAGGTGCGTGTTTGTCGCCCTTAACCCGATAGGTCTCGTGGCACACCATGCCTTGGGTAAACAGCCCGTCGAAGGGTTCTTTGATTCCGAGGTGGCCCGTTTTCTCCATGGCGCGCGAATAAAAGCGTGCGTATAGAAGATGCAAAATCGCGTGCTCAATGCCGCCAATATATTGGTCGACGGGCAGCCAATGATCGACAGCTTTTCGGTCGGTCGGGCTATCTTCGCTCAAGCCCGCAAAGCGCGCGAAATACCAACTGCTATCCATAAATGTGTCAAACGTATCGGTCTCGCGCGTCGCCGCCTCGCCGCAAGACGGGCACGTCACATGCTTCCAGCTCGGGTGATGGTCGAGCGGATTGCCGGGTTTGTCGAAGCTAATGTCGTCGGGCAGCACCACGGGCAATTGCTCGCGCGGCACGGGCACGGTTCCGCAAGCCGTGCAAAGCACCATAGGTATCGGGCAGCCCCAATAGCGTTGGCGCGAAATACCCCAGTCGCGAAGACGGAAATTGACTTTGCGCTGGCCTTTGTTTTCGGCCTCAAATTGAGCGATTATTTTATCCCCCGCATCCGCAGGGCTCATACCATCTAGCGAGCCTGAGGCTACCATTACGCCGTCTTGGGCGTTTGCGCCGGCAAAGGCCGTATCGGTCACTTCGAAATCGGGCTGATCTTTTGGCCGCACGACTGTGCGCACGCGCAGCCCGTATTTTAGGGCGAAGTCTAAATCGCGCTGGTCATGCGCTGGGCAGGCAAAAATCGCGCCCGTGCCATAGCCCATCAGCACAAAGTTCGCCACATAGACGGGCAAAACCCACGTTTCATCTAGCGGATGTTTGACGCGCAAGCCGGTATCATGGCCTAGCTTTTCGCCGGCCTCAATATCGACTTCCGAAGTCCCGCGGCTGGCGCATTCGGCGCGAAAAGCGGCGAGATCTGCGTTATCTTTTGCCAGCTCAATCGCCAATGGGTGATCTGGCGAAATGGCGCAAAAGCTTGCGCCATAAAGTGTGTCGGGTCGGGTGGTATAAACTTCCAAGGCGTCAAACCCTGCGGCTGGCGTGTCTAATTCAAAGGCGAACGACAACCCTTCCGAACGGCCAATCCAATTGGCCTGCATAGTGCGCACTTTTTCGGGCCAACGGTCTAGGCCATCTAGAGCCTCCAATAAGTCGCCAGCGTGCTCGGAGATTTTTAAAAACCATTGCGTCAGTTTTCTTTGTTCCACAGCCGCACCGGAGCGCCAGCCCTTGCCATCGATTACTTGCTCATTGGCCAGAACCGTCTGGTCTACCGGATCCCAATTGACCAGACTTTCACGATGGTCGACGAGGTCGGCATCGAGGAAATCAAGAAACATGGCTTGTTCATGGGCATAATATGTCGGGTCACATGTTGCAAACTCCCGCGCCCAATCGATAGATAGGCCGAGCTTTTTAAGCTGGGCGCGCATGGCATCAATATTTTCATAGGTCCAAGTGCCGGGATGGGTGTTCTTTTCCATCGCCGCATTTTCAGCCGGCATCCCAAAGGCGTCCCAGCCCATCGGGTGCAGCACGTTAAAGCCTAGAGCTTTTTTAAACCGCGCCACCACATCGCCCATCGCATAATTGCGCACATGGCCCATATGAATGCGCCCCGAGGGATAGGGAAACATTTCTAGAACGTAATATTTGGGTTTTCCGCCATCGATATCTTCAGCAGCAAAACAATCGGCTGCCTCCCAAGCGGATTGCCAATCGGCTTCATGCTCGGATGGGTCGTAACGCGCCATGAAGGCTCCTAAGGATTGGTGCGGCGCGCGATTTTAAAGTCACGGGCGCGGGTAAGAACAATGCTTTCCATTTGGGCGGCCGAGCGACTGGAAACGGCAATCGAGGTCCAACGTCCAGAGACTTTTCGTTCGCGAAAAATCGAAACCCGCAAGGCATCGGCGCGCAACTCAAGGCCGCTAATCACGACGTTTATTTTGAGACGCTCGCCATTGGTGCCTGGGTCATTATACCAGTCGGTGATAATTGTGCCGCCGATTGGGTCGGCACTGGCGATTGGCATAAAGCGCAAAGTGTCGAGGGAGGCGCGCCATAAATCTGTGTTCACGGCTATGCCCAAAGCGGTTTTTTTTGCGCTCGGCAGGGCTTTTCGCGAGGCGTCCTTATCGGCTTTGGCGCTATCTCCAAAGCTAAAGAAATCCAGAAAGGAGCCATTATCTTCCATCTCGTCTGTGTCACCGCTCGGGTAGGCAGCCTCGATGTTGGCACCGCAGGCACTGACCATGGCGGCCAGACAAAGGACGCTCAAATGGGTGCGCGTGGATTTGAGCGCGCGCGTCAGTCGGAGGCTAATTTTTGCCTGCACGAAAGACGTAACGGGTGCGGGAGAGGTGCGAGGTTCGGCCATGTTTTTATCCGTCAAAAAGCCCAAGCGGGCGTGGGTTATTCGTGCCTTAACTATTATGGCGATGGCGTCCAAATGTAAAGGGACGTCAGTCCTTTGCCGCCCTATTTGGCACAAAAGCATCAATAGCCCCAAACCCTTGAAAGACGCGGGGCTGGGCACTTAGTTGGCGCCATGAGGTTTGTGTCATGCCACCGAGGGCAAAAACGTGCAGACCTTTTTCACGTGCAAGCTGCGCCAATGCGCGCGCGCGCAGGCTGCCAAGTGGGCGTGCGGTGGGGTGGCTTTTTGTTGCAAAAACCGGAGATAGCAAAATGCTACCAAAGCCCGCTTTGGCGGCTTGGCGCATTTGTGTCTCATTATGCACGGCGGCAAAATCACACGCCAGCGCGCGGCCCAATCGGGCGGCGGGGCTGGCCAGCAAGTGAGAGGGACAATGAAACGCGGCGCCATATTGGGCCGCCAACCGAGCGTCGCCCGCCACAGCGAAGTAAATATTCTCGCGCGCACAATGGGCCGCCATGTCTCGTGCCAGCTCGGCGCGCTGGGGCAGGTGATAGTCGCGCAAAATCAGGCCAACGTTTGGCGAAGACCCAACTGTGGCCACGGCTAAAGCGGCACGCCAATCTGGGCAACGCTCTTGGTCGCTGAGCACCAGTCGAGACAGGTTTGGGGCGCGCATTGTTCAGCTCCTTTGCGGCACAGGCCGCGAGTGGCATTGGTTAGACTTGTCACCGGAGCTGCCAAATTGTAGCTTCAGAGCCCGCGCTTCGTCACTAGCGCCAGCTTCGCCGCTTCGCGGCCTGCTGGCAAGACACGAAGCGCTTACGCCACAGGAAAACCAGAGATAAAGAGGCCGCCCAAATGCCAGACCCTTCAGGTGAGAAACCAGACCCTTCAGGTGAGAAACCAGACAAGCAGGCCTGCGAAACCCGGCTGCGCAAAGTGCAAGCTGAGGTAGATGCGGCCGCCCAAGCGGCGGGGCGCTCGCCAGAGGACGTGATTTTATTGGCTATTTCTAAAACTAAGCCGGCCGCTTTAATTCAGACCTTCCTCGATTTGGGCGTGCGCCATTTTGGTGAAAACCGGGTTCAAGAAGCGGCTGAGAAATGGCCTAGCTTGCGAGCTGGAAAGCAAGTCGACCTGCACCTTGTCGGGCCTTTGCAAACCAATAAGGTTCGCCAAGCAATAGATGTTTTTGATGTCATACAAACGTTAGATCGAGAGAAATTGGCGCGCGTGTTGGCCAAGCACAAAGACGCAGACGGATTCCCCAAACTCTATATTCAAGTTAATAGTGGCGCGGAACCCCAAAAATCGGGTGTTTTGGTGCAAAATTTACCCGAATTTTATGCTTTTTGCACCGTATTGGGCCTAACGATTGATGGATTAATGTCTATTCCACCGCTTGAGGAGCCTGCAGGCCCCCATTTCGAGCTTTTGGCCGAGTTGGCAGCCCAATATGGCTTGCCAAATGTGTCGATGGGCATGTCCAATGATTTTCCGACTGCCATTGCGCATGGCGCGACGCATGTACGGGTGGGCACCGCGCTTTTTGGCCAACGTGACGCACCCTGAACCTCTTTTATATAAGGATAAGCGGCTAATTAGGCGCCCTGATGGACGCTAAGCTGACATCCAGGATCGGCGTGTTGTAAGATGAATTCCATGCTTCGCCAGCTCACAGCAACGCAGCCGAGGGTCGGATTAAAGTTGTTCTTCTGTAAGTGCAAAAAAATAGCACTGCCTTGGCCGGGCTCTGGCGTTACGTCATTGTAACCAAGCTCGAAAAAAACATCATATAGGCCATCTCGGCGCCATAAAGCCTCATGCGAAGGCACAAATGGCCGCTCAATGGGGCGATTGTAAAAGCGGCTCTTGGCATCGTCACACCAGCCGCTTTTTGGGGCTATATAGTGAATTGGAAATTCTGTTTGCGGGGCCCTTACGCGGTCGGGTCTTAACCAAAGGCGACGTAATTCAAATTGGCCGAGGGGCGTTTTTTTGTCGCCCTCTGTTTTTTGCAAACAAATGCCGCTTGCGCCCAAAGCGCATCTTGCGCGATGGGGGCCGAAAGTCAGCTCTCCCATCGAATTCTTACCCGGGCGCTGGGTTACGTTAATCATTTGTTTAAACATTGTCTCTAGGCTGGCGAAATTCGCTGCATATCGCAAGCGAAAGCCGACTTGCGAAGACTTGCAAATCTAGGCACAGTAAATTAACGGGTGTTCTCCGCGATGAAAAGGTTATCAGATGTCCGCTACGCAACGCATTTTGCTCGTCGAAGACGACGACACACTTGCAGAAACTCTGATTGAGCAATTCACCTTGCACCCCGAGTTTTCGCTGACACGAGCCGAAACAGCTAAGCAGGCGCTGGATATTACGCAAAAAAGTAGCTTTGATCTTATTCTTTTAGATGTCGGCCTCCCCGACCAAGATGGCCGCGAAACCTGTAAAATCATACGCCAAAAAGGGGTCAAGACCCCCATTCTCATGTTAACGGGGGCGTCGACGGACGCGGACACGATTTTGGGGCTAGATGCGGGCGCTAATGATTACATCACCAAGCCGTTTCGGTTCGGTATTTTGTTAGCGCGGATGCGGGCGCACTTGCGCAGCCAGCAAAATTCGGAGAGCGCCGTTTTGGCCATTGGGCCTTATGACCTGCGCGCGGCTGTGAAGGTTTTGGAAGTCCGCGAGGGCGGCGAGAAAATTCGACTGACTGAAAAAGAAACCAATATTTTGAAGTTTCTTCACCGCGCCAAGGGTGCGCCTGTGCCGCGCGAAGTTTTGCTGCACGATGTTTGGGGATATAACGCCGAAGTCTCGACGCACACGCTGGAGACGCATATTTATCGTTTGCGCCAGAAAATTGAAACCGACCCTTCAGATGCGCAAATTTTACGCACGGTCGACGGCGGTTACTGCTTAACCCTATAAAGACGCATCTGATTTGAAAAAATCGGCTGCCGCGCTATCTACCCGATAGCCCGTTGCATAGGCTGGCGGCATACGACACGCCTTGGCGGTCGATAGTTTCATCGCCGCAAATTGGCTCATGCCAAGCGCCAGCGTTTTACCCGACGCCTCGCTTATCATTTGAAAGCGGCGGGTCAGCTTCAGCCGCGCATCATTGTGGGTAATCCAAGTGCCAATATGAACTGTGTCGCCAGCCAGCGCGGCGGCCCGATAATCTATTTCATGGCGGGTGACCACGAAGCCGCAATCATTGGCTTCATAGGCGGCAAAATCAAACCCAAGGCTTTGCGAATGCGACCAAGCGCAGCGCGCCATCCAGCTCACATAGACGACATTATTGACGTGTTGGAAGGCGTCAATGTCTTCGTCTCGCACAGCCACATCCAAAATATGCTGTGGTGGCATAGTCCAAGCCATAGTCCAAGCCTGTGCCTCGGCGGCGCCAAGCGGGACTAATGATTTAGAATTTGGAGGCTCGTTCATAACGCCACTGTAGCAAAAGGGGCATGCCTCGGCCACTTGTGTTTATGTGCTGGCCTGTCTATTTTGGACGCAATAGAGTTTTCTCGGGCGTTTTGGAGCGGCATCATGGATCATACGAAAATCGACATTAACCCATTCGGCACAGCTCGCGATGGCTTCGTTACCAGCGTAGAAGACTGGCCACCGAATGTGAAAGCGGCCAAGGATAAACCGTCACCAAGTTCGGCGCATCTGGGGCTGGAGCTTTTGGCGGTCGACCGCGAGCGCGGCATTGTCGAGATGGCGTTTCAGGCCTCAGACGCTTTGTGCAATAAATGGGGCGGCATTCAAGGCGGCAATGTGGCCGCCATGTTGGATGACGCGATGGCTTTTGCCATTGGCTTGAATTTGGATTGGGGACAAATTTCGCCAACCCTAGAATTAAAAGTCTCGATGATGGCGCCAGCGCGCCCGGGTCGTCTTTATGCTACTGGGCGTGTGGTTCGCCGGGGTCGCTCGGTCGGCTTTGTGGAAGGCGAGCTGTATAATGAAGAGGGCCAACTGCTGGCCGCTGGCTCGTCAACCGCTAATTTTGTGACGCTGAAAAAGCGATAAACCCGAAACACGAAAAGAGGAGACCCCTATGGCGCATCTACCGATTGCCCCGCAAGACAAGCTAGAGGACGTAGCGGATGAGCTGGCGTTTGCTGCCGCTATTATGGGCTTTGAGGCCAATTCTTTAAAAATTATGGCGCATCGCCCAGAAATTTTACGTGGGTTTCTGGCCCTTAGCGCTAGCGTGCTTGGGCCCGATGCCAAATTAGATCCAGGCTTGCGCCAGATGGTTGCCTATATCGCGAGTGCGGCGGCTGGATGTAATTATTGTCAGGCGCATACGTCTCACAGCGCCCACGCGCGAGGCGTGCCGAGTGAAAAAATCGAAGCCCTCTGGTCGTATGAAACCAGTCCGCTGTTCTCGCAGGCCGAACGAGCTGCGCTGCAATTGGCGCAAAGCGCCGCCAGCGTGCCGAACCAAGCCACGCAAGCGCATTTCGATGCCGCCAGAGGTCACTTCGACGAAGCGCAAATCGCAGAGATTATTGCCGTGGTGGCGACCTTCGGGTTTTTGAACCGCTGGAACGACAGCCTCGCTACCGATTTGGAGGATAGCCCTCTCGCCTTCGCTGAGACGCATTTGACGGCCACGGACTGGGCGCCGCCAAAAAACAAGTAACCGGTAATTTTGTAAGAATTTTTGTGAGAATTTGAGTAAAAACTTATGAGCCAAGACAGTTCTTCGCGCCCCATGCATAAATCGGAATGGCGACTAAACCAGGTCACCGACGAGCTGAATGCGCGCCCGTTTCCGCGCTTTGGTCTGCCGACGGCGATTTTTAGACTTTGTCTTTCGGGCGCCAACAGCTTTGCCTCCTTGCGCGCCGCTTTGGCAGACCAGCTGCCGCAAATAGATTGGGATGGAGAAGCGCCTGCCCGCCTGATGCGCGCTAGCCATAATAATATCCAATTTAATATCGAGCGCCATACAGAGTTTATCTCGCTCACAATCATCGATGAAAAAGGCGACGGGGGCTCGCCCGCGCAATATCTGCCTGAAGATTGGCTGTCTAAAATCGATGCTAATATTGTCGTGGCGGTGGATTGCTATTGCGCAAAGCGCGGCCAACCGAGAGAGAGCTGGACCTGTGCAAGCCAGTTAGAACAAGGCCGTGCCGATTTGTTTTTTGATTTTAAGGTGGCCGAAGACGGACACACAAAAATCGCGCTAGATTTCGACCCGCAAGCCGATGTTCGCGACATTGGCCGCATTGCCTTGCAGGTGGTGGAGATTGAAACCTATCGTTCTTTTGCGGCCATTGGCCTGCGCCGCGCGCGCCAAGCGCAAGCCCGCCTCGCCGATATTGCCGACCGCGTGCCTGCCGATATGATGTTGAACGAAGACGAAGGCGAAGACGGCGCCCGCTTCATGGAGCTGAGCCGTTTGGCTGGCGAACTTGGTGAGATTTGGCGCAAAACCTCGTTTCGGTTTTCGGCCTGTGAAGCCTATTGGGCTTTGGTAGAAGCGCGCCTTAAGTCGCTGAATGAAGCGCCGCATGACAATCGCATTACGGTCGGTGGGTTTTTGGAACGCCGCCTCCTGCCAGCCATTGCCACCTATCAGTCGACCGAGCGGCGCCGCCAAGATTTGGCCAAGCAGATTGGCAACATGACAACACTTTTACAAACCCGCATTGAGCTGGGCCTGCAGCGCCAGAATGCCGACCTTTTGGCCTCGCTCAATAATTCGGCGGCGCGCCAATTGCGCCTGCAACACACGGTAGAGGGTGTGTCTACTGTGGCAATCTCTTATTATCTGGTGAGCTTGTTGAGTTATCCAGCCGATTGGGTGTTATCTCAAGTGCCATCGCTAGACCCTAATATGCTGCGCGCCAGCCTGGTGCTGATTACTGTGCCTTTGGTATGGCTGGCTATCCGGCGGATTTTGCGCGCGAGCATTCAGCGGCGTTAACCGAAAAAAAGCGCCGTTCATTGCGTATGGGGGGCGTATGGGACGCGCATGAAATAAGTCGATTTAGGAGAAGGTTTTCTGGAGCGGGCGATGAGATTCGAACTCACGACCCCAACCTTGGCAAGGTTG
>CAWVRH010000002.1:0-142481 GCA_963932545.1 uncultured Rhodobiaceae bacterium | reverse complement strand
CCTACGCTGGCGCTAGGCGGGCTAAAGGCAGCGAAGCTGCCAAGCCCTTTTAGCGCGGAGAGGGAGGGATTCGAACCCCCGGAACGCGTAAACGCTCAACGGTTTTCGAGACCGCCCCATTCAACCACTCTGGCACCTCTCCTGCACCACACACAGCCAAAACATAATCGCGCTCTAGCTCGGTTCGCCATCTTGTAAACTATTTATTCCAGACGTGCAAAGCACAAGCTGAGATTATTTACCCCCCCACACACACCGTAAACAAATTGCGCAAACTCCCCCAAGTGACTACCCTTTCCACAATAAGAGGAGACACAACATGCAAGATTTTAAAGATAAAGTTGCCGTCATCACCGGCGCCGCCAATGGCATTGGACTGGATATCGCCAAAACCCTCATCCGCCAAGGATGCCACGTCGTCGTCTCCGATATTCACCTCCACGACGCCCAAGCGCGCGCCGACCAACTCCAAGCCATGCCCGATGCTTCGGCCAGCGCTATCGCCATCGCTTGCGACGTTACCGATGTGACCCAAATCACCGCGCTGGCCGATGCGGCTTGGGCGCATTTTGGCCACGTCGATGCCTTGTTCAATAATGCCGGTGTTAGCGCAGGCATGTCGCCCGCCGTCAAAACCAAAGACGAAGATTTGCGCTGGGCCTTCGAAGTTAATTTTTTCGGCAATTGGAACACCTGCATGGAGTTCACCCGCCGCTTTACCGAACAAGGCACACCCGCCCATATTTGCAATACAGCATCCGAAAACGCCATCGGTTGGCCCGCCCCCTATATGGCTGGATATAACGCCTCCAAAGCCGCCGTGCTGGGCTACACTGGCATGCTGCGCATGGAATTGCCTGAGCCTATCTCGATCTCTTTGCTGTGCCCGGGCTGGACACAAACCGAGATTGCAAATTCTGGCGCGCTACGCCCCGAAGCCTTCGGAGGGCCCAGACCCGTGCGCGAGATGCTTGTCGAAGGCGATGTCACTCCCTATGATGTGGAGACGGTGGGCGCCCACACGATTGAGCAGATCAAACAAGGCTCGTTTTATATCTTCCCGCATTACGCCGCGCGCCATTTGGCCGACGAGCGAAACAACGAGATTAGCGCGGCCTTCGAGGCTCAACAAACCGATATCGACGATTGGCAATCACATGATACGCGCACGTTTTTTACAAATATGATGGCCGCGAAAAACAAAGAGTGACGGCAAGGGCCTTGCGCCCTTAACCGTCGGTTTTGACATTTCTTTGTTCCGCCAAGCGGCGTTCAATCGAGCGTATCCAACGAAAGGCATCGCGGGCCGTGTCATCATCGTCCCCAGCTTTTCGGAACGCTTTAATGGCGGCGTCATATTTTTCAGTCCGCACCCGAGCAATCCCCAATAACAACCATGTGTCGGCTGACTTTTCTAACTCGCCTTTTTCTAGTGCTTTTTCTAAGGCCGCTTCGGCTTTGGCCCATTCTTCATCTTGCAAATGGCTTTGCGCCAATTGCTCATAAAATTTGCCCTTATCCGATTTCTTCGCGGCTTTCGTCAGCGGCGCAATAGAGGCCTTCCACTCGCGGGCATGGCGATAGCTTTGCGCCAAGAGTTCATAATTTTTCTCGGTTTTTTCAATCGTGCCTGCATCCATGCCGCTTTGCAAAACCTGCGCCGCCTTGATGGGCACATCATGATATAAATAAAGCTGCGCCATGGAAGACAGCTCTTTCGATGAGGTCAACATACCCTGCACATACATCGCTTGCTGCGCGACAAAAGCCAGTTTTTCATCCTCGGCATCATAATAAACCGCCGTGAGCTGCTGCCAGAAAGTTTTGACCCCCGGCCAGCGCTCCACCGCATCTTCCAAAACCGGCCGAGCCTCTTTGTATCTCTCCTGTTGCAGCAGCACGGATAGTAAAATCCGCGTCCATTGTTGCTTGGGCGCTTCGGCTTTGGAGAGGGCGAGGCGAATATCTTTTTCTGCCGCCAGCAAATTATTCATGCCCAAATAAATCTGCGCCCGAAGCGCAAAAGCGCCCGCGCTTGGCTCGCCCTCAAGACCTGCAAACCATTGCTCCAAAAGCGTTAAAGATTTTTGCCCCTGCCCTTCAGCCAAATAAAGCTGCGCCAAATTATAAGTTAAATCACTGACCACGCGAGCGGGCAAATGGCCCGTGGCCACGGCGCGCTCAAACGTCTCAATGGTTTTGGCGTAATCGCCTTGCGCCGCATAAATAAAGCCCATGGTCTGAATGGCCACCGCTTTTTCATAGGGCTTAAACCGCTCGCTATCTAGGATGGCTTGCAAGGGCACAAAAGCTTCGAGGTACTTCTCTTCGCCAAGCAGCGCTTGGGATTGCTCAATGCGTTGGAAGGCCGCTTTGCCCAAAACTTCCGAGCGTCGGGTTTTTGGCTTTTCGCGTTTGGCTTTTTGTGCCTGCGCTTGGCCCAAATCAGAGCCGATAAATCCCCCACTCATGGGCGCAAAGAACAGCGCCAAAGCGGTTATAAAGAGAGTTATATAGTTCATCTCGCCGCCCTCTCTATTTGGCTATCTGAAAGCTGATTAATTGACGCACGCCCGGGCGCACGGCCGCTTTGCCGTTTTCCACCATGGGGCGATATTTCCACCGCTTCACCGCATTTATAGCAGCCCTATCAAATGTGCCCTTTGGGTCGGCATCCACTACTGTGGGCTCTATGGCTTGGCCCAATTGGCTGATCGAAAACTCCAGCAACACCCACCCTTCAATACCGCGCGATAAGGCCCGACTTGGGTAACGCGGCAAGACGCGCACGATAGCCAGCGCGTCGCCATCAACCGGCGCGTTTAGGTTTAGTCCACCCAAAGCAAATTGCCCCAAATCCACATTGGCCGAAGCCTTATCGATATTGGGTCTCGAGGGCTGAGATAGTTTTGGTGGCGGCGGTGGCTCGTCTGGCTTTTCTCGGCTCGGTCGTTTGGGCGCACGATTTTTTGTATTCAGATCTTCATCTCGCGCCACCCGCACGAAATCAATGCCCAGCGAGGCCAGCTCTGGCTCAACTTCATAGTCTTTCCCGGTGACCAAAACTTTCATGGTCAAAAATAACACCACCGTCGTCAGCAGCGCAAAACCAAAGGCGCCGAGGAGGCGAGTAGGAATCGTTTTGGGAACCAATATGGAGGCCAGTGTGGAGTTCATTTTTCCTCCGCCGCAATCGAGATAGACCCGACGCCCGCCAGGCGAACTTGGTCCATAATTTCTACCAGCACGCCCGTCATCGCCTCTTTATCGGCCTGAATAACGGCGCCCCCTTGCGGGTTCTCTGCATGTAAACGTTCCACATTGGCGCGCACGGCGGCCAAGTCGACTTGGCGACGGTTAATCCACACTTCGTTATTATTGCGGATGGCAATTAAAATGCCGACCCGCGATTGCTTGACGGCGGTCTCCGCATCGGGGCGCGTCACGTCAATGCCGCTTTCTTTGACAAACGTAGCGGTGACAATAAAAAAGATGAGCATGATGAAAACGATGTCGAGCATCGGCGTCATATCAATGGCAGTGTCTTCTTCTGGCCTTGAATGTCTGCGTCGCATGAAGTCTCTCCGTCTCTTTCTTTTGCAGCCTAATCGGCCAGCTCTAATTGATCTTCTAATTGCTCGACCGACCATCGCGCTTTGCGCTCTAAACTGGCGGTGAAAAATAATCCCGACAAAGCCACCACCATGCCAGCCATGGTTGGCAAAGTGGCCTTCGAGATGCCTGCCGCCATGGCGCGCGCGTTGCCCGAGCCGGTGATGGCCATCACATCAAACACTTCCACCATGCCCGTGACCGTGCCCAGCAAACCCAAAAAAGGAGCCAGCGCGACGAGGGTTTTAATATAGGAAATATTGGCATTGGCTTGCAGGCGCGCATTCGAAATCATCTGTTCTCGGATGCGATGCGCGTGCCAGCTTTTGTGTTCTTTGCGGGTGCGCCAGCTTTGTAAATGCTCGGCGCATAGCGTTTGAAACGGCGTGCGGAAAAAACTATAACGCTCATAAATAAGCGCCCAAAGGCAAAACGTCAGCCCTAAAATAAGCGCCAAAATATCGCCGCCCAGCTCGAGGAAGTCGCGCAAACCCCGCGCCGCCTCTAGCGGGTTTAAAAACAGCGATAAAATATCGGTGAAGCTCATCGCGCAGCTCCGCTACTTACGCTCGGCATGGGCAGCCATCATACCGGCTGCTTGCTCTTCCAGCACTTGCACAATCTCGCGCGAGCGCGTGGCCGCCACCGTATGCAAAAGCAATATCGGAATGGCCACAACCAGACCCAGAACTGTGGTTATCAGGGCTTGCGAAATACCGCCCGCCATAAGTTTCGGGTCGCCCGTGCCATAAAGGGTGATGGCTTGGAAGGTTAAAATCATGCCGGTGACCGTGCCCAATAGCCCCATCAGGGGAGCCACGCCCGATAGAAGTTTCAACAGCGAGAGATGTTTTTCGAGGGCTGGCATTTCTTTCAAAATGGCGTCATCGAGTTTCAGCTCCAACGTTTCCATATTGCTGCCTTTATGCGAGGCATAGGCCGCCCAAACGCGCGCCAATGGCGTGTCGCCATCGACGGCTTCTCCGGCTGCCAATTGGCTTTTCACCGCACGCGCCGTCAGTGTTAATCTTGTGATGCGCTCGCCCGCCAAGGCAATGCCAAAGGCGCCCAGCAGCAAGATGATATAGCCAACAATGCCGCCTTGCGCGATGCGCTCAAAGAGCGTCGGCAATTGCAAAAATAAGTTCAAAATCGCGCCGCGCGACGGGTCGATGGGGGCACCAACCATCTTGCCGACAGAACCATTTGCCAAATTAGTGGCCGCATCGCCAAAGCGCGCCGGCGGTTGACGACCCAAGTCCGCGAAACGGTGATTGCCCGCATAACGGACAAAATCATCGCCGGCCAAAGCCGTGAAAGGGCCGACGCGTAAGATTTCGGATTGGCGTAAACTGCCATCTAAATTGACCACATCGCCTTGGAAGCGTTTCACTTCCCCTTGCGCGGTCATTTCTTGTTGTAGCGTGAACCATAAATATTTCAGCTCGCTCATCGGCGGCAAGCCTTTGCTTTTGGCCAATTCGCCAAGCCGCGCGCTGCGCCCTTTTAGCTCGCCAGAAATCACACTCTCATCAATTTGCGCTTTGGTTTCGCCCGCCACTTGCCGGACAATGCCAAATAATTCACCGAACACGCCAAGGCGTTCATTGAGCAGACCTTCTAATTCGGCGAGTTTTAATTCGTTCTCGGAGAAGCGTTTCTCCAGCCGTTCCGAGCGCGCTTCCTCGCGCTTAATACGGTTTTGCGTGCGCGTCAGAACCGATTTTTGCTGGTTACGGTTTTTTCGGAAATCCGCTTCACGCTTATCAAATTCCGCGTTGTCTTTCACTCTGCCTTGGCGAACTTGCTCGAGCAATTGTTGCAAGGTGACGGCATTTGCATCGGCTATGGGCTTGGCGTTTTGGGCCTGAGCCGCGCCCAGAGACGCGATAGAAAAAGCTACAATCAGGGGGAGCATAGGTAGTTTTAGGGTTGCAAAGTTTTTCATCATAACCTCCTATTTCTCATCCGCCAGGGCGCCGAGCGTCACCGGTATAACCAGCAAATCAGGGGCTGCTTGTTGTTTGGCAATGCGCAAGGCGGCGCGCAATTGGCTATCGAAATCACCGTCTAGGTCAACGAAACTTTTCGACGCCTGGCTCCAAGCCCCGCTCTCGTCGGCGTCGAGCGTTTGATAAATTAACGCCACCCGACCAACACGTAAAAAGGCCACCGTGCGCGCTTCGCCATTTATTTCCATCTCGCCTTCATAGGCCTCTAGCGTGCGGCCATATTCATTTTCAATCTCATAGGCCTCTAGGATTTTACGATATTTCTCTGCCGGATTGGCGTCCGAGCGATCCATCAAAGCGCGCAAAGATTGCACACGCGCGCGACGCTCCCCTATGAGGAATGGCACATCTAAATCAACAAATTGGTCGAGCGCCTCAATCATCCGAAACATCAAAGGCACGATGGTCCGGTCGACATGGGTCACATCTTCGATTTGCTGGCGCACGGAGACTATCTCCGTTTTTTGCGCGACAATTAACTTGTCGAGCTGCGCATTATATTCGCGCAAAGCCGTCAACTGCTTCACGGCAGCGCGATAATCGCGGGTGATTTGGTCAGTTTCATCATCCAGCTTATTGATGCGGGTTTGTGAAGCCGCGCCGTCGGTCGTCGCAGCTTGTGCAGTCTGTGTCACTTTCTGTAAGGATTGCGCGGAAGCTGGAGAAACCAGCCCACCCACCATAAACGTGACGCCTAGGGCCAAAACGGGCAGGTTTATATGTGCCAAATATTTCTTCGCTAAATACTTCATTGTCTTTGCCTTTTATTCTAGCTCGTTAAAAACCTAATATCATGAACCGGATTTATCTCAACATGTGCACGGCCATATCGCAAACGCAATTGCCTATCCTGAGGGCGTTTTGATTGCCACGAATGAGCCGCAGCTTCAGCTCGGGAGGAAGAACCATGAGACTGGATGGCTATAAGATAGGCGGGCGAAAAGTGTTTCATAAGAAGTTCTTGTTCATCTTTTTCTTTTACCCTGCTTTATTTGAGCCTGCCAAGCAAGCTAGAAAGGCCTGCCAAACCAAACCCGCTTCCCCACGAGGCAACCCCCGACTTGTTTTCTGGGCGGCGCAGGTTAAGTTGAAATCTATAAAAGATCCTCAGGAGAAATGCCATGAAAGCCTTACTTGTTTCCGATCTATTGGACGGTTTTGCCGGATGCGCCGTGCAAGAAGTAGCCAGCCCACAAGCTGGCGCTGGCCAAGTGGTCGTGCGCCTACGCGCCGCCGCTTTGGGGTTTCCTGATTTACTGATGACCCACGGCGGCTATCAACATAAGCCCGCCCTGCCCTTTACCCCAGGCATGGAAGGCGCAGGCGAAATTATAGCGCTGGGCGAGGGCGTGACCGATTGGGCCATCGGCGCGCGCGTGGTTGTGAGCGGGCTTGGCACCATGGCCGAAGAAATGGCCGTGCCGACGTCTGGGTTGCGAAAAATTCCAGACAATCTCGATTTTAAAACTGCCGCCGCCACCGGCTCCGCTTATTTGACGGCCTATGTTTCTTTGGTGCGGCGCGCCTATTTACAAGCCGATGAATGGGTTCTGGTGCATGGCGCCGCTGGGGGTGTGGGGCTGGCGGCCGTTGATTTGGCCAAACATATGGGCGCCAAAGTCATTGCCACTGCCTCCTCGGCGGAGAAACTGGCCATCGTGCAAGATAAATATGCCCCCGAGGCCGTGCTCAATATCAACGACGGGTTTCGCACCCAAGTAAAACAGATAACCGGCGGCGGCGCCGATGTGATTTACGATCCCGTAGGCGGCGATGTGTTCGACGAAAGCGTGGGCTGCATTGCTTGGGGTGGGCGACTATTGGTGGTCGGTTTTGCTTCAGGGCGCATCCCAGATATTTCGGTCAATATGCCTTTGATCAAAGGTTTTTCTGTGGTCGGCGTCAGGGCTGGCGAAT
This sequence comes from uncultured Rhodobiaceae bacterium, assembly GCA_963932545.1. Classification (GTDB taxonomy): domain Bacteria; phylum Pseudomonadota; class Alphaproteobacteria; order RS24; family RS24; genus UBA8337. The sequence continues at coordinate 134,940 of CAWVRH010000002.1, read as the reverse complement.
TTGGCCGACGCGACCCCGAAAAGGGCCACGAAAACCAAGCCGCGATTTGGAAGCTGGCGGCAGAGGGCAAAATCAGCCCACATGTCCACACTACTTTGCCACTAGAGCAATGGCGCGAGGCCTTCCGTCAGATGCAAGAGCGCGAAGTGGTCGGGCGGATTATCATCGACCCGTCTTTATAAAATCACCTAAAGCCCGAACAATTGGTTGACGATATGTTGCGCCGCTTCTTGGGCACTCATCTGGGCGGTATTGACCCGAATATCTGGATTGAGCGGCGGCTCGTATGGGCTATCGATGCCGGTGAAGTTTTTCAACTCACCTGCGCGGGCCTTTTTATACAAGCCTTTGACGTCGCGCTGCTCGGCCACCTCTAGCGGCGTATCGACAAAAATCTCGACGAATTCGCCTTCGGGCAGCATCTCACGCACCATGTCGCGCTCGGCTCTAAACGGCGAGATAAAGGCGCTGAGAACAATCAGCCCTGCATCGACCATGAGTTTGGAAACCTCGCCAATGCGGCGAATGTTTTCCACGCGGTCGGCATCGGTAAAGCCCAAGTCTTTGTTCAAGCCGTGGCGCACATTATCGCCATCCAGCAAAAATGTATGCCGGTTCATCGTATGCAGAATTTTTTCCAACTCATTGGCAATGGTCGATTTGCCGGACCCTGAAAGACCGGTGAACCAAAGCAAAAGCGGCTTCTGGTTTTTCAATTGCGCGTGCGCATCGCGATCGATATCTGTGGCCTGCCAATGAATATTATCGGCGCGGCGCAAACTGAAATGCAAAAGTCCGGCCGCGACCGTGGCATTGGACATTTTATCGATGAGGACAAAACTCCCCAGCGCGCGATTTTCGGCATAGGGCGCGAAGCTGATTTTCTGGGTCGTGGAGATTTCCACCACGCCGATGGCATTTAGCTCCAAGGTTTTGGTGGCCAGATGTTCCATCGTATTGACGTTGACTTGATATTTGGGGGTTTGCACACTGGCCGCAACGGTTTGCGTGCCAATTTTCATCTCATACGAACGCCCCGGCAATAGCGCCTCTTCGTCCATCCAAATGAGCGTCGCCTCAAAGCGGTCGGCCACGGCAGGGGGGTTATCGGCAGTGGCGATAATATCGCCGCGCGAGCAATCAATTTCCGTCTCCAAAGTCAGCGTAACCGATTGGCCAGCTACCGCCTCGTCCAGCGTTTGCTCGGTTCCATCACTGGCCATGGTGACAATGGATTTGATGGTGGAATTTTTACCCGAAGGCACCACGCGAATGGCGTCGCCTGGCGCCACACGGCCTGACGCGATGAGACCGCTGAAGCCGCGAAAATCGAGATTAGGTCGGTTGACCCATTGCACCGGCATGGCAAAGCTTGCGGCTTGCGCAGCCTCTTGTTGCAGCTCGACGCTTTCCAAATGCGGCAGCAAAGCCGAGCCTTGATACCAAGGCATATTGTCCGAGTTTTGCGTGACATTATCGCCCGCCAAACCCGATAGCGGAATGGCGGTGAAATCTTTCATGCCCAAACCATCGGCAAACTCGCGGTATTGGACAACAATTTCGTCGAAACGGGCTTGGTCATACGCCACCAAATCCATTTTATTAACCGCCAGCACGATATGTTGGATACCCAGCAGATGCGCCAAATAGGAGTGGCGTCGGGTCTGGGTTAAAATACCTTGGCGCGCATCAATAAGAATAACCGCAAGGTCGGCGGTCGAGGCACCGGTCACCATATTGCGGGTATATTGCTCATGGCCCGGCGTATCCGCGACGATGAATTTTCGTTTCTCTGTGGCAAAAAACCGATAGGCCACATCAATCGTGATGCCCTGCTCGCGTTCGGCCGCCAGCCCATCGACTAGCAGCGCAAAATCAATTTCTTGGCCTTGCGTACCGAGCTTTTTACTGTCGGCTTCGAGGCTGGCCAATTGGTCTTCGAAAATCATTTTGCTGTCATACAAAAGCCGACCAATAAGCGTGGATTTGCCATCGTCAACACTGCCGCACGTGATAAAGCGCAGCATGGATTTATGCTGATGTAGCTCTAGATAGGCGTCGATATCTTCGCCAATTAGCGCCTCGGTTTCATAAATCGGGGGGGTAAGCTCAGACATTAGAAATACCCTTCCTGTTTTTTCTTTTCCATCGAGGCAGACGCATCATGGTCAATGGCGCGGCCTTGGCGCTCAGAGGTCGTCGTCAGCAGCATTTCTTGAATCACTTCCGACAGGTTCGTCGCCTCGCTTTCTACCGCGCCAGTAAGCGGGTAGCAGCCGAGCGTGCGAAACCGAATGGAGCGCATCTCGGGCGTCTCGCCATCGCGCAAAGGAAAGCGCTCGTCGTCGACCATCAGCAACATGCCATCGCGCTCGACCGTGGGGCGAGGGGCGGCGAAATAAAGCGGCACAATCTCAATGTTCTCCAGTTGGATATATTGCCAGATATCCAGCTCCGTCCAATTCGACAGAGGAAAAACCCGCAAGCTCTCGCCCTTGGCTTTTTTGGCGTTATAAAGATTCCATAATTCAGGTCGCTGGTTTTTCGGGTCCCAGCGATGGTCAGCCGAGCGGAACGAGAACACGCGTTCCTTGGCGCGAGATTTTTCTTCATCGCGGCGCGCGCCGCCAAAAGCCGCATCGAAGCCATATTTATCGAGAGCTTGTTTTAAGCCTTCGGTTTTCCACATATCTGTATGCAGGCCGCCGTGATCAAAGGGGTTGATGCCTTGGGCTTGAGCTTCTGGGTTTTTATGCACCAGCAATTCCATGCCGGCGTCTTCGGCGGCTTTTTCGCGCAATTCATACATGGCTTTAAATTTCCAGGTCGTGTCGACGTGCAGCAGCGGAAACGGCGGCGGCGATGGAAAGAAAGCTTTTTTGGCGACATGCAGCATGGCCGCACTGTCTTTGCCGACCGAATAAAGCATGACAGGCTTTTCAACCTGCGCCGCAACCTCGCGCATAATGTGGATGCTTTCTGCTTCCAGTCTTTGCAAATGGGTTAGCCGTGAAGGGGGTAACTCGCTCATGCCTTTACCTTTATTCGTTTCCGTTATTGGTGCCATTATCTGTTTTGGGCGCAGTAAAATAAGCTCGCTTACACGCTCCAAAATTACGCCCTGTGGAGGGATTGGTAGCCCAAAAAGGCGATAAGTTCAATTGCTTATCGGTTATTTTACAATATTTTTTATAAATATATTTATTTTACATTTACTGCTGTAGTATAATCGATAGGCGGTGCGGCGCGCAAACTTGCACAACAAGAGTGGCGCGAGAGTGGGGCGCGGTTTTTCCCGTCTTTTGCGTCAGATATGGCTGGTGATTTGACTTGACTTAAGGGTTTTCCCTTGTATATTCGCCGCTCAGCAGCCAGAAAGCCCGCTTTCTGGTAGACGCTTATGGATAATAGTCCTCTCGGGGACCTAAACTTTACGGATTTGAACCATGTATGCAGTAATTCGCACCGGCGGCAAACAATACCGCGTCGCAAAAGACGATGTCATCGCCATTGAGCGTGTTGACGGCAAAGCCGGCGATAAAATTAAATTCGACGAAATTTTAATGCTCGGCGAAGACGGAAAAACACCAAGCATTGGCGAGCCAATTGTTAAAGGCGCCAGCGTAACAGCTGAAGTGCTGGAACAAGGCCGTGCCGATAAAATTACCGTGATTAAATTCCGTCGTCGGAAAAACTATCACCGCACCAAAGGACACCGTCAGCACGAGACGGTTCTGAAAATTACAAACATCTCTGCTAAGGCCGCCGCTAAAAAGGCCGCGCCGAAAGCAGAAGAAGCCCCTTCAGACGAAGCGGCAAGCTAGGAGCAGTATCTCATGTCGACAAAAAAAGCTGGTGGCTCATCCCGTAACGGTCGCGATTCTGCGGGCCGTCGTCTTGGTGTCAAAAAATATGGCGGCGAGCATGTTATTCCTGGAAATATTATCATTCGTCAACGTGGCACCAAATGGCACCCGGGCGAAAATGTAGGCATTGGTAAAGATCACACAATTTTCGCTGTGATCGAAGGCAATGTAACCTACAGCCAAGCGCGCGGTAATCGTACGGTCGTTTCCGTAAGCCCGCTGGCTGAAGCAGCAGAATAAAGGGTCGCTAGCGCTGCCCTCCCTAATTGGGGTCGGGCCGCAAGCTACGCTTCGAAAAATTAGGGAGATGGCCTTATCTAGGCCTCTCCTTTTTTCGTTTCAGGCCCAAAGCTTTACCGCTTCTCGTTTTTGGAGGAGCGCGTTAGGGTAGACCCAAGATTTAAAGTAAGACTAAAGACAACGCGTAAGGAATTGGAACCGATGAAATTTCTCGACCAAGCCAAAGTCTATATCCGCTCCGGCGATGGCGGGGCCGGCTGTATTTCGTTTCGCCGCGAAGCCTATGTTGAATATGGCGGCCCCGACGGCGGCGATGGCGGTCGCGGTGGCGATATTCGCGTCGAATGTGTCGATGGACTGAACACGCTTATCGATTATCGCTATCAACAGCATTTCAAAGCTGGCACGGGCACCCACGGCATGGGCCAAAACCGCACCGGCGGCGACGGCGAAGACAAAGTCTTGCGTGTGCCTGTGGGGACGCAAATTTTTGGCGAAGACAATGAGACCCTGCTCGCCGATTTGACCGAAGTTGGCCAAGTCATCGCGCTGGCCACGGGCGGCAATGGCGGCTTTGGCAATACGCATTTTAAAGGCCCTGTCAATCAATCGCCGCGCCGCGCCAACCCTGGCCTAGAAGGCCGCGAGGCTTGGATATGGCTACGGCTGAAACTAATCGCCGATGTCGGTCTTTTGGGTCTGCCCAATGCCGGCAAATCGACTTTATTGTCGAGCATCAGTCGGGCGCGGCCCAAGATTGCCGATTATCCTTTCACCACGCTGCATCCTAATTTGGGGGTCGTAGGCGCGCCTGAACGCAAGGGCGGGCGCGAATTTGTTATGGCTGATATTCCAGGCCTCATCGCTGGCGCTTCGGAAGGCGCAGGCCTAGGGCATCGGTTTTTGGGCCATGTTGAGCGCTGCACGGCGCTTTTGCACCTCATTGACGCCACCCAAGATAACATCGCCGAAAGCTATCTGACCATTCGCGGGGAATTAGCTGCCTATGATGATGGCCTCGCTGCCAAGCAAGAAGTGGTGGCGCTGACCAAATGTGATGCGCTTATCCCAGAGATAGTCGAGGAGCAAAGAGCCGCTTTGGCACAAGTTTGCGATGCGCCGGTTCTGGCAATTTCATCGGTCTCGAAAGAAGGACTACAAGAGCTTTACGATAGGTTGCTGGGTCTGATTGATGCCGCCAAACTCCCCGCTTTAGAGGGAGCCGAAGAGGCAGCTTGGCATCCTTTGCGCGAAGCAGAATGAAGAAGTGAAGGGAGAAAGGGATGCGTGTAGAAATACAAACCGCAACAACTTTGGTTCTCAAAATCGGCTCTTCGCTGCTGCTAAGCCAGACCGAGGATGACACCCAAGGCTTAAACGTCGAATGGCTAGCCGCGATGGCCAGCGATATTGCGGACGCACGCGCCAAAGGGCAAAAAATCATCGTCGTAACCTCAGGTGCTTTGGCGCTGGGCTGCGCCAAATTAGGCGTCCAACGCCAAGATTTAAACATCGCGCAAAGCCAAGCGGCTTCGGCAACAGGCCAAATTGAATTGGTGCGCGGCTGGCAGGCAGCCCTAGGCGCCCATGGGATGACAGCCGCACAAGTTTTAATAACCGCCGAAGACACAGAACAGCGCCGACGCTATTTAAACGCGCGCCAAACCCTCAACGCGCTTTTGGATATGGGGGTCATTCCTATCCTCAATGAGAATGATACTTTGGCCACGCAAGAGCTGCGCTATGGCGACAATGATCGTTTGGCGGCGCGCGTGGCAGCCATGGTTTCGGCCGATTGCCTTGTGCTATTCAGCGATATCGATGGGCTTTACACCGCCAATCCACAAGAGACGGATACGGCAGAATTTTTAGACGTGGTGGAAGAGGTTACCCCCGAAATTAGCGCCATGGCCGGCCAGAGTGGGTCGCCGCATGGCTCAGGTGGCATGGTTACCAAATTGCAAGCGGGCGAGATTGTCCAAAGCTCGGGCTGCCATATGGTGTTGGCCAGTGGCCGCGTGCTTTCCCCGCTCACCGCCTTGGCACAGGGCGCGCGCTCAACCCTGTTTCGCGCCCATGCCAATCCATTAACGGCGCGCAAAAACTGGATTGCCAGCACGTTGCAACCCTCAGGATCCGTCCATTTAGATGCTGGCGCCGTGCGCGCGCTGGTGGCTGGAAACTCGCTGCTGCCGATCGGTGTCCAACGCCTTGAAGGTGATTTCGAGCGCGGCGATTGCTTGTCGATTATCAGCCCCGACGGGCAAGAGATTGCGCGTGGCCTGAGTGCCTATGCGAGCCCCCAAGCCCGTTTTATTATCGGCAAAGACAGCAAAGCAATTGCCGCTTTGCCGGACGTCGGGCAATATAATCTCGAGCGTACCGAAATGGTGCATCGCGATGATATGGTACTGATGACGAGCCCTAATGGAGAGCTGACATGAGCGATATAAAATCCCTAGAGAGCCAAATGTTGCGCCTCGGCAGCCAAGCCAAATTAGCCGCTGGCCAATTAGCGATTGCCCCAAGCTCGCAAAAAAATAGGGCCCTGCAAAACGCCGCCAATGAACTGCGCGCAGATGCCGCCAATATTATTTCAGCCAACCAAAAAGACTTGAGCCTCGCGCAAGCCCAAGATGTCGGGGCCGCGCGTCTCGACCGCATTATGTTGGATGAAGCCCGCCTCGAAGGCATTGCCAAAGCGCTGGAAGCGATTATAAAGCTCGCCGATCCAGTCGGTGATGTGATGGCCAATTGGCAGGTCGAAAGCGGGCTAGATATCTCCCGCGTGCGCGTGCCTTTGGGTGTCATTGGCGTGATTTATGAAAGCCGTCCCAATGTGACCGCCGATGCGGCAGCGCTTTGTTTGAAGTCGGGCAATGCGGTTATTTTGCGCGGCTCGTCGGAAATTCAAAACTCGGCGCGCCTTATTCATGCGTGTTTTTCGCGCGCGCTAAAAGCGGCTGAGTTAAACGAACATTGCGTGCAGATTGTCGACACGCCGGACCGCGCGGCCGTGGGCATGATGCTGGCGGGCCTCGACGACACGGTGGATGTAATTGTGCCACGCGGCGGCAAGGGGCTGGTGGGGCGCGTGCAAGAAGAAGCGCGGGTGCCGGTGTTTGCCCATCTCGACGGCGTTTGTCATGTTTATGTCGACGCGGCGAGCGATTTAACGATGGCGCGCGAGATTGTGGTGAATGCCAAAATGCGGCGCACCGGAGTTTGCGGCGCGACCGAGACGCTTTTGGTCGATGCTCAATGTGCGGACACGCATTTAGAGCCGCTGATTGGTGCACTTCTAGAGGCCGGTTGCGCGGTGCGCGGCGATGCGCCCGCCCAAAGTGCAGACGCGCGCGTAACGCCCGCCGTCGAGCAAGATTGGTATGAAGAATATTTGGACGCGATTATTGCCGTCAAAGTGGTGCATGGATTGGACGAAGCCGTGGCGCATATCGCGCAATATGGCTCGGGCCACACGGAAGCCATTGTCAGCGACGACGCCGATACCGCGGCTGAATTTTTAAACCGCGTCGATAGCGCCATTGTTATGCACAATGCCTCGACCCAATTTGCCGATGGCGGCGAATTTGGCATGGGCGCGGAAATTGGCATTGCCACCGGGCGTTTTCATGCGCGCGGACCTGTGGGGCTGGAACAATTGACTAGCTTTAAGTATGCCGTGCGGGGGCAGGGCCAGACGCGGCCTCAGTAGAGACAGACGCGGCCTGAATAAGCGCAAAGAGAGGATGTGAAGGTGCAGCCATTTTTAAGCTCCGGTCAGACCATCGCCCTTTTTGGCGGCAGTTTTGACCCGCCCCATGCCGGCCATCGCTTGGTCGCCGAAGCCGCGCTGTCGACCCTTGGGGTCGATTATATCTGGTGGATGGTGAGCCCGCAAAATCCGTTGAAAACCAATGCCGCCAGCGAGCTGGAACCCCGCCTCGCCGCCACGCGTGCGCTGGCCGAGCATCCCCAATTTCACGTCGATACTGTGGAAGACGAGCTTGGCACGCAATATGCTATCGACACAGTGCGCGCTTTAAAAACCCGACACCCCCAGGTACGCTTTATCTGGCTTCTGGGCGCCGATAACCTGACCCAAATGCACCAATGGAAAGACTGGCAAAACCTGATGAGCGAGATACCCGTGGCGGTTTATCCGCGCGGGAACGACCTTCGTGCGGCGCTGGAAGCCCCAGCAGCTATGGCATTTTTGGATGCCCAATTGCCGAGCGAAGCGGCCAGCCAATTGAAAGATACGCCCGCGCCTGCCTGGGTTTTACTGCAAGGGGAGCTATCGCCGCTGTCCTCTACCGATTTACGTCGCCAGCAGGCGAGGCAGTAAAGACAATTGAATTTTCACCCTAACTATGGTTAGACTGCGCGACCACTGAATAATCAGTATTTTTGCGTATAGCAAAGTGAGGAAACCGCTCTGAGCGACACGAAGCCAATGGCAAAAAGCAAGCAACCCGGTCTGGATGACGGCGTGCTTCACGATATGGTTCTGACCAGCCTAGACGATGATCTGGCGCAGGATATTGTTACCATCGATTTAAACGGTAAAACAGCGCTGGCCGACCATATGGTGGTTGCCACGGGGCGCTCGAAACGCCACGTCGCCGCCTTGGCCGACCACTTGCAACGCAAGCTAAAAGCGGCTGGCCAAAAAGATATCCGCACCGAAGGCAAAACTACCGGCGATTGGGTATTGGTCGATGCGGGCGATGTGGTGGTGCATATTTTCCGCGCCGAAGTTCGTGAGTTCTACGCGCTAGAAAAAATGTGGGCGACCGATGCCGAACTGGTTTCCTATTCCCCCGATAATCCGCCCAAAAAAGCGAATTAAAGGCCGTGAAACTGTCGGTCTTGGCGGTCGGGCAAATGCGCGGCCAAAAGGAAGCGCCGCTGTTTGACACCTATGCGACACGTATTTCAAAAACCGGACGCGCCCTCGCCCTCGACGGCTTGGGCCTTACCGAAATAAAAGATCAAGCCGGCGCCAATAGCAAAATTGAAGCCGCCCTAGAGGCCGCCCCCAATGCTTTTGTGGTGGCCCTCGATGAGCGTGGCAAATCTTTGGCCAGTCGGGCCTTTGCTGAAAAACTGGCGCATTGGCGCGATGATGGCACCCGCGAAGTGATTTTTGTGCTAGGTGCCGCCGATGGCCTGTCGGACACCATTCGCCAACGCGCCAATATGCTAATTGCGCTGGGGCCGATGACTTGGCCGCATATTTTGGCACGCGTTTTATTGGCCGAACAAATTTGGCGAGCCATTTCCATTTTGGCCAACCACCCTTATCATCGAGATTAATGATACGCGCGCGCAAATTTTCCACACCTTTGGCAGCCCTGCTTTGCTTGGCTGTATGGCTGGCTATCTGGCTACCCCTGTCGCCTGCCTCGGCGCAGGATAAGCAGCAAAAGTTAAACGCTTTATCGAGCGAGATTAAAGACCGCAAAGCGCGCCAAGCGGAGTTGCAGGCGGCGGCGGAAACTTTGAAAGCTCAACAAAGGCAGTTGCGCAAACGCATTATCGCGCTGGCCAAAGACCTGCAAAACATCGATGCCGAGCGCGACCGACTGGAAACTCGGTTGAGCGAATTGGCGGTCACAGAGAACCAATTGGACGAAGACTTGCAACGCGACCGCGCCGCACTCTCCAAACTTCTGGCTGGCTTGCAAGCCATGCAACAACAACCCGCACCTGCGTTTGCCGTGCATGCAGAAGACGCGCTCGACGCCGTGCAAGGCGCCTTGGTGATGAGCGCCATTGTGCCCGGCATGCAGGCGCGCGCAGGCCAATTGCGAGATCAATTAACCGAGCTATCGGCCATCCGCCGCCGCATGGACAAGCAATCTAAGGCGCTGATTGTCGCCGAACAAGACGCCGCCACCGCACGCCGAGACATGAACGCAGCGACGGCCCAAAAAGCCCGCGCCGAGATAAAAGTCCGCAAGGAAGCGCGGCTCGAAGCCCAAGCCATTGCCAAATTAGTGCGCGAAGCGCGTGATTTACGAGATTTGACACAACGATTACAAAAGCGACAAAAATCCAAACCCGTCGCGCGCAGCGGAACCTTTGGGCGCGCGCGAGGCCTATTGCCCCTGCCCGTGGCTGGCCAAGTGACCCGAGGCTTTGGGGAGAAAAACGAAAACGGTGTCTCCCAACAAGGTGTCTCGATTAGTGCGCGTGCGGGAGCGCAAATTACCGCGCCTTACGATGCTCAAGTTCTCTACAGCGGGCCGTTTCGCCAATATGGCGGCATTGTTATTTTGGGCGTCGCTGGCGGCTATCAAATGATTTTGGCCGGACTGGAAGAAGTTCAGGGCTTTGTTGGCCAAGAGATATTAGCAGGCGAGCCGATTGGCACCCTATTGGATGAAAATCAACAATTGGGGTCTGGGTCTTCTGGCCGCAGTCAGCTATATATGGAATTAAGATACAAAGGGGAACCGATTGACCCCACCCCTTGGTTGAAATCATAAATCGAGCTCTTGATGAGCTGGAAACGGAAACCTTATGAACCTGCCTATTTTTGCTAATCTTCGCGCCCTTACTGGCGCCGCCTTCCTGACAGCCACGCTTTGCATAACGCCAGCGCTGGCCGACCGGACAGATGAAAAAGAGCTATACGAACAGCTAACCTTATTCGGAGATGTTCTCGAGCAAGTGCGCCGCAATTATGTCGATGCGCCTTCGGACAAAGAACTTATCGAGGCAGCTTTATCTGGTCTGATGACATCGCTCGACCCGCATTCGTCTTACTTGCCGCCCAAAGGTTTTGAGGACATGCAGGTGGAGACCAAAGGCGAGTTTGGTGGCTTGGGCATTGAAGTGACCATGGAAAATGGATTGGTGAAAGTCATCGCGCCGATCGATGAGACACCAGCCAGTCGCGCTGGTATGCGCCCCAATGATTTGGTTGCCGAGCTAGACGGAAAGCCGATTATGGGGCTGACCCTTTCGGAAGCGGTCGAGTTGATGCGCGGTGAAAAAGGCCAGCCCATCACCCTCACGGTTTTGCGCGAGGGCGAGGATGAGCCGCTCGAGATTACCATCGTGCGCGATACCATTCGTATTCGCGCCGTCCGCACACGCATAGAGGGCCCCGACAAAAACATCGGCTATATTCGCCTGACAACGTTTAACCAGCAGACTACAAAGAATTTGAAGAAAGCGTTCAACGAGCTGCCAGCCCAAATTGGCAAAGACAATCTGGCTGGCTATATCCTTGACCTTCGCAATAACCCAGGCGGGCTGTTGCGCGAGGCTATTTCGGTTTCCGATACGATGCTGGAAAAAGGCGAGATTGTCTCGACTCGCGGCCGCAATGAAGACGATAGCTCGCGATTTAGCGCACGGCGTGGCGATATGGCCAGTGGGTTTCCGATTGTCGTGATGATCAATGGCGGCTCTGCCTCCGCCGCGGAGATTGTTGCGGGCGCCTTGCAAGACCATCACCGTGGCGTAATTATGGGTACCCAAAGTTTTGGCAAAGGATCTGTGCAATCCATTATGCCGCTGCCTAACTCGGGCGCTTTGCGGATGACCACGGCGCGCTATTTCACTCCATCCGGTCGTTCCATCCAAGCCAAGGGCATCACACCAGATATTATTGCCGAACAGCAATTGCCCGAAGATTTAAAAGGGCGCAAGGGGCGGCGCGAGTCGGATTTACGCGGCGCTTTGGACGGCCAGAACATCGATGGGAAATCCAATCAGAAAGGCAAAAAGAAAAAGCGGCGCAATGCCGTTGCCTTTATTCCGCCAGAGCCGAAAGACGACAAGCAATTATCTCGCGCGGTGGACTTATTGCTTGGGCTGCGCAAAGCCAAAGCCGATTTTGAACCCACTTCTTGAGATTGTTTGATGAGTTACGCTGTTCCTAATTACCCTGAAGACCACCCCGCCCAAGCCTTGGCCTATCGGCCTTGTGTGGGCATTGTTTTGTTCAATCGAGAGGGACGGGTGTGGAGCGGCAAGCGGCGCGCCGATAAATTGCCCGATGAGGCTCCCCCATGGCAATTGCCCCAAGGCGGTATCGACGATGGCGAAACGCCTGTGACCGCCGCTTATCGCGAGTTAGCCGAAGAAACCGGGGTCAGCAAAGCGAGACTTATCTATGAGCTGCCGGATTGGCTGCCCTATGATTTGCCGGAGGCGTTAATTGGTTCAGCGCTCAAAGGGCGCTTTCGAGGCCAGAAACAGAAATGGTTCGCCATGCAATTTTTGGGGTCGGACAGCGATATTAATCTGACCTCGCATAGCCAAATCGAATTCGATGATTGGCAATGGCGCCCGCTAGCCGAATGTGCCGCCATGGTGATTGATTTTAAAAAACCGATTTATAACGAGCTGGATCGGCGTCTCGCCTTTCTTGGCGGAATTCAGAGTTAACATGCAAACCCTGCCGGTCATCGACTTTCAAGCTTTCGCGCCAGATGGACGAAATGGAAGCGATGCGGCTCGCCAAAGCATCGCCGATGACATTGGCACGGCATGTCGAGAGAACGGCTTTTTTCTGCTCGCCAACCATGGTCTGAAGGCGCACGTTATGGAGGCGGCCTTTGCGCAAGCGGCGGCATTTTTCGACCTCCCGACCGCGCAAAAGCGAGAGATAAACATCGAAAATTCAGCCTGCCACCGAGGCTGGTTTGGCCATGGCGAAGAAGTTTTAGATGCCGAGACACAAAGCCAAGGCGATGAAAAAGAGGGTTTGAAAATCGGCCGTGACTTGGCGGCTGACCACCCCCTCGTCAAAGCTGGATTGGCACTGCATGGGCCCAACCAATGGCCAAGCGAAGCGTCCGGTGGTGCCGCGTTTAAGGCAGCTATGCAGGCGACTTACCAAGATTGCGAAACTCTGTCGCGCCGACTGATGCAGGCGTTTGCTCTTTCGTTGGGTCTGGAGGCGACGCATTTTGAGCCTTGGCTAAAACTACCGATGGCCACGCTGGCACCTTTGCGGTATCCACCCATGCGCGAGGACCATATATTGGGAGCGGGTGCGCATACAGATTTTGGCTGTTTGACCTTATTGTTGCAAAACGATGAGGCGGGATTGGAAGTGAGGAGCCCTAATGGAGAATGGATGGCGGTGCCTGCGGGCCGCGAGCATTTGGTCGTGAACATTGGCGATATGATGGCGCGCTGGACCAATGATCGCTATGCCTCGACCCGACACCGCGTGGTCAATCGCTCCGGCAAGACGCGCCATTCGATGGCGTATTTTTTCGACCCCGATGCCGCTGCGGACTTGACCCCCCTACCCAATTGCTTGGGCGAAGGTGAAGCGCGACACTATGAAGACGCGACCGCCTTGGAGCATTTACTGATGAAGATCGAGCAAAGTTTTGAATATCGACAGGAGCGCTAAATGAAGTCTTTTATATTGACCCTATCGTGCCCCGACCGACCGGGGATTGTGGCCGCCATTACGCAACAGTTGGCTGAGCAGACGTTTAACATCGTCGACAGCCAACAGTATAGCGCACCCGAAACGGGACAATATTTTATGCGCATTGGCTTTGAGGGCGATACCACCTGCGAGCGCGCGCAAGACCTATTGGCCGACACGGCGTCTCGCTTCGATATGACCTTGCAAGTCGATGATGCTGCGGCCCGCCCGCGCGTTCTCATTTTGCTGTCCAAATTCGATCATTGCTTGATAGATCTGATTTATCGCCAACAAGTCGGCAGTTTGAAAATGGAAATCGCAGGAATTGCTTCCAACCACGAAACCGGTCGCCATTGGGCGCAAGACGCGGGGCTGGCCTATCACACGCTGGGCGGGCGCGATGCCAAGCAAGACAATGAAACCAAATTGGATGCGCTTATAGCCAGTGAGAGAATCGACATGGTAATTCTCGCACGCTATATGCAAGTGCTGACGCCCGAATTTGTGGCCCGCCATAGTGGTCGCATCATCAATATTCACCACAGTTTCCTGCCAAGCTTTAAAGGGGCCGAGCCTTATAGTCAGGCGCATAAACGCGGCGTAAAAATCATCGGGGCCACGGCACATTTTGTGACCGCAGATTTGGATGAGGGCCCGATTATTACGCAAGGCGTCGAGCCCGTGCGCCATGATATGGATGTGGCGAGCTTCATTGATGTGGGGCGCGATACCGAGCGGCGCACTTTGGCACGCGCCGTGCGCTTGCTCACCGAGCGGCGGGTGTTTTTAAACGGCAATAAAACCGTGGTCTTCGAGTAGATACAAAAAAGGCGCCGCTTCGAACGAAGGGCGCCGTTTTTAAATTGATTTGTCGAAGAGCTAGGCCTCTTGGATGGTTTCTGCCAAGACGGTAACACCTTGCGGGGTCACGTCGACAAAGCCGCCATCCAGCATATATTCGTGCGTCTTGCCATCGTTTTCGATGACCAGAGTTCCGGCACGAATCATGGCCATAACGGGGCTGTGGTTTGGCAAAACGCCGAAGTCACCTTCCGCACCTGGAATTTGTACGCCGTCGACTTCTGCCGAAAACACCAGCTTTTCAGGGCTTACCAGATCAAATTGTAGCTTATCGGCCATTTTCTATCCTAACTCGAAGTCTATCCTAACTCGAAACCTTTAAGCGGCTTCCGCTGCCATGGCTTCCGCTTTAGCAATCGCATCTTCGATGGTGCCAACCATGTAGAAGGCAGCTTCTGGCAGGTGGTCATAATCGCCAGCGCACAGACCTTTAAAGCCTTTAATGGTATCGGCCAAATCGACCAGAATGCCGGGCGAGCCAGTGAAAATTTCGGCCACGTGGAACGGCTGAGACAAGAAACGCTCAATTTTACGCGCGCGGTTCACGACCAGCTTATCTTCTTCCGACAACTCATCCATACCCAGAATAGCAATAATATCTTGCAAAGATTTGTAACGTTGCAGAATTTCTTGCACTTCACGAGCCACCCCATAGTGCTCATCGCCAACAACGCGAGGCTCTAGAATACGGCTGGTTGAATCGAGCGGATCCACGGCAGGGTAAATGCCTTTTTCCGAGATCGCACGCGACAGAACCGTCGTTGCATCCAAGTGAGCAAACGAGGCGGCAGGCGCCGGATCGGTCAAATCATCGGCAGGCACGTAAATCGCTTGCACCGACGTAATCGAGCCTTTGTTGGTTGTGGTAATGCGCTCTTGCAACTGACCCATGTCCGTCGCCAGAGTTGGCTGATAGCCCACAGCGGAAGGAATACGACCCAAGAGAGCCGACACTTCCGAACCCGCTTGCGTAAAGCGGAAAATATTATCGACGAAGAACAACACGTCTTGGCCTTCATCGCGGAAGTTTTCCGCAACCGTCAGACCGGTCAAAGCCACACGCGCACGCGCTCCGGGAGGCTCATTCATTTGGCCATAAACCAGCGCACATTTGGAACCAGCCCCGCCTTTTTCGACGTTCACGCCACTTTCAATCATTTCCCAGTAAAGGTCATTACCTTCGCGGGTACGCTCGCCAACACCGGCAAATACCGAGTAGCCACCGTGCGCTTTCGCGACGTTGTTAATCAATTCCATAATCAAAACGGTCTTGCCCACGCCCGCACCACCGAAGAGGCCAATTTTACCGCCCTTCGCGTAAGGGGCCAGAAGGTCAACCACTTTAATGCCAGTTACCAGCAATTCACTTTCGGTCGACTGCTCCACAAACGCAGGCGCTTCTTGGTGAATGCCACGAGTTTCGGTTGCATCTACTGGGCCAGCTTCATCTACCGGCTCGCCGATAACATTGATGATACGTCCCAAAGTCGCTACGCCCACGGGAACCGTAATCGCGGTGCCTGTGTCGGTGACGACTTGGCCGCGCACACAACCTTCCGTGCTGTCCATCGCGATGGTGCGAACGGTGCGCTCGCCCAAATGCTGTGCGACTTCCAAAACCAAGCGGTTGCCGTTGTTATCGGTTTCCAGCGCGTTTAGAATTTGCGGCAATTCGCCATCAAATTGTACGTCCACCACGGCGCCAATTACTTGGCTGATTTTACCTGTTGAAGCCATAATTTTGTCCTCATGCTCTTTCTATTTCGATAGCGCTTTTGGCGCCGACGTCTTTAAAGCGCTTCCGCGCCGGAAATAATTTCAATAAGTTCTTTGGTAATTTGGGCCTGACGTGACCGGTTATACGTAATGCTGAGACTATCAATCATCTCGCCAGCATTGCGGGTCGCATTGTCCATCGCGCTCATCCGAGCGCCTTGTTCACTGGCAGCATTTTCAAGCAGCGCGCGCAAAATCTGAACCGTTATATTGCGCGGCAAAAGCGCATCCAGAATATCGTTTTCTTCTGGCTCATAATCATAAGCCGCACCTTGCAAGGCATCCGCCACATCATCGGCTTCAGAAGTTTCAATGCTGGCTGGAATGATTTGCAAGCCTGTTGGAATTTGGGTGATGACATTGACATACCGCGAGAAATACAAAGTACAAATATCGAACTTATCGGCAGCAAAATCGGCCAGAACTTGCTCCCCTGCCTGATGGGCTTGTTCAAAGCCAACGCTTTTCATGCCCTGATAGGTAATCGGCTGCAGCAATTGTTTTTCGAACGTGCGCTTCAAAGCGTCATGGCCTTTACGACCGACGCATAAGATTTGCACTTGCTTGCCCTCAGCCATAAGGCGGTTGGCATCGGCACGAGCGAGGCGCGAAATGGAGGAATTAAAACCACCACAAAGGCCACGTTCTGCTGTTGCAACGATTAGCAAATGGCGTTGATCGTTGCCCGTTCCGGCCAAAAGGCGCGGTGCGCTGGTAGTATCGGTAATGCCAGCTGCCAAATTAGCCAACACAGCGCCCATGCGATCGGCATAGGGGCGGGCGGCTTCGGCAGCTTCTTGAGCCCGACGCAATTTAGATGCCGCCACCATTTGCATGGCGCGCGTAATCTTCTGCGTGGCTTGCACGCTTGCAATTCGGTTACGAAGCTCTTTCAAAGATGCCATGTATCGGCCCTCTTAATCCAAGGTTTACGCGAAACTCGCAGCATATTCGTCGACGACTTTTTTCAAGGCCGCTTCGGTTGTGTCCGACAAGGCTTTCTCGGCGCGAACACTGTCCAAGATAGCGCTATGACTATTGTGGACCAATTCCAGAAGACCGCTTTCAAAAGCGCCAACTTGCGAAGTTTCAATCGCATCGAGATAGCCGTTAACACCGGCGTAAATAACCACAACTTGCTCTTCCACTTTCAGGGGCGAGAATTGCGATTGTTTCAACAACTCGGTGAGGCGTTCGCCACGGCGCAACAATTGCTGGGTCGAGGCATCCAAATCGGAACCAAACTGAGCAAAGGCAGCCATTTCGCGATATTGCGCCAGCTCACCCTTAATTTTACCCGCAACCTGCTTCATCGCTTTAATTTGCGCCGAAGAGCCCACACGAGACACCGACAGACCTACGTTCACCGCAGGACGAATGCCTTGATAAAACAAGTCCGTTTCTAGGAAGATCTGACCATCGGTAATCGAGATGACATTGGTCGGGATATATGCGGATACGTCATTGGCTTGCGTTTCAATGATTGGCAGAGCCGTCATCGAACCGCTGCCGGAATCTTCATTCAATTTCGCAGCGCGCTCGAGCAAACGAGAGTGCAAGAAGAACACATCACCCGGATACGCTTCGCGGCCCGGTGGACGGCGCAGCAAGAGTGACATTTGACGATAGGCCACAGCCTGTTTCGACAGATCATCATAAGTAATGAGGGCATGCATGCCATTGTCGCGGAAATATTCCGCCATGGTGCAACCTGCAAAAGGTGCCAAGAACTGCATGGGCGCGGCTTCCGAAGCGGTCGCGGCCACAACGATGGAATATTTCATCGCATCGTTTTCTTCCAGCGTTTTCACAATCTGCGCCACAGTCGAACGCTTCTGGCCAATTGCCACGTAAACGCAATAAAGTTTCGCGTTTTCGTCATCGCCTTCATTGGCTGCTTTTTGGTTCAAAATCGCATCAATCGCAATTGCTGTCTTACCTGTTTGGCGGTCACCAATGATCAGCTCGCGCTGGCCACGACCGACAGGAATAAGCGCATCCACAGCCTTCAGGCCGGTTTGCATTGGCTCATGTACCGATTTACGCGGGATAATGCCCGGCGCCTTCACGTCCACTTTCATGTGCGCTTCAGCTTCAATCGGGCCTTTGCCGTCTAGCGGATTACCGAGCGCATCAACGACGCGGCCCAACAAGCCTTTACCAACCGGCACAGACACAATATCGCCGGTCCGTTTTACAGTGTCACCTTCGCGAATGTTCCGGTCCGAGCCAAAAATTACGGCGCCGACGTTATCTTCTTCAAGATTAAGCGCCATACCGCGAACGCCGCCTGGGAATTCCACCATTTCACCAGCCTGAACATTGTCTAGGCCGTAAATACGCGCAATACCATCCCCGACGGAGAGAACTTGACCAATCTCGGAGACCTCCGATTTTTGGTCAAAGCCTTTGATTTGCTCTTTTAGGATGGAAGAAATTTCCGACGCTTTAATGTCCATCAGTGTGCCTCACTTTAAGGAGCTGCTCAGCCTTCGCTGAGAGCCGTTTTTAGAGAATTCAATTTAGTTCGCAGCGAGCCGTCAATCATACGACTGCCAATTTTAACAACCATGCCACCCAGAAGAGCCGCATCGGTTTCAGCTTCGATAATAACGGTTTTGCCCGAAGCCTTATTGAGTTCGCTTTTCAGCGATTTAATTTGTGCCGCGGTCAAATCGCGGGCGGCCGTCACATAAGCTGTAATCTCATCACGAGATAGCGCAGACAGCGCGTTAAATTGGCTTGCCATATCGACCAGCGCAAAAGCGCGGCGTTTGGAAACCACAAGCGACGCAAAGTTTTTCAGCAGGTCATGGGCGCCAGCTTTATCGAGCACGGCGGCCAGCGCGGCGGCCTGTTCGGCGGCGCTAATGACGGGGCTTTTAATCAGTTTTTGTAGGCTCTCATTGTCTTGAATTAAAGCTTTCAACGCCGCTACGTCGCCAGCCACAACTTTGGCTTGCGCGGCGGGTAGTTCTTGGGTCAATTCGAATAGCGCTACGGCGTAACGCCCGGCCAAACCCCCAATTACACTTTCGTCAGCAGACAACAGATTATCCCATTCATGTTAGCGGTGGTTTAGGACACGTAAAACCAAACGCGAAAAACAAATTCAAAATAGCGATTTATGACGGAATGTAAGTGTCTTTCCGTCCAATCTGGCTGATGAGATATCACGTCAGACCAGCGCTGGCAACACCCCATTTGCGCCTTCTTGTCCATGGTTTCGCGGCCCTGCCACACAAGCTCCCCAAACCGCCGCTCTTACAAGAAGCTATAGGGGTCAATATCGATGGAAAGCCGCACAGAACCTCGGGTTTTAATGGGCCCCAGCCATTGGCCAATATACGCCTGCATGGGGGCATTTTTGGGCCCTTTGAGCAAAAACCGAAAGCGATATCGATTGCGGATGCGCGCAATCGGCGCTGGCGCCGGCCCCAACACCCGAATATCGCCATGAATTGGCATTTTGCTCGCCAAATCTCGCACAAAAGCCAAGGCTTCATTCGGGTCGTTGGCCGAAATAATCAGCGCCGCCAAACGGCCATAAGGCGGCATGCCGGCAATTTCGCGCGACAAAACTTCGCGGGTGAAAAACCCATCTCGGTCGCCCGCCGCCAAAGCCTGCAAAACCGGATGCTCGGGCATATGGGTTTGCAACATGGCAAAGCCTTCGGCCTCGGCCGAGCGTCCCGAGCGGCCTGCCACTTGGCTTAACAATTGATAGGTGCGCTCAGCCGCGCGCAAATCCCCATTGCCGAGCCCTAGGTCGGCATCGACCACGCCGACAAAACTAAGCTTGGGGAAATGGTGCCCTTTGGCAACAATTTGCGTGCCGACAATAATATCCGCCTCGCCCTTGGCAATCTGTTGGATGGTATCGCGCAAGGCTTGCGTGCCGCCTGCCATATCTGAGGATAAAATAACCGTGCGAGCTTCGGGAAAATGGGAGATGATTTCTTCTGTGATACGCTCGACGCCGGGGCCACAGGCGGCCAATTTATCGGGTTCGTTGCATTGCGTGCAGACATCGGGCACAGGCTCGAGATGGCCGCAATGGTGGCACTGCAATTGTTTGCGGAAGCGGTGTTCGACCATCCAAGAATCGCAATCGGGGCAAGCATAGCGATGACCACAGCCTCGGCACAAAGTCAGGGGCGCATAGCCACGGCGGTTTAAAAACAAGAGGGCTTGCTCGCCGCGCTCCAAGGCAGCGCCAACACTGGCCAGCATTTCGGGCACCATCCAAGCGCCGCGCGGCGGCGGGCTGGCGCGCATATCGACCAATTGCATTTTCGGCATAGACGCGCCGCCATGGCGCGAGGCCAATTTATGGATCTCGTAACGCCCCTCGCGCCCGTTAACATAGCTCTCCAAAGACGGCGTCGCCGACGACAAAATGACGGGGCACGAAGCGAGCCGAGCGCGCACCACCGACATATCGCGGGCGTTATAAATCACCCCGTCTTCTTGCTTGAAACCGCCGTCGTGTTCTTCATCAACAATGATGACGCCCAAATCTTGCCATGGCAAAAACAAAGCCGAGCGCGCACCAACCAAAACTTGCACGCGGCCCTCGGATATTTCGCGCCATGTGCGGCGCCGCTCGCTGGGCCCAAGGCCCGAGTGCCATAAAGCAGGCTCGCAGCCGAAACGCGTTTCGAAACGCTCCAAGAACTGCGTCGTCAGGGAGATTTCGGGCAGCAGAATGAGCGCTTGGCGTTTTTCGCGCAGGGCCTGCGCGATAGCCTCGAAATAAACTTCGGTTTTGCCAGAGCCAGTAACGCCGTCCAGCAAATGGGTCGTAAAACTTCGCTCGCCCACGGCCGCGCTTAAATCTTGCGTAACGGTTTTTTGGTCGCCGGAGAAACTGCGGGTCAAATGGTCGGGGTCGGGCTGGGCAAAAGCTTTATGACCAGGCAGGTTATAGCTCTGCAAAAAACCGCCCTCAAAAAGCCCCTTGATAACAGAGGCGCTGACTTTGGCTTCGCGCGCCAAATCGGGGCTGGTCAGCCCCATGCCTTCGGGCAGCTCGGCCAAGGCTTCGAACACGCGGGTGCGCGCAGGCGTCATTTTATCGGGTCGTTGCGCACAGGCGCGATAGGCCAGCAGCGGCTTGGCTGGCTCAAAAGCTGTGGGCACGCGCATTACTTGGCGCAACACTGAGCCCGGTGGCGACATGACATAGGCGGCCACCCAATCGACGAATTCGCGCAACTGCTCAGACAGCGCAGGCACGTCGAGATGTTCGACAATCGATTTTATTTTCTTCGGTTCGAGATCGCCTTCTCCCAAAGTTCTTGGCGCCTGCCAGACCACCCCATTGACGCGGCGCGGGCCCAAAGGCACGCGCACGAAATCGCCAACGCGCACCCCCATATCAGGCGGCACGGCGTAATCGTAAGGCCCGGGTAGGCCAAGGGGAATCAGCACGGAAACAATTTGCATGGGCGCAGTTTCTAACAATGGTTGGGAAATGGCAAGCGGGGCAAAAGACGCGGCTTGCGAAGCCTCTTGCGGAATGGAAGGCAGTGGGGCATTTTAGAAAGCATACAACAGGAGAGTCAGGAGAGCCAAATGCAGTTTTTTGTCGATAGCGCCGATTTACAGGCCATTAAAGACCTTGCCGACACGGGCATGGTCGACGGGGTAACCACCAATCCATCGCTGGTGGCGAAATCGGGACAAGATTTCAAAACGCTGATCGCGCAGATTTGCGACTTAGTGCCGGGCCCGGTCTCCGCCGAAGTGACCGCGCTGGACGCCGACGCCATGCTGAAAGAAGCGGACGAGCTGCTGGCCATTGCCGAGAATGTTTGCATCAAAGTGCCGCTGACCTGGGACGGGCTAAAAGCCACCCGCACGCTGGCTGACCGTGGCAAAAAAGTGAATGTCACCCTTTGTTTTTCAGCCAATCAAGCGCTGCTGGCCGCCAAAGCGGGCGCTGCCTATATTTCGCCTTTCGTTGGCCGGCTCGACGATATTGGTGCCGATGGCATGGGGCTGATAGCCGACATTCGCCAGATTTATGACAATTACCCTGACCTTGAAACCGAGATTCTTGTGGCGTCCGTTCGCAGCCCAGAGCATATGCGCGCCGCCGCCCTTATCGGGGCCGATGTGGCAACGCTGCCACCAGAAGTTTTGCGCTCGCTCATCGCCCATCCGCTGACCGACAAAGGGCTGGACGCGTTTTTGGCGGATTGGAAGAAAACAGGCCAATCGATTGCCTAAACAGACACCGCTAAAATCATGAGTAGCGCGTTTGATGAACTGGCCTTGGCGCAAGATTTACGCGACCAGCTTGCGCGTTGGACGCAAACGCTAAAGGACCAAGCCCGCGTAAGCCCGCATACATTAGAAGCCTATACGCGCGACATGCGCCAATTTTTAGAGTCTATGGTGGACGGCGAGGATAGCGAGCTAGAGTTGGTATTTTTTGCCAAAGTTAAGCTGCGCGATTTGCGAGCTTTCATGGCCATGCGGCGCAGACAGGGCACAACCAGTCGCTCGCTATTGCGCAGCCTGTCGGGGGTTCGCAGTTTCGTCACTCATTTGACCGCGCAAGACATCCCAACCAGCGAAGCCTTTAGCTTATTGAACCCGCCCAAAGCCAAACGGAGCCTGCCTCGCCCCGTAGCGGCAGACGATGCTTTGCGGCTTATCCAATTGGCTTTGGTGAGCCCGAAAGAGCCATGGGTGGGCTTGCGCGATGGCGCGCTTTTGGCGCTGCTTTATGGCGCGGGGCTTCGTATCTCAGAAGCCTTGAGCCTGACCCGCGCCGATCTTCCCAAACACGCCGACGCTGGCCTTCGGGTGATGGGCAAAGGCGGGAAAATGCGCGATGTGCCGCTACTGCCGATGATGCATAAAGCGCTGATGGCGTATCTGCAAGCCGCCCCATTTGATATGCGCGCACAAGAGCCGCTGTTTCGTGGCAAGCGCGGCGGCGTTTTATCGGCGCGCCAAGCGCAAATGATGGTGGCGGGTTTGCGCCGCGCCCTCAACTTGCCCGACACGGTGACGCCGCATGCCTTGCGTCATAGTTTTGCTACGCACTTGCTATCCGCCGGCGGGGATTTGCGAACCATTCAAGAATTGCTCGGTCATGCGCAATTAAGCTCGACGCAGATTTATACGCAAATCGACGCCAATGCTTTGATGGATGTTTACGATAAGGCGCATCCCCGCGCTAAGAATTAGCGCCAGAGATAGAGCTAAGAATTAGCTACATATGTAGCGCGCGGCCATCGACCGCTAACGCCGCTTCCTTAACCGCTTCGGTAAGCGTCGGATGCGCGTGGCAGGTGCGCGCGATATCCTCAGCACTGGCCGAGAACTCCATCGCTACAGCCGCTTCCGCAATCATGTCGCCAGCCTGCGCGCCCAGAATATGCACGCCCAATACTTTATCCGTATGGGCATCGGCCAGAATTTTCACGAACCCATCGGTGGTGCCATTTACTTTGGCGCGACCATTGGCAGTGAACGGAAACTTGCCGACTTTATACTCGGTGCCCGCGTCCTTCAGCTCTTCTTCGCTTTTGCCAACCCAAGCCACTTCTGGTGCCGTGTAGATGACGCCCGGAATAACATCGTAGTTCACATGCGATGGTTTGCCGGCCAAATGTTCGGCTAAGGCGACGCCTTCGTCTTCGGCTTTATGCGCCAACATAGGGCCAGAAATTACATCGCCAAGCGCGTAAATGCCGTCGATATTGGTTTTAAAATGCGCGTCGGTTTCAATGCGACCTGCGCCATCGCGCGTCACGCCAACCGCCTCAAGGCCCAAGCCTTGTGTGTAGGGTCGACGACCAATGGAAACCAAAACGCGGTCTGCGGTGAGTGTTTCTTCTTCGCCGTCGCCAGAGGCGGGCGCGAGGGTTAATTTAGCCGAAGCCTTGAGAGCTTTGGCGCCCGTAACTTTTTTGCCGAGCCTGAATTTTATGCCCTGTTTTTTCAAAACCCGCTGAAAGTTTTTTGCCAAATCGGCATCGACACCCGGCGTGATGCGATCGAGATATTCC
The DNA here is from genome assembly GCA_963932545.1 of uncultured Rhodobiaceae bacterium. GTDB lineage: Bacteria > Pseudomonadota > Alphaproteobacteria > RS24 > RS24 > UBA8337. The sequence continues at coordinate 110,764 of CAWVRH010000002.1, read as the reverse complement.
ACCACGGTTACTTCTGCGCCCAAACGGCGCCAGACCGAGCCCAACTCCAGCCCGATAATACCTGCGCCCACAATCACCAAATGTTTTGGCACGGCGTCAAAAGAAAGCGCGCCCGTCGATGAGACAATGCGGTCTTCATCAATTTCAATACCTGGCAAAGGCGTTACTTCGGAGCCTGTGGCAATGACAATGTTCTTTGCACTCAACTGGCGCGTGCCGCCATCCAGCAACGCCACGTCCACTTTTCCTGGCGCGGTGAGCGTTGCCGCTCCTTTGATTTCTTCAATTTTGTTTTTCTTTAAAAGAAAGCCCACGCCTTGCGTATTGCCATCAATGCCGGATTGCTTATAGGCCATCATCTTTTCAAGATCGAGTTTGACCGAGCCGAGTTTAATGCCCATATCGCCTGCATGTTGAGCTTGTGCAAAAACTTCCGAGGCATGCAAAAGCGCTTTTGAGGGAATGCAGCCAACATTTAAACAGGTGCCGCCTGGCTCGCCGCGTTTATCGATACAGGCGGTTTTCAAACCCAATTGCGCCGCGCGCAAAGCACAGACATAGCCGCCAGGTCCGGCGCCGATGATGACAAGATCGAAACTATCGTCGCTCATGCGTGTTTCCTCATTGTTGAAATCGAATTAAATATCGAGCAGCATACGCTCAGGGTTTTCTAGACATTCTTTGATGCGCACCAAGAAAGTGACCGCCTCTTTGCCATCGACAATGCGGTGGTCATAAGACAGGGCGAGATACATCATCGGGCGAATTTTAATCTCGCCATCGACAACCACCGGACGGTCTTGGATTTTATGAATACCCAGAATGCCCGATTGCGGCGTGTTCAAAATCGGCGTGCTCATCAAAGAGCCATAGACGCCACCGTTGGACAAAGTAAATGTGCCGCCTTGCAAATCAGCAATGCCTAATTTGCCATCGCGCGCTTTTACGCCGTAGGCTGCAATCGCCAATTCAACTTCCGCCAAATTCATTTTTTGGACATCGCGCACCACAGGCACCACAAGGCCTTTTTCGGTGCCGACAGCGACGCCCATATTGACGTATTTTTTATAGACTAATTCATCGCCTTGGATTTCCGCGTTAACCGCTGGAATTTCGCGCAAAGCCGTCACACAGGCCCGCACGAAAAAGCTCATGAAGCCAAGCCGCGCGCCGTATTTCTTCTCGAACAAGTCTTTATAACTGCGCCGCAATTCCATCAGCGCGCCCATGTCCACTTCGTTGAAAGTAGTCAGTTGTGCTGCCGTGTTTTGGCTTTCTTTCAAACGCGCCGCGATGGTTTTGCGCAAACGGGTCATTTTTACCCGCTCTTCGCCTGCCGAAGGGTCGCCCACGGGGGCGGATGTGGCGGGCATGGGAGCGCTTGCTGGCGCACTTGCTGGCGCACTTGCAGGCCCACTTGGAGGCCCACTTGGAGGCCCACTTGGAGGCCCACTTGGAGGCCCACTTGGAGGCGGAGTGCCTTTGGCCGCGTTCATCGCATCTTCTTTGGTCAGGCGACCGCCCTTTCCCGTGCCCGAAATATCGGCAGGGTTGAGGCCATGTTCTTCCACCACACGGCGCACCGCCGGAGATAGAGAGGATAGATCAGATGTATCGGCGGCAACAGGCGCGGCTACTTCTGGCGCAGGTGGAGCAGATGGAGTAGTAGAGGCTGGGGCCGGAGATGGAGCCGCAGCGGATGCCCCGGAGCCTTCTCCGAGCGTGCCCAAAAGCGCGCCCACTTCCACCGTATCGCCTTCCTTCACCATAACCTCCGCCAAGATACCCGCCGATTGAGCCGGCACTTCGATGGTTACTTTATCGGTTTCTAACTCACAAAGCGGCTCATCGACAGCTACCGTATCGCCTGGTTTTTTATACCATTGCGCGATGGTGGCTTCGGTAATCGATTCGCCTAATTCTGGAACGCGAATTTCATTGGACATAGGGTTCTCCGCTCTCTCTATCTAGTCTAGAGGATCAATCAAGGCGCCTTGCAATAGCGCATCGCGCTGTCGCAAATGGCGGCTCATTTGGCCCGTGGCCGTCGAGGCTGCCGCCGCCCGACCTGCATAGGCAGGGCGTGTATGCGCAGCGCTCAAAGTTTTTAATACGTTTTCCAGCTCAGCCTCAATGAAGCTCCACGCGCCCATATTGCGCGGCTCCTCTTGGCACCAAACCATTTCCGCATGCGCAAAAGGCTCCAATTCAGCCAACAAAGGCCCAACCGGCACCGGGTATAATTGCTCCACCCGCATGATATACACATCGTCAATACCCGCCGCATCGCGCGCTTCCAGCAAGTCAAAATAAACCTTGCCCGAACACATCACCACGCGACGAATTTTTTCAGGCGCCACAAGACCGCCAGCCAAACGCTCGTCTTTATCGTCCCACAAAACGCGGTGGAACGACGAGCCGGTTTCCATTTCGGCTATCGTCGAGACGCATTTTTTATGCCGCAATAAAGACTTGGGCGTCATTAAGATTAACGGTTTGCGGAAATTTCGTTTTTGCTGACGGCGCAAGATGTGGAAATAATTAGCTGGCGTCGTGCAATTGGCAACTTGCATATTTTCTTCCGCACAAAGCTGCAAATAACGCTCGAGACGAGCCGAGGAATGCTCTGGTCCCTGCCCCTCATAACCATGCGGCAGCAGCATAACCAGCCCCGACATCCGCAGCCATTTAATCTCACCCGACGCAATAAATTGGTCGACGAGAACCTGCGCGCCATTCGCGAAATCGCCAAATTGCGCTTCCCATAAAACCAGCGCGTTCGGGTCCGCCAAAGAGTAGCCATATTCAAATCCCAAAACCGCCACTTCCGACAGCATCGAGTTGATAACCTCGAACAGGGCTTGGTCTTCGCGAATATATTTTAGCGGTTTGTAACGGCGCTCGGTTTTTTGGTCGATCCAAGACGAATGGCGCTGCGAGAAAGTTCCGCGCTCACTATCTTGGCCGGATAGGCGCACCGTATTATGCTCTACAACCAACGAACCAAAAGCCAAGGCCTCGGCCGTGGCCCAATCAAAGCCCTCGCCCGTTGCAAACATTTCATCTTTTGCCTTGAGCTGACGAACCAGCGCGCGATGCAGATTAAAGCCTTCGGGCACACGGGTAAGCCCGCGACCAATTTCCAATAATACGTCGCGCTCTACTCCGGTTTCTGCGCGAACAAATTCGCGCCGCTTTTGCTCTAGCCCTGACCATTTGCCATCCAGCCAATCGGCTTTGTCTGGCCGATACGTATTGGCGGTCTCGAAAGCCTCGTCCAAAGTCGCGCGATAGCCAGCCCGAGCCGTTTCAATGCCTTGCTCGTCCAGCAGGCCTTCGGCTTTCAGGCGCGTGCCATATTTTTGCACGATGGTTTCATGCTGCTTAATTTTGGCATACATGGTCGGCTGCGTGAACGCCGGCTCATCGCCTTCATTGTGGCCATAGCGGCGATAGCAGAACATGTCGATGACGACAGGCTTTTGGAATTTCTGACGAAACTCCGTCGCCACTTTGGCGGCAAAAACAACCGCCTCTGGGTCATCGCCATTCACGTGGAAAATCGGCGCTTCCACCATTTTCGCCACATCCGACGGATACGGCGACGAGCGCGAGAACCGCGGATTGGTGGTGAAGCCAATTTGATTGTTAACGATAAAATGAATAGAGCCGCCCGACTTATGCCCAATCAGCCCCGATAGACCCAAGCATTCCGCGACAATGCCTTGGCCCGCAAATGCGGCATCGCCGTGCAATAGCAGCGGAATGACTTTTGTCCGGTCGGCCATGGCGCGGGGTTTGTCTTTATATTGGTCTTGCTTGGCGCGGGCTTTGCCCAGCACCACAGGATCTACGGCTTCGAGATGCGACGGGTTGGGCGAAAGCGACAGATGCACTTTATTGCCGTCAAACTCGCGGTCCGAAGACGCACCGAGGTGATATTTCACATCCCCCGAGCCTTCAATGTCTTCGGGGTTGGCCGAGCCACCTTTGAACTCATGAAACAGGGCTGCAAAAGGTTTGCCCATCACATTGGTCAAAACGTTTAAGCGGCCGCGATGCGGCATGCCGAAGAGAATTTCTTCAACGCCAAGATTGCCACCGCGTTTGATAATTTGCTCCAAAGCCGGAATCATCGCCTCGCCGCCATCCAGCCCGAAACGTTTGGTGCCGGTATATTTAACGTCGATAAATTTCTCTAGCCCTTCGGCTTCGACCAGTTTTTGGAAAATCGCCAATTTACCTTCTTTGGTAAAGGCAATCTCTTTGTCCGGCCCCTCGATGCGCTCTTGCAGCCAAGCTTTTTCTTCCGGGTCGGAAATATGCATGAATTCCAAAGCCACGGTGCCGCAATAGGTGCGGCGCAAAATTTCTAGCATCTCGCGTATCGTCGCGGTCTCTAAGCCCAACACAAAGTCGATGAAAATTGGCCGATCAAAATCCGCCTCGGTAAAGCCATAAGAGGTCGGGTCTAACTCAGGGTGCGAGCCGGGAGGCTCGATGCCTAGGGGGTCCAAATCGGCGGCCAAATGACCGCGAAACCGATAGGCACGGATCATCATAATGGCGCGCACACTGTCTAGGGTGGCGGCTCGAACTTCCGTCTCATTGCTAATACGCGAAGAAAGAGCGGCGCCCAAACGATCGGGCGATGGCAGGTCGTCGACAAGCTCGCTCGGCCAATGCGCATCGAGGGCTGACGTTAGCTCGCCATTGATGGCAGGGGGCCAGTCTTCGCGCTGCCAGCTTGGAACATGGGGGGCGGGAGCCGGCTCGCCAGCTTCCATAGCCGTAAAATAAGCGCCCCACTCAGCTTCGAGAGTGGTGTCGCCCGCTTTATAGCGTGCGTAAACTTGTTCAAGGTATAAGACGTTGGAGCCATCCAACAGGCTTTCGGAAAAGCTCTGGGATGCGGTGTTGGCGTTATTTGAACTTGATGTTTCTTCAGACATCTTCAACTTCCAATTTAACTCTGTATACACAATAGCCGAGCGTTCCGACTTAAGCCATTCCTTAATGTAGTGCTTTTACCGGCACCGAAAAGGGTGCCGGTAAAAAATATTTATCCGCTTAGGACATCGACCAAAGTCGTGCCCAAAGAAGCCGGCGAAGGCGAAACCGTAATGCCTGCCGAACGCATGGCTTCCATTTTGTCTTCCGCACCGCCTTTGCCGCCCGCGATAATCGCGCCAGCATGGCCCATACGACGACCCGGAGGCGCTGTAACGCCCGCAATAAAGCCAACCATAGGTTTCTTCACTTTCGACGCTTTCAAAAATTCAGCCGCTTCTTCTTCGGCCGAACCGCCAATCTCGCCAATCATGATGATGCTTTCGGTTTCGTCATCACCGAGGAACATTTCCAAGCAATCGATGAAATTCGTACCATTGACGGGGTCGCCGCCGATACCAATACACGTCGATTGGCCCAGACCCGCAGCCGTGGTTTGTGCCACAGCCTCATACGTCAATGTGCCCGAACGCGAAACAATACCAACCGAGCCGCGACGGTGAATGTGGCCGGGCATAATGCCGATTTTGCATTCGCCAGGGGTAATCACACCTGGGCAATTGGGGCCGACAAGGCGCGTATTCGAGCCTTCGAGGGCGCGCTTCACACGGATCATATCGGTAACTGGAATGCCTTCGGTAATGCAAACCGCAAGCTCAATGCCCGCCTCAATAGCTTCCAAAATGGCATCGGCTGCAAACGGCGGCGGCACGTAAATCGCCGACGCGGTCGCGCCGGTTTTTTCAACAGCGGCACCAACCGTGTCAAACACTGGCAAATCAAGATGGACGGAACCACCTCGTCCGGGCGTCACGCCGCCGACCATTTTCGTGCCGTAAGCAATCGCTTGTTCGGAGTGGAAAGTGCCTTGGCTACCGGTGAACCCTTGGCAAATTACTTTGGTGTCTTTGTTGACCAATACAGACATTACGCGGCCTCCTTCACAGCGGCCACAATTTTTTCTGCCGCGTCATTCAAATTGTCAGCTGGGATAATTGGCAGGCCAGAGTTGGCCATGATTTCTTTACCCAAATCTACATTGGTGCCCTCTAGGCGCACCACCAAAGGCACGTCTAGGCTCAGCTCTTTAGCCGCAGCCACAACGCCCTCGGCGATGATATCGCAGCGCATAATACCGCCAAAAATATTTACCAAAATGCCCTCTACGCTGTCATCCGATAGGATGATTTTAAACGCTTCGGTGACTTTTTCTTTGGTCGCCCCGCCGCCAACATCTAGGAAGTTGGCAGGCTCCGAGCCATATAATTTAATGATGTCCATGGTCGCCATGGCCAAGCCTGCGCCATTTACCATGCAGCCAATTTTGCCGTCTAGTTTGATGTAAGACAGGTCATATTTAGAAGCCTCAATTTCGGCCGGATCTTCTTCGTCGAAGTCGCGCAGCTCCATAATATCGGGATGGCGATACAGCGCATTGCTATCGAAATCGACTTTTGCATCGAGACAAATAATATCGCCAGCCTTGGTTACCACCAGAGGGTTAATCTCGAGCAGCGACATGTCTTTCTCGATAACCGCCTGATAGAGATTGCTAATCAGCTTGGTCATTTGTTTGACTTGGTCGCCTTCAAGGCCCAAAGCAAATGCGATTTGGCGGCCGTGATGCGCCGAGACGCCCGAGGCAGGATCGACGCTGACAGTCAGAATTTTTTCTGGCGTATGTTCTGCAACTTCTTCGATGTCCATGCCGCCTTCGGTGGAGGCAATAAACGAGATGCGCGACGTGGCGCGATCGACCAAAGCCGAGAGATAAAGTTCGCGCGCAATGTCAGACCCCTCTTCAACGTAAATGCGTCCGACATGTTTGCCTTCCGGGCCAGTTTGCGGCGTGATTAACGTCATGCCCAAAATACGCTCGCTCTCGGTGCGCACATCGTCGATAGACTTAACCACGGTTACCCCGCCGCCTTTGCCGCGTCCGCCGGCATGGATTTGAGCTTTCACAACCCAAACTGGGCCGCCTAAGTCTTCGGCCACTTTCACAGCCTCATCGACGCTAAACGCGACCCCGCCCTTGGGCACTGGCACGCCAAATTCTTTCAAGACCTGTTTGGCTTGGTATTCGTGGATATTCATAGTTTCCTCATGTCGCTGAAGTTAATTCTAGGCATGAACCTTGCGCGTCTTCGCTTGCCGCGCAAGTGAAAATTCACTCCAGAACTGGAAAATATGAGCTTAATTTTAAGAATAGAATTATGGCGTAACCTCGAGGCTGCGCGAATTGCCTTTTAACGATATTCGCGTGCCATCGGACGCCGCCAAAACGCCCTGAGGTCTCACGTTATCGACGCCGCGCATAAATATCCGCTGCACCAAACCGTTCTGCGGTACCGGCGCATAATGATAAAATACCAGCAATTGCGCGCCCGCTTCATTGGCCGCTTCGGCGGCCTCTATCGGAGTGGTGTGATAATCCAACGTGTCGGTCAATAATTGACCGAGATTAACTTGCCCCGCCGCCACCAGCGCTTTAGAGGTAGCCGTCACCAAATCATCTTGCAGCACTTCATGGATTAAAACATCAACGCCTTTGGCGGCAGCAATCAGATTACCATCTTTGGTCGTGTCACCGCTGATGAGGATGGAGCGTCCCTGATAGTCAAACCGATAGCCATAGGCCGGCTCAATCGGCGGGTGGTTGACCGTGACGGCGGTGATTTTAAGTCCGTCGGCATGATAGATAACTGTGTCACCTTTTATGGTCTTGGCCACCAGCCCTGCGGTTTTACTGGGCATAATGGCCTCTGTGTGATGCGCCGTGCGATAGCCGTAATCGAGACCATAGGCGAGGTTGAACCCATCGACCACTTGCGCCACGCCAAGCCCGCCATAGACATCGAGCTTTTGCGGCCGACCGCGCACCCAACTGGCGAGATGCATTTCGCCCAAAGCGGCAATATGATCGGAATGAAAATGGGTCAGCAAAACGCCATCCAAGCGCCCCATCGGCAAGCCCAATTGGGTCGCCATATCGGCCGAACGTGCGCCCGTATCGACGAGGAAAAAGGTGTCGCCAGCCAACACCGCGACACACGATTGCGCAGCGCCTTGCCCCATGGGCGAGGCCGTGCCGCAAAACACAACATCGATGGCGTCGCCACCCAATTCCGTAGGCGCTTGCGACAGACGCGCGGCAACGGCACGCTCCACCAAACGGTCTTGCAGGCCTGGGCTATTGATCAACACAAGGTACAAGCCCAAACCCAAGATCAAGGCCAAAACAAAAAAACCGCCAAGGGTTACGCCGCCAAGACGTAAAATTTTAGATGTCATGATATTTGCTCTCTTCTTTTTAGGTCGACGCCTGCTTTCTTGAGGGTAAATAAAAAGGGCGCGGCGCAAGCCGCGCCCTTAAAAATTTAGGCTACTGAAGGACGCCCGCAGCGTCAACACGAGGGGCGAAGGATATTGCTTCGCCGCTTAATCCTTATTTCAGTTTTGGATTGATCGCTTTACAAGCGGTCAGCAGGCCTTGAACCGCTGTGATGGATTTTTTAAACATGGCGCGCTCTTTGGCATCCAGTTTAATTTCAACAATCTTCTCGACACCTTTGGCGCCAATGACGACCGGCACGCCAACGTAGATGTTTTTCTGACCATATTGACCGTTCAAATGCGCCGCACATGGCAGAACGCGCTTTTGGTCTTTTAGGTAGGCTTCGGCCATTTCAATGGCAGAGGCGGCTGGCGCATAAAACGCGGAACCGGTTTTCAACAGACCCACAACCTCAGCTCCGCCATCGCGGGTGCGTTGCACAATCTCGTCGATTTTCTTCTGGGTCGTCCATTTCATTTTCACCAGATCCGGCAAAGGAATGCCAGCAACCGTGGAGTAACGAACCGACGGCACCATTGTGTCGCCATGGCCACCCAGCACAAAGGCAGTGACGTCTTTAACCGAGACTTTAAATTCTTCGGCCAAGAAGGAGCGGAAACGAGCCGCGTCGAGGACGCCAGCCATACCCACCACTTTATTTTTCGGCAGACCCGAGAACTTCTGCAACGCCCAAACCATGGCGTCGAGCGGGTTGGTGATGCAAATCACAAAAGCGTCTGGGGCATATTTTTTAATGCCTTCGCCGACTTGCTGCATCACTTTCAGGTTAATTTCGATGAGATCATCGCGGCTCATGCCAGGCTTGCGCGGCACACCAGCGGTTACGATAACCACATCCGAGCCTTTGATGGCTGAATAAGATTTGCTGCCTTTGAGGTCAGCATCAAAATGGCTCACCGGCGAGCTTTGCATCAGGTCGAGCGCTTTGCCTTTGGCAGTGCCCTCATTAATGTCAAAAATGACAATGTCGCCGAGTTCTTTAAGACCGGCCAAATGGGCCAAAGTGCCACCGATTTGTCCGCCGCCAATAAGGGCGATTTTGTTACGAGCCATATCCAATTCCTTTTCATAAAAATTCTGCCCTGAATTAGCGCGTTTAAGGCTTAAGTGCAAGAGCGAGGGAGAGTAAGTAAGTGAGTGAGCGAGCTTAGCTGCCGAGGGGCTTGGGCGGCAAATGCGGCAGAGCCAGATAGTCGCGGCTCTGCATCTCCATCAATCGCGAGACTGTGCGCTCGAATTCAAACGCTTCGTCGCCGCTCGGATAAAGCGTTTGCGGCTCGCCATCGGCGGAGGCCAGAAGTTTTACTTTGGCTTCATAGAGGGCATCAATGAGCGTTACAAAGCGCACCGCTTCATTTTTCTTTTGCGGCTCCAACTGGGGAATCGCATCGATGACTACAGTATGGAAATGGCTAGCTAGCGCTAAATAATCGGGCGCGCCGCGAGATTCCACGCATAATTCAGCAAAACTCAGACGGGCGACACCGCCCACGGCTTGCTTTATCGGCAGGCTACGGCCGTTTAAATCAAGGCGCATCGGCGCCCCGGCCACGCCTTCGGTCAGGCTGGCGAAGCGTTCGTCTAGGGCTTTACGCGAGCGCGGGCCGCAAGGCGTGAACCAAACAGGTGCCGCTTGCAATCGGGCTAAACGGTAATCGGTTTCGGCACTCAGCTCGTGAATATCCAAGCGCGCTTTTATCAAGTCAATGAACGGCATAAACCGCTGCCGGTGGAGACCGCCTTTATATAGATCATCTGGGTGGCGGTTAGAGGTGGCAATCACCACAAGCCCTGCGTCCAGCAAGAATGCGAACAAACGCCCGAGAATAGACGCATCGGCAATGTCTTTAACTTGGAACTCATCAAAACATAAAAGCGAGGTCTCGGCCGCTATCGCTTTGGCCACAGCCGGCATTGGGTCGCCAGCCTTTGGGTTCGCACGCCGATAGGCATGAATGCGCGTATGCGTTTCTTGCATGAAGGCATGAAAATGAACCCGCCGCTTTTTGGCCACGGGCGCCATCTCAACAAACATATCCATCAACATGGACTTGCCCCGCCCGACTTCGCCGTAAATATACAAACCTCGCGAACCCTGCGGGCTTGGTTGTTTGCGCAAACGCAACTTAGACAGCCAGCCGCTTTTATTCGAGGCATCCCCTTGTGCTTCCAAGCGAGCATAAACACGGTCGAGCTCCAGCGCCGCGCGTGTCTGAGCGTCGTCTTGGTTCACCTGGCCTTTCTCCACCAGCATCTGATAATGCTGGCTTACCGGACCTAATATCTGCCTATCGCTAGTCATAGAGGCGAGGGTTAAAGCCCCAGGCCTCATTTGGCAAGAGCGGAGAGACGTCTCGTTCGCGCTTCCCACAGAGGAAAAAGGCTGTTACCGTCTTAGACAGAGTAAAAATATTGTTTCGTAAAAATAGTGTTGAGTAGGGTTTGTTAAAATTATGAAATCGTCATATCACAACGTTGTAAGATTATCTGTCATCCTTGGTCTTTGCGGCAGCTTGTTGGCTGCATGTGTAAGCCCCTCGGTAAAAACCTCGGTCTTAATGCCCGCGAACCAAAGCGGGATGGTAAATGCCAAACGCGTCGGCGTCGCCACTCTAAGGGGTGACAGGGCTGGCACGATGAGCGATCGACTGCGCAGTTTCGTTGCAGGCATTCAGGTTAACGGCAAACCCTATTTCACTCTGGTCGACCTCGACCGACAGACGCTAATCAATGAGCAACGCTTGGGCGATAGTGCCATGTTTTCAGCCAACACGGCTATTGAGCTAGGTAATCTGACCACGGCCGATACCCTTCTGGGTGGCTCATTTTTGCCAAGTTATAACCGCACAGGATCGCAAAAAGATGTTCAATATTGCGCTCTTCAGGGCGAAGAAAAATGCATTTATTATAAAACTAAAAAAGTGAATTGCCATGAGCAGAGCGCCTCAGCAGAGCTGAACTTAAGAGCCACTAATGTCGAAAGAGGCATCGTCTCCTTCACCCAATCTTATGGCGCAACGACCAAACATTCATGGTGCGACGATCAAGTTTATGGCGCCAAGGCCAAGGGCGAAAGCGACATGCAAAATAAAGTTATTGGAGAAGTTTTATCGCAGCTGCGCCGAGACATTGCCCCGTATTCGGTTACTTTCAATATTAAGTTTATGAAAAAAGATGCGAGCAAATTCGGCAATCAAGAAGCGGTAAAAAGCGCTTTTGAATCTGGTCTCGAGTTCGTCAAAAATCAACGCGTCCCTCGCGGTTGCGAATTTTTCCGTAAGGCGGCTGGTATGTATGATCAATCGCCAGCCATTTATCACAACGTGGGTGTCTGCTCAGAGACCGAGGGCGACTTGGATCGCGCTTTGGCTTTCTACCAAAAGGCCGACCGCCTGACCTTATCGCCCAACAAGATTATAGGTGTTTCGTTAAGCCGAGTTCAAAACAACATTGCCAGCCGTTCAGCTGTGCAAAGCCAATTACGTTAGACAGGCGATGCGAGGCCCGGGCACTCAAAACCTTAAACGCGGCTTTATCTCGATGTTTGCCCTTGCGGCAACGGCTGGCTGTGCGGGGCTGCCTTTAGCTCAAATTTCGGCAACAACGCCCGCGCCGGCTAGCTGTGTTTGCGAGACTTATTTCGAGCAAATCCCGCGGCCAGCTTGGGTCGACGCTGGCGATGTTGTAACCCGTCAGACCTATCAAACCAGCGGTAGCAGCCAATGCTCCGGCCTTCAAAGCATTGACGTCAATAAAGCTGACTTATCCGCGCGGACCAAATTAGGACGCATCCTCAATACACAGGTAAGCAGCAATATTAGTGAAACGCGCACCTCTTATGGCGGCGGTGTGGGCAGTACGAAAGCTTCTATTCAATCGTCTCTCCTATCGGAAGGCATATTGGAAAACAGTCGGATTACCAACCGTTGGGTCGACCCGGGGTCGTGCCGCGTCTATGCCCGAGTGCAAATTGCGGCTAGCCAAATTGAGGCAAGCAAAGAAAAAATTGCAAAAGCCGAAGCAGCCCGGTTGCTTAACCAAACGTTTTATCTGCACACGCAAGATAATGAGCCGGCTTATCGCGACCTCGTGGCTAGCGCCGCCGGGCAATTATTGTCGAGTGTCGGCGTTACCAAGATTATCCCCACGGCTGAAGCCTCAGCCTATCAAATTAAGTTCACTTTCGCGGTGACACAACTCAATGCAGAAAAATCTATGCGCGGCGAACTGCGAACGCAAATACTAGCCCCCGATGCCTCCATTGTGTGGCAGCAGGCTACGCCAGCCAAAGGGCTAAGTTTTAGCGCGGCCAGCAACCGCGCCCTAGCTGACAAAGCAATTGCTTCTGCAATGCGCAGCCTGAGCCCCGTTTTACGAAACCGTTTAAACCAATAGAAAACCCCTAGGGAGACTGAACATGAAACTATTCCAAAACTTTGCCATTCTTGCCGCCACTTCGGCGCTTATCGGTTGTGCCACACCGGCACCACCTGTTGTGGCGCAAGCGCCTGTGCCTATATGCTCCTTTAATGATGGCCAAGGCCCCTATGACACACCTGCGCCTATGTGGGTTTGTAACGAAGAGTTTCCAGACGTTGGTCTGGCGGCTGTTGGCTCCTTTCAAAACTCCAACATGGGATATGATTTCATGGTGGAAATGGCCACTTCTCGGGCGCGCCAAAAACTAGCGCGGATCATCTCGTCGAAAGCTAGCAGCTCTATAAAAGATTATCGCGCGAGCACAGGTAGTCAAACCGCTGGAAATGAAACTAGTATTTCCACGGCTGAAATTACCCAGAAAGTTTTGTCGCAAGCGGACCTTGCTGGCAGTCGTGTTTTGACCAAAACCCGCAACCCGAAAACGGGCATGGCGTATGTCATCGTGGGGCTTACGCCTGCCATTCTAGAAGGTGTGCTAGCCGAAGCTGCGGAAACAGCTTTCGCTGGAGAAGCGGCTGAATTTCAACGCTTCAAGGCCTCACAAAGTTTTGACCAGTTGAAAACCGACATTGCGGACGAGCAGTAATATGCGCGCTCGGGCCAAAACATCGGTTGTTATAACGCTGGCTGTAACCGCGGCTATGGGACTTGGCTTAACGGCATGTAGCTCAAAATACAGTCTGGCGGATTTAGCGGCCGCCAAACAAGAGATGGAAAAACAAACAGGGGCAGCGGCTGCCAAGCGACAGGCCGATGCGGCTTTTGAAAAACTCGACCAAGAGTAAGTCGAAGCCCCACCCAAAAAGAGAGGCCACTGGATGCAGTGGCCTCTTTCATTTCTGCAGCGGAAAAGCCCCCAGTTAAACGGTGCGTTCCACCATCATTTTTTTGATCTCGGTAATCGCCTTGGCCGGGGACAGGCCTTTCGGGCAGGCTTTCGCGCAATTCATAATCGTGTGGCAACGATAGACGCGGAACGGATCTTCCAAATCATCCAAACGCTCGCCGGTTTTCTCATCACGACTGTCGGCCAACCAACGATAGGCTTGCAGCAGAACCGCTGGGCCGAGGTATTTGTCGGAGTTCCACCAATAGCTTGGGCAAGAGGTCGAGCAGCAAGCGCATAGGATGCACTCATAGAGACCGTCGAGTTGTTCACGGTCTTCTTTGCTTTGCTTCCATTCACCTTGCGGGGTCGGCGTATCGGTTTTGAGCCAAGGCTCAATCGATTCATATTGCGCATATAAATTGCTGAGGTCGGGAACCAAGTCTTTAATGACCGGCATATGCGGCAAAGGATAGATCGCAATATCGCCCTTCACATCATCCAGACCTTTGGTGCAGGCCAAAGTGTTTTGACCGTCGATGTTCATGGCGCAAGAGCCACAAATGCCCTCGCGGCACGAGCGACGGAAAGTCAAAGTCGAATCGACTTCGTTTTTCACCTTAATCAGCGCATCGAGCACCATCGGGCCGCAATCATCGGCATCGATCGTATAGGTATCGACCCGTGGATTGGCTTCATCGTCTGGATTCCAGCGATAAATTTTCAACGTCCGTGGGTTCGCAATGGTTCCCTCGGCCGCGTGAACTACGCCCTTGTCGATTTTTGAATTTGCTGGCAGTGCAATCTCAACCATAATCTTCGCGCTCCCTTAGTAAACTCGAGCTTTCGGCTCGATATAGCTGACTTCATTGGTCAGAGTGTAATCATGCACGCCGCGGTAGCCGATGGTGGCTTTGCCGTTGGCATCGACATAGGCCAGCGTGTGTTTCATGTAGTTTTCGTCATCGCGCTCTGGGAAGTCTTCACGAGCATGCCCGCCTCGGCTTTCTTTACGCGCATTGGCGCCTTCCACCGTAGCGATGGCTTGCACAATCAAATTGTCGAATTCCAGCGTCTCAATGAGATCTGAATTCCAGATGAGCGAACGGTCGGCAATGCCAATATCGTCCATGGCGCTAACCACGTCTTGGATTCGCTTGCAGCCTTCTTTCAAAATTTCACCCGTGCGGAAAACAGCACAGTTTTCTTGCATGGCGCGCTGCATTTCGCCGCGCAGCTCCGACGTCGGCGTTGAGCCATCGGCGTTACGGAAACGCTCCAGACGATCAACAGCTGCGTGTCCTGCATTGCTGGCCAAAGGCGCATGGCCCTCACCAGGCGTTACCACTTCAGACGCGCGAATGGCGGCCGCACGGCCAAACACCACAAGGTCAATCAAGGAGTTCGAGCCCAAACGGTTGGCGCCGTGAACTGACACGCAAGCCGCCTCCCCAATGGCCATCAGACCTGGCACAATGCGTGCCTCATCGTCTTCGCTGGGGTTCAGCACTTCGCCGTTATAATTGGTTGGAATGCCGCCCATATTGTAATGCACGGTCGGCAAAACCGGGATCGGCTCCTTGGTCACATCAACGCCGGCAAATACTTTGGCGCTTTCCGAAATACCCGGCAGACGCTCGGCCAAAATATCTGGGTCGAGGTGGTCAAGGTGCAGATAGATATGGTCTTTATTGGGGCCGACACCGCGGCCTTCGCGAATTTCGATGGTCATCGAACGCGATACCACATCGCGCGAGGCCAAATCTTTGGCCGATGGCGCATAGCGTTCCATGAAGCGCTCGCCTTCGGAGTTGATCAAAATACCGCCCTCGCCTCGCGAGCCTTCGGTAATCAGGCAACCCGCGCCGTAAATTCCGGTTGGGTGGAATTGTACAAATTCCATGTCTTGTAACGGCAGACCGGCACGAATAACCATCGCCGAGCCATCGCCTGTGCAGGTGTGGGCGGAGGTCGCCGAGAAATAAGCGCGGCCATAGCCACCGGTTGCCAAAATAACTTGCTTGGCTTGGAAACGGTGCAGCGTTCCGGTCGACATTTCTAGCGCGATGACGCCGACACAGCGGTCTTCGTTCATAATCAAGTCGAGCGCGAAATATTCGATGAAAAACTCTGTGTCATGGCGCAAAGACTGGCCATAGAGCGTGTGCAAAATGGCGTGGCCTGTGCGGTCGGCGGCGGCGCAAGTGCGCTGGGCAATGCCTTCGCCGAAATTGGTGGTCATGCCACCGAAAGGACGTTGGTAAATTTTACCTTCTTCGGTGCGCGAAAACGGCACCCCAAAATGCTCCAGCTCGTAAACCGCTTCGGCAGCATTGCGGCATAGGTATTCAATCGCATCTTGGTCGCCCAACCAGTCGGCGCCCTTCACGGTGTCATACATATGCCAGCGCCAATCGTCTTCGCCCATATTGCCGAGCGCTGCGGAAATGCCGCCTTGCGCCGCAACCGTGTGCGACCGGGTTGGGAATACTTTTGAAATACAAGCAGTCTTTAGACCTCGCTCGGAACAGCCAAGGGCCGCTCGCAGGCCAGACCCGCCAGCGCCAACAACAATGACATCAAATTGATGATCGGTGAATTCGTAACTCATAAAACTCTCCAGCTTTCTTCCGCTTTTGGCTGCGCTTCTGGCGCCCGCCATTAATTTAAATCACTTAGCCTATAACTAGTTTGAGAACCGCCAAAACACAGGCGACCCCAATCGTGAAGGCAAAAAATTGATTGGCAATCAGCGCCAATAGTTTTGTGGCTTCGCCATGCACATAGTCTTCGATGACCACCTGCAAGCCAAGGCGCATGTGATAAACCGCCGAGACAATCAGCAGCAACATAATCAGGCCAATGAAGGGATTGCCCAAAAAGGCTGTCATCGTGGCGTAATCAGAGCCCGCATGGACGACCAAAGCGCCAACCAGAAACAGCATCAAAGGAATATTTGCCAGTGCTGTAACGCGCTGCATGAAAAAATGCTCTGTGCCTTTTTTAGCCGAGCCGAGGCCGCGCACACGCGACAGGGGGGTTCGCATATCAGACATTAAAACGCTCCCATATAAGCATAGGCCGCAACCCAAACACCAACCGTCAAAAGGGGCGGCAAAATGGTGGTGACGCGGGCAATAATTTCGACGTGTTTCAGATCAAAGCCGCGACCCGTATCCCAAATGAAATGGCGCAAACCGCCAAACATGTGGTGGAACAAAGCCCAGCTATAACCAAACAAAACCAGACGACCATACCAAGCCGAAGACACGGCTTGCACTTGCGCATAGCTTTCAGGGCCCGTGGCGGCGGCCAATAGCCACCAAGCCAACAAAACCGTTCCAGCATACAAAGCGACGCCCGTGGCGCGGTGTAAAATCGAAAGTATCATTGTCAGCGTCCAGCGATAAATCTGGATATGTGGCGACAAAGGTCTCGCGCGAGTTGTTTGATCGGTCATTCGATAGCTCCCAAAGCTCGAACCCCTCACGAAAGAGGGACAAGGAGCAAGTATACACGCAAAAATATGGAAAATGCCAAACCTCATATCGCGCCATGCTGTCGCACGATAAAAGCGGGCCTAGCCGCCCACAAAAACCTATCCGCGCGCCATATAGACCCAGATATCCAGCTCCAGAATAACCTCTGGCAGACGCTTACCATCCGCGTCCAGATGCGGAAAAGCGGCTATACTCAGACCCTCACGCCCTTTTATCATAATCTGGCGCAAGCGCAGAGCGCCGACATCGGGGCGAGTTTCAAAGCTGGCTTTGTCCAAAACCTCAGACCAGCCATAAATTGTATCCCCAGCGAAAGCAGGCGCCGCATGGGTGCCGCTATTGAGCGCGGCCATGGCGCCCGCGTTTTCAAAACCGTTAAAGCGCATGGCCGTGGCGTGCGAAATAATATGGCCACCATAAATCAGCCGTTTGCCGAAGCGGCTATCGGCTTGCAATTGTGCATCGAAATGCACTTCTGCGGTGTTTTGATAGGCCCGTGTCGCCATCATATGCTCGGCGTCTTCTAGGGTGACGCCGCCGCCATGGGCGATTTTCTCGCCTATCTCAAAACTCTCCCAGCCGCGCGGGCTGCCTGCGGCGAGCGTTTCCCAAGCCCCATATTTGGCTATCGGTAGGGGCAAGTCAGGGGCCGCCACATGAGGGGCGATATCCGGCCAAACAGGGTCTGGGGCGGGTGACGCCACATCGCGTTTTTTCACCATCACCCAGCGCACATAAGACAGAACCTCCGCCGCCTGCTGATTGAACCCACGGGTTCGCACCATCACGATTCCGGTTTCGCCGCTTTTGTTTTCGCGCAAGCCAATGACTTGCGAGCTGGCCGACAAAGTATCGCCAGCAAAAACCGGCGCGCCGAATATGCCTTCCCCATAACCTAAATTAGCCAGCGCATGGCGCGAGACATCGGGAACAGATTTGCCGAACACAATATGAAACACCAGCCAGTCTTCCAGCGGCCGATCCGGCAAGCCGAGCTGTTGCGCGAAAGGCGCGGCAGAATGCAACGGGTTGCGCCCGCCATAGAGCGCTTGATACAGCGCCGCATCACCATCGCTCAAGGTGCGTGGGATGGCGTGAGCTAGGGTCTCCCCTAGGGTGAAGTCTTCAAAATATCGGCCGTTGGGGAAATAAGTTTGGGTCATAGAGGCGATGATAAAGGTTTACCTTCGAGACGCAATCGCTTCTGCTATCTCTAGCGTGCGGGCGGCGATATCTCGGTGCAATAATTCGGTCATCTTGCCGTCCACTTTCAACACGCCTTTGCCAGCGTTTTCAGGATCGGCAAAAGCAGCCACGATTTTTCGGGCTTGTTCGACTTCCAATTCGGAAGGGCCAAAAGCTGCGTGGCATATATCCAACTGACTAGGGTGAATGAGCGTCTTGCCGTCAAACCCCACATTTGCTCCCTGCTGGCATTCCGCCTCAAAGCCTGCCGCATCGGAAATATGATTGTACACGCCGTCCAGTATCGTCAGGCCAAACTGACGCGCTGCCAATAAAGATAGGGTGAGGCTGGTCAGCATCGGCGCGCGCCCGGGCCCTAAACTGGCGCGCATTTCTTTGGCCAAATCATTGGTGCCCATAACAAAAGTGGTCAGCCGTGTGCTCTGGGCACAAGCCGCCAAGGCTTGCAGGTTGAAAATCGCTTGCGGCGTTTCAATCATAATCCATAAATCGCAAGCCTCAGGTATCGCTTTTTGCAGAGCCATAATCTCTTCGGGCGTCGAGACTTTGGGTGCCAAAACCGCATCGGGGCATTGCCCGTCGGCCAAATTATGCAGCGCCGCCAAATCTTGTGCGCCCCATGGTGTATCCAAAGCATTAATCCGCACAATCGTCTCGCTGGCGCCATAGCCGCCTTCGCGCAAAGCGGCGCAAACCAAATCGCGCGCCTCCGCTTTGGCCTCAGGTGCTACCGCGTCTTCTAAATCCAGCAGCAAGCAATCGGCATGGAGCGAGCGCGCTTTTTCTAGGGCACGCGCATTGGCACCAGGCATATAAAGCGCCGAGCGGCGAGGTCGAGTGGAGGGGGTAGATGTCATATTTAAATTCCCGTGCAGTCAGAGGCTAAGCAGATGTATAGTGTGCAGACTAATGATTTTAGACAAAGGGACAAGATGAAGCGTAAACCCATCGTGCTGGTTATTTCGAGCCAAGTGATAAGCGGCCAAGTTGGGCTGAAAGCTATCCTCCCCGCGTTTCGTGCCTTAGAGCTCGAAACCGTATCCCTTCCGACCACTTTATTGGCCGCCCATCCGGCCGCGTTTCCAGAACATGGCAAGCCTGCAGGCGGCGCTTTGCCGGCCAGCCAAATGCTGGAGATGGTCGATTGGCTGCTTGAGGCCGGCGCCCTAGATGCGTGCGCCGCTATCCTAACGGGCTATTTGCCAAGCCCCGAACATGTCAAAGCCGCCGCCCAAATTGTCACCAAATTAAAAACCCGCAATCCGGATATCCTTTATGCTTGCGACCCTATTTGTGGCGACAACGGGCGCCTCTATTTACCCGAGACCGTGGTCGACGGCTTAAGGCAATCGCTCTTGCCTTTGGCCGATATAGCCACGCCAAACTTATTCGAGCTTTCCCAAGTCAGCGCTATGTCGGCGCTGGCCGATACGCAACAAAGCATCGAAGCCGCACGCGCGCTCGGCGTGCCGCAGGTGCTTGTCACCTCAGCCCCGGCGCCCAAGGACGGACGCATCGCTGTTTTGCAGGTGGCAGGCGAGGATGTTTTGCGCTGCGAAACCGCACGCGCGCCGAGCGCGCCCCATGGCATGGGAGATTTATTTTCTGCGCTATATTTGGGTCTGCATTTAAAAGGCGAGCCAAAGGCTTTGGGCGTGGCTTGTGCCACTTTGGCGCGAATCGCGAGTGGCAATATGGAAACCACGCAATTGCCACACGGGCCCGTGCGTCTGGCACCGGCCGCTATTCAGGAAAAAATAGACCTTTAAGCGTCGAGTTTAACGCGGCTTTTGGTCAGGTATTTTTCGGTCAGCAATTCAGCAATTTGCACGGCGTTTAAAGCCGCGCCTTTGCGCAGATTATCCGATACGACCCAGATAGAAAGCCCATGTTCAACTGTCGGGTCTATGCGCAAACGCGAGACGAAAGTCTCATAATCACCAACACATTCGATGGGCGTGACATAGCCTTCATCCTCGCGTCGGTCGACAACCAATACGCCATCTGCGGCTTCGAGCGCATCATAGGCTTGGGTCTCAGATATCGCATTTTCAAACTCAATGGTCACCGCTTCCGAGTGGCCAACAAAAACCGGCACGCGGACACAAGTCACCGCCATGGCGATATCGGGATCGAGAATTTTCTTTGTCTCAACCTGCATTTTCCATTCTTCTTTGGTGCTGCCGCCCTTCATAAATTCATCAATATGGGGAATGACATTAAAGGCAATCTGCTTGGTAAAATTCTCGCGCTTCAGCTCGTCGTTCACAAACACCGCGCGGGTTTGGGTGAATAATTCATCCATCGCCGCAGTGCCCGCGCCCGATACAGACTGATAGGTCGAGACCACCAGACGTTTGATTTTGGCGACATCATGCAAAGGCTTTAACGCCACCATTAATTGCGCTGTCGAGCAATTTGGGTTGGCAATAATATTACGTTTGGTATAGCCCGCCAGTGCCTCAGGGTTTACTTCCGGCACGATTAAAGGCACGTCGTCTTCCATCCGATAGAGCGACGAATTATCAATGACAATGCAGCCCGCCTCAGCAGCCTTTGGGGCATATTCTTTGGTTGGGCCAGAGCCGCAGGCGAACAAAGCAATGTCGGCTTGCGAAAAATCATAAAACTCAAGTGCCTGCGCTTTCACCGTGCGATCGCCAAAGCTCATTTCCCTACCCTGGCTTTTGCGCGAGGCCACGCAATCGAGACGCGCCAAGGGGAACTTGCGTTCATCCAAAATATTAAGAATTTCGCGACCAACATTTCCGGTCGCGCCAACCACAGCGACTACATAAGACATGAAATTATTTCCCTAATTCTGTGAGCGCTGCCAAAACAGCATCGCCCATGCCGCTGGTGCCAACTTCTTGGCAACCCGCTTGCATAATGTCGCCCGTGCGAACGCCTTTGTCCAATACATGAGTGACCGCATTTTCCAGCAAGTCCGCATCGTCGCCGCGCTCAAACGTATACCGCAGCGCCATGGCAAAACTCATAATCGAGGCAATCGGATTGGCTTTTCCTTGACCCGCAATATCTGGCGCTGAGCCGTGTACTGGCTCGTATAAAGATTTCGAACGACCTGTCGTCGCATCGGGGGCGCCCAAGGAAGCCGAAGGCAACATGCCCAGCGAACCGGTTAGCATGGCCGCAATGTCCGACAAGATATCGCCGAACAAATTATCGGTCACCAGCACATCATACTGCTTGGGATTGCGTACCAATTGCATGGCGCAATTATCGGCCAACACGTGCTCCAGCTCCAATTCAGGAAACTCGGAGGTGATGATTTTGGTCACTTCTTCGTTCCACAAAAGGCCCGATTCCATGACATTACGTTTTTCAGAAGACGCCAAACGCTTGCCGCGTTTCATGGCCAAATCGCCCGCCACACGCGCAATGCGCTCGATCTCATAGGTTTCGTAAACTTGCGTATTCACGCCGCGCCTTTGGCCATTGCCAAGGTCTTCAATGCCGCGAGGCTCGCCAAAATAAACGCCGCCCGTTAGCTCGCGCACAATCATAATATCGAGGCCCTCGACCAATTCGCGTTTCAAAGAAGACGCATCGGCGAGAGCCGGAAAACAAATCGCCGGACGCAAGTTAGCAAATAACTCCATGTCGGAGCGCAAGCGCAAAAGACCCGCTTCGGGGCGCGCTTCATAAGCCACATTGTCCCACTGCGGGCCACCCACGGCGCCAAATAGCACGGCATCCGAGTGCATGGCTTTTTCCATCGCCGCATCCGAGATGGCCGCGCCATGCACATCATAAGCGGCACCGCCGACAAGGTCCTCGTCGAGGTTCACTTGAAACCCACGGGCCTCGCCAAACCAATCGATGATGCGGCGCACTTCGCCCATTACTTCGGGGCCAATGCCGTCGCCTGGCAAGATGAGAATATTTTCCATTTTAAAGTCCTTACTGGCCTCCCAAACACGGGAAGCTATGTTTGATTAGCGCCAAGGCTGTGCAGCCAAATCTTTTTCATAGGTGTCGATGGCCGCGCCCTTTTTCATCGTTAGGCCAATGTCATCGAGGCCTTCGAGTAGGCATTTTTTACGAAACGCATCGACTTCAAAAGAAATCGTGCCGCCATCTGGGCCTTGAATGGTTTGGCTTTCCAAATCAATCGTCACCGTGGCATTGGCGCCGCGTTTCGCGTCATCCATCAATTTATCGACATCGGCTTGCGGCAGAACAATCGGCAAAATGCCGTTCTTGAAGCAATTATTGTAGAAAATATCGGCATAGCTTGTGGAAATAATGCAGCGGATACCAAAATCCAACAACGCCCAAGGCGCATGTTCCCGGCTTGAGCCGCAGCCAAAATTATCGCCCGTCACCAAAATTTCAGCCGCGCGATAGGCCGTTTGATTGAGCACAAAATCGGGCACTTCGCCGCCTTCGGGCGTATAGCGCATTTCGTCGAACAGGTTTTTGCCCAAGCCAGAGCGCTGGATGGTTTTCAAAAACTGCTTTGGGATAATCATATCCGTATCGACATTTAAAATATCTAGCGGCGCGGCAATCCCGGTCAGGTGATTGAACTTTTGCATGGGTTAGCCCTCCGCTTTCAGGTTACGAATATCCGTGAAGTGACCCGTCACGGCAGCCGCAGCCGCCATTTCTGGGGATACCAAATGGGTGCGTCCACCGCGCCCTTGGCGACCTTCAAAATTACGATTGGAGGTCGAGGCACAGCGTTCGCCTGGCGCCAATTTATCGGCATTCATCGCCAGACACATCGAGCAACCTGGCTCGCGCCATTCAAAGCCTGCCTCGATAAATATTTTATCCAGACCCTCTTTTTCCGCTTGCTGCTTAATCAAGCCAGAGCCCGGCACGACCATGGCCGAGACACGAGACGCCACGGTTTTGCCCTTGGCAACAGCGGCGGCGGCGCGCAAATCTTCGATACGACTATTGGTGCAAGAGCCAATGAACACGCGGTCGATGGCAACTTCTTGCATCGGTGTGCCGGCTTTCAGACCCATATAGTCAAGCGCCCGCTCGGTAGATTTACGACGCGCTTCATCTGCAATATCAGCCGGATTTGGCACAACGCCCGCGATGGAAACAACGTCTTGCGGGCTCGTGCCCCAAGTTACCAGAGGCGGCAGGTCAGACGCATCAATGGTGATTTCTTTATCGAAAACCGCATCCGCATCGGAAGACAGCGTGCGCCAATAGGCCACCGCTTCATCCCAATCATCGCCTTTGGGCGCTTTGGCTCGCCCTTCTAGGAAAGCGTAAGTTTTCTCATCCGGTGCCACAAGGCCCGCGCGTGCGCCTGCCTCAATGGACATATTACATAAGGTCATGCGCCCTTCCATCGATAGCGCTTCAATGGCGGGGCCTGCATATTCCAGCACATAGCCTGTGCCCCCAGCCGTGCCAATCTCGCCGATAATGGCAAGAGCAATATCTTTGGCGGTGATATAATCGGGCGCTTCGCCTACCACGTTAATGCGGAAGTTTTTGGCTTTCGATTGGATCAGCGTTTGGGTCGCCAAAACATGTTCTACTTCCGAGGTGCCAATACCATGCGCCAAAGCGCCAAAAGCGCCATGGGTCGAGGTGTGGCTATCGCCGCAAACAATAGTCAGGCCGGGCAACGTAAAGCCTTGCTCGGGGCCCGTGACATGCACGATGCCTTGGCGAATATCGTCCATAGCGACATATTCGAGACCGAACTCGGCGCAGTTTTTTTCCAAAGTCTGGATTTGCAATTTGCTTTCAGGATCCGCAATCGCATCGACCCCGCCAGTGCGGTCGGTCGTCGGAATATTGTGATCTGCTAAGGCCAAAACTTTATGCGGCGCGCGCACGTTTCGGCCGGTCATCCGCAAGCCTTCGAAAGCCTGTGGGCTGGTTACTTCATGCACCAAATGGCGGTCGACATACAGCAAGCAATTTCCGTCTGCTTGCTCATCTACCATATGAGCCTTCCAAATTTTGTCGTAAAGCGTGGTCCCGGTCATAACTGATGCCTTTATTTTTTACGAGGGCTGCCTTCCCCCCGCCCCAAAGAAAATGGGGAATGAATGGAGTTCGCGGCTCTCGAAAGAAATCTTAGGCGTCCGTGTCGACGCTAGGAGCCTCCTTGGCCGCTGCTTTTGGTGTCTTTTTTGCGTCTGCCTTGGTAGATTTCAAGCGACGCTCGGTAATTCGAGCGGCTTTACCGGTTAGGCCACGCAGATAATAAAGTTTGGCACGACGCACACGACCCCGGCGAACCAGATCGATGCTGTCTACGAGCGGAGAGTAAATTGGGAAAACCCGTTCCACACCCTCGCCATAAGAAATTTTACGCACGGTGAAGTTTTCATTCAAGCCGCCGCCAGCGCGCGCAATGCACACGCCTTCAAAAGCCTGAATACGCTCGCGCGAACCTTCGATTACTTTTACATTCACTTTTACTGTGTCGCCAGGTTGGAAATCCGGTACGGATTTCTCGGCGGTCAGTTCAGCCATGTGTTCGCGTTCTAATTCTTCAATAACATTCATTTGCGTCACCATTTGGGCGTTTTTCGGTTCGACACCTGTCTCACCGGATGGGAGGATTTACCATGGCTTTAGGGTCATGTCACCCCTTTTCGGGCGATTCACCATTGTTTTTTTACTTTTTGGGCGACCTGTCGTTTTGCGGCAAATCCTCCAGCAAATCTGGCCGCCGTTCTTGCGTAATCTCGCGCGCGCGTTGGTGGCGCCATTTGGCTATTTTTTCATGGTCCCCAGAAATCACAACTTCGGGAACTTCCATCCCTTCCCAGACTTGCGGGCGGGTATATTGGGGATGCTCGAGCAAACCGCCAGATTGGGCGGAAAAGCTCTCTTGCAAGCCGCTTTCCACCTTGCCCATCACGCCCGGCAGAAGGCGGATAATGCTATCTAACATGACCAAAGCGGCGGGTTCGCCACCAGAGAGGATATAATCCCCCAGCGATACTTCTAGGGGCGCGCGCGCCTCGATAAAACGCTCGTCGATGCCCTCATAGCGATTGCAAAAGAAAATCGCGCCTGCACCTTCGGCCAGCTCTTGCGCTAAATCTTGCGTCCAAGGCACACCGCGCGGGCTCGGTAAAAGCACCGGCAAATCATGCTGCGCCGTCACGCTGTCTAAGGCGGATGCCGCCACATCGGCGCGCATCACCATGCCGGCGCCACCGCCAGCCGGCGTATCGTCGATATTTTTATGTTTGCCTTGGCCATGCTCGCGCACATCATGGGTGGTCAGCGACCACAGGCCGTCTTCTCGCGCGCGTCCGGCCAGACTTTCGCCGAGCGTGCCCGGAAACATAGTTGGGAAACCAGTAATAATATGGGCGTTCCAGCTCATTCGAGACCCTCTTCTTCCAGGGGGGCTTCCTCAGGAGAGGCTTCGGTTTCTTGCGGTGGCACAAGGGTTAACTGCCTGCCCGCCATATCCACATGGGGCACCACTTGTTTGGTGAACGGGTAAAACGAGCCGTCGATTTCTAATAAGTCGCCCGCCCCGAAATTATGAACCGCCGCCACTTTGCCCAAGCCCTCGCCCTCGGCGCTGACTACCTTTAGGCCGATGAGATCGGCATAATAAAAGTCATCTTCTTGCGCTAATTTGGGCAATTTATCGCGCGAGACATATAGCTCGACGCCGCGCAAGGCGACCGCTGCATCTCGGTCACCGATGCCTTTGAAGGTCACGCGCGCGCTTTCTGCATTGCCTTTATCGGCCTTGCAGGAGGTCAAAACAAAGACCCGCTCCCCGAGTTTATCGGTGAGCGGGCCATAGGCCGCGATATCTTGCGGCGATTGAGTGAAGGTTCGCACCTTCATAGCGCCGCGCACGCCATGCGGAGCCCCGACCACGCCCAAACAAACGAGCGCGTCGGGTATCGCTGGAGCGCGCGATGCCAATTAAGCGTCTTTTTCAGAAGCCTCAGCAGCTTCTTCAGCTGGAGCTTCTTCAGCAGGGGCTTCCTCAGCGGCAGCTTCTTCGGCTGGTGCTTCCTCGGCAGGAGCTTCCTCAGCGGCAGCTTCTTCGGCTGGTGCTTCCTCGGCAGGGGCTTCCTCAGCGGCAGCTTCTTCGGCTGGTGCTTCTTCGGCTGGTGCTTCTTCGGCAGGAGCCTCTTCAACAGGAGCTTCCTCAGCAGGGGCGGCTGCAGCAGCAGCGGCTTCGGCTGCGGCTTCTTCTGCGGCGGCTTTGGCAGCTTCTTCAGCTTCTTTTTGGGATTCCAAACGATCTAGCGCTTTTTGGCCTGGCTTGCCTTTATTTGGATTGTTGCGCTCTTCACGCTTCCAAAGGCCAACATCTTGCAAGAACCGCGACACGCGATCGGAAGGCTTGGCACCTTGCTCAATCCAATGTTTGGCGCGATCGGCGTCTAGCACCACGCGCTCACCGCCGTCTTTTGGCAGCAATGGATTATAAGTGCCGAGTTTTTCAATATAACGACCATCGCGAGGCATACGGCTATCGGCCACAACGATGCGATAGAATGGACGTTTTTTAGAGCCGCCACGCGACATACGAATTTTCAAAGCCATTTTTAGTTCCTTTCAACGAACAATAAATTAGTCAATCTGGTAATTGGCCGCCCCACTCTTGGGCTCGGCCTGTTTCTCTATTTCTTTTTCGGGGGAAGCCCCAAACCTTTTAAAAAATCTGGTGGCGCACTGGCCCCACCCAATTTGGCTAAATCTGGAAGCGCCCCAGACCCCTTCAAGGGATCTTGCTGGGACGCCATATTTTGCATATCGGTCAGGCTCGGCATGTCTGACATACTCGGCATATTGGGCATATTAGGTTGTCCGCCACCGCCCATACCGCCCAGCATACCTGCCAAGCCTTTCATGCCGCCTTTGCCCAATTTCTTCATCATGTCGGCCATTTGTCGATGCATTTTGAGAATTTTATTCACGTCCTGCACGCTGGTGCCTGAGCCCGCCGCGACGCGTTTTTTGCGACTGGCGTTTAATAGTTTGGGGTTTTCCCGCTCGCCCATGGTCATCGATGACACAATGGCGGCTTGGCGCAGTAATTCGCGCTCATCCATACCCATGGAGGCAACTTGCTTTTTCATTTTGCCCATGCCCGGCAACATGCCCAAAACGCCCGACATGCCACCCATACGCTGCATTTGCAGCAATTGTTCGGCCATATCATCCAGCGTAAACACGCCCTTTTTCATGCGGGCTGCCATTTTCTCGGCTTTGTCCGCGTCGATGGTTTCGGCTGCTTTTTCTACCAGCCCGACGACATCGCCCATGCCGAGAATGCGGTTGGCGACGCGCGTGGGGTCAAAGACTTCTAATTTATCGACCGCTTCGCCGACGCCCAAAAACTTAATCGGCACGCCCGTAACATAGCGCATAGATAAAGCCGCACCGCCTCGGCCGTCGCCATCGGCGCGGGTTAAAACAATACCGGTCAGGGAAACGCGGGCGCCAAATTGTGCCGCAATGGTCACCGCCTCTTGGCCGGTCAAACTATCGGCAACCAGCAAAACTTCTTTCGGCGCGGCCGCCGCTTCAATCGCAGCCATTTCGTCCATCAAGGCTTCATCGACATTGGTGCGGCCTGCGGTATCGAGCATCACCACATCAAAGCCGCCCAGCTTACCGGCTTGCACCGCGCGCTTGGCGATATCGACCGGCGATTGCCCGTCGACGATGGGCAGGGTTTCAACCTCAATTTGTTGACCCAAAACTTTCAATTGCTCCATCGCGGCTGGGCGTTGTGTGTCCAGCGAGGCCATGAGCACTTTGCGTTTTTCTTGCGCGGTAATGAATTTGGCCAACTTGGCGCTCGACGTGGTTTTACCCGAGCCTTGCAGACCCACCATCATCATAACGACAGGCGGCACCGCATCAAACGAGAGGGGCTGCGCCGTGCCCAGCATTTCGATGAGACCATCATTGACGATTTTGACCATTTGCTGGCCGGGTGTCACCGATTTTAAAACCTGTGCGCCAATCGCGGCTGGGCGCACATTGTCGAGGAAGGCACGCGCCACGGGCAAAGCCACATCGGCTTCCAAAAGCGCAGTGCGAATTTCGCCCAGCGCGACGTCGACGTCTTTTTCAGACAGCGCCCCGCGTCCGCGTAGGCGGTCAAATATCGACCCTAAATTTTCGCTCAGCGTGTCAAACATGCGTTTCGCGTTTCGCCTCAACCAAAATTGCACCCGCGGGCAAAGCTTGCTGGCGGGTGGCGACCTTGCCCCATTGGGCGAAGACCAAAATAAATATCGCTTCTGTTTAGAAGTGGCGCCAATCTAGGCAGACGAGGCGTTTAAGTCAAGCGTCTGGTGTTTGCGGGCGCGAGCGCTTATATAAAAGCCATGAGTAATAAAACCAAAATCGCGTTTTGCAAAATGAATGGCCTTGGCAATGCCTTCGTGGTGATTGACGCCCGCACGCAGCCGTTACCGTTAACGGGCGATGAGGTGTGCGCGATTGCCGATGCCTCGAACCCAGACACGCACGGCTGTGACCAAGTGCTGATTATTCATGCCTCGCGCGAAGCCAACGAGCAAGCCGTTTTCATGCAAATCTTCAATGCCGACGGCGGTGAGGTTGAAGCTTGCGGAAATGGCGCCCGCGCCGTGGCCGCATTTTTGGCACGCCCCTCGACGACCCACGATGGCCGCCCCCAAGTCACACTAGAAACTCTGGGCGGCACGTTACAATGTTCCACCCAGTTAGACGCCGATGCAGCGCAGGTGAGCATTCATATGCCACTGCCCGTATTTGGCACACCCCTGGCCTTGCGGGCAGATTTGCCCGAGGCCTTGCCGGTCAATATGGGCAATCCCCATGGCGTCTTGTTTGTGGACGCCGACACGAAAGCCCATGCCGCCAATAGCGGCCCAGCACTCGAACACCATGCGGCGTTTCCAGACGGGGCCAATATTAATTTCGCCCGCCTCGCGGGCCCCCAGACCTTGCGGCTCGACACATGGGAGCGCGGCGCGGGCCTCACCTTAGCTTGTGGTACGGGCGCATGCGCCACCGCAGCGGCGGCGGTTCATAGCCAACTCTGTGCGCCGGGCGCCATAACAGTTCGCCCGCCATTTAATCAAGACGACAATTCGCGCGATGTCATGCTTATCGATTATCAACCCGACACGCATTTAATTATGACGGGGCCTGCGCAGTTTGAATTTGACGGCGAGCTAACCCTATGACCACGCCAGATGTGAAAGTCGAGAATTTTGGCTGCCGCCTCAACGCGCTAGAAGGCGATAGCGTGCAAGCCTTGGCGCAAGCGGCGGGTCTGCGAAACACCATTATCATCAATGGTTGCGCCGTCACCGGTGAGGCCATGCGCCAAGCCCGCCAAGCGGCACGCAAAGCCAAACGCACCAATCCTGAGGGACAAGTCATCGTGACGGGATGCGCGGCGCAAACCGATGCTGAGCAATTTATCGCCATGCCCGAGGTCGACCGCGTTATCGGCAATGAAGAAAAATTGCGCGCCAATGCCTATCAAAAAGCACCAGACCCAAAACTAAGGAACGCCGTCTCCGACATCATGACGCTAGAGACCGCAACGCCTTTACCGCCGACACCGCAAACCGGACGCTCGCGCGCTTTCGTGCAGGTGCAAACCGGATGCGACCACCGCTGCACTTTTTGTATCATTCCTTTTGGGCGAGGTAACTCGCGCTCCGTTCCTATCCCTCAAGTGGTCGCGCGGTGCCAGCTTTTGGTCGAGCAAGGCCACAAAGAAATTGTTCTAACGGGCGTCGACGTCACCTCTTATGGGCCAGACATTGGCGAGGCGGGATTGGGTGCTTTGGTGCGCGCCATCCTCGCCCAAGTGCCCGAGTTGCCGCGCTTGCGCTTATCCTCTATCGACGCGGTGGAAATAGACGCCAATCTTTTGGATATGGTCATCGCCGAAGAGCGCTTGATGCCGCATTTGCATTTATCTTTGCAAGCTGGCGACAATATGATTTTAAAGCGGATGAAACGCCGCCATACCCGCGAAGAAGCGATTGCCTTTTGCGCCAAGCTGAAACAAGCGCGCCCCGACATTGCCTTTGGCGCCGATTTAATCGCAGGCTTTCCAACCGAGACCGACGCGATGTTTGAAAATTCTTTGAAACTCGTCGAGCAGTGTGAGCTGACTTGGCTGCATGTGTTTCCCTATTCGCCACGCCCCGATACACCAGCAGCACGTATGCCACAACTCGACGGCCCGACCATTAAAGCGCGCGCCGCCGCCTTGCGCCAAGCTGGCGACACCCAACGCCAGCGCTGGCTGGATGCGCAAACTGGACAAACGCTGGGTGTATTGGTTGAGAAACAAGGCGACGCCAAAAGCGAAGGCCGCAGTGGCAATTTCGCCCGCGTGCTGCTGCCCCCTACTTATGGCGCTGGCGAGCTGGTTTCGCTGCGCGTGTCTGGCAACGATGGTTTGATGCTAAGCGGAGATGTTTTATGAGTGGGTTTTTTGCTTCCCTAAAATCAGGGCTCACAAAGTCGAGCAAAGCGTTAGGCGATAGCCTGTCGTTTCTGGGCGGTAAAAAGTTATCCGCCAGCCAATTGGGCGAGTTAGAAGATGCCCTCATCATGGCCGACCTTGGCGTGGCGACGGCGGGTAAAATTGTCGAGAACTTGCGCGCCCGTCGCGATCTGGCCGAGTTAGATGAAGCGAGATTGCGCGAGGCTTTGGCTAGCGAAATTACCACGCTGCTGACGCCCGTAGAAAAACCATTTCAATTGCCTGACACGAAGCCCGCCGTTATTTTAATGAGCGGCGTCAATGGCGCTGGCAAAACCACGACGATTGGCAAATTGGCCAAGAAATTTATCACGGAAGGCAAAACCGTCATGCTGGCGGCAGGCGATACATTTCGCGCCGCCGCGGGCGAGCAATTACAAGTCTGGGGCGAACGCGCTGGTGTCGAAGTCGTGTCTGGGACGCCGGGTGCCGATGCGGCGGCGTTGTCTTATCAAGCCCTCGAGCGCGCCAAAGCCGAGGGTATAGATGTGTTGATGATCGACACGGCAGGGCGGTTGCAGTCGAACGATACTTTAATGGCCGAGTTAGAAAAAATCATCCGCGTGATTGCAAAACTAGACGACACAGCCCCACATGAAAGCCTATTGGTGCTGGATGCGACGACCGGTCAAAACGCGCTGACCCAAGCGGAGGCGTTTTTAAAACGCGCCAATATCTCGGGCCTGATTATGACCAAACTCGATGGCACAGCGCGCGGCGGCGGGCTGGTGGCCATCTCGCAAAAACTACAGTTGCCGATTTATTTCATCGGCGTCGGCGAGCAGGCAGAAGACTTGCAACGTTTTAACGCCGAGCAATTTTCCCTCGCCCTGACGGGCGCAACCGGAGAGACAAACTAATGGCAGGATGGCGTAAAATTATCGAAGAATTTGCTCCGCTCGCGACTTTCTTTGTCTTGAATTCTCGCGGGCCCCAATGGTTCGACCGCCCCGAAAGCGATGGCCTGTTAATCGCCACCGCAGGCTTTATGGCAGCCATGGCGATGGCGCTTATCTCAACCTATGCGCGCGGCGCTAAACCCAATAATATGACCTTGGCCTCTGCCGGATTTATTTTCGTCTTCGGCGGCATTACTCTGTTTTTGCAAGATGAGACTTTCATCAAAATCAAACCGACTTTGGTCTATATTTTATTTGCGGCAATTTTGGCTTTTGGGCTGCTGCGGGGGCACTCTTATTTGCAGAAACTCATGGGCGACATGTTGCCGATGGAGCCCGCCGGATGGTTGGTTTTAACGCGGCGCTGGGCCTTGTTCTTTATCTTTCTGGCCGCGCTCAATGAAACGGTCTGGCGCACACAATCGACCGATACTTGGGTCAATTTCAAAGTTTTCGCTACTTTGCCACTGACTTTCGGTTTTATGATTTTGCAAATGCCCTTGCTAAAAAAACATGGCGCGCTATCCGACCCCAAAGACGACGTTCAGAGCTAGTTCGAAACGCGGGACATTATTTTTCTTTGCTATTTTTCTTTGCCGTTTTCCGAAGCAGCATACCTCGCCCGCATGGCTTCAAAGCCTGGCGTATCGGCCCAGTTTTCTGGCTCTGAAAACGGCGCGAAATTTTCCAACTCACGGGTCTCATGCCAATGTTGCAAAGCATAATAGACGGCAGGAAACGCCAGCTCATCCCACGGTATTTCGTCCCATGCCATCAAAGCCACTTCTTGGCTTTCGGGCCCAGCGGCAATATTGGGATTGCGCAAAACGCCGCGATAAAACATCTGCACTTGGCTAATGCGCTCGACATTATAAATGCCAATGAGGGCGCCGGTTTCTATATCCGCACCCGCCTCTTCCATGGCTTCGCGCGCGGCGCCTTGGGCGGTCGTTTCGCGCTGCTCCATAAAGCCTGCAGGTAAAGTCCAAAACCCTTTGCGCGGCTCAATGGCGCGCCGACACATGAGGATTTTACCTTCCCATGTGGCGACAACGCCGGCGATGATTTTAGGGTTTACATAATCAATAAGTCCGCAGTGATTGCAAATCTCGCGCTCAAAGCTGTCGTCTTTGGGCACGCGTTTACCGAATGAAATTTCATGGCCGTAGTCTTGCGATGTATCGCGAAAGGGCATGCTTTCTCCTGCGAGTTAGGGGGTGGTGAAAAAAGGTAGGATTTTGGTTTTCAAAGAGGCGGCGTCCAGCGGGCCAACGTGGCGATAAACCACGCGCGCTTGTCCGTCCAACACAAAGGTCTCGGGCACGCCATAGACACCCAAATCGAGCGCCACGCGCCCGCTGGTGTCGGCGCCAACGGCCGTGTAAGGATTTCCCAAACGCCCCAAAAATCTTTGTGCTGCGCCTGGATTGTCTTTGTAGTTCAGCCCAAAAATCGGCACACCTTGGGCGGCCAATTGCATGAGAGAGGGATGCTCGTCGCGGCACGGGCCGCACCAACTGGCCCAGACATTAATCAATACCGGACGCCCTTGTGCCAAATCAGAACTAGTAAACCCGCCATCTTGCGTTAAGCCATCCAACGAAAACTCGGGCAGCTTCTTGCCTTCATAGGCAGAGGGTAAGCGCGACGGATCGCCCGAAAAAAGACCGGCGAAAAACACCACGGCCAGTCCCAAGGCAACTGCCAATGGGGCAAATCGCCATAAAGACGCCCTTGGCTCTTTTAGGGGAGACTGGCTCATTCGCTGTCTGCTATTTCGGCTTTGGCTTCGGCTTTGGCTTTGCGCCATTGGGCAAAACTGCTGGCGATGAGTATCGCCAGAGGCAAAAACGTGGCGCCATAGCTCGCGTATATATAGGTGTCATACACTCCAGGCATTTCGGCTACCTCCTCTTGCGTCTCTAGTTTGCGCGCATGCGGCGAACCCGCAATTTTTGCCGCAAAATTTCCATCTGCATCCGCGTTAGCGTCAGCGCGAAAAACAGCGCGAAAAAAGCCACGCCCATAATCAGCAGCGGATATAGAAAATCGGCATGCAATGCAGGCCGCGCCAAACGCGACACGCTGGCTGGCTGATGTAGCGTATTCCACCAATCGACGGAAAACTTCACAATCGGCACATTTACAAACCCGACAATCGCCAAAAGAGCTGCGGTGCGCGCCGCGCGCGTCGGCTCGTCAATGGCCTGCCAAATAGCGATATAGCCGATATAAATAAAAAGTAGCACCAGCATAGACGTGAGCCGCGCATCCCATACCCACCAAGTGCCCCACATGGGTTGGCCCCAAAGGCTGCCAGTCACCAAAGCGATGAGCGTGAAGGTGGCACCCACGGGGGCTGCCGCGCGCGCGGCGACATGGCCCAAAGGGTGGCGAAAAATAAGCGCCGTGACGCTGGCAAAGAAAATGAAACTATAGCCAAATAAAGCCATCCAAGCGGCGGGCACATGGACGAACATAATTTTGACCGTCTCGCCCTGCTGATAATCTTCTGGCACATGGAACGCGCGAAACAGGCCATAGGCCAAAAGCGCCAAAGCCACAGCCCATAGGGGCGCGTGCAGGCGCGCCGCGAGTTTCATAAAACGCGTGGGGTTGGCGTAAAAAGCCGAGATATTTTCAAGTGCCTTTAGCATACTCTCTCTTATAGCCTGTTCTGCGCTAGCGCACAGCGTTGCGTAACGCCGCAGCTATCGCCACAGGCGCAGCCAGCAGACTGGCCAGACTTATCAGCCCTAAAATGGCGAGGCGCGCCTCATCTATCTCTCCCGCTAACGCCTGTTTGGTGGCGCCTGCGCCAAAAATCATCACGGGCACATAAAAAGGCAGGCTCAGCAAAACCGTCAGCAGGCCACCCCGACGAACGCTCACCGCAAGGCTTGCGCCAATGCCACCCAATAAAACTAGCGCCGGACTACCCGCCAACATGGCCAGCAAAAGCATCGGCAAATGGGCAGGCGCCAGATTTAACAAAAGACCCGCCAATGGCACCGTCAAAAGTAACGGCAGCACGAGGGCAATATAGTGACCCAGTAATTTTGCCAAAACTACAAATTCGAGCGGCAAAGGCATCAGCAGCATTTGGTCGAGCGAGCCATCTTCATAATCGGCCTGAAACACTCGGTCGAGCGAGGTTAAAAGCGCCATAATCAGCACCACCCATAAAAGACCCGGCGCGAGCGCTTGCAAAAGCGCCAATTCTGGGCCCAAACCAAACGGCATAAGCGTGACGCCGATAAATAAGAAGGCAACGGCCAAAGTCGCATGCCCGCCGCGCCACGCCAAAACAACGTGCTGGCGGCAGATGGCCCAGAACACGCTCATGTCGAAGCTCCCAAAGTCAGCGTTTGGGTGGCAAAGCCCAAGGGCACATGGCTCGAGGCGACAATCATGCCGCCCGCGGCCAAGTGCTCGCCCGCCAGCGTGTCGATGAGCTGTTGCCCGTCTTCATCGAGCGCGGTCATCGGCTCGTCCAGCAACCAGATGGGGCGCGGCGCGAGGCATAATTTCGCCAGCGCCAAGCGGCGCCTTTGCCCCGCCGAAAGATCGCCGACGGCTTGCCAAGCGCGGTTTTCCAGACCCAAAAGAGACAATAAGTCATGTGTGTTTCCAGCCGCTTTCGGCGCCCCCCAAAGGGCCGCGTCAAAAACCAAAGTCTCGCCGACACTCAAGGCGTTTTTCAAACCATCGGCATGGCCTATAAAATGCACACGCCTCGAGGGCGTATGCGAGGGGGTATGCGGGGGGGTATGCGAGGAGGCATCACCAAGGGAAATCGTGCCCGCGTCCACCGGAAGCAGCCCCGCAATTTGGCGCAGCAAAGAGGTTTTGCCGCTGCCATTCGCGCCGTAAAGCGCCAGCGCCTCGCCGCCTTTTAGCGTTTGCGATAGCCCCTCAAACAGCAAGCGCAGCCCACGCGAACACGCCAGACCGTCCAGCCGCAAATCGGCGGGTTCTGCATAGGGGTTCGGTAGAAAAAATTTTTGCGGCTTCGCCATAGTATTTTCGGTCATACTTCTTTATAACGCAGATGCCTGCCAAATAGGGCGGGCTTTAATTTTTGAGACTATTGCAGGAGCGCGACCTATGCCACAAGCAAAAAAGGCACAAGCCAAAAAGCCACAAGTGAAATCTTCAAAGAACACCGAGCAGCATCCGGATAGTTTTAAATCCCGTAAAGTGCTGAAAGTTGGCAATAAGTCCTACGTCTATTTCAGCCTGAAAGCGGCCGAGAAAAATGGCTTGAAGGGCATTTCCAAACTCCCGAATTCCATGAAAGTTCTGCTCGAAAACCTGTTGCGCCACGAAGACGGCCGCACGGTGAACGCAGATGACATTAAGGCCGTGCAACAATGGATGACCAAGCGTAAATCCAATCGCGAGATTGCCTATCGTCCAGCCCGCGTTTTGATGCAAGACTTTACCGGCGTGCCTGCCGTTGTCGATTTGGCAACCATGCGCAACGCCATGCAAGAAATGGGCGGCAACGCCAAGAAAATTAACCCGCTGACCCCCGTTGATTTGGTCATTGACCACTCGGTCATGGTCGACAGCTTCGGTAGCAATGACGCGTTGAAGACCAATGTCGGTCTCGAGTATTCGCGCAATGGCGAACGTTATGAGTTTTTGCGTTGGGGCAGCCAAGCGTTTGAAAACTTCCGCGTAGTCCCCCCCGGAATGGGCATTTGCCACCAAGTAAACCTCGAGCATTTGGCACAAACCGTTTGGACCAAACGCGAGCGCGTGAACGGCAAATCGGTTGAAGTGGCCTATCCAGATACGCTTGTCGGCACCGATAGCCACACCACTATGGTCAACGGCATGGCCGTTCTTGGCTGGGGTGTGGGCGGCATTGAGGCGGAAGCTGCAATGCTTGGGCAGCCGGTCACCATGTTGCTGCCAGAAGTGGTTGGCTTCAAGCTGACAGGTAAAGTGCCAGAAGGCGCCACCGCTACTGATTTGGTTTTGACGATTGTGGAAATGCTGCGCAAAAAAGGCGTTGTCGGTAAATTCGTCGAGTTTTATGGCCCCGGCCTTGAAAGCCTATCGCTGGAAGACCAAGCCACCATCGCCAATATGGCCCCTGAATATGGCGCCACTTGCGGCTTCTTCCCGGTAGACAAAGATACATTGGCTTATTTGAAAGCCACGGGCCGCAAAAAAGCCCGCATTGATCTGGTCGAGAAATATTCGAAAGCCCAAGGCATGTTCCGCACCAAAGCCTCGGCTGACCCTGTGTTTACCTCTACGCTGGACTTGGACTTGAACTCCGTTCGCCCAAGCCTAGCTGGCCCGAAACGCCCGCAAGACCGCGTGCTCTTGGAAGACATGGTTGGCGGCTTTAAAACGGCCCTGAAAGACGAAGGCGTGAGCGTCAAAGCTTCGGCCAAACGCGTTGCCGTCAAAGGCGCCAAACACGACCTCGGCAATGGCGATGTTGTGATTGCAGCAATTACCTCTTGCACCAACACCTCCAACCCAAGCGTTATGCTGGGCGCGGGTCTGGTGGCACGCAATGCCGCCAAATTGGGCTTGAGCGTCAAGCCTTGGGTAAAAACCTCGCTGGCACCTGGTAGCCAAGTGGTAACCGAGTATCTCAAAAAAGCGGGCTTGCAAAAAGACCTGAACAAATTGGGTTTCAACCTAGTTGGATATGGTTGCACAACCTGCATCGGTAACTCCGGTCCTCTGTCTCCAGCCATCTCAGATGCGATTGCCAAAAACGATTTGGTCGTCACTTCCGTGCTTTCCGGCAACCGTAACTTCGAAGGCCGTGTGAGCCCAGATGTGCGTGCCAATTATCTGGCTTCGCCAATGCTGGTTGTGGCTTATGCCATTGCCGGTTCGGTGAATGTGAACTTGGCAACGGAGCCACTTGGCATGGATAAAAAGGGTAACCCGGTTTATCTGAAAGACATTTGGCCGAGCAATAATGAGATTGCCGAGACGGTACGCTCTTGCGTGACGCCAGCTATGTTCCGCGAGCGCTATGCCGATGTATTCAAAGGCGATACAGCTTGGCGTAAAGTGAAGTCGCAATCGGGCCAAACTTTCGATTGGGATAAAAAATCCACTTACGTCCAACGCCCAACTTTCTTTGACGGTCTAACTGCTGACGCGGTAGCCACAGACGGCAAAGGCGCGAGTATCGAAGATGCACGCATCCTAGCCCTCCTAGGCGACAGTATTACGACGGATCATATTTCTCCTGCGGGCTCCATCAAAGCCGATAGCCCAGCTGGCAGATATCTCAGCAAAAATAAAGTGAAGCCTTTGGATTATAACTCCTATGGCTCGCGTCGCGGTAACCATGAAATTATGATGCGCGGCACATTTGCCAATATTCGCATTCGCAACCAAATGGCGCCGGGCACAGAAGGCGGTGTGACCAAGCATCAGCCGTCTGGCAAAGTGATGGCGATTTATGATGCGGCCATGGAATATGCCAAGAAGAAAACCCCTCTGGTGGTTTTCGCAGGCAAAGAATACGGCACTGGCTCCAGCCGTGACTGGGCAGCCAAAGGCACGCGCTTGCTTGGTGTGCAGGCTGTTGTGGCAGAGAGCTTTGAGCGTATTCACCGCTCGAACTTGGTCGGTATGGGCGTGGCACCTTTGCAGTTCATCGGTAACGATGGCTGGGCCAGCCTGAAGCTGAACGGCACGGAAACCATCACCATTGAAGGCCTCGGCGGCAAAATTCGCCCGCGCGCCAAATACGACATGGTGATTACGGATGCCAAAGGTAAGAAGCGCAAAGTGAAACTGCAAAGCCGCATCGATACAGCTGATGAGGTGGGTTACTACCTCAACGGCGGTATCTTGCAATATGTGTTGCGTTCGCTTGCCGCCTAAAGAAATAGCTGGAAGGCTTAACGGCCTTCCAGCATCGCTTGGCTCGGCAATAAAATGGGGGCGCGGTCGGCGCTAAAGCGCAGCGCCCAACCTTTGTAACGAGCATTAATATCTGCGGCCAGAGAGCGAACCTCGCCTCTGGCCGTTTTATTTTGGCCGCGAACGGTTTCAACGCTTGCCGAAATTCGAGACCAGATAACGGTCGCCGCGCCGACATTTTCATAAGAGATTACCAACCCATTGGAATAGCGCAAAATCATCGGCTGCGCGGTTTCAAAGTTGATGCTGTCTGCAAGGGTCACATCATCGGGCTTTAAGCCTTTAAAATCGGAGACCCACGTGTCGCCTCCCCCCATCGACCAGCTCACAGGCGTTACGCGCAGGAGCTTAAATTTTTGCGCGCCCTTGCCAAAAGATACAGCTTTCAACTGCTCCAGATCATGACGCGGCAAAGCACTATCTAACCAAGCGGCGACGTTAGAATTACGAGGCAGACGCCCACGCGCTAACCATGTTTGATTGTCGCCTTCTTGGCGCGCATAGAATTGGCGCAATTCGGGGCCATATGTTTTCACGTCCTGCTTGGCTTCCGCTTCGCTTTCTTGTTCATTGCCCAGCAATAGGCTGGTCAACACGGTGTCGTCTTGGGTGCGCACTTTAAAGCGCATCGCTCGACCCAAATCTTCGGGTACAACAAGGCCTAGCGCGCGATGCCATTTCGACTTTTGCGTGCGCGCCTCCAGCGCTTTTAAATCAGCCAAAGCCAATAGGGTCTCCGTCACCAATTCTTGATTGGCCGGATAATTGCCGCGCTCCGGCAAAACCCATTTGCCGTCTTGTAACTCAATCCGAATGCCGCGCGTGCCAGAGATGCCAGCTGCGAACGTCATATCCAATCGCGTTGCATCGCCAAAACTCGCGGCATAGTCAGCCAGTAAAACTTCTGGCGGCTTCACATCATTTATTTTGCGGTCGGTCAGACCTGCAAAAAGAGCTAACGCAAGGCTTGCCCCTGTCAGGGCTAAGAGCGAGCGCGTCATCCGCAAAACATCCATCAGTTGGCTCCTTGCTTTTCGACAATCAACCCGCCGGCTTTTTGCGTCGCCAAACGACGCCGACGCTGGCGATAGGCAAGCCCAAGGGCCGCCAAGCCAACCAGAAGCGGCACGGCGATAATATTGATCCAAGTCACCCAGCTTTCGAGCACTTCAATGTCGCGGCGCAAGTCGCCTTGCACACGGCGCAAGCTTTTGCGAGCCGAAAGCAATTCCGAACGATGGGTTTTGGCCGCGGCTTGCGCATCGCCCAAAGTGGCGCCACTTTGCTCTAATTGGTCCAGCTCTTTTTGCGCTACTTCAATACGCGCGATGAGGTTTTCTTCTTCATCCAAATAGTTTTTCTCGGCCGCGCGGCGTAAGTCCTCTACCCGCGTGAAGGGGCGGGCGACGCGTTCGCGGCCGCGCAGAGAAATCAGATCATCCGAGCCCATAAGGTTTTCCACCGCATTGAGCAAAAACTTGCCGTTATCCGCAATCGGTACGCCAAAGCGTTGGCCGAGGTAATTTTGCTCCGACACCCAAAACCGATCGTCGAAGAAATCCGTATCCGCAAAGACGATAATATTAGCGCCTTCATTTTGCGCTAAGTGGTCACGTGCTTTGGCTCGCTCGCCTTTTTTATTTCCCGTCTCTGGCGGGCCATCCGGAAAGGCCGTCAATACTTTGCCGGACAGGCGCGCAGCAATCGTATAGGGCGCCTCGCCTTGCACAAAGCGGCGTTGCAAAGCGTCGGGCGTCGGCGCGCTGAGTACATAATCGCGCGTCATCAGACCCGCTTCTTCAGAGGAGCTGAGCAAGGGTACCATCTCGGTTGTGGCGTTTTGGGTGGCGCGTAAAACGCCAACAGTGCCCAAGTTCAATCGGTCGATATTGGCCGTCACTGGGTCATCGGCGTTCATTTCGTCGGGGCCATAGGCCATCCATAAAATATAGTCTGTCAGCGCGCGACGCGCATCGCGCCCGGCGGAGACACGTTGCGCGCGTTTTCGATCGGCGAGAATCACATTCTCGTCCATCTCTACGCCCCATTGCTGCATGAGGCGCTCCAGATTGCTCTGTTCGGTATACCCCCGAAGCGGCTCGCCATTTGGGCCTGCCGTAAGGCTGACCTCTGATTGGGGGTCGATAAAAGCAATCACGCGGCCGCCGCGCATGACAAATTGGTCAATCGCATAAGCCTGCAAATCCGACGGGGCGCGAGGGTGCGCCAATAAAAGAACATCGACGCGTTTGGGAATTTTAATCGTATCCAACCCAATAAACTCAACGTCAAAGCGGTCGGTTAATTCGGCGTAAATCAGGAACGGTTGAGATTGTCCTCGCATGGCCGCCATCATGCCACCCGCACCTGTATCGAGCGGCAAATTGGAAACAACGCC
The DNA here is from genome assembly GCA_963932545.1 of uncultured Rhodobiaceae bacterium. Lineage (GTDB taxonomy): Bacteria > Pseudomonadota > Alphaproteobacteria > RS24 > RS24 > UBA8337. The sequence goes on along the minus strand of CAWVRH010000002.1, from coordinate 69,716 downwards.
CAGCACGGGTTTTTCGGGTTGCGAAAGATTATGGATGAGACGCGCCAAATCATATTCTAGGTATTGCTGCCGCTCATCGGCGAAATAAGGAATCAGTTCCAGACTATCGACACGATTGGTGCCAACGAGACCAAAATAAATCACGTCCCCATCTTGAACGGGGCGTGCAACGAGACCTTGCGCAACGGCTTGGTCTTCATTCTCGGAAAACGGTTCGGGGTCGATAATTTCGAGCAATAGGCGTCCATCTGCATGGGTTGCCATTTCTTCCAACATGTCGCGCACGCGCTGCGCGAAAATTTGCACTTTGGGTTGGTCGGCCGCGATGTCTTGCGAGTAATAAAACTTCAAAGTCACAGGCTCTTCAACACGGTCCAGAATATTCAGCGTGCCTTGGCTTAGGGTGAACAGATTATTCTGCGTCAAATCAAGCCGCGCCGCGCGCAAAGACAGATTTGAAAAGACATTGAGACTAACAAAAATAATGGCCAGCAAAACCAGAGCCAATCCATGCGGCGAGCGTTTCATAAAACGATCCATTAGGCGCCCTCCCCTTTTTTCATATCGACGACAATCACCGTCGCCGTTAGGAAGACCCCGATAAGGGTGGCAAAGAACATCACATCGCGCGCGTCAATCACGCCCGTGGTAATGGCCCGAAAATGGGTCAGCAAAGAAAATGACGCCAAAGTCTCCACCAAGGCTTGTGGCGCCCAACTTTGAAACAATTCTAGCACCAAAGGCGCGCCCGAGACGGTGAACAAAAAGCACGCCACCACCGAGATAACAAAAGCAATCACCTGATTGCGCGTCAGCGCCGACAGGCAAGAGCCGATGGCCAAATAGCCGCCCGCCAACATAATAGAGCCCAGGTAAGAGGCCAATATCACGCCATTGTCTGGGTCGCCCAAGTAATTAACCGTGAGCCATATTGGAAACGTCAGCATGAGGGCCAATGTGGAGAAGCCCAGCGCTGCGAGATATTTGCCAACCACAATCGCCGACAAGGGCACCGGCAAAGTCAGCAGCAATTCGATAGATCCATTGCGCCGCTCCTCGGCCCAAAGGCGCATAGAGATGGCAGGCAGAAAAAACAAATAGAGCCAAGGGTGGAACATGAAAAAATTGGTCAGGTCGGCTTGGCCGACGGCAAAATAGGCACCCAAATAAAATGTCGCCAAGCCATTGGCCAGCAAAAATACGATGATGAAAACAAATGCCAGCGGCGTTGAAAAATAGCCCGCAAACTCTCGCCGCGTGATGGTTATTAATGTGTTCATGAGCTGGCCTCCTCATAGCGCGGGGCCGCAGGGCGGGCTTTGCGGGTCAGCTCGCCAAATACATCATCCAAGCGGCCGGTCTCAAGCGCCAGCGCGCGCGGCGCGATAGATTGCTTGGACATGCACTCGCGCACTTGTGCCAGCAGCGCGGTCGGCTCTAGGCCGCCAGGCCCCGCAAAAATATGCAAGCTGGTTTCATCGCCGCGCGTCGTTACCTCAATATGCGTGTTTGGCAAAGCGGCCAGCGCCCCGCCAGCTTTCGTTTTCAAATCCGTGTCCAAAGTCAACGTTACAGCGCCATGATAGCGCGAGCGCGCGGCCAATTGGCTCGGCGTGCCTTCGGCAACAATTTCACCACGGTCGATAATCATCGCCTGCGAGCAAATCGCATCCACCTCTTCCAGAATATGGGTCGAAATAACAATCGCCTTATGCTCCGACATTTCTTCAATGGCGCGGCGCACTTGAAACTTTTGATTGGGGTCGAGCCCATCGGTTGGTTCATCCATAATCAACACATCAGGGTCATGGACAATGGCTTGGGCTAGCCCCACCCGACGGCGAAAACCTTTAGACAAAGTATCAATCGGTTGATCCAGAACACCGTGCAGCTCGGTCATATCGATGGCGCGTCCAAGGGCTTGGCGCGCGGCAATTTTATCGAGGCCACGGATGCGGATGATAAATTCTAAAAATGCGCGCGGCGTCATATCGGGCCAAGCGGGGGCGCCTTCTGGTAAATAGCCCAAATGGGTTTGCGCTTGTAAAGGGGTGTCGCAAATATCTAACCCCAAGATGCGGGCCGTGCCGGAGGTGGGGCGCAAGAAACCCGTAATCATTTTCATCGTGGTCGATTTTCCGGCGCCATTAGGCCCCAAAAAACCCATGACTTGACCCCTCTCCACCGAGAAGCTCAAGTCATTGACGGCTGTGAAGTCGCCAAAATTTTTAACCAGTCTGTCTATCTCAATCATGGGGTCCGTCGCGCGAATAAAAGAAAAATCTTAGCCTTAAGTCTTAGGCAATTCGAAGGGGTTTGAGAATAGGTTTTTTCTCGGCTCATAAGAATAAGATTTTAAAGAGGAAGGGTCCGACGCACCAATCATGGGAGGAGATATCAAAGGCGCGCCGGACAGGCTCGCAAAGCCTCCCTTTTATGGCGTCGAAATGCGACCCGAGTGTGACGCAATTAAGGCCATTTGGGGGCATGAAACATACCTTTTACTTGGCGGCTTTTACTTGATTTTGGGGCGCCAAAACGTCACCATAAGGCATGGCAAAAACAAAAACTCTTGTGGTCGTAGCCAATGCATTTGAGCGCGAGCGCCAGCGCTCATCGCATAATCGCGCCAAAGCGCCCGCCCGCATTATGTGGACGCGCCCCGAACTCAACATCTTGCTGAATATCTATGGCCGCCAAGTGGCCGCGGGTCATTGGCGCGATTATGCAATGAGCGATGGCGTTGATGGCGCAACCTTCTCAATGTTTCGCCACGCCAGCGAAGTGGCGCTTTACAAGGTAGAAAAAATTCCAGCCCTGCGCCGCAAGCAAGGTCAATATGTACTTAGCAGCAGGGAAGGGCGCGTGTTGCGCCGTGGCCATGACCTCGAGGCAGTCTTGCGGTTTTTTGAGCGCAAAAACATGCGTCTCATCGATTAGTCAAAAAAAAGCCCCGAGATAGCAAGCTATTCGGGGCTCTTCTCATTATCTGGGTCGCAGCTTAATCGCGGTTCCCCATGAACTGTAGCAAGAACAAGAACATATTGATGAAATCCAGATACAGACGCAAGGCGCCCATAATGGCTTTCTTCTCGGCGACTTCGCGGCTGTCGCCTGCGTAATAAATCCGTTTGATGTCTTGCGTATCATAGGCGGTAAGGCCGGCAAAAATCAGCACGCCAATGGCACTCACGGCAAAATGCAGAGCCGAGCTTTGCAAGAAAATATTCACCACAGAGGCCAAAATCAGACCGATGAGACCCATGAACAAGAACGAGCCCATGCCCGACAAGTCGCGCTTGGTGGTGTAGCCGTACAGCGATAGTGCGCCGAAAGAAGCGGCCGTGACCAAGAAGGTGCGAACCACGGAGACGCCCGTATAGGCTAGCAAAACATAGGACAAGGAAAGTCCGGTTAGGCCCGCATAGAGCCAGAACATGTTTTTCGCTGTGGTCGAGCTCAGCTTGTGCAAGCGAGCCGACAAGAACAGCACCATGCCAAGCGGGGCAAAAATCAGCACATAGATAAAGGGCGTTTGGGCGATTGAGGCATAAATGCCCGAAGTCGCGCCAATATAGGCAGCCAGCGCGGTGGCTAGCAGGCCAAGGCCCATGTAATTATATACTTTCGACATATAGATACGAAGACCCGCATCAAATTCGCCTGCCTGTGCAGCGCTATTTTGTGCGACCTGTTCGTTCATTCCATTATCAGCCATTGAGACATCCTTTCAAATCAAACGTCGTGAATTGTATATCAGCATAAATCATGGCGTTTTCAAGACATATCGAAATTGATTTTCGAGTTTTTTCTATTGCGTGCGCAAAACCGGTGCTGCCGGTGCGCCCAAAGCCGCATAAGTGCCAAATAACCCTAAAACCACCGTTAGAACCACAGCGCCAATTACCGTTATCGCCAAGGTGAACGGTAAAAATACGAAATCTGCCTGCATCGGCCCCGCAATTAACCCATAGGCCGCCAAAGTGCCTGCCGCCGCCGCAATAATGGCGGCTCCCAGACCCATCAGGGCATATTCAATGGCAAAAGCCAGCAAAATGCGCCGACGCGTCGCGCCCAATACTTTCATCACCACCGCATCATAGACACGCGCCTTATGGCCAGACGCCATAGCGCCTGCCAAAACCAAAATACCCGCCAATAAAGTGATGCCGCTCATGGCCCGCACGCCCAGCCCTAAATTGGTCAAGACATCGCGCATGGTGGCCAAGGCTTCTTTCACGCGAATGACGGTGACATTGGGATAATCGCGCGCCAACATACGGGTGATTTTGGCTTCCTCTGCATCGGCCAACCCCAAGGTCGCCAAATAAGTGTGCGGCGCATAGGCCAAAGGATTGGGCGAAAACACCAAGGCAAAATTCATGCCGCCCGACGCCCAATCGATGTAGCGCAAATTGGCCACCACCGCAGTGAGCGGACGGCCCAATACATTGACCTCAATCTCATCGCCCAGCGTCAGACCCAAACCCCGAGCAATATCTGTGCCGACCGAAACCAGAGGTGGCCCATTGTAATCGCTGGCCCACCAGTCGCCCTCGATAATCGCGCCGCCTTGGGGGGCGTTGCGCGCATAGGTAAGCCCGCGATCGCCGCGCAATACCCAAGCGACTTCCGGCGCTAATTTAATGTCGGCGGCAGCGATGCCTTTGACCGACAAAATTTGCCCCCGCAACATGGGCGTTTTTTCTATGTGCGCAATCTGCGCCGTGGCGCGCACATCGGCCATCAAAGGCTCAATTTGCTCAGGGCCTACATCCAGCAGAATGATCGACGGGGTGCGTTCGGGTAAATCGCCCGTGATTTGCGCGTTGATATTTCCATCCACCATGGAGATGGCCGAGAGTAAGGTCACCGATAGCCCGATGGACAACATGACCGAGCGCACCGGCGCATTGGGCCGCGTAATATTTGACAACGCCAAACGCAATTCTGGCTGGCGCGGACGCCCCGCCCGCTTGGCCAACCAAACCACCAGACCCGCCGCACCGCGCAAAGCCAAATAAGACAAGGCCACCCCAAGCCCAAACCAAAGAGCGACATCGCGGCGTTCCGAAATCAACATCGCCAAGGCACCAAGGCCAAGGAAACAAATCACAATCGCGATTAAATAAGGCAGCGCAGGTCGCGCGAGGGCGCCATCATTACTTTGCGCATTGCCACGAAACAAAGCCGTGACAGGGGTCAGCTCGACCTTGCCCAAAGGCCAAAGCGCAAATGCCGCCGCCGATAAAATTCCAAAACCTGCTGCAGCCAGTAGCGGCTCACGATAGAGCTGGATGGATAAATCAACGGGCAAAAGCGCGCCGAAAAAAGTCTTTACCAAAAGCGGGGTCGCCGCACCAAGCGCCAGCCCTAGCAGCAAAGCTAAGGCGGTGAGCGCACTGATTTGCAGGGCGTAAATGCGGAAAATAAATCGCCCCGAGCCGCCAAGTGCTTTGATGACCGCAATGGTTTCGCGCCGCCTTTGCAAATAGGCGCTAATGGCATTGCCAACCCCAACGCCGCCAACCACCAAAGCCGTTAGGCCGACCAGCGTGAGAAACAACCCTAAGCGCTCGATGAACCGACGCATGGAAGGCGAGGCATCCGAGCGATCGCGCAAGCGCCAACCCGCTTTGGGAAACGCCGCATTGGCCGCAACGCCAATGGCTTTGACATCTTCCTTGCTGGCATTGGCGGGTAATTTAAGGCGGTAGTGATAATTGACCAAAGCGCCAGGGCGCAACAGACCGGCAGCTTTTAACGTGTCTTGCGAAACCAATAGGCGCGGCGCCAGAGGAAACCCGCCTGCGTTGCGGTCCGGCTCCGACACGAGGACACCTTGGAGACGCACCTGCACGCTGCCAACTCGAATGGTATCGCCGACTTGCAGTTCCAAACGGTCAAACAGGCCTTGTTCGGCCACGCCACCATATTTTTTTTTGCCCGCAAGGGTTTCGGGGCTCAAGGCTTTTGCCAATCCCATGGGGGGATTTAGCGCTATCTCGCCATACAGCGGATAGGCACCATCCACCGCTTTGGCTTCGACCAGCATGGCTTCCGGTTGTTGGGTCTCGGGGTTTGGTTTTTGCGCCATCACCCGCAGGGTGGCGACTTCTGAAATTTTTGCCCGCGCATCCAGCCATTGGCGTTCGTCATCAAAGGCCGCGCGATGCACCAGCCGAAAATCCATGTCGCCGCCCAAAATAGATTGGCCTTGAGCGGTCATGCCGCCAACCAGCGAAGCCGATAGAGAGCCGACCGCCGAAATGGTGAAAATACCTAGCCCCAAACACAGCAAGAAAATGCGAAACCCCGCCAAAGGTTTGGCGTCGGGCCCGCCGCGCATTTCGCGACGCGCTAATTTCAAGGCCAAGCCCCAGCCTAGCCGCTCGCGAGAGGGGAAGAGGCTCATGTGTCTTGTCCGGCTGTGAGGCGGCCATCTTGCATGGTAAGCGTTCGGTCGCAGCGTTGCGCTAAAACCTTATCATGGGTAATCAGCACCAAAGTCGTGCCACGGGTTTTGGCCAGACCCAAAATTAAATCCATCACCGCTTGGCCGGTTTTCTGGTCGAGATTGCCCGTCGGTTCATCGGCAAATAGCACTGGCGGATTGGCCACCAGCGCACGCGCCAGCGCGACGCGTTGTTGTTCGCCACCTGACATTTGCGTTGGGTAATGGTCATGCCTATCGGCAAGCCCAACCTCGGCCAGCATCTGCGCAGCTCGCGTTGGTGCCTCGGGTTGGCGGGCCAACTCTAGCGGCAACATAACATTCTCAAGCGCCGTCATCGTGGGCACGAGGTGGAAACTTTGAAACACAATGCCGACATGAGAGCGGCGAAAGCGGGCCAAAGCATCTTCGTTCATCTGGCCATAGTCATGGCCCGCAATATGCACTGTGCCTGAGGTCGCAGGCTCCAGACCGGCCAGTACCATAAGCAAAGTCGTCTTGCCCGAACCCGAAGGGCCGATGAGACCGACCGCTTCTCCTGGCGCAATTGTGACATCTAGACCACGAAGGATGTTGACGTCACCTGCGCGACTGGGCAGGGTTACTGTCAGATTTTGGACTTCGATCATTTATCTCGCCTGTTCTTTGGAAGGACTGGGGTATCTCGGTTGAAAGCTTTATAGAGGAAGCTGACTTTTGTTGCACATAAAACGCGCGCCGCGCCAAAAACTGTCGCATCGCTTGGCGCAAGGGTTGCTCGTCATTAGTTTTACGTGGGCCTGCCTGATTTGGATGTTGCCGAAGGCCTCTGCCGATGAGGCGCCGATAGAGATTGTTGCTTTGGGTGACAGTTTAACGGCGGGCTATCGGTTGGCTCCTGGCGATGGTTTCGTGCCACAATTAGAGGCTCACTTACGCGCGCGGGGGCTAAATGTCCGCGTGCAAAATGGCGGCGTATCGGGCGACACAAGCGCGGGCGGGCGCGCGCGCCTCGATTGGGTGCTTAGCCCCAACACCCGAGCGGTGATTGTGGAGTTGGGCGCCAATGACATGTTGCGCGGGCTTAGCCCCTCGCTTACCGAACAAAACCTTGAAGCGATTTTAACCGAATTACAAAAGCGAGACCTACCCGTTTTGCTGGCTGGCATGATGGCGGCCCCAAATCTGGGAAGTGCTTATGCGCGGGGCTTTAACCCGATTTATCAAAAGCTCGCGGAAAAATATAATGCGGTCTATTATCCGTTTTTTCTCGAAGGCGTAGCCGCCGATCGATCGCTCAATATCTCGGATGGCATTCATCCCAATCGCGACGGCATTGCCGTCATTGTCAAAAATATTTCTCCGTCAGTCGAAAAACTGCTGGCGCGCATTAATTAGAACTCATTCATAGGGAAAATGAATTATGGAATACCGCCGTTTAGGACACACAGACATTAAGGTCAGCTCTATTTGCTTGGGCACCATGACATGGGGCCAGCAAAACACCGAGGCCGAAGGCCATGAGCAAATGGATTATTCGGTTGAGATGGGGGTTAATTTCTTCGATACCGCCGAAATGTATGCCGTGCCACCAACAGCTGAAACCCAAGGCAAGACCGAAGAAATTATCGGCACTTGGTTTAAAAAGACCGGCAAACGCGAAGACATTATTCTGGCCAGTAAAGTGGCTGGCCGCGCGCCCATGAATTGGTTGCGCGATAATGGCGAAGGCACCGACCACACGCCGGCACAAATTCATGAGGCCATCGATAAAAGCCTCCAGCGTTTACAGACCGATTATATCGACCTGTACCAACTGCATTGGCCAGACCGCCCTATTCGGATTTTTGGTGGATTGGGCCACAAAGAAATGGGCGGCGAGATTAATCGCATTGAAGATATTTTGGGCACGCTGGCCGATATTCAAAAATCTGGCAAAGTGCGCCACTTCGGTCTGTCGAATGAGACGCCGTGGGGCATTATGAAATTTTTACACCATAGCGAAGTGAACAAAGACTTGCCGCGCATGGTGTCGGTGCAAAATGCTTATAATCTGCTGAACCGTATTTACGAGCTTGGCTCGTCGGAAATTTTCCACCGCGAGGGCGTGGGGCTATTGGCCTACTCACCTTTGGCGCAGGGCTATCTGACGGGAAAATATCAAAATGGCGCTAACCCAAAAGGCTCGCGCAAACAATTGTTCGACCGCCTGCAACGCTATGAAACACCGGGCACCAATGCGGCCATTTCAAGCTATCTCGATATAGCCAAAAAATACGGCTTGGACGCCTCGCAGTTGGCCAATCAATTTGTAACGACACGCGATTTCGTGACCTCCAACATCATTGGCGCCACCACCATGGAACAGCTGAAATTGGCCGTTACCAGCGTCGATGTAGAGCTGAGCGATGAAATTATGGCCGATATCGATCAAGTGCATTTGCGTGCGCCAAACATCTGCCCGTAAGGAGCCCAATATCTGCCTATAAGGAGAGAGACCATGGCTGAAAAATTATCCAATGCTGACAAAAAGGCCGCGCTGGCCAAACTTAGCGGCTGGAAGAAAACCACCGGCCGAGACGCCATTGCCAAGCGCTTCGTCTTTGCCGATTTCAACGCGGCTTTCGCTTGGATGAGCCGCATCGCCATGATGGCCGAAAAGCTCGACCATCACCCCGAGTGGGACAATGTCTATAAAACGGTGAATGTCGTTTTGACCACCCATGATGCAGGCGGCTTGTCTGAACTAGACATCGCCATGGCAAAGTTTATGGACAAAACAGCGGGCGCGGCTGGGCGAAAAAAATAATGCCGCGCATGCCGCGAATGCCAAAAATTGCAGAGTGGGGCGATATTTGGGTGCTGGTGCTGCTCGCCATTTTAGCGAGCGGCACGGCCCTTATGCAAAATCGCCATAAGCCCTTGGGCGTCGATGATATTGCCATTCGTGAAGTTATCCTCCAGCAAGTGCGCGCGTTCTCTGTGGAGGATGGCCCCATGGCGTTTAGCTTTGCGGCGCCAGATCTACAGACACAATTTGAAACGCCAGATTATTTTATGGAAATGATTAAGGCGCATTACCGCCCGGTCTATTTCGCGCAGAAAGTAGATTTTTCTTCTCCTGCGCGCCCGCTTCGAGAAGACGAAAGCATGCGTTTGCAATCGGTTTTTCTCGTCGACGACCGAGGCGCCAGTCATAAAGCTCGTTACCTGATGCAAAAACAGCCGGATCGATCTTGGAAGATCGCCGGCTGTCATTTGCTTACTTCCGACCTTGTAGATATTTAGGGTAGATATTTAGGTCGGTAACGTTTTGTCTATCGTGGGGCCATACGAATGGCGCCATCGAGGCGAACATCTTCGCCGTTGAAGTAATTTACTTCACACATGGTCGCAGCCAATTTGGCGTATTCTTCTGGCATACCAAGACGCGATGGATAAGGCACCATGGAACCCAAAGCTTGGCGCACATTCTCTGGCGCACCGGCAAGCAGTGGCGTGTCAAAAATGCCTGGCAAGATGGTGTTGACCCGAATGCCTTCGCGCGACAAATCACGCGCGATTGGCAAGGACATGCCAACCACGCCCGCTTTGGAAGCCGAGTAAGCCGCTTGACCGATTTGGCCATCTTCGGCTGCAACCGAAGCTGTGTTCACAATCGCGCCGCGATCGCCACAAGCCAATGGGTCTAGGCTCATCATGCCCGCCGCAGATTTTGCGATGCAGCGAAATGTGCCAACCAAGTTAATCTGAATAATCAGATTAAACGCATCGAGCGGGAAATGTTTAATTTCGCCCGTCTCTTTGTTGCGCGACGCTGTTTTGACCGCATTGCCTGTACCCGCGCAATTGATCAAAATACGTTCCTGACCCAAAGCGTCACGGATTTTTGCAAAACCCGCATCCACATCTTCGTCAGACGTGACGTTTACTTTAGCAAAAGCACCGCCAACTTCTTTGGCTACGGCTTCGCCGCGTTCTTCGTTAAGGTCGAAAATACCGCATTTTACGCCATGCTCAGCCAACAGACGAACCGTTGCTTCGCCAAGACCTGACGCGCCACCTGTTACGATGGCAGTAATGTTTGAATCCAATTTCATGTTGTTTCTCCCGGAAATGGTGAACTCTAAGATGGGCAGACTTTATAAACTCATACGCGCCCGCGCAAGTCTTAATGAACCACAAAAACCTATCCCTTTGACGCATCCCTGTCGGAAGCCAAATAGGCTTCGCGGCGCAGGATATAAAAGCTGGAGCCGACAATAATCAGCGCGCCCAATATCGTATAAGCATCGGGCACGGTGGTGAAAATCAGCCAGCCCGCGATGGCCGCAAAAATAAGGCGCGAATAATCGACCGGCGCAATGACGCTGGCCTCGCCCAAGGCAAAAGCGCGGATGAAGCAATTATGCGATATCGTCGCCAATATCCCCATGGCCACCAGCATCCAAAGCTCATTTAGGTTTGGCGTTTGCCAGACGAAAAACGTCGGGATGGAGATCAGCGTGATGGACACAATATTGGTATAAAACATCAGCGTTACCGGCCCGTCATAGCGCGACGCGATGGAGACCAATATTGTCGCCAAAGCGACCAAAAAAGCATGCCCCAAAGCCGCCAGCGCGCCAATGCTGAGCGCCAAGCCTAGCGAGCCGACATCCATGCCGGGGCGTAACATAATCAGCACGCCGATAAACCCGACGCCAGCGGCCACGGCGCGGCGAAAGCCCACCGCTTCGGATAAAATAATGGCTGCCAAAGGCACGAGAAATAAATTGCGCGAAAAACTAATCGCCTGCGCTTCAGCTAACGGTAAAGCGACAATCGCGTAGAATCCCAAAAACATAGCCAATGAACCGACCACCCCGCGCGTCAGTTGCAGCAAAGGAATTTGCGTGGCCATGCCAGCCCGAAGACCGCCCGTGCGCCAAAAGATGGGCAAAATAACGGCCAAGGCCACAGCCGCGCGGAAAAACGAAATTTCAAACGGGTGCAACGTCTGGCCCAAAGTCTTGACCAGAATATTGGTAAAGGTAAACAGGGTCGCAGAAGCCAGCAGCCAGAGGGCCGCGCGACGATTATCGATCACGCGGTCCCCTTTTTTAGATGACGGCTTTTGCGTATCCGGCTGTTGGTTAGCCTTCACTCCGGCCCATAGTCAAAATCACTTTGCCCTTCACTTTGCGACTGGCCATTTGGTTCAGCGCATCGGCGGCTTGCTCTAGCGGATAGCGACCCGAAATATGCGGACGAATGGTGCCCGCTTTATACATGGCCATCAGCTCAGCCAAATTGGCCGCATTGCCTTTTGGATCGCGCGCCGTGAAAGCGCCCCAGAACACGCCAACAATTTGACAGCTTTTCAGCAAAGCCAAGTTCAGTGGAATTTGCGGAATAGGCCCGGAAGCAAAACCGATGACCAAATAACGGCCTTCCCAATTGGTCGCGCGCAGCGCCGGCTCGGCATAAGAGCCACCCACAGGGTCATAAACCACATCGGCGCCTTTGCCGTCGGTCAGCGCTTTGATTTGCTCGGTGAAAGCCCGCTGTTGGGTTTTGTCCAATTCGCCGGCTGGATATAAAATCGTCTCATCGGCCCCATGCTCGACACATACATCGAGTTTGTCTTGGGCTGAAGCGGCCGCGATAACGCGCGCGCCCATAGCTTTGCCCAGCTCAACCGCCGCCAAGCCAACGCCGCCAGCTGCGCCCATCACCAGCAAAGTTTCGCCGGGTTGAATATGCGCACGGTCTTTCAGGCCATAATGCGAAGTGCCGTAAGTCAGCACCAAAGCCGAGGCGGTTTCCAAGTCCATTTCATCTGGAACCGGAATGCACGAAGTTTCGGCAATCGCCAACTCTTCGACATAACCGCCGTGGCCGCACGAGCCGATTACTCGATCGCCGATTTTTAGGCCAGTAACCCCTTCGCCTAATTTGGCAACCACGCCAGCCACTTCTCCACCAGGGGCGAAAGGCAGCGGGGGCTTGAACTGATATTTGTTTTGAATGATGAGAACGTCGGGAAAATTAACCGCCGCTGCATGCACATCCAGCACCACTTGACCGGGGCCCGGCTCTGGCGAGGCAATATCTTCGACAACAAGGCTCTCAGGCGGACCGAATTCTTTACACAATACAGCTTTCATAACTTTCTCCCTATTTACCCCGCCGAAAAGAGGCGGGTTTGTTTTTGCGCACCTCACATGAGGCGTCGTTCAGCCGATATCATAAGCCAGCCGAATAGAAAGAGAAGCGAAAAAAGCGCTCGGCTATACGCGCCCCTCTAGGGCCTCGCGCAATTTCGAAAAAGCCAAGCGCAAGCGCGACTTCACCGTACCAAGCGGCATATTGGTATCCTCGGCAATCTTGGCGTGCGACCAGCCTTTGTAAAACGCCAATCGAATGAGTTCACGCTGCTCATCGGGTAACACCAGAAGCGCTTTTCGCACTTGCTCGCTGTCGCGAATGGCCATCACCGCTTGGTCGGGCGGTGTGGAAGCATCGGGCACAAGACTTGGGTCTTGGGCGTCGAGTTCGGGGAATTTTTGCCGTCGCAAAATATCGATACGCCGATTGCGCGCAATGGTGAAAATCCAAGTTGAGGCAGCGGCTTTTTTGCGGTCAAACAACTCAGCTTTGCGCCAAACCGTCAGCAGGGCCTCTTGGGTCACTTCCTCGGCTTGGCCATTGCTGGCGCCAAGGCGCAAGAGATAGCCTTTCACACGCGGCGCAAAATGCGCGAAAATCTCGGCAAAGGCGGCGCGGTCTTTGGTTTGGGCGATGGCGACAATCAGATCCGCTAAATGGGCACTGCTGGCCTCTGACGCTTTGGGTATTTCGCTGCGCGCGGATGGTTGACCCTTGGTCGGCATCGGCCACAAGACCCCTTTATCGGTTAAAATCGCCCCTTTGCGGTTCCAAAATAGACTTGCAAGGGCGGGGGCAGTAAACGCGATTAACCCAGCGAAAGCAAGCATAGCGCGAGAAAAACTTTCCCGTCGTTTCTCCAAAGACACTGGCACAGCAAAACAAATCAGATTAACTTTAGGGTATGACTTATCTACCTACCTTTCGCGGCCTCACGCGCTTAATGGGCGCCTTGGCGCTGCTCACGGCGCCCGCTTTGGCCGCCAGTAACACCAAGCCCGTGCAGGAATTTTCGGATTGGCGCTTATTTGTTGAAGGCCGAGGCGCGGCCAAAACCTGTTACCTAGCGGCCGAGCCAAGGTCCAGCGCACCCGCCACTGTAAAACGTGGCGACACTTATCTGGTCGTCGCCCATCGCCCAGGGCAAGGCGTTCGGGGCGAGATATCGGTTCGTATTGGGTATCCGTTTTCCGCCACCTCCATACCTTTTGCAAAAGTGGGTTCAGACGACTTTAACTTCATCACCGGCGTCAAAGCCCAGAACGGCGCCGATGAATGGACTTGGATTGAAGACCTGAAGCAACAGCCACGTTTGTTGCGCGCTATGAAGCGCGGCAATGAGCTGGTTTTCAAGGGAACCTCCGCGCGCGGCACGCTAACCACAGATAGCTATAGCTTGCGCGGCGTCACCGCTGCCATGAAGGCACTAGACGCGGCCTGCCCAGCCCCCTAGAACATCCCTATGGATGAACCATTAGAAATTCAGCCCCCAAAAACGAGCCTCGTCGGTTTGTCGCGCGAGCAATTGCGCTGCGCCCTTGCGGCCGCCGACGTGCCCGAGAAGCAATTGCGGATGCGGACCAACCAGCTTTGGAGTTGGCTCTATGCGCGCGGCGCCACGCAGTGGGACACAATGAGCGATGTCTCGAAGGGTTTGCGCACCACGTTAGCCAAGCTTTACACGCTCGACAGACTGGAAGTGGCCGACGCCCAATTGTCTGACGATGGCACCCGAAAATACTTGTTCCGAATGGCCGATGGGCAATTGGTAGAGACCGTGTATATCCCAGAGGTTGGCCGCGGCACGCTATGCGTTTCTAGCCAAGTCGGCTGCACGCTGACCTGCCGCTTCTGCCATACGGGCACGCAAAAACTCGTGCGCAATCTAACCATCGCCGAGATTGTCGGCCAAATGGTTGCCGTGCGCGATGATTTGCAAGATTGGGGCGACGATGACCTGAGCAATAGTGGCCGGCGCAAAATCACCAATGTGGTGATGATGGGCATGGGCGAGCCGCTTTATAATAGCGATAATGTGGGCGAAGCCTTGAATGTGATTAGCGACGGCGAAGGCCTAAGCCTCTCGCGGCGACGCATCACTTTATCGACCTCTGGGGTGGCTCCTGAAATTCCGCTAATGGGCGAGAAAACCGGCGTTATGCTGGCCATCAGCCTACATGCGGTGCGCGATGAATTGCGCAATGAACTGGTACCCCTAAATAAAAAATATCCGATCGAGACCCTATTGGAAGCCTGTCGCAAGTGGCCCGGGCTGTCTAACGCCAAGCGCATTACTTTTGAGTATGTGATGCTGAAAGACGTCAATGATTCTGACGCCGATGCCCGCGACTTGGTTCGGATGTTGGCCGGTATTCCGGCCAAAATTAACCTGATACCGTTTAACCCATGGCCCGGCGCGCCCTATGAGTGCTCCGATTGGGAACGCATTGAAGCCTTTGCTGAGATTGTTAATCGCGCGGGCTATGCAAGCCCCGTACGCAGCCCTCGGGGGCGCGATATTATGGCCGCCTGCGGACAGCTGAAATCGGCCAGCGTGAAAGAAACCGCGGCCTCGAAAAAAATAGCCGAACTGCAAGCGCGCAATTTAGGCCGCGGCTAACGAACAGACGGGGTGGGCAATCAGCCAACTGAAGGGACGCAACAACTAAACCCGGTAAACGCAAAATCCGGAACGCGGCTATATGATTGCCCTGGAAGCCGACTTTCCCAACCACCTGCAAACGAGTGGTTAAGAGTTAAACTAAAGATATTTTATTATTGAAACCACAACCATTGGTTGAGTAGGGCGATTTTGACGAGATTTATAATTTAATCCACAAAGCTTGCGTAAGCGCGCGTGGCTCGTTACAAAGTTGGCAAGATTTGGAGCAGACTTATGAGTGATAAAAAAGACATTAATAAAGTTGTGCTGGCCTATTCAGGTGGGCTTGATACTTCGATTATTTTGAAATGGCTGCAAGAGACCTATGAATGTGAAGTGGTGACGTTCACCGCCGATCTGGGTCAGGGCGAGGAGCTGGAACCGGCTCGCGCGAAAGCCGAATTGCTGGGCATTAAAGAAATTTACATCGAAGACTTGCGCGAAGAATTCGTCCGCGATTATGTCTTCCCGATGTTTCGCGCCAATGCGCTTTATGAGGGTGTCTATTTGCTTGGCACGTCCATCGCTCGCCCGCTCATCGCGAAACGCCAAGTCGAAATTGCCGCCGCCACCGGCGCCGACGCCGTTTGCCATGGCGCAACAGGCAAGGGCAATGACCAAGTGCGTTTTGAGCTTGGGTATTATGCCTGCAATCCAGATATCAAAGTTATTGCGCCTTGGCGCGAGTGGGATTTGCAAAGCCGCGAGCGCCTTATCGCTTATGCCGAGCAGCACCAAATTCCCGTGCCGAAAGACAAAAAAGGCGAAGCCCCTTTCTCGGTCGATGCCAATTTATTGCACACGTCTTCGGAAGGCAAAGTGCTGGAAGACCCGAGCCAAGCGGCGCCCGAATTTGTTTATCAGCGCAGCGTTAGCCCCGAAGCGGCGCCCGATAAACCAACCTTCATTAGCGTTGGCTTTGAAGCTGGGGATGCTGTGTCTATCGATGGGGAAAAACTATCGCCAGCCAGCCTTCTAACCAAGCTGAATGAGCTGGGCGGGGCCAATGGTATTGGTCGTCTCGATTTGGTGGAAAACCGGTTTGTGGGCATGAAATCTCGCGGTGTTTACGAAACGCCAGGGGGCACAATTTTGCTGACCGCGCACCGCGGTATCGAGAGCTTGACCCTTGATGGCGGCGCGATGCATCTCAAAGACGAGTTGATGCCACGCTATGCCGAGCTGATTTACAATGGCTTCTGGTTCGCGCCAGAGCGCCAAATGCTGCAAGCCCTCATCGACGAAAGCCAGCGCCATGTTGCGGGCGAAGTTGTGTTAAAGCTCTATAAAGGCAGCGCCACCGTGGTGTCGCGCACGAGCCCGAACTCGCTTTATTCACAAGAGCATGTGACGTTTGAAGAAGACGCAGTCTATGACCAAGTCGACGCGGAAGGCTTTATTAAGCTGAATGCACTGCGCTTGAAACTGCTCGGCCGCCGCAAATAGATTATAGCTTCGGCTCGTCAAAATCGTTTTGACGACAAAAAGCAGTCAGCGTATTTTTTAGCAAACAAGCGATGGTCATAGGGCCGACGCCGCCTGGCACGGGCGTGATGTGCGCGGCTATTTCTTGCGCCTCGCCAAAAGCTACATCCCCGACAAGGCGGGTTTTTCCCTCTCCGCGCTCCGGCGCGTCGATACGGTTGATGCCCACATCGATGACACAGGCGCCGGGTTTTACCCAGTCGCCCTTAACCATTTCAGGGATGCCCACAGCAGCCACCAAAATATCAGCGCTGCGGCAAATAGCAGGTAAATCTTGGCTACGCGAATGCGCCATGGTGACGGTGCAATTTTCGTTTAACAAAAGCTGCGCGACGGGTTTGCCGACCAAATTAGAGCGCCCAATAACGACGGCATGTTTGCCGGTTAAATCGCCCAACGTCTCCTTTGCCAAAATCACACTGCCCAAAGGCGTGCATGGCGTTAGGGCCTCTAGCCCTGAAACCAAACGACCTGCGTTCAGCGGGTTCAGGCCATCGACATCTTTATCGGGGTGAATGGTATCGATAATAGCTTGCTGCGAGATTTGGCTCGGCACAGGAAATTGCACCAGAATGCCATTTACTTGCGGGTCTGCGTTCAACTCGCGTACTTTCGCCAGCAAGACCTCTTGGGTTGTATCGCCGGACATTTTAAATTCGAGGGACACCATGCCCGCTTCTTTGGTGGCAATGCCTTTATTGCGGACATAGACCTCGGAGGCTGGGTCTTCCCCAACCTGCACCACAGCCAAGCCTGGCACTTTGTCGTGCGAAGCCTTCAGCCCCGCCACCGCCGCGCCAATGCGCGCGCGCAAAGCGGCCCCAATGTCTTTGCCTTCAATTCGTTTTGGGTTGGGCTCAGCGGCGCTCATTAATAGCCGCCCATGCCAGAGGTCGCCATCGGCCCGAGCATTTCCCACATTAAATTACGCAGGAACATCAAACTGAAAATAAGCACAATCGGTGACAAATCGAGCCCGCCCATATTCGGCAAAATGCGGCGGATACGGCTATAAGCTGGCTCGGTGAGCCGATTGAGCGCATCGCCAAAAAGGAACACATATCGATTACGTAAGTTCACGACATCAAAGGCCACCAACCAAGACAACACGGCGGAAGCAATAATGATCCAAATATAAAACTCAATGAGCTGACTAATAAGCGTCAGTAACGCGACCATAAAGGTCTCCTTCGCAAAGGGCCGAACCCGAGAATCGGGCGAGAAAAACCGGACACCCTAGACAATAGAGGTGCCGTCTTTCTTCATATAAATCGAAGTGCGAGGTTTTTCCATCAGTTTCCGAACCATTGGCTCAAAGGCCTCGATTGGCATCGATTCATATTCAGGATCGAAGCTAGACTGATCATACAAATGGCAAAACTGCGCTGTATATTCAAAATGCTCGTGCTCGCGAAACGCTTCGCGCGCATCCCGGTCCAAACCAATATGATGGAAGAAATAATAGCCCTGAAAAACCGCATGGTTTTGCAGCATGAAATAATTTTTCTCACTGATGAACGGCTTCAAAATCGTCGCGGCCAACTCAGCGTGGTTAAAGCTGCCCAATAGGTCGCCAATATCATGCAATAGCGCACACACGACATATTCCTCATCGCGACCATCCTTATGCGCGCGGGTAGCGGTTTGCAAAGAGTGCTCATAGCGATCGACAGCGAAACCACCGAAATCGCCTTGTAGCATTTTCAAATGCTCCATCACGCGGTCTGGCAGGCCCTTTGAAAAGTCGCCAAAAGCTTTTGAAATCTTTTGGTAATCTTCTTCTGTTCCATCCACCATAGCGCTGAAACCAGCTTGGCCTGAATTCATGTCTGTTTTGTCGTCTAGCATTGAAGCCTCCGTAAAATATTTTTTCGATTGTGCCTAACCAAGACCCATTTGGCAATTGCCATTTTCAACGGTCGGGTTAATCTGTTGCCAGCAAAAGGGAGAACACCATGCTTAGTTATGTAACACTTGGAACCAATAATATTGAGAAAGCGCGCGCTTTCTACACACCTCTGTTCGAGGCCATGGGCGGCAAAGAATTATTCGACAATGGACGCCTATATTTTTATGGCACCGATATGGCGAACCCAATGATTGCCGTAGGCGGCCCCTATAACGAAGAAACCGCCACATCTGGCAATGGCACAATGGTTGCCATTCACGGCGGCGACCCTGAAAATATCGACCGCCTGTATGCCAAAGCCATTGAGCTGGGCGCAACCTGCGAAGGCGAGCCGGGACAACGTATGCCGATTTTCTACGGCGCCTATGTTCGCGACCCGGACGGCAATAAGCTCTGCTTCTGCAAACTTGGTTAAAGTTTCACCGATTTAGAGTTAGCTCTAGAAGGCGTGTTTGATTACGCGTCTTCTGGAGCTGGCTTATTCGGAGATGCGTAATTATCTGGCCAGATGCCCTGCATTCCATCAAAAAACGCATAAATATCGGCCATATCGCCTTCTAAATCGCCCGAGGGATAAATTATCCGGTCAATGCTCACCCGGCGCGCCTTACAGTCTACCCCAGCGAGAAACACCGGCACATTAGCGGCCAGCGCAATGTGATAAAAACCCGTTTTCCACCGCGTGCGCGGACTGCGCGTGCCTTCGGGAGTAATCACAAGGTGAAAACTCTCATTTTCGTCAAATTGACGACCCAAGGCCTTCACATAATTTTTTGCTGAACGCCGATCTACGGGAAGGCCGCCGCAATAGCGCAAAAACCAACCGAGAGGCCCGACGAAAAGCGTGTGTTTGATCAGCACCCGCACTTTCAAATTCAACACGAAAATATAGGCCAAGAATAAAGCAAAATCCCAATTGCTTGTGTGGGGGCCAGCCAACAAAATGCCCTTCTTCATCGGCTTGGGAACACTTTGCCCCGGACGCCAACCAATGAGCAGCAGCACTATCCAAGATATCAGCTTCAAGATGGGGCTTAAAATAGGCGTGGTAAAAATAGTCATAGAAACTTCCTAGCTGATTTTTCGTTGGGGCAAATCAGTGAAATCTGGTTCGCGTTTTTCGGCCTGCGCGCTCATCGCTTCCATAATTTCTTCCGGATGCAGCATCGAGGCATTCCACAGACCAATCCAATCGAGGCCTTCTTGCGTGGTGTGATCGCGCGCATAAGTGATGGCGCGTTTGCACCCATGCACCGCCAAGGGAGCATTGGCAGCAATCTCGCGCGCCACTTCCATAACGCCCTCCAACATGGCCTCATGGGTTTCAAAAACCCGGTTTATCAGACCAACATTGGCAGCTTCCTCGGCCGGCATACGACGACCCGTATAGGCTAGCTCGCGCACAATACCCTCAGGGATGAGCTTGACCAAACGAGGAAAAGTGCCGACATCGGCGGTCATGCCAATCTTGGTTTCATAGATGGTGATAAAGGCGTCTTTCGTGGCGTAGCGCATATCGCAAGCCGTCACCAAATCGACGCCGCCGCCAATGCAACCGCCTTGGATGGCCACTAAAACGGGCAGGCGGGATTGCTCAAGAGACGACATACTGTCTTGCATGCTTTTAACCGTGTCGAGAAATTTCAGTCCTTTTTGGCGTTTGGCATGATGCGCCGCCAACTCTGGACTTGCAGTTTTTTCATCGCTTGGGCCAAACATCGAAACATCAATGCCGCCACAAAAATGGGGCCCCGTGGAGGATAAAACGATGACGCGGGCTTGCGCTTCGGCATCGATTTTATCGACTACCTGCGGCAGCTCTCGCCAGAACGCGCGGTTCATATTATTGCGCTTTTCCGGACGGTTCATTCGGATATGCGCGATACCATTTTCTACACTTACGTCAAAACATTCATAAGTCATGGTCTGTCTCCCTCAAGTCGAGTTCTTTGCCACTTTGGGCGTCAGATTAAAGATAATGCATCGAGATGCAATGCCTGCCAGCCCGAGCGCTCGGCCATGGTCGCAAACATTTCATCGCCGCGCGGCGTGCGCTCCACCAGCATGGCCGACACCAAGGCCATAATAAAACCAGAAAACGCGGCTCGGCGGTAATCTTGCCAAGCCTGCTCCAAAGCATAGCCATCGGCTTTGGCGCCAAGTTGCGCGTGATAGTGCGCCACCAAAGCCTCTTCCTCGCGCGCCCGCACCGCTGGGTCCGCAAGGCTCGTCGACAGGCAATAAGCAATATCATTCATCGGCGCACCAGCCGAAACCGTCTGCCAATCGAGAATAACCACGCGGCCCTGCGTATCGGTGAACAGCATATTGTCGAGGCGGAAATCGCCATGGGACAAAACCACGGGCTCTTCCCACGCGCGGTTTGCGGGCTGCATATAGGCGTCAAAGCGAGCCACTAAGGCTTCGCCCATATCGAGAATATCGCTCGGCAATCGGCCTTCATATCGTGCGCGCCATTCGGGATATATGGCAGGCACGAGCGCCGCCAGAAAGTCGCGCCGTTCGTCTTCTTGGCTATAGGTCAGCCAGTTTTGTTGTTGCAGGGTGGCATGGCCCCAATGGCTTTGGTGCAACAGCGCAGCTTCGTTTAAAGCCAAGCGGAGTTGCTCAAGCGAACAGCCATCCATCTGGGCTATTTGCTGGGCGGGGGCCATATCTTCCAATAGTAAAACGCCATCGCCACTGCCCGCATCATAGGTCGACAGATAGGCTTCGGGCGCTCGCGCGCCACAGCTACCGCCAAAACGCATATAGAACTGCGTCTCAATTTCATAGAGATGCATATTGCGCGCGGTCTCGCGACTGGTCGCATCCCCTGCCGGACATTTGGCAATCAACGATGTCGGCAATGGGTTTGAGGCACGGATTGACGACGGCGCCCAATCGAGCGCGACCCGATAACTATCGCCCACTTGACCAGTGCCAACGGGTTCAAACGAAAACCCTGAAAGCGCCTCGCTGGGCTGGTCGAAAACCTGCGCCAGATATGCCACATCAAAAGCTGATGGGTGATCGCGAAACCCGCTCACGACACGATCCCGTCTAGCAGGTCTTGAAAACCGCTGGGGGCATGCGGGCCGATGAATAATTGCTCAATCACCCCCAAGCCCTCATAGGTTTTGCCGCCTTGCTCTAGGCTTACTTGCGATAAGGTTTGCACATGCAGGTTTTCCATCTTACCCGCTTTTAACGCGGCCTCTGCCTCATCTAGAACCATCACATCATGGGCAACATGGCTGGCCCCATGATGCGTGCCATGACCAAACTCGGGGTGGATATAGCCAAGCCCCTGCATGTAAAACATCTGCGACAGCGGCGTGAACTTTGCGTGCAAACCCTCGGCCGCCACCGTCAAGTCTTTCACGCGGCGGGTACCCGGGTGATAGCTCGTTGTGAAATCTAATTTACGCATCTCCAAACGCGTGCCGGCCTTGAAATCTTCAAACACCGCTTTGCGGTTCCAAGCGTCGCCTTCGCCATCATCATTGGTATGGCAAAAGAAAGCCGCCGTATCGAAATTAACCGGGGTCCACAGCCAATAAAACTGCGATGGCGCAGGCGGAACCGGGGCTTGCGCCTCGGCCGCACCGACTTGGCGAATACCCCAACTGCGGTCGCGCGTGCCGCGACAGCCATCGACGGTCAGCTTTGTGCCATCCACCTCAAGGCTTCCCTGCCATTCAATGTTTTGCGTGGCGCGGGTTAAATCCATCATCAGTCGCGTGCCTTGGCGGCGAGTAAAGCGCGGCTCCTCTATGGGAGCGTGTCGCGCCACGGCCGTGATGTCCGCTTTCAAACCGCTGTCATTATCGCGCACGAGAATGCGGGTTTCTTCTAACGGGCGAACAATCTCCAGCGTGAGTGGCCCAAGCGTTAAGTTTAAGCGGTCACCCATCATCTCTTTCGACGTGCGCAAATTATATTGCTTGCCCCCGTAAGACAGGGCGAAGCTAGCATCCATAATATTCAGTTGAGGATAGACCCCAAGCGCCACGGCAAAGAAAACCTTGCCGTCAGCGCTATAGCCATTGAAGAAAAACCGATCGTAAAAATTTCGGTCGCCGCCCGCAAAAGCCATCGGCTCCGGCGTTTGGTGCAGCGGATAATCATCGGCTGGGGTCAACATGGGCTTGGTCTCCTCAACTTTGGTTTACACCTTTGCAGGCCTACACCTTTGCATACTTACATTGCAGAAATGCCGCCATCGAGCTTCACCTCGGCGCCGGTCATAAATTTACTTTCGTCGCTCGCCAGATAGACCACCGCATAAGCAACATCGCTGGGGTCGCCCACTTCGCCGAGCGGCACTTGGCGGGCTAATTTTCCCTTCAGCTCGTCGCGCGTCATGGCGCCAACCATGCCGTCCAAAATGGGCGTGTCGATAAATGTCGGGTGTATGGAGTTGGAGCGAATTTTATAACCGCGTTTGGCACAGTGCAGCGCCACAGATTTCGACAGCAACCAAACGCCAGCTTTGGCCGAATTATAGGCAGCCATATTATGGCCAGCGATAAGACCCGCGATCGACGAAATATTGATAATCGAGCCGGGCGCGTGGGCTTTCATCAGCGGAATGGCGTATTTGCAGCCAAGAAAAACACTGTCCACATCCACGGCGTGCACGAGCTTCCAAGTCTCAAAATCGGTGTCTTCTACCGACGAGCCACCACCGATGCCTGCATTGTTTAGCAAGACATTCAGCCCGCCCATATCTTCATGGGCGGCGGCAAGGGCTGCTTTCCAGTTTTCTTCATTGGTCACATCTAGGTGATAGGCGAAGGCTTGGCCCGGGTGTTCGGCATTAATTTCATCGGCCACCACTTTGGCACCTTCTGCGTTGATATCAGTGACGGCGACTTTGGCGCCCTCCTTGGCCAACATCATGGCAGAGGCGCGCCCCAAACCTGAGGCTGCACCCGTGATAAAAGCCATTTTTCCTGCTACGCGCATAATTTTTCCATTCCTGTCTAAGTCGTTTTTGGTGGTTTTTTCAAGACCGCGCGAACCGCCGCCTTATTGGTTTCGGACCCGGTGAGCAAAGCATATTGCTCGCGGTCCATGAAAGAGCTGACTTGGTTCAGCGCATTAGCATGCGCGTTGATGGCTTGTTTGCTCATGCGCACAGGCAAGGCCGGCAAGGCCAAAACTTTGGCTGCCAGTTCTTGCGCTTTGGCGATGGTCTCGCCAGCCGGCGTTACATAATCGACCAATCCCCAGTCGAGCGCTTGCTCGGGCGGCAAAGCCTCGCCGAGAATAATCAAATGTTTGGCGCGCGCGGGGCCGATGAGCGCCGTAACGCGCGGGTTGGCTTGCCAGCTCATGTTTATGCCAAGCGGAATTTCTGGTAGCCGAATATCACAATCGTGCGAAGCAATGCGCCAATCGCACGAGATGGCTAGCGCCATGCCGCCGCCCAGCGCATAGCGCTCCATGGCGCAAATCGTCACTTGCTCGAGCGCTTCCCAAGCGGCGCACATATCGGGGCCCAGCAGCAGCTTCTGGCGCTGCTCGAGCTGCGACAAGTGATGGGTTTGCATGTCTTTGTCTTTAAGGTCAGCGCCCACACAAAACGCGCCCTCGCCTTTGAGGATAACGCAATGGGTCTCAATATCCGTTTTGAGCCAGCGCGCGACATCGCGCAGCGCCGCCATGGCCTCGGCTGATAACGGATTGCGGCCATCGCCCCTATCTAGGGTGACCACGGCCAAACCGTCGGCGCGGGTGAGCTTTACGGTATCTGAAAAATTTGGGGCTTGTGTCATCTATTATCCTTTGTCACGGCAAGGTTAGCACGGCGCAAATCTGAGGCCAGAAAAAAGTCGGCAAAGAGGGCAGCCCCCGAATACGATGGCTGCCCTCTTTTAATCTTGCCTAGCTCCCACGCGAAAGGCGCGGAGAGTGCGCGAGCCTAACGGCCCAGACGGCGCACGTTGGCAGGTGTGTAATAGTCTGGTTCCAGACGCTCGAGACCAGTAACCACGTTCGTAGGACGACCCCACCCTTTGACCCGGTTAGCTTTACAGTTTGGTTTCAAATTTTCTGTTTTTACAAAACCAAACTCGTCGTTCCGCCAAATAGCGGAGCCGATAGTTAAACGAAAAGCCAAAAGAGAAAATGGGTCAAGGAAGTCATTTTTGTTTATTTTTGTTGAGTTAACTTATTGACCTTAAGTGTCGGGTTGGCACATCCCATGTTGCGCCAATGAAAAACGCCGCCCTGCCATATAGTTAAGGCAGAGCGGCGTTTTATAATTGCTACTGGAGGTCTTGTTTATTTTAGAGCGTGGGTTTTAACGCCCGGGTCTCCAAACAACAGCACTGAATTATTTTTACCCGCTGCCGCCGTTGCAAAGCTCAAGCGATCGGTGCGCGTTACAGAGGTGAAACTTCGGCCACCATTTTTGGAGGTCAACACCGTGCCGGAAAGTCCGGTTAGGACGACACGGCCATCGGCCAATTGTGTGCCACCGGTAATCGATTGGTCGGCATTGGTAGTTACTTTTTTCCAACGCTTGCCATTGTTCGATGAGATGTAGGCGTTGCCGCGCATGCCATAGACCAACACATTGCCATTGGCCAGACCCAAGCCACCCCAGAAGGAGCCATCATAGCCGGTTTCTAGGGTTTGCCAGGTGCGGCCACGGTCGACGGATTTGTAAACCGTGCCGTATTCAGCTGGAATATAAACATTGCCCTTCGTGTCCGTGAACAAGTCGTTCAGGTGGAAGTCGTCATAGCTGTCTTTTACGAGGGAACGCTGGGTCCAAGTTTCGCCACCATCTTTGGTTTCGAATGCGTAAGAGAAGCCGCCAATGGCGATGCCGTTTTTCGCATCCGAGAAGTACACGCCAAACAAAGGGGTTTCCCCGCGACGTTCATTGAACTGCAATTCCCAATTATTACCACCATCGCTGGTTTTCAAAATCGTGGCCTCGTGACCTACCGCATAGCCGGTTTGGTTGTCGAGGAAGACGACACTGGTCAGCGTGTTGCGCGTTGGCACACTATTGGCCTGCTGCCATGTGTCGCCTTGGTCATCCGAGAGAATGACGTGGCCGTACTCGCCAACGGCAACCAAACGATTGCCCGTTTGCACCACATCCAGCAAGAGAGCTTTGGTGGTCATGTGGCTTGGTGTAGCAAATTCATAAGGCTCCATGGCATGAGCTGGCGTGGCCGAGGCCAAACCAAAACTTGCCACGCTGGCGCTGAGGACCAAGCCGAGGGTCATGTTGAAAGCGGCTTTGCAGCGCTTACTGAGCGACAATA
This sequence comes from uncultured Rhodobiaceae bacterium, assembly GCA_963932545.1. Taxonomy (GTDB): domain Bacteria; phylum Pseudomonadota; class Alphaproteobacteria; order RS24; family RS24; genus UBA8337. Next base: position 43,788 of record CAWVRH010000002.1, on the reverse strand, counting down.
TATTCATTTTCTTCTCCCTAATGGCGGATTTACCGCTTTTTTCGTGCCTCACCTTATGAGAGGCGCGGCGCTCTGGCAAGTGCCAAAAGCGCGCATTTAGCGTCCCAGACGTCGAATATTGGCTGGGGTGTAGCGTTTGGCATCTAGGTGTTGGGCGTCAAAATCGACCGGCTTCTCTTCGTTGACCAGACCCAGCATTAAATAACGCCCGACCACTAAATCATAAACCGTATCGCCCGAGCCGCCGCATAATGGCAATTCATATTGCACGCCGCCGCCCAGCTCTTGCACGCGCCAAAGTTGGCCGCGGCCATCATAAATCTCGGTAGCGACAATGCCTTTGGTGTCTTCATCGATATAGAAAACCCGCTCGGCATAAACGTGGCGGAACTTCGGTTTCAATTTGCCCGAGACTTCCCAGACGCGGTGCTTTTCATAACGCATATGCTTTTGGTTGATATGGTTCTTCTCAATCAACTCTTTATAGGGCGTCAGCACGCGGCGGAAATTATTATAGGCAATAAACTTTTCGCTCCGCCCCCGCACCGTCCAGTTAAACCGATCGGGGGCGCCGTTATAGCCCCCAAAGCTGTCGGAGGTGGTGATGCCGTCACTATTGGTGCCCGGGTTGTCATAGGCGATGGTAGGCGCACGGCGCACGCGGCGCGTACCCGGACTATAAGTCCAAGCGCGGCGCGATTCCTGAGCCATGTTTAACGTCTCTTGCACCAACACAACAAAGCCCGCAGAGCGCGCCGGTGATTTGGTTTGCAAGAGATACAAGATAGAGACGTTCTCGAGGTCCTGCGCATCGCTCATTTGCGGGTCAGACCAGCGCAAAATTGCGTCGTCATGCACGGTAATCTCGTAATAGTCGCCAGACTGATTGACCGGAATGGCCGTGAACTGGCGCTGCAATTTATAGCCGCGATAGCGCAAAGTATGGTTCCAAACAAGCTCTAGGCCGTTATTTGGAATGGGGAAGGGCGACGCCATAATAGCTTTCGCCACGCCGTTACCTTCTGCAATCAGCTCGCCCGTCGCGCTGTTTTTAACCGCAGCTTTATAGACATGCTCTGGCTGGGCACAACTACGCCGCGTGGGATAGACATCTAGAAAATAAGTGCTGTGACGCTCTAGAAGCGCTTTTTGCCCGCGCGTAATAAAAGCATCATATTTCGCGGTATTGGTTCCATCGACGCGAAACAACGGTTTATCCGCCGCAAATGGATCTGGCAGGTGTTTTCCCTTTTCATAGCCAATGCCTTTTGGCGGGGACGACAAGCCGCCTGTCCAAGCCGGAATTGAACCATCGGCATTGCCAGCGCGTTCCGAGCCCAAAGGCGTAAGGTCTTTGGTCAAGCGCGCGGTTTGTTCCGCTGGGACTTTGGCTTGAGCGGGGAGGATAATGGCACTCAAAAGCGCGGTCATCACAAGAGCAGAGCGAGATTGTTTCATAGTCAGGTTTCCCAAGGTTCATAAATAATAGGTTTACGATGTAGCCATAAAAAAAGCCGGCTCGCAACAAAATATCGCTGGTTGAGCGTTGCGCTCTAAAACAAAAAAAAGGGCGGAACCGAAGTCCCGCCCTTCCAATTTTCACACGATAAGCTTAGCGGCCGAGACGGCGCACGTTCGCAGGTGAATAATAGTTTGGTTCCAGACGCTCGAGGCCAGTAACCACGTTCGCAGGACGACCCGCTTTCATAGCTAGGCCCATGTAACGACCAGCCAGCAAGTCATAAACAAACTCACCGCCAGTTGTCCAGCAGACGTTGGCTTCTGGGCGGTAATCAGGGGCTTGACCAATTTCTTGGACACGCCACAACTCACCACGGCCATCATACATTTCGCCAGCCGCCATTTGCTTGCTGTCTTCATCCATGCGCAGAACGCGCTTGGCATAAATATGACGGGCATCGCTTTTGAGGTTGCCTTCGATTACCCACTGACGACGCATTTCATAACGCATCACATCTGGGTTCGCATGGCCGGCCTGCAGCAGAGTGTCATAGTCGGTCAAAACAGCACTGAAGTTATTTTGCTGCGACAGTTTCTCTTCTACACCGGAAACAGTCCATGTGTAGCGATCTGGCGCACCATTGTAGCCATCATACTGATCCGACGTACCCATGCCGTCACCATTGGTCATTGGGTTGTCATACGCAATGTTTGGCGCACGACGTACACGACGTGTACCCGGGCTGTATGTCCACGCTTTACGACCTTCTTGAGCCATATTCAGCGTTTCATGTACCAACACTACGTTACCAGCACGACGCGCTGGAGCGGATGTATATGCGACGAAGTAGATCGAAATATTGTCCAGGTCTTCCGCACGTGCATTTTGCGCGTTGGAATACGGGAACACAATTTCGTCACGCGTGTAAGTTAGCGTGTAATCGCCTGAAGCTGTCGGCGCCGACATGTTGAAGTCACGAGCTACCCGCTCACCGCGATAGCGCAGTGTGTGGTTCCATACAACTTCAACAGCGCTACTCGGGATTGGGAACGGCGAGGCCATAATGGCTTCTGAGATACCGTTACCGCCATCGACAACTTTACCAACGGTCGCATTACGCTTGGCCGCTTTGTAAACGAAGTCTGGATATGTGCAGGTCCGGTTGGACTTGTACACATTCAGCTTGTAGCTATCTGAGTAAGTTGCCAGCATGGCTTTTTGGCCAACGGTCAGCTGCTTATCATACTGAGCCGCGTTGGCAGCTGTAATCGTGTAGCTAGCTTTCTCGGAGGCAAATGGGTTTGGCAAAGCGCCCCCATCATATCCATTTAGCAGAGCGGAGCTATTAATGCCCTTGCCCGACCATGAACCCACGCCTGATTTGGAGCCGGCTTTTTCGGCACCCATCGGGGTAAGGTCAGCACCTAGACGAGCTGCTTGATTGGCCGGTACTTCGGCCACAGCAGCACTGGCCACAAGGCTCAGTGTCAGGGCTGTAGTTAACAGTTTGGTTTTCATTTTGTTTCCTTCCAAAAGGTAAGTTCAGATTTGAAGGGGCGAACCAAAAGGCCCGCCCCCCAAATGACACTGATTAGTAAGCGTAAGATACGCTGATGCTAAGGTTGTCACGGTCAAGGTTTTTTGTCCGCTCGATGTCACCACCGTAAGTGCGGAAAGCCAAAGAGGCTTCAATTTTACCAAGATACGTACCCGTGACGCTCACAGCAGTAGAGCTAACGTCTTCACGCCAGAAGCCGATTGGGCTAGGCGAGTTACCGTTAAGTCCAACATTGTGAACTACCGTAGGAGCTAGGCTCCAAGGCGTACCGAACACATTGTTGTACTGCAAGCGTGCTAGTAGAACCATGCCAGACGATTCATCCGTCGGACGACAGAAACCGTCGGCGTTAGCCAGGTTGCGATCATCGATGGACAAAATTCCATTCAACGGCAGATCAGAACCCGCCGTGCAAGTGTTTGCCAGTGGTGTAATACCTGCAATCGGATTTGGCACGCCTGCGACGGCACCAAGTGTACCCGGATCGCCACGTTTTTCTTCGATACCATCTACCATGACACCTTGGAATTCAGTAAGCAAGATGCCCAAGTCTGCTCCCAAGAGGCTCATGAGTGGGTTAGAACGTGTGAAGGTTGCCGTTGTCCCAATGTCCCAAGTGGTGGCATCATGGTCAGTAGTGTAACCTTTAAGATACTGTTGCTTGTCCGAGCAGCCAACGTTTCCGAATTCGTTGTTGTAGGTGCTACCTGATTTGTAAACACCTTCAAAAACACCAACGGAGGCAAATGCACAGTTGTTAAACAGGCCAGCAATCGTCAACACATCCGTGTCAAACTGCAGCGGCACTTCAGGTCGATAACTGAAATCGCCCTGAACACCCCAACCAAACGCAGTTGTGTTGAAGCTTATGCCCATTGTTTCAACTTCTGGAAACTCAGCAAACAGTTCAAGGTTGTAGTCGACGACCACGTTGGTTGTCCCAGTCGACAACTGTCCTTGGCCATCAAAAGCAGAGCCATTAGATTTAGCTCCGTCCTTTTGAGCAATAGCAAGGAGACACTGTAGTTCTTGCCATTTAGCTGCCGAATCGACTGCCAGAGTTGCATCCCTACTATAGCCGCCAAGCGCTGCTAAACCAACGTTCAAAACAGCAGCTGTCTGATCCGCCACATAATTAAGCGTTGCATCTGACAGAAGACCGTGTGGATCGTTCAGTTTAGTGGTCGTACCCGCTGCAACGTTGTAAAGCTTGCCGGTTTGTGCGTTCGGAGCACCGTTGGTCAAGTTTGCAACCATACCCATGCAACCCTGTGGGCCAGCACCACGACCAACGGTCGATGATGTTGCACCTGTAGAGCCGACGTTTAACGATGCTTTGCCTGAATTGTAGCTGATGTAAGGCAAACGACTGTCACCTTTTTGATAGTACAGAGCAAATTCAGTTGAGTTTAGGTTTTCGGCATACCAACGAACGGCAAGGCCCATAGACTCATCACCGTCCTTGTTCGACACACCTTGCACATAGGAGAAGTCGCCAGACGCTGAGCGTTCTTTTTCTGCACTGCCAACGGTCCATGTTTTCAATGGATCCATATTTGGATTGTTGGCGCAGTCAACCAAACCAGTTATACCCTGCAACGCAGTTGAAATGGAAGAGGTTGTGGCTTTACCAGCGGCTGTTAGAGCAGCTGTATCACAAGCGAACTGACGCCCAGCTTGTTGCCCACCACCGATGAAATATCGATCTTGTGGGTTACCAGATACCGTACCGGCTGTGAAAGAATCACTGCCGCCAAAGGGGGTGCCACCGGCTTCCAGACGATATTTATCCCAACCACCTACATAAGCTTCAATCGAAATTTCAGGTGTTAGGGCAATCGAACCGTAAAGCGCTTCAACCGGAAGCAAGGCTTCCTTGATTTCAGCACCAGGACGGCGCAAAGCTGCGACGTCGATTGGGTTAAACGATGAGTTGCCGCCCGGAATGAACGTTGCCTCACCCCAGTTGATAACTTGCTTACCGGCCCGAATAGTAATCGGGAACTGGCCAACATCGCCATCGTAAGAAACATAGGCATCGAGCAATTCGATGTTTTGCCCCATGTTATCTTCGCCTTTAGCAGTTAATTCACCGCCGCGTGCGAACGAAGCTTTGTCCATAGTCACCATATCATGGAAAACGTTTACACGAGCAAAGCCCATGAAGGCGCCCATGCTGGCTTCAAATTCTGACGTTAACTTGATCGGCGCACTATAAAGGTCTCCGCCTTCAAAGTTTAGGCGACCGTCATCCGAGTTGATCGAGCCATCAAAGTTTGGCGTCGTACCACCCTGTGCGTGGGACAAGTCCTGGCAAAATTTGGCGTAGGAATACGGGTTTGCACATGACGCAAAGTCCGGAGCACTTTCTACGTCATCCGCTATAACAATCTTTCCATCAGCGTTTGTATCAACAGCATCTGTCAACGAGAAATATTTATTCGTTTCAGCTGAACCGCCGTTTGAAACTGGAAGGTATTTAGTTTCCCGATCTTCCAGCAACATAGATGCACCCACAGACACGGTCGTGTCTACTTGAATATCAATTCCACCAAGGCGTATATTATACGCATTGGCTGAGGTGGCGGCGACTAGCCCCACGCTCACAAGCGCACTCATACCGAGTAAACGCATTTTACTTTTTAAATACATAGAGCCCTCCTCAAAACGCTCCCAACATAAAAACCGTATGCGCGTACTCCCATACGCCCTTCCCATACTAGCTTTTTCACCTAATAAGCTTGCAAAACAAAAACTGCCTACGTCAACAATAAATTAACTAAAAGAAAGTAATTTAATTCGATTGCTGCAGGTGGTGCAAAAATATCACACTGGTTTGCAAGGCGAAAACACACTGCCCAAACCCGCCAAGACGGTGAGATGAAAACTTTGCCCTAGACAAAAACCCGCAGTTTCGCTAGGAAAAACAACCATTAGGGTTCGCCGCTTTAGCTCAGTTGGTAGAGCACATCATTCGTAATGATGGGGTCAGGTGTTCAAATCACCTAAGCGGCACCCTTCCGGTTTGTTTATATTTTTTGCAGATTTAAAGCGCTTTCCGCTCCCGAGCGAGAGGGGCCGCTCCCAAGCGAGAGGGGCTTTATTCGACGATAAAGTTAATAATAAAGGGCGAGGTGGTGAAGCCTTCAGGAACGCCGTCATTCGCGTAGGGACCGGAAATATCCTCTCGGGCAGAGCCACCATTATCGGTCACAGCGAACTCGAGGGTAAGGCTGCTTGTTTCGTCCGTAATAACAATCGGTTCGTTCAAGGTAATCACACCAATAAAGGCTTGGCGACCGACGCACTCCCAGCGATCTTCGATGTTGACGCCATCGGCTGCGGTTAGGGCTCGACCCGCCGCATCGACAAGATAGGCATCGACCTTACCCGCCGCAAATGCAGTGTTGAGATATTCGCCGTCGCACTGGGTTTCCAAGGTAGAGGTTGATGTGCTGTCCACCATATATTCAGAAAACGCTGCCTCGTTTGTCGTCGCGCTCCCAAATTCGTCGCTATAATATGTCGTGCCATCCGACGTCACTTGGTTTTTCATCGTAATGAGATGAGACATCCATATATAAGGGAAACCATAACTTCCGCTTGGCGCAGACGTGAAGGTGCCCTCAAGGGGAACTGGTTTTTGCATAGCCGCAACAATGTCTACAACAAAGCCGGCAGGATTTTCGAAAACCTTATTGCAGGTCTCCGCTGAAAATGTGCCCGTACTCATTGGATCGCTTTTGCAAAAGCCTTGTTCGTAAATTCTGGCTTTGTATACATCTGGTGTATGTTTGCACGCGTAAGCGTCTACGGGGACGATGCGCCCGCTCGTGGCGCAAGTGGTAATCGCGCTTGCGTCTTCCGCTTGAGCCATATTGGCAGGAAAGAATAGCGCCAACAAAAATCCAAGTGCGCCAACAAAAGACATCGAAACCATCACGCGAAACATAAACAAACTCCCAAAAAGACATGTGCCTCAAGCTTACGCCTATTCAGCCTATTACATAGTTCAAGTGAACTTTTGGGTCGCCGCCCGCAAACACTCGGCCTAAGAACAGCTTAAGAGCCGCCTAAGACAAGGCTAGAGCGGCCGTGGGCGCCATCAACGCCGCCGCCTTTGGAGCTGTCTCAAATGGCGATTGCCATGAAACCTCGTCCAGCTTGCCGGTTACGGGACATATCGCTTGCCAGCTATCAAGGCGTAGACCGGCCGACATCCAGCCTGCCTCGGCGGGGGCGCGGCGAGCGCATTCACGCCAGTGCTGAGCTTGTTGGGCATCGTCCAAACCCGTTTCAGCTTCGGCCAGCAATAGGCACAAGCGACGCTCCATGAGGGTTTCCCCCTCTGGATGCGCTTGAGAGGCATGCGGCTCGAGCCAAGTTTTGGCCTGTCGCCAGCGCTCGCCGTCTAGGGCAATGCGCGCGCGCAAAATTTGCGCCTCTATATGGGATTTATGTTTGCCAATGAAACTCACCGCCGCACGTTGGCGCGTGGCCAAAGGCTGGTCGTTATAACAATCTAGCCAGGCTTCGGTAATTTCTGGATGCGGCGCGCGCGTCCAAGCTTGGCGCAGCGTCGCATGGGCTTTTTTCAAATCACCGCCGCGCGCCTGCAAGCGTGCCGCCAAAGCGGCGGCGGCATAAAACTCTGGGTCTTGTTTGATCGCCTGCTCAGCTCTTTTTCGGGCCGCCAATTGATCGCCAGGATCTTGCGTCGCCAACAGGCTTTGCGCTTCCGCCAGCCATAAAACCGCACGGCGACGTCTGATTTGAGCGCGCTTGCCAGCCCCATTTAAAACCCGCGACCATTGCCGCATCCAATCTTGTGCCGCCGACCAATCGCCGATTTGCACCGCCATAGCCATCAGCCCATCCAGCGCCCAGAGCGTTTTGGGCGCCAGCTCTAAAACTTGCAAAGCATAAGTGCCGGCCGTTTCCATATCCGCCACCGCCGCTCCGCGCGCCATATAGTAAAGTCCTTCGAGGCCGAGGGTCTTTTGTTCCAACGTCGCCTCGCGACGCAACATAGCGCGATAGTCAGCTTCGGCATCGGCATGGCGACCATCGAGCAAAGCCGCTTGCGCCGCCATCAGCCGAGGCAAGGCTTGATGGGGTAATTTTTGCCGCGCCAATCGCGTCGCGCCCTTGGCCGAAGCCGCATCGCCCCGCGCCAGAGCCATAAGCGCTTTGGCCAAAGCCGCCTCGCCATCGCGCCTTTGGGTCTCGCGCCGCTCGGCCCGCAAGCGTGCTGGCAAATGCCATAAAAATTGTGCCAGACCCGCAAACGCCAAACACATAAGGAAAACCGCAAAGCTCGCGCCTGCCAAAACCGCCGTGCGGGTTTCAAGAATATAGCCAGAAACCGAAAAGCTGACTTGGCCCGGAAGATTAGCAATCAAGGCCGCGCAAATGGCCAAACCGGCCAAAACAATAAACCCAAACAACAAGCGCATCATAAGGCGCCTCCGTCTGAATAAGCCGTCAGATCAGTCGTCAAATCAGTGGCTAAAAAATCTTTGCGTAATTGATACAAAATTGGCGCCATTTCCCCGTGCGCGCGCAAGTCTGCATAGAGCGCTTGCAGGCTCTCTATATTAGACGCGCGATTGGGTTGGCTGGTCAGCCCGTCCAAACGCAAAATTGCCGTGCGTGTTTTCGTCGAGGCGGCCGCATAATCGCCCGCCAAAATGAACTGATAGATTTGGCGCAAGTCATGGCGCAAGTCATCGCGAGTGCTCACATCGCGCGCTGTGGCCAAAGTAAGGGGGGGTAGTTCAGCCGCGGCCTGCGGTTCAACCTGCACGTCCACCAAGCCACCGGCGCGCGCGCGCAGCCAGTTTAGAAAAGCGGGCATTTTATCGAGATCAGCTTCAGGGCCGGCTTCGCGTGCTGAAGCGGCAGATGCGGTATCGGGTTCGGCGCGACTTGGCTCCCCCGAATTGGCCGCTAGCCACAGCGATTTGGCTTGCGCCGCAAGGCTCGCTTGGGTCGGCACGCCAGAATTTGCATGCAGTGCCAGCGCGCCAAATTGGCGTGACGTCAGCGAAGCCTGCAAGGGTTTGGTTTCTAGAAGTGGCGCGAATGTCGAACCGCTTTGCAGACGAACCAACAGCTCAGCCTTGAGGGCACGTTGTTTTAGAGCTTTGAAGATTTTCGAGGTCTTGGCGTTTTGAGCCTGATTTTTCGACGACACTGCCGAGCCATCTGCCTGATTTCGCAAGGCGGTGGCTAGCTGGTCTTGCGCGCCCAACAAAGCCAACCGCGTGGCCGCATGAGCGGCTCGCTCTTCTTGTAAAGTCAGCTCGCTATCTAACGCTGGCGGGGCATCTGGCTCGGACGCCAAAACCGGGGCTTCTGGCGAACCGGAAGCAACGACGTTTTCGTCTTCTATATAGGGGGCGATATAGGGGGCTATATCAGGGGCTTTTTTCAAGCTGGTTTCAGGCTCGCCAGAGGGTAACTCAAACGCCTCATCGTTTACGTCAGGTGCCGACTGCCAGAAGGTCGTGAAATCAGGCAGCTCTATGTCCGCTAGCGTCATATTGCGCGATTGGAAAACGGCGAACCCCGCCAAGCCCAAAGTCGCGCCGATCAAAAGCAAAAGGCTGACGCGATAGAGTAAGCGCCGCAAAGTGGCGAGAAAAAGCTGTGCCGCTCGGCCCAGCGCGGCAACGACATTATCTATCGTCCCGCCAAACCTGCCACCAAAGGCAAACGACACCAAAGCACCAAGGTAGTGTTTGGCCCGCGCCAAGCCACCTTGCTGCGCATGGTCGATGAGGGGCGGCATTCGCAATGTGTCGTCACTCGGCTGCTTTCTGGCAGCCTTTTTAGGCGCCGCGCGTTGCGCAGCGTCATCTTCGGGCGGCAAAACATCCCCCGCTTCGGTTTTTTTAGAACGACGTTTATTCATAACGAAATTATGCGTTTGTTTGCTGGTCTTGGCAATAATTGTGAGCCCACAATAGCTTGCGCCCCTATGCCATAGCGATCAATTGCAACATGCCTTCATTGTCGGGGGTCGGCGCGGTGCGAACCGGAAAGCCTGCCAGCTGCATCTGGTCGGCGATTGGGGCAGACAAACAATAGGCGGTCGGCTTTGGCGGGCCGAGGTCTGGTGTATGCGCCCTATATAGAGACACAAAGATTTGCGCGCTGCGTTTGGAATATAGCAATACCCCGTCAAGCGGCGCTTCCTTGTCGGTTAAGGCGGCTTCGGCCAAAGGGGTGAGCGCCTCGGCCGCGACCGCTTGATATAAAACGGCTTTATCTAACGAGACCGAAGTTTGGCTGAGCAGGCCCGCAAGATCGCCCGCCTGATGGCGCCCCGCGATATGCAAAACATGCGTGCCTTGAAAACTTGACTTGATTTCAGCCGCGAGACTTTCCACATCTCCCCCCGCTTGATGAACCAACGGCCAATTGAGCTTGGCCAGCGCGGCGCAAGTTTGTGGGCCCACGGCATAGGCAGGCTTCTTGGCCCAAAGGTCATAATCGCGTTTATCGGCAAACCGCGCGGCCATAGCACTGACGCCATTGGCGCTGGTGAAGACCAAAGCCTGCACGCTATCTGGTTCGGGTAGCGGCGTGTCATTGGGCTCAATATAGATGGCGGGGGAGATAATAATATCGTGGCCTCGAGCGGCCAATTGCTCCGCGAGGGGAACGGCGTCTGCGGCTGGGCGGGTTACCAAAAGGCGCATCAGCTCACCAAATGAGGGGCTTGGTCGCGCAATTGCGCCGCCAAAGCTTGACCTATAGTAATCGCGTCTTGGCGGGGCCCCGTGCTTATACCTTCCACGGCCTCTTGCCCATCTTCGCTGAGCAGGCGGCCATGCAGCGATATCGTGTCATCATCCAAAGTTGCACCCCCCAAAGTTGCATAAGCCGCGATGGGGGTGCGGCACGAGCCATCTAGGGCATTGAGGAAACTGCGTTCCGCGGCCACGCAATCGGCCGTATCTGCGCAATGCAAAGCGCGCAACCAAGCAAGCATTTGGGTGTCGTCGCTGCGACATTGGACAGCCAAGGCGCCTTGTCCGGCGGCCGGCACAATTTGTTTTGGGTCGAGCGCCAAAGCGGCATCTGGCGTTAGTGCCAGACGGTTTAGCCCAGCGGCGGCCAGTAAAGTGGCGTGGAGATTTTGGGTCTCCAAGCGTTGCATGCGCGTGCCAACATTGCCGCGCAAAGGCTCAATATGAAGGTCAGGTCGCGCGGCCAAAAGCTGCGCCCCACGACGCAAAGAGGCCGTGCCAAGGCGCGCGCCTTGCGGCAAGTCTTCAAGGCTTTTGAAAGCCAAACCAGCGCGTGGCACCAAAACATCGCGCGCATCTTCGCGGGGTAAAATGGCGCCAAGGGTTAAGCCGGCAGGGCTGACCGTGGGTAAATCTTTTAACGAATGCACCGCAAGATCGAGCGAGGCGTCTCGCAAGCCCGCTTCCAATTCTTCCGTGAACAGGCCTTTGCCGCCAATCTCAGCGAGCTTGCGGTCTAGGTTGGTGTCCCCTTTGGTGATGATTTTTTCCAGCTCAATCGTGCCTTGGGCCCAACCATGTGCTTCGCTTAAAGCGTGCGCGACTCTTTCGCTTTGACACAGAGCCAAAGGCGACGCGCGCGTACCAAGTTTTATCTGGCGCTGGGGGTCGGCTGTCTGCACGGTGCGGGTCCTTTGGCGGTTCATCGATTGGGTTACTTCTATCGTTGGGGCGAATGACGTTCTATAGTGGGTACATATAGAGCCATGGTGGCTGGCTGACCATAATTTATTCGGCTAAAATGTATAGAGGGGTCGCATGAGCGCACGCCAAATAAAGGTATTGGGATTGGAATCGAGCTGCGATGAAACCGCGGCGGCCGTGGTGCGCCTGACCCTTGATGATGCGGGCCAACTGGCGGGGCCGGGTGACATATTATCCAACCAAGTTTTGAGCCAGATTGACCTGCACGCCCCCTATGGCGGTGTGGTGCCCGAAATTGCGGCCCGCGCCCATATTACCCATATGGACCGCTTGGTCCAACAGGCCCTCGCACAAGCCGAGGTAACGCTCGACGACCTCGATGGCGTGGCGGCCACGGCAGGGCCAGGTCTCATCGGCGGTGTGTTGATTGGGCTGACCATGGGCAAAGCTTTGGCACTTGCCGCCAATAAACCATTCATCGGCATTAATCATTTAGAAGGCCATGCGCTGACCGTGCGGATGACCCAAGCGGTTGCCTTTCCTTATTTATTATTGCTGGTATCGGGCGGCCATTGCCAATTACTCGGGGTGACGGGGCTGGGCCAATATCAAGAATTGGGCAGCACCATGGATGATGCCGTAGGGGAAGCCTTCGATAAAGCTGCTAAACTTTTATCGCTTGGGTATCCAGGTGGCCCGGAGATTGAACACTGGGCGAAAAAAGGCAATGCGGATGCCTATCCCTTGCCGCGCCCTCTGATTGACCGACATAATTTGGATACCAGCTCGCGGGCCGAGCTAGCTTGTGAGTTTTCTTTCTCGGGGCTGAAAACAGCCCTGCGCCAGAGAGCCGATAAATTGGCGCCACTAACGGATGCCCATGTCAGCGATCTGGCAGCGAGTTTTCAAGCGGCCGTGATGGATTGTTTGGCCGACCGCACGCAAAATGCCATGCAGATTTTTCGGATGTTGCATAATTTATCGGGCGAGGTTCCGCTTGTCGTGGCTGGCGGCGTGGCGGCCAATCAGGCTCTGCGCGCGCGGCTGGAAACCGAGGCGGGCGCGCAAGGCTATTCGCTGTGCGTGCCACCACCGGCCTTATGTACGGATAATGCAGCGATGATTGCTTGGGCTGGCGCCGAGCGAATGGCTGGCGCCGAGCCGATGGCGGACGCCATGGCCACCCCTGCGCGGGCGCGCTGGCCGCTTGCCGATTTATCCGCTTAGGCAGCCCCTTAGATAAAGCCATATAGAAGACAAAAAAATAGCTCCGATGGGGGAGGACCATCGGAGCCGTTTTTGGCCTTTAAAAAAGGCCAGAATAAAGTCTTTGGGAGAAAGTCTTTATTCGCTTGTGTCGCAAAATTCGTGGAAGGCCGGGAGGAGGCCGTTAAACGATTGCGATGCCGGCGACAGAATGGGTAATCAAAGCCACACCATAAAGCGCCAAAACTGCAGATGCCAAAGCCGGAACAGACGTGATGCGGCGGATGGTTGTGATTGTATGTGTCATAATCATGCTCTCTTTTTTGGTCTCATTAAACTTAACGGAAGCGGTTTGTTTTTCCGTCTCTATGACTATTATATAAGCCATCCCGAAACAAAAAACAATGAATATTTTCAATATTATTCATTATTTTCATGTGAGCCTAAAAAGGCTACAAACTTCTGATTTTATTGTGTTATTTTCTTAACCCGCGTCTGGCAGGCTAAAATATCTGTCGAGAAACAGGGGTTTTTCTATTTTGTGAGATTGGTTTTTGTCGAAAAAACGCTTATCGCAACGTTAAAGACGTGTCTTCTTCTGGAATTTCCGTAGCCGGCACCGAAACCCCTTCTTGAGGGGCAATAAGCCCTCGCATGACTAGGCTCAAAACCTGCGCCAACTCGCGTTCCAGCTCTGCCAAAGACTGTTTGGTGAACACTTGAGGATAGCGATACTTGAGGGTCAGCGCGTGCAACGCGATGGTTGTGCCTGGCACGCTGTCGATTACAAATTCACCACTGGTGGCGCCTTCGTGCAAGATACGCTGGAAAAGCCGGCGCTCGCGGCGCAGGCTTTCAATTTGAAATTGTGGGCGCTCGGCGACCACCGTTTGCGCCAATTCCACCGTCTTGGGCTGGTTTTCCAACAAATGATAGGTATGGCGTAAATCAGCGAAAATGACTTCTTCTAGGCGCTGGCGTGAACTGCGATGCGGACACGCCAAAACACTCTCCAGAAACTCGACTGCCGACAGGGCTTCGCGTCGCGCAATCTCTACTGCAATATCGATTTTACCTTTAAAAAACCGATAGATATTGCCGGAAGACATGGAGCAATCTTCGGCCAACTCCGCGATGGTGGTCTTGGGATATCCGTAATGAGCAAACCGCTCGCGCGCCGCCACAATTATCTTTTCCCGAATGAGATCTGCTTCAGACATGAAGAAAATCATACCTGTCTGGGGCTGAACAATCAACAAAATATTCATTCGTCACTAAACAGTCAGCCAAAATTGGGCCGAATATATGTGCAAAACTTGCGCCCAGAAGGCCAAAAGGTTATGACCAGAGGGGTAAAAACCTATCCAATAAGCTCGCGTAAAAGAGCTGCCCATTTGATGGAGACTTGCATGGCGGACGCACAACAAACAAAACACGCTCCAGCCCACCTCGCTCGAGCTGCCGTTTTAGGCGCCGGCGCTTGGGGCACCGCCTTAGCTGTTACTCTGGCCAACCGGCGCACCGAGGCGCCCGAACCACAAGTTAACGAGCCACAAGTTAAATTATGGGCCCATGAAAGCAGCACCGTCGCCGCCATTAATACGCAGCACGAAAACAAAGAATTTTTGCCCGGCCTGTCTTTGCCCGAAACCATTGTCGCCACCACGGCGCTTGCCGACTTGGCCGATAGCGATATTGTGCTGATGGTGGTGCCGGCGCAATTTGCGCGCCGCGTCATCGCCGACATTGCGCCGCTGTTAAAGCCAGACGCGAGCCTCGTGCTATGCGCCAAAGGCGTGGAGCGCGATAGTTTGAAATTCATGTCGGATGTCGCCAGCGATTATATCGACGAAGGACAAATCGCGGTTTTATCGGGCCCTAGTTTTGCCGCCGATGTGGCGCGCGGCCTACCCACGGCCGTGACACTGGCTTGCACAGACCCAACACGCGGCGCTTATCTTTGCGAACAAATCGGCTCAGCAGGCTTTCGGCCGTATTTGTCGGGCGATGTGATTGGCGCGGAAATTGGCGGCGCCCTTAAAAACGTATTGGCCATCGCCTGCGGTATCGTCGCGGGCAAACAGCTCGGCGAGAGTGCGCGCGCGGCCATCACGGCACGCGGCTTTGTGGAGATGCAACGCCTCGGCACAGCGCTGGGCGCCAAGCCCGAAACCTTGGGCGGCCTATCGGGTTTGGGAGATCTTATTTTAACTTGCTCGAGCGACACGTCGCGCAATTTCTCGCTCGGCCGTGCGCTCGGCGAAGGCGCGAGTGCGGCGCAGGTTCTGGCCCAGCGAAGCTCGGTTTCAGAAGGCGCCATGAGCGCTCAAGCCGTCATCGCTTTGGCCGTACGCCATGACCTAGAATTGCCCATTTGTGCCGCCGTCGATGCGGTTCTCTCGGGCGCCCTCGAGACCGACGCCGCCATTCAAACTTTAATGGCGCGTCCCTTCACGGCAGAAGTTGACTAACCGCGGCGAAAGCCAGAATAAATTTTGCGGCCATTTAATCGAGCCGCCTAAAGGAGAGCAAAATGTATTGTGTGATTTGTAAAGACAAACCAAACCATGTGGATGTGCGGATGGAAAACCGCCCCGACCATGTGACTTATGTATTGGCCGACCCGAGTGTGAAAACCGCCGGCCCATTTGTGGCCGAGGATGGCGAAACCATGATTGGCACGCTGCTGATTTTAGATGTCGCTAGCCGCGCGCAAGCCGAAGCCTTTGCTGCCAATGATCCTTATAATAAAGCGGGACTGTTCGAGAGCGTCGAGGTTTTTGCTTGGAAACACCTCATCGGCGGCTTGACCGACCCGAACGCGTAAACCCTAAAATAGCGTCAGGAAAAACTATGGCTTTTTGGTTGTTTAAATCTGAACCCAATACATGGGGCTGGGCCGATCAGGTCGCGCGCGGGCCCAAGGGGGAGCCTTGGGACGGCGTGCGGAATTTCCTCGCCAATAAAAATATGAAGCAAATGCAGCTTGGCGATCGCGGGTTCTTTTATCATTCGGTGAATGAAAAATGCATTGTCGGCACGATCGAGATTATCAAAACCCATTACCCCGACCATACCGACCCAAAAGGGCGCTTTGGCATGGTCGATATTCAGGCTTTGGAAAGTGCATCGTATCAAACCACTCTGGCCGAAATTAAAGCCGAGCCGAAATTAGAGACCATGGTGTTGGTTATTAATTCGCGCCTTTCTGTGCAGCCGGTTACGGCCAGTGAATGGAAATTTGTTTGTAAAATGTCTGGCCTCGACCCCAAACGCACCAAGGCCAATGTGGCGGAAAATGCCAAACCCTAAATCAATCCCAAATGCGGGAGCCATCGATATATGCCCGCTAGACGAAATGCCGGAACACGGCGCGCGTGGATTTGAAGTGGCCGTTGCAAATGGCGAGTTGCTAAATATCATCGTCTGGCGAGACGGCGAGAGTTTGCGCGCCTTCGAAAATAAGTGTCCCCATCTTGGCCTGCCGCTTGAGACTTTTCCCGATAGGTTTTTATCCAAAGATGCCAGCACACTTATTTGTTCTGCGCATGGTGCCCGCTTTAATGCCGATGGCCTTTGCACCTCTGGCCCCTGCCAAGGCGATGGCCTCACCAAATTAGATGTTCGCATAATTGGAGCCGGTCCAAGGATTGTGCTGGAAGCCACGCCATAACGCTCGCTTGCCCAAAGCTGCGAGCCGCGTTTATAGTGAAGCCTTATTGCGCAAGGGAGAGAAGCGATGTCTAAATCTGGGTTGGATGAGTTAGTTTTTGAAGTGCCGGCTAAATTAGCCACCGAAGCACATATAGATGCTGCCAAATATGATGCCATGTATGCCCAAAGCGTTGCTGACCCGCACGCGTTTTGGGGCGAGCACGGCAAGCGCATCGATTGGATGACGCCCTATACAAAAGTCAAAAACACCCATTACTCCAATACGGACGTCTCGATTAAATGGTACGAAGACGCGACTTTGAACGCTTGCGTTAACTGCGTCGATCGCCATTTGGCAACACGCGGCGACCAGACCGCGATTATTTGGGAAGGCGATGAGCCGACCGAAGACGCGCAAATTACCTATTCGCAATTGCACGAAGAAGTCTGCCGCTTTGCCAATGTGCTGAAAGCGCGCGGCGTGCAAAAAGGTGACCGCGTTACCATTTATATGCCGATGATTCCCGAAGCCACATACGCCATGTTGGCGTGTGCGCGCATTGGCGCAGTGCATTCTGTGGTGTTTGGCGGCTTCTCGCCCGAGGCTCTGGCTGGGCGCATTTTGGATTGCGAAAGCACCTGCGTCATCACCGCCGATGAAGGTGTGCGCGGGGGCAAAAAAATTCCCCTGAAAGCCAATACAGATGCCGCCCTCGAGCAGTGCCCCGATGTCACCACCGTGGTGGTGGTCGCGCGCACGCGTGGCGAAGTGGCCATGCATGGGCCCCGCGATGTCTGGTATCACGAAGCCAAGGCAGACGTTTCCGCCGATTGCCCCGCCGAGGAAATGAACGCCGAAGATCCGCTTTTCATTCTCTATACCTCTGGCTCAACCGGCAAACCAAAAGGCGTATTGCACACAACTGGCGGCTATATGGTTTACGCGTCGATGACGCATGAATATGTTTTCGATTACAAGCAAGGCGAGGTTTATTGGTGCACGGCTGATGTCGGCTGGGTGACGGGTCACTCGTATATCGTCTATGGGCCGCTGGCCAATGGCGCCACCACATTGATGTTCGAGGGCGTGCCGAATTATCCAGATAATTCGCGCTTCTGGCAGGTTTGCGACAAGCATCAGGTGAATATTTTTTACACCGCCCCCACCGCTTTGCGCGCGTTAATGCGCGAAGGCGATGCGCCCGTCAAATCTACTTCGCGCTCTAGTTTGCGGCTTTTAGGCTCAGTAGGCGAGCCGATTAATCCGGAGGCTTGGCTTTGGTATTACCGCACGGTGGGCGACGAGCGCTGCCCGATTGTCGACACATGGTGGCAAACCGAAACCGGCGGCATTTTAATTTCGCCTCTGCCCGGCGCCACAGATTTGAAACCAGGCTCGGCCACGCACCCGTTTTTTGGAGTGCAGCCGCTTTTGGTCGACACCGAAGGCCAAGAGCTAACCGGAGCCGCGTCCGGAAACTTGTGCATTCGCGATAGCTGGCCCGGGCAAATGCGCTCGGTCTACGGCGACCACAAGCGCTTTATCGAAACTTATTTTTCACAATACCCCGGCACTTATTTTACTGGCGATGGCTGCCGTCGCGATGAAGACGGCTATTATTGGATCACTGGCCGCGTCGACGATGTGCTGAATGTTTCTGGCCACCGCTTGGGCACAGCCGAAGTGGAAAGCGCCTTAGTCTCGCACCCGCAAGTAGCCGAGGCCGCCGTGGTGGGCTATCCCCATGACATCAAGGGCCAAGGCATTTATTGCTATGTCACTTTGAACGCAGGGCTAAATGGCGATGACGCACTGAAGGCCGAATTGGTGAAATGGGTGCGCAAAGAAATTGGCCCGATTGCTTCGCCAGACCTCATGCAGTTCGCGCCGGGCTTGCCAAAAACGCGGTCTGGCAAAATCATGCGGCGCATTTTGCGAAAAATTGCCGAGGATGATTTTTCCAATCTGGGCGACACATCTACTCTGGCCGACCCGAGCGTGGTCGATGATTTAATCGACAACCGACAAAACCGAGCCTAGCTCTAACGACACCAAGTGGCGCGCCGACCCCTATAGGGTTTGGCAAGCCCCTCGGCCAAAAGCGCTGCGGATAACGTGTTGGCGGGGCCAGACGCGTTGGCTTTTTGAACCGTGCCCAACACGCGCCCTGCATAAGTGCCATTATGAATTTGGGTCAAACTCAGCCCGTCTTGGCGGAGCCATTTGGCAGCGAAGTTTTGAGCCTCGCGCGCGAGTTTTATCTCGGACGCGCATTTGCCTTTCATCTCTGGCGTATCGACGCCTTTCAGACGAATTTTGACGTCCACCGTCTGCCCCAACCAAATGGCCACGCGGGCGCGAAAGGTATCGCCATCTATGACTTGTATAACTTCAAAATCGAACGGACCTTCGAGCTTTTGAGCCGCCCTTACAGGCGCGGCCAAAGCGAGGCCAAAACTTACCGCAATCGCAAAACAAACAAGGCGCATATTTTTCCTCACGCAACCAACACGAACAAAATGCAGGCTAGCGTGTTTCGCGCAGATCGCGCCAGTCACTCATGGTTGTAAAAATCAGATTGAAATTCGGGACCTTTAAAAAGTCAGAAACTCTAAAAGTCAGAGACCCTAAAAATCAGAGACAATACCGCCCTTTTCCCAATCGCCATAGCGGGTCGGCTCGGGGCCTTCTTGGCCGCCGCTCTCGCTGGCGCGTTGGCGCACCACATGGGCGGCACGGCGCGCGGCCGCCTCCTCAAGCGCTTTTTGTTGGGCAGCGTTTCGTTGCGCCGCAACGATTTTCGGGTCTAGGGGCGGAATTGATTTTTTCATAATGCTAATATGGGGGCTTTACGAATGATTGCCAAGGTGGTGTAACCGCGACATGGTTTCGCAAGCAGATAATTCAAACGGTAAAAAATCCATCCCGCAAAATGGCGGCCCTCCAAAAAACGGGCCCAAAAAGGGCGGGCGTGGCAAAGGCGACACGCGCCGTGTGGCGGGCGCCATGCTGGCGGCCATCACGCGCGGCAAAACGCTGGATGAGGCGCGCGATCGCCTCTCCGATTTACCCGATAGCGAACGCAATTTAGCCGACGCTATGGTGCAAATGGCCTTACGCCATTATGGCGAGATTAACGCGCTGACTTCCAAACATTTAAAACGCGCCCTGCCTTTGCGCCCGCATATCGCCCATGGACTGTTATGTATCGGCGTGGCGCAATTGGTTTACATGAATGTGCCAGCCCATGCTGCCATCCATGAAACCGTGGCCGCAACGGGGCGGCGCGAACAACCTTTCCGTGGCCTTATTAATGCCGTCTTGCGCCAAATTGAGCGCGATATTCAAGCCGATGGGCCGCCAGACCCAACGCCGCTAGAAAACCTGCCCGATTGGATGCAAGCCCGTTTTGAGGTCGCCTATGGACACGAGGCTTTGGCCGCCATTGTGACCCAACATACCCGCACGCCGCCATTGGATTTATGTTTCAAAGCGCCCGAAAAAGCGGCCGCCTTTGTGGCCGCCAATGAAGGCGCTGAAGCGCTAAATGACACGCATGTGCGTCTCGAGCGCTCTGGCGATGTTCGCGCTTTGGACGGCTTTAAAGACGGCGATTGGTTTGTCCAAGATGTCGCCGCCGGATACCCAGCGCAATTATTGGACGCCGAACTGCGCCAAGCTTGCGACCCTGAGACGCCAGCTACAGTTCTCGATTTATGCGCCGCGCCAGGTGGCAAGACGCTGCAATTGTCTGCCGCGGGCTATGACGTTACGGCCTTAGATATTTCGGCCAGTCGTTTGGCGAGGGTGAAAGAAAACCTGAAGCGCACCAAGCTAAAAGCCAATTTGGTTCGAGGCGATGCGCTGGACTGGCAATCGCCCAAGCAATTTGATGCGGTCTTATTGGACGCGCCTTGTTCAGCCAGCGGCACCATACGCCGCCACCCCGACCTCGTGCTCAATCGCTTTGAAGGCTATATCGCCAAATTGGCCGAATTTCAGCAGCAATTGCTGGAACGCGCGACGGGTTGGGTGAAACCGGGCGGGTTTTTGTGCTATGCCGTTTGCTCGCTGGACCCCGAAGAAGGCGAGGCGCAGGCAAAAGCTTTTCTAGAGGCGCATGACGATTTTCGTGTCGTGAGCCCGCAAAATCTGCCGGCGCATTTGTGCCATGACCAAGCTTTCCGCTCGACCCCAGCCGATCATCCTTTGGCGCAAAATCGCCACCTCGGGGATATAGAAAAAGGCGGCATGGACGGTTTCTTTGCGCAAGTGTTTCAAAAAACAGGTGCATAAAGCCAACCAATCGAGCCAGAGACCCCCAACACGATTGCGAGCCCGCACAAAACCCCCTACAAATAGGGCCTAGGCAAGTTTTTAAGGGTGCTAAGCATGAGCAACGTTAAGATTTCACCTTCCATTCTATCGGCCGATTTCGCCAAATTAGGCGAAGAGGTTGCCGCCATTTGCGAGGCAGGCTGCGATTTAGTGCATGTCGATGTGATGGATGGGCATTTTGTTCCCAATATCACCATTGGCCCAGATGTCGTGAAAGCTCTAAAGCCCCACGCCAGCAAGCCCCTCGATGTGCATTTGATGATTGCGCCCGTCGATAATTATATTACCGCCTTTGCAGACGCAGGCGCGGATATCATCACCTTCCACCCCGAAGCTGGCCCGCACCCGCATCGCTCCGCACAAGCGATTAAGGCCGCCGGATGCAAAGTTGGCGTCTCGCTCAACCCAGCAACGCCCGTCAGCGTGCTCGATCATCTGATGGGCGACATTGACCTTATTTTGGTGATGTCGGTGAACCCCGGTTTTGGCGGTCAGAGCTTCATCGAAAGCCAATTGGATAAAATCCGCACGCTTCGTAGCATGATCGATGCCTCCGGTAGAGACATTGAGCTAGAGGTCGATGGCGGCGTAAACCGCCAAAATGCCGCTAGTATCATTGCAGCAGGCGCCTCTATGTTGGTGGCCGGAACAGCCACTTTTAAGGGCGGGCCCTCGGCCTATGCCGACAATATAGCCGCTCTGCGGGCTGCCAAGGAGCAGTAAATGGGGCGCGCAAGCCGGCTGACGACAGGTTTTGAAGCCTTGCGCGCCGATGCTGCCGCTTTGTGGAATAATTCCAGAAATGCGCTTTTACGTTCCGCCCTCGGTTGGCGGCTCTGGCAAGGGCCAACAAGCACCGTAAGTTATGGCATCCCGCCCGGCCTTCAGCCCGGAAATCCGGCACGCGGGGAAACCTGGCTAGCGGGGGATTATACCTTGCCCGGCGCCATTGTAAGGGATGCCAATAAGCTACCTTTTCAAATTAACCCGCCCAATGCCGAATGGCGCGATGAGCTGCATAGCTTCCACTGGCTGTGTGATTTGCTGGCCTTGCCCGATGCCACGGGACACCAAATGAGCCGCGATATGATTTTGCACTGGGTGCAAAGCGGCTATATGAGACGCAAAAAATTTATGCACCCCAATGTTGTTGGCCGACGTTTGGCACGCTGGAACCTAGCGCTTGGGGTTTTAAAGACTAGCTTTGACACCCAAGAACTGGCACGCATAAATGCCTGTTACACGCATCAGGCGCGCTGGCTGGCGCTGACCATCGGACAAATTCCAGACGGGAAAATGCGTTTGGAAAGTGCCATTGGCCTTACATTGGCGGGGCTTAGCTTGCCAGAAGAGGGCCAAATTTTGCGCCAAGGCATGGATTTACTAATTCGAGAATTGCGCCGCCAGATTTTGCCCGACGGTGGCCATATCAGCCGCACGCCCGACATTCTGGTCGATCTCCTTGCTGATCTCATCGCCATTGAATCTGGGCTGGCCGCGCGTCAAATCGCGCCGCCCAATTTGTTTGCCATAACGCTGACCCGCATGCAGGCAATGGTGCGGATGCTCCGCCATAAGGATAAAAAGCTCGCTGTCTTCCAAGGCGGCATCGAGCGTGAGGTGGCGAGCCTCGATGCGGTTTTGCCGAAAAAAGACCAAGCGCCAATGAGTTTTGCGCCAAAAAGCGGCTACCAGCGCCTAGACGCCGAACAGACCATGATCCTCGTGGATACGGGCGGCGGGATGAGCGGCGCCCATAGTGTAAAAAGCCATCCGGCTCCCTTGGCGTTCGAAATGAGCCACGGCACGGATCGATTGATTGTGAATTGCGGGCCAAATTTGGTGCATGGGGCAGATTGGAAATTGGCCGCGCGTGGCTTATCTGCACATTCTACTTTGTCTTTTGACCAAGACGTGAAAGATCCGTTTCTGCGCAGCGGCCATGCCGCGCGTCGTTTGGGGTCCCGCCTGAAGGCGGATGATTGGCACGTCACGGCGCGGCGCGTGGAAGATAAAACGGGGATTTGGCTGGAGGCCAGCCACGGCATTTTTCTCGAAACTCACGGCGTGCGCCACAATCGCCGCCTGTTTATAGATGCCCGCGGAGAAGATTTTCGTGGCGAAGACTTATTGCTGGCGGACATGAACCATGTTGCAGCCGAGGGCGCGCCATTTCATTTACGCTTTCATTTGCATCCAGATGTCACCGCCAGCTTACAAAGCGGTGGCGATGCCGTTTTGTTGCTGACACCAAGCGGACACGGCTGGCAGTTTAGAACCGGAAATGATAGCCCGACCCAATTGCGCTTAGAAGAAAGCGTGTATATGGGACGCCAAGGCGTGCCGCAACGGAGCCAGCAACTTGCCATTCGTGGGCAATTGGGCCATACCGATACCCTGATACGCTGGGCCTTGCGATACGCAGGGCGGCGCGGAAAACGCAGATCTTAGTAAAAGACGAAGTTAGGAAAATCCAATGTCTCATTCCACCTCCCCTTCCAAGTCAGATGTAAAACCGATTACCCGCGCCCTGATTTCCGTGTCAGATAAAGACGGCATTGTCGACTTCGCTCAGAAATTGGTGGCCAAAGGTGTCGAGCTGGTATCGACCGGCGGGACGGCCAAATTATTACAAGAGGCTGGCCTGGCTTGCCGCGATGTGTCGGAGCTTACGGGCTTTCCGGAGATGATGGACGGGCGCGTAAAAACGCTGCACCCCAATGTCCACGGTGGGTTATTGGCCATTCGCGACAATGAGGAACACCGCGCGTCGATGAACGAGCATGACATTCTGGCGATTGATTTGCTGGTGGTGAACCTTTATCCGTTCGAGGCCACGGTGGCGGCAGGTGGAGACTATGCGACCTGCATTGAGAACATCGATATTGGCGGGCCTGCGATGATACGCGCGGCAGCCAAAAACCATAATGATGTCGCGGTTCTGGTCGATAATGAAGATTATGACACGGTTCTAGCTGCGCTCGACGCAGGCGGCACGGATTTGGCTTTGCGCCAGCGCTTGGCGCAAAAAGCCTATGCCCGCACGGGCGCTTATGACGCCGCGATTTCGAATTGGATGGCAGCCCAACTGGATATTGATATGCCGCCTTACCGCGCGGTTGGTGGCAAGCTTCAGCAGGCCTTGCGCTATGGCGAAAACCCGCATCAACAAGCGGGCTTTTATATTGGCGACACGCCGCGCATTGGCGTAGCCACTGCCGAACAGCTGCAAGGCAAAGCCTTATCGTATAACAATATTAACGACACGGATGCCGCGTTTGAATTGGTCAGCGAGTTTGACCCCGCCCAAACTGCCGCTTGCGCCATTATCAAACACGCCAATCCATGCGGCGTCGCGACAGGTGCCACGCTGCCAGAAGCTTTTGCTAAAGCTCTGCGTTGCGACCCGGTCTCGGCGTTTGGCGGCATTATCGCCACAAACCAAACGCTCGATGGCGCCACGGCAGCTGCGATTACCGAAATTTTTACCGAAGTGATTATCGCCCCCGACGCAGATGCGGCGGCCCGCGAGGTCATTGCGAAAAAGAAAAACTTGCGCTTGCTGATAACCGGCGGCCTTCCCGTTGCCGATGCGGCCGGCCTATCTATCCGCAATGTGGCTGGCGGCTATTTGGTGCAAAATCGCGACAACGGCCATATCGTCGAAGCTGATTTAACTTTCGTCACCAAACGCCAACCGAGCGCCCAAGAAATGGCCGATCTATTGTTCGCCTGGCGGGTCGCCAAACATGTGAAGTCAAACGCGATTGTTTATGTGAAAGATGGCGCCACAGTCGGTGTCGGCGCAGGCCAAATGAGCCGCCTCGACAGCTCCCGCATCGCAGCCCGCAAAAGCCAAGATGCAGCCACCGCACTCGGTGCAGATGCCCCACTTGCCCAAGGCTCCGTCGTTGCCTCGGATGCTTTCTTCCCGTTCGCCGATGGCCTGCTAAGTGCCGCTGAGGCGGGTGCCACAGCAATCATTCAACCCGGGGGTTCCATTCGCGATGACGAAGTGATTGCCGCCGCGGATGAGGCGGGTCTGGCAATGGTGTTTACGGGTATGCGCCATTTCCGGCATTAGGGCCGCAAAGCTTAACGACAGGCTTTTTGGGCGCTTTGATGCCAAGTTTGCAAAACTGGAAAAGCCGTTAAGGCCTCCTTCCAATTGGCTTGGGCTTGCGTGCGAGAGAATATTTTTGCCTTCATAGCGCAAGCCTGCTCGGTGCGGTCTAGCTCAATAAAGAGTGCGGCCAGTCCAAGGCGCGCCCCCATGCCTACTGGATCATCGGCTGGCGTACGCTGCGCTAAAGCCGACAGAGCCCGCGCTGCCTCAATGCCGCGCGCATTGGCCTGCAAGGTGGCCGCGCGCAGAAACCAAGCCGAAGGCCGACGCGGGAACTCGCTGGCTAGTTTTTCCGCCAACGCCAAGGCAGCCTCTGGCTTGTCGCGCGCCAAGTCGAAATCGATGAGCGTTTCCAATAATACCGCGCGCGGGCGCCCTTGCAGGGTTTCCAAATCGCTGGTCAGCCAAATATATTGTGCGTCGAGCCGCGCTCGTGTTTGCGGTTTTTTTAGATAGGCCTTCCAATGCGCCAGCATGAAAGCGGCTGAGGCATCGTCGGGGGTTTCTAAAAGAGCAGTCAGTCTTTCACTGTCCGATTTGGCAACCAGATACGCAAGCGCACGGCCAACAAGAGGGCGAATATCGCCACCATCCTCGACAAAGCTTCCCCAAGCCGCGCCAAATTTAGGGCTTTCCAAATCGGCACTCAAAGCAATTTCTATTCCCGCACGGTGCACCGCCAAACGGTTTCCCGCAAGACACCCAGGCGGGCAATCGACGCGCGTCCACAACTGATACAAGGTTATCGCGCCGCGCGCTGTAGCCGCCAAGTCCGCGACGGTTTCGCCTTGCTCGCGCCGCGCCTTGATGGCCTCTGCCAAAAGGCGAACCCGCATCCCCAAAAATAGCGGATAAGCGGGAGTGCC
Organism: uncultured Rhodobiaceae bacterium; assembly: GCA_963932545.1. GTDB lineage: Bacteria > Pseudomonadota > Alphaproteobacteria > RS24 > RS24 > UBA8337. The sequence goes on along the minus strand of CAWVRH010000002.1, from coordinate 17,896 downwards.
GGGCCCGATGCCGGTTAATATTTTATCGGCCTCAGCCCAGCTTTTACGCGCGGTGGCATCGCGCGCCAGCACCACCCGTGCTCGCATCGCCAAAAGAACATCTAACGGCGGCGGGGCCGGTGCCAAGGTTCTTTCTGGAGAAATGGCGTCTGTAGGAATCTCGACATCTTTATAGGCGCGCGCCAAAGTGAGCCTCGCGGCATTGGGCGCTTCATCAAAAGACAATTGTGCCAGCGCTATCAATTTATCCAACCGATCCGCCGTGGCCCCATCTCGCATACCGTTTCGCGCAGCTAAAAGATGCGTGATGGCGCGTTTATACTCGCCCAAATTCAACCGCGCGACACCCATATGATAATCGACCCGTCGCTTTAATCCGGTCGGCATATGAGAATAAAATGGCTTTACCCCCGGCCAAGCAGATACAATCTGGCCGTATTTTTGGGTCGCAAAAGCTTGCCGCATGACGCGCAAAGATAAGCCCGGCTCGTAGTCCATGGCATTCAACAAAAGCTGATCGCGCGCAACCAAATCAAGCGCGCCTTTCAGGCTCTCGACATCGCCGCTAAAAGCCGGGCGCAAGAGAGCCACAATGTCATCGGCAGGGCGCGTATCGCGTATCGCTTGGCGCGCTAAATTGACGGCGTCGCCAACGGCCGCGCCACTATTGGCAGATGTCTGGCTAAAGGCGGCATCCGCTTGCGTGCCGAATAAGGCCACGGGCGGGCGATAGTTGGGCGAAGTGATGCGGGCATGAAACGCATCCACGGCGCGAGTGAACCCCGGCGCGCCGCCGCGCTTCAAAGAATCTTGTAAGCGTTGCAAGGTCTCGGTCGCGGTTTTGAGATCGCCCGCCTCGATTTGGCTCGTCGCCAAGCCATACATGGCGCGCTGCACCAAAACCGGATGCTTGAATTCAAAGGTCAACCCTTGCATAGCTTTTAGCGCGCCTTGCATGGCTTGCGCTTTTTCTTCGGCTGAAATATGGCGCACGGCCGCGGCCAGTTTTCCCCAAGCCACGCCATAGGCACCCGCCACCCGAAGGCTTTCAATATCGCCCCATAGATCGGACGACAATAGCTCCTCAAACGACACTTCATTATGGCGCACATTGTCTTCTGCAAGTTTTCGAAGGGCCGCCATATTATCTGCAACTTGGCTGGCTTGGCGCACAAAAGGCGCCAGCTCAAGCGGGCCAAAGGCGCTGTCGTAACACGCCTCCATGCCAATCGAATAGCCATCTGCCGCCGCCAGATAGGGCGCGCTATCTTCGCCAAGCGCCGCCAAAAGTTTTTCCGGCGTTAGCGTCAATAAAGCTGGCGGCGCCTCACACGCGCGCGCAGGATTTGCCAAATCTGGCACGCTGGCACACAAGCCCAAAAAACAGGCGAAGATCAACCGAGGGGTTTTGTGAAAAGCTAAAAATCGCATATCGCCCCCTATTCCAAATTCGCCAGAAAGGGCGCTAGCTCATCGTGAAACTTATCATCGAATATGAGCAGAGCCAGCGTCTTCATCAGTTGGCGCTCCGCCGCCAAAGTGGCTGCCGTGCCGCCGCCCAAACGGGCCAAACGACGAAACTGTGGCATGGTGCCCTGCTTCAGTAAATCGGCACGCCCCGAAGCCCCAGAGCGCGCGCGCCCCAACATCGCCCGATTGGCTTCCACGCGGCTATCGAGCAAAGACAGGCGCCCGCCGCGCGACTTCAAGCGTTCGGCAATTTCAGCCGCTTCGCCCGCTTCATGCGAATGCGGCGGCGCATCACCAATGACAATCACCACCCGTTGCGCGCCCGGGCGCCAAGCTATTTTGGTCTCGGCATCGCGCAAGGCTTGCGTCACGGCTTCTGGATAATCGCCGCCGCCAACCGCGTCGATACCGGCGATGAAGTCTCGGGATTTCACAATGTCGAAGCTGGGCTGGGTGATGCGCGTAACAAATTCCAAATCATTGTAATCGCGATAAGCAATAATCCCGAAGCGCGCCAGAGGCACGAGATTGCGAATATAAGTCGCCAATTGCTCCATCCGCTCGTGCACTTTTTTATGCACCCAGACCATCGAGCCTGTGGCATCAATCGCAAACACCACATCGATGCCGGTCTTCTGCAGATGCTCAATATAGTCGGCAAAGGTTTTCGGCACGCCCGATATCAGCCCGCCGCCCGGCAAAGCGCGCTGGGTAACGGCGGCTGCGGGTAGTGGCATGGCGGGCGCAATGGCGGCCATATTGGCGTTATCCATCATCAGGTCGTTGAAATCCGTATCGAGCGGCACTTCCAATAGCTCAGACAAATCGAGGGTTGCCTCTGCTTCGCGGAAAGTTTCCGGCGGGCTTTGCGTCTCCAGCGTCAGGTCTAGCTCTTCGGGACCCGCCTCGCCGGCCGAGATAACCACACTGTCTTGCTCGGCACCGCTGCCGCGCTCGCCGCCAAAAAGCAGCAATAAAACAAAGCCCACAGCCACGACGTGCAAAACCACCGAGCCCACCAAAAGCCCTATCCACACGCGGCGTGGCACACCAATGAGGCGTCTGCGCAACTGGCCTAACCAGCTGCCTTTCCCGGTTTCTGGGGTTGTTTTACTCGTCATTTTGACGCCCCGTCATATTGGGTTTTTAAGCGAATTTCCCCGACCCCCGCCTTAGCCATAGCGGCGCGAAAGGCCAGAAGCGGTTTGGCATGGGCGCGGCGGTCTGCAATCAGCTCGACCGGCAACCCTTGTTCGACGATGCCTGCCGATTTCACAAAATCGGCTATCTCGCCCAAAGTCACGTTTTCGCCCTCGGACAAATAAAACTTATCATCTTGCTTGAGCCAGACCCCAAACGCCGCCCCCGTATAGGCGCTATCTTGGGTCGAGGTAGCCACCTCGATTTGCTGCGGATGATTGGTCGTCGGGCGACCCGCGATCAGAACAAATAGGATGAGCAGAAACACAACATTGATCAGCGGGAGCAAATCAATTGATTTAATTTCACGGCGTTGGGTTTTAATTTTCATCCAATCCCCCGCCCTAGAAATCGGCCAAATCAATATCAAACACGTCGCGCTCTAAGGTTATAGAGGCGGCCCCCGCCGCGACCAAGAGGTCGAGCGTGTCGGATACTTTTTGAACTTCGGCCGTGCCAGCTGGCATCAACACGATAAGTTGGTCTTCGTGTCGCGCCACTAAAGTGGCGACATCACGGGCCAATTTTTCGGCCCCAACAGGTGCGCCATTCCATTGCAGCTCACCTTGCGCACTCAAGGTCACAATCGCCGGCTGGCTAGCGCTTTCGCTGCCGCCTGTGCCACGTGGCGGGGCCAGTCGGCTCTGGCCATAGCTCACAAAATCAGACCCCAGCAGGAAAAATAGCAGCAACAAAAAAATCATATCGATGAGAGGCGTAAGCCCCATCATCGGATTCTTGCGCCTAGCGCGGGTGATTTGAAGGGCTTGCGACATGAGGGAGGCGCAGCCTAAGCCTTGGCTTTGGAATCGCTGCGGACCAATATTTCGGTCAGCGCATCTTCCACCGTATCGCGAACATCATCTACGGCATTGTTAAAGACAGCCGCCAGAATGGAAAACGGCAAAGCAACGCCGAGCCCAAAGGCTGTGGTCAAAAGCGCCTCCCAAATGCCCGAAGCCAGAAGCGCCGTATCGGCTCCGCTGGAGCCTTGGCCGACGCCTTGGAAAGCCACAATCATACCCAATACCGTGCCCAGCAAGCCGAACAGCGGCGCGGAGGCGGCGATAAGCTCGAGAACCCAAATGTTTTTGCTTAAATGACGGACTAAATATTGTGCCCGACGCGCCAATTCCTCGCGCAAAATACTGGCACTCATCGTGCGGCCATGAGCCTGCGTGAGGGCATAGCCAATAAGCGGGGCAGCCGGATGCGCATATTTATCTAGGCGTTTGGCAAGGCCATCGATTTTGCCAGCACGATAATCTGCCAAAGCCGCTTCCAATTGCTGCGGGCGATAAATATCCATTTGGTAAAATTGGTAAATCTTAACCCCGGCCACAGGCAACCCGACGGCAGATAAAAGCGCGATAATCCACGTAACGAGGCCGCCTTTGGAAAATAAAAGACCGAAAAAACTTGGACCCTCGACGGGCGTTTGCGCAACAGGAGTGCTCACATCTTGTGCCCAACTCATATCTGGCAGCAAGAGGCCCGCGACCATCAGGGCAGCAAGACTGGCGACTTGCGGCAAGCGGATATTTTTTGAGGCGTCGGTCATGAACATAAGGCTCTCCTTTTGGAGAAAAGAGTAACGCAAAGAAAAAATGCCGCCAGTCAAAACTGACGGCGTTTTCATAATTTTTACCTCGGCAGGCTTATAGAGCGCGGGCGACCAGCATACGCATAATCTCGTTCGAACCGCCATAAATGCGCTGTACGCGAGCATCCGTATACATGCGACTAATCGGATATTCGTCCATATAGCCATAACCGCCGAAGAACTGCAGGCAATCATCGATGACTTCGTTTTCGCGTTCGGTACACCAAAACTTTGCCGCCGCCGCGCTGTTGGCGTCGAGCTTGCCCTCTAGCAGTTGGCTTAATAGCTGGTCAACCATAGCGCGGGCCGCCATCCAAGTGGCTTTGCATTCGGCCAATTTATATTGCGTGTTCTGATAATCAAAAATCGAATTACCAAAGGTTTTACGATCGCGCGTATATTCCACAGTCAGCTCAATCGCACGTTCCATCGAGGCCACGGCCTGATTGGCAATAACCAAGCGCTCGGCTGGCAATTGCTGCATCAGTTGGAAAAAGCCTTGGCCTTCTTCGCCACCCAAAATATTGTCGGCGGGCACTTTTACGTCATCGAAAAACAACTCAGATGTATCGGCCGCATGTTGGCCCATTTTATCGAGGTTGCGACCCCGCGCAAATCCTTGCGTGTCATCGCCGGTCTCCACAATCACCAGCGAGATGCCTTTGGCGCCTTGCGATGTATCGGTTTTGGCGACCACCAATACCATGTCGCAAGTTTGGCCATTGGAGATGAAGGTCTTCGATCCATTGATCAAATATTGATTGCCGTCTTTTACTGCCGTGGTTTTCACCGACTGCAAATCCGAGCCCGTACCGGGTTCGGTCATGGCGATGGCGCAGACCATTTCGCCCGATGCCATTTTAGGCAGATATTTTTTCTTCTGCTCTTGCGTGCCATAGGCCAAGAAATAATGCGAGCAGATAAGCGAGTGAACCGACTGACCCCAGCCCCCCACGCCGAGGCGCGTTTGCACTTCAGTGAGAATGGCTTCATGGCGATAATCGCCGCCGCCGCCGCCGTATTCCTCTGGAATGGACGTACACAAAAGCCCCGCCTCTCCAGCTTTCGTCCAAGCCTCGCGATCAACGATACCTTGTTTGCTCCATTTGTCGGTCAAGGGCACGAACTCATTGGTCATGAATTTACTCGCCGCATCTTTAAAGATGGTGAGGTCTTCTGTCATCCAGGGGGATGTGTAATTTCCAAGCATAAATAGCTCCCATTCATATTCGGAGCAATGTTAGCCATAACGGGCCGCGTCGCGCAAGGCCGATACCTGCGACATTTGCTGCGACAACAAGCCGTTAAAGCTGCATGGCTTTGGTATATCCGCCGAGCGTTACCCGCCCGATCATCTCATAAGTCGCCGCATTGGCAATCATATGTTGGGTCATGGTTTCACTATCGCGCAAGCGTCGTTGAATGGCGCTGGTTTTATATACGGAAGTGCCGCCCGCTAAATCATGCACTTGGCGCACCACTTGCACACAAGTGCGCACCGCATGGGTCGATATTAGCCGCAAGTCTGCGCGTTGTTCAGGGCTTGCCGCCTCGCCGCCTTGCACCGCCTGCCAAACTTCCCGCAAGGTTTGCCAGTAAAACGCATCGGCGCTACGCCATAAAGCTTCAGCCTCGGCCACCGCCGCTTGCACGCCGCTGCGCTCGGCCAAAGTGCGTTTATTGCCCATCGGGGTTTTTGCCATCGCCAAGTGAAGAAAATCATCCAGCGCGGCGCGGGCGTTGCCCAAAGCAACAGCACCAACGCCGGTCGCCAAAAATCCAAAATAAGGCATTGTGTAAAGCGGGTCATCCGTCCATGGCGTATCCGTGGCGGTAGAATAACTATGCGCCACCGGCACCCGCACTTGGTCGACTTCTACATCGCCCGAGCTGGTTCCGCATAGGCCCATCGTGTGCCATGTGTCGTGAAAAATAACGTCCTCGCGCGGTATCATCAAAAGCCGCACGCTAGGTTTTTCATCCCCCGGACTTTGCGCCAGACAGCCAAGCCCAATGTAATCTGCATTGGCCGAACCCGATGCCCAAGCCCAGCGCCCTGACACAATATAGTCATCGCCATCTTGCAGGGCGCGACCATTGGGGGCGAAAATTCCGCAAGTAATGCGGCTGGGAGCGGCAAACATCGTCTCGCTGGTTTCTCGGTCTATGAAAGCGGAACCCAGCGCAGCGGTGGCACCAATCATGCTCACCCAAGCACTGGCGGCATCATGCATCGCCAAAACTTGCAGGCGCGCGTTGCCTTCCAAGGGTGTCAATTGAGCGCCACCAATGGCGGCGGGCACGAACATAGAAAACATGCCCGCGTCGGCCAATTGGCGGGCCAGCTCTGGCGCTAAAGCGCGCGCGGCTTCCGTAGCCTCCGCACTGGTTTGTGCGGCGGCGCAAATAGCGGCAAATTTTTTGTCTTTTTTAAACTCTATTTGTTTGTCGGCTCTCGCATTCATGGCTGCCTCTCCTTTGTCTAGGGCCTGTTTTCTTTCAATCTTGTCTAAAAACCAGCGGTAAAGCAACCAACAAACAGCTAGGCAATATCGATATAGACCGGCGCGTGATCGGAGGGGCGTTCCCAGCCACGGGCTTCGCGCAAGACGCCGTAGTTTTCGACCGCGTCAGATAGATCGGGCGTTACCCAAATATGGTCAAGCCGGCGACCCTTGTCAGCGGCGTCCCAATCCTTGGCACGATAGCTCCACCAGCTATATAATTTTTCTTCTGCTGGCACAAAGCGTCGCGAGACATCTTCCCAATCCAGTGTGTTTTGCAGCTTCGCCAAAGTCTCAATTTCAATCGGGGTATGGCTCACGACTTTTTGCAATTTCTTCGACGACCACACATCATGCTCGCCTGGGGCAATGTTTAAGTCCCCCAATAAAACGGAGGCGGGCGCGTTTTTTTGTTTGGATTGGCGTTTGAAGTTTTTCGTCATCTCGGCCAAAAAGTCCTGCTTGTGACCAAATTTTTCGTTTATCTCTCGGTCGGGTTCATCGCCGCCTGCGGGCACATAAAAATTATGTATGGCGATGGGACGCCCCTTATGCTCCACGCTCGTGTGCATATGGCGGCCATCTTCTTTGCCACAATAATTAATATAGCTCTGCTCGACGAAAGGGCGCCGCGAAAGCGTGGCGACGCCGTGATACCCCTTAATGCCGTTTTTCGCGATATGGGGAAACCCCGCTTTGGCGAAAGCTTTTTCGGGAAAGCTGTCATTCGGGCATTTGGTCTCTTGCAGGCAAATAACATCCGGCTTTAATTTTTTCATCAAGTCCAACACGAGGGGTTCGCGCAAGCGCACCGAATTAATGTTCCATGAGACAATCCGCATTTTTCTAAATCCTAGCTTAAAATAAATTGAGGGTGCGGCCGGTCAATGCCAGCGGCCAGCGACCCAGCTCAAACAGTCTGTAACGCAGCATAAGCGGGTGGTTGAGGGCTTCTTCGCCAGCTTCCATATCATCTAAAGTCGATGCTTGCACAGCCGCCGCCACCAAGGCCAAAGCACCGCCATGAGCCGCTTGTTGCGCTGCACCCACCGCTAAATCGCGAATGGTATCGGGCAACTCATCGGCCATCATCAAGGCTTCATCGATTAACTCGGGCAGAACTTCCGCCAATTGAGCCGATAAATGCGCCAACATGACACCCAAGCCTTCTTCGCTAACGCCCTTCAAAGCCTCTTCCATCAGGCCGGCGCGCAATTGCTCTTCGACTTCCCACGCCTCGGTGTTGAGGTCGAGACTGGCGGAGGCGTCCAACGCGTCATCCCAGCTCATCACACCAATTGCATCGGCGTCAGGAAAGCCCAACATGTCGAGATAGCTGCGCGCCAAATAGGCGGTTTTTTCGTCTATCGGGTCGCCCAATTCCGAGAACCAATTGGCTCGCACGGCGCGTTCGGCAAATTCGCGCACGGCCGAAAGAACCGGAATTTCACTTTCCAGCGCCATAAGGTTTTCGGCATCGGGCTGCCACTCATCGGTGTCACTCATAGGTATACTTATTCCTCGTCTGGCTCATCATAGTCGATGGCGAAAACCGCTTCGTCTAATTTATCCGTCGGCACAATTTGCGTTAAGCGAACTTGCGTCACTAGGTTTTGCACATCAACCAAACGCCAAGCGTAAAGGGTTAAATCGGGCCGCGTAAAATATAGCGTTACCTCGCCGGGCAAATCACCCGTCGGGTCGTGCAGCGTTAGGGCAATCACGCCTTCGCTATCGCTGCGCTTGGTGACCATAGCTTGGCTTATGCCATCGCGCGCGGCTTGGCGCAAAACCGCCAAAGGTGTGAGGCTTACCGGAAACCAATTGGGTTCGCCGCCCGGTTTTTCTTGCACGGCCACAAACTTACCTTTGACCGTTACAATGGAGCCGCTGTCGCCCGTGCCATGATAGGCAAAGCGCAAACGCGCCGGCCATTGCATATGATAGGTGCCGCTGGCGGTTGTGCCATTGGGCTGGCTTTGAACAAAACGCCCGCTTTGTGGCGGTATGTTTTTAAGGGCCTGATTAATTTCGCTTAATGGCACAAGTGCCTGTTTTTGTAATTGTGTCTGCAACTCTTGTGCAAAACCAGGAGCCCCCGTCAGCCCAAAAAGAGCAACGGCCAACCAAAAGGTTTTATGTAAAGGAGAGAAAAAAGCCATCAGTGCTTATCCACCAGAATTTCGCGTTTGCCAGATCCGTTGGGCGGACTAATGACCCCTTGTTCTTCCATTTGTTCGATCAACCCCGCGGCTCGGTTATAACCAATTTGCAAGCGGCGCTGCACGTAAGATGTGGAGGCGCGCCCATCGCGGGTGACAATGGCGACCGCTTGATCATATAAGCTCTCGCTAACGCTGACTTCCATATCCGTCTCTTCTTCAGGCTCTTTGGTCACTTCTTCGAGGTATAAAGGCTGGCCCTGTTTTTTCAGATAGCTGACGACTTGTTCGACTTCATCATCGGACACAAAAGGCCCGTGCACGCGCTGCACCCGACCGCCGCCGCCGCCCATGAACAGCATATCGCCTTGCCCCAAAAGCTGCTCGCCGCCTTGCTCGCCGAGGACGGTGCGACTGTCAATTTTGGAGGTAACTTGGAACGAGATACGGCTTGGGAAATTGGCCTTAATGGTGCCCGTAATCACATCGACCGATGGGCGCTGTGTAGCGGTAATTAGATGCACACCAGCCGCGCGCGCCATTTGCGCCAAACGCTGCACTGCGCCCTCAATATCTTTGCCGGCCACCATCATCAAGTCGGCCATCTCGTCGATGACCACCACAATGAACGGCAATACTTCGATTTCAATGACCTCTTCTTCAAACATCGCTTCGCCGCTCTCTGGGTCAAAACCAGTTTGCACACGGCGCGACAGAGGCTCGCCGGTTTTTTCGGCTTCCCGCATTTTATCGTTAAACCCTTCGATATTGCGCACGCCAATTTTAGCCATCTTGCGATAGCGGTTTTCCATTTCCTGCACGACCCATTTGAGCGCAACCACAGCCTTCTTCGGTTCCGTCACCACAGGGGCTAGCAAATGCGGAATGCCATCATAGACCGACAGCTCGAGCATTTTGGGGTCGACCAGAATAAGCCGGCACTCCGCGGGGGACATTTTATAAAGTATCGACAAGATCATCGTGTTGATGCCAACCGATTTGCCCGAGCCCGTGGTGCCCGCCACCAAAAGGTGAGGCATTTTGGTAAGGTCTGCCATAACTGGCGCGCCGCCGATATCTTTGCCCAACGCCATGGTTAATTTACTTTTGCCGTTTTCAAAATCGCTGCTCGATAGCAACTCCCGCAAAGACACCAGCTCGCGCGTTTGATTTGGCAATTCAATCCCGATTACATTGGCGCCCGGCACAGGCGCCACACGCGCCGACACCGCACTCATCGAACGAGCAATGTCGTCCGATAAACCAACCACGCGCGACGACCGAACGCCAGCCGCTGGTTCCAATTCATAAAGCGTCACCACAGGGCCCGGGCGAACCTTACCAATGGTGCCGCGCACGCCGAAATCTTGCAGCACGGTTTCCAACATACGGGCATTCGCCTCAAGCGCATCTTTGCTAAGCGTGGTGGTTTGGCGCGGCGGCTTGTGCTCGGTTAATAGGCGCAAAGGTGGCAATTGATACTTGCTGGTTTTTTCAAACACCAGACGCGGCTGCTGCTCGCGCGACGCGCGACGCCCTTTTTTGGGGGCGGGGCTTTTATCGGTCACTTCAACGCTCGGGCCCGCCGATATGTCTTCCACAGCACTTGCTGGCTGCGTGGCAAAACCAGAGGCAGGTGCCGCGCTCGGGATGGCTTCTTCGTCATCCGTTAAAGCATCCGTTAAAGCATCGTAATCTTGCGGGGCAGGTGCCCCTTGAGGGGCTTTCGAGAACCGCTGGCGCAACCCCTTCCAAGGTTTAGATAGACGCGTTCCCAAACCGCCAAGCTTGGCAAACATCTGGTTTGGCTGGAGTTTGGGGCGCAGCAAAATACGGGTTAGGCGCAGCCCTGTTTGGGCGCCGAGCAAGCTCCATGTCACGACAGTGCGCATCAGTCCACTGGCGAAAAGAGCCAAAAAACAAGCCGTGAGACCGAACCCGCCGGCCAAAACCAATTCCATCGTTCGGCCTGGGTAATAATGGATGGCTGCCAAAAGCATCTCCACCCAAGCGCCCATCAGCTGGCCAAACGCACCGCCATGAAAGGGGTCGTAAGGGGAGGCCTCGCGCCCCACCAAAGCAAAAGTTAGCGCCATGAATAAGGGCGCCCCGCAGGCTGCAAGGAAGCGCCAATTAGGATAAGAAATCTCCGCGCCACGAATTTGGCGCGCCGCCCGAGCGCCGACAGGAAGCAAAATAAGCCAGGCGGCATGGCCAACGCTTTGCATCACCAAATCAGCCAGAAAGGCGCCAGATGTGCCGAGCCAATTATTGGGGCTTTGATTGTTACTGGTATTTAGGCTCGCGTCCTGAGCGTCGAAGCCCAAAAGCGCAATTGCGATATAAACCACTGCCAAAAGGGTGAGGCTCGCCGAAACGCGCAGCCATAAAACGGCCAAGAGTTGGCGCAAAAACGGCCCGATACGTCGGCGAAAATCTTGCAATTGGCTCATGTTGCCCTCTCTTCTATAGGATGCGCATCGAGGCACGCTTTCAGGTTCAGCAAAGCTCCCCGAGTCTCGTCCAAAGAGGCCACTAAAGCTACCCGTAAATAACGAGCGCCGATATTTTTTCCCGCTTCGTTTGGCTGGGTCAGATAAGCCCCCGGCAAAACGCGCAAGCCCGCTTCGCGCCATAGCGTTTGGGTGGCAAGCTCGCCATCGCCCACGTTGAGCCATAAAAAGAAGCCGCCTTCAGGGCGATAGAAACCGTAATCAGAACCGAAAATCTGTTCGGCGATATCTAGTTTGGCACGATAGGCGGCACGGTTTTCTTTCACATGGGCGTCGTCGCCCCAAGCCAGCGCGGCCGCGTTTTGTACCGGCAAAGGCGATTGCGGGCCCGCCACCATGCGCAATTTATGGAACCGCGCCATGACGCTTTGGCCGCCCGCAACAAATCCCGAGCGTAAGCCGGGCAAATTCGAGCGTTTGGACAAAGAATGAAACACCATCACCGGCGCGTCATCGTCTTGGGCCTCGGCCATTATCTCTAACATCGAGGGCGGTGGGCAGGCGTCAAAACGCGTGTCATAAATTTCGCTGTAGCACTCATCCACCAATAATAAAAAGTCGTATTTTTTGGCCAACTCATAAGCCCGACGCAGATAGGCTTTATCGGCAATGGCGCCTTGCGGGTTGGCGGGAGAGCATAAATAAAGCGCGCGCAGACCGGTCAATGTCTCTGGGCTGATGCTTTCCAAGTCAGGCATGAAGCCTGTCTGTGCGGGGGCGTCGAGATAAAGGGGGGTCGCGCCAGCAGCCAAAGCGGCACTGGCATAGACCTGATAAAACGGATTGGGCATGGCCATCCAACCGTTGGGTTTGGAGGGGGCGGTTTGGGCGGCCATGAACAGCCCTTCCCGAGTGCCATTGAGCGGCAAGATTTGGTGGGCCTGAGCCAAAAGGCCCTTCGTTGGCTCCAGATTTAGATCCAGCGAAAAGCGGCGCGATAGCCAGCCTTCCACGGCTGAGCGCCATTCCGGCGTGCCGCCGATCGGCGGGTAGCGACCATAGTCTGACACTTGGCTTTGCAGGGCTTCCAACACAAAACTTGGCGGCGCATGTTGAGGCTCGCCAATCGCCATCGAGCGCGGCGCGGCGCCCGGCTCGCACCCGTCCAACAGCGCTCGCAGGCGCGCGAAAGGAGAAGCAGGGAGGGCATCAAAGGGCCCATGGGACATGTCGTCTCTCCAAAAAGAAACCCGAGCGGCGCTTTTCGCCCCACTCGGGTTTGTTCGAATCAGCTAGCCCTACACTAACCCAGCCCAGTCACGCGGGTCAAAGGGCATAAATTAAAGGCACCAAAGAGACGAAGCTTTGGTGAGTTAGCTTATCCGCCAATACCAACATCTGGGTTGGCGGCCACCTTATGGATAGACAAATCGGCGCCTTGGCGTTCTTCTTCTTCGGTAAGGCGAATGCCTATCGTGCGTTTCAAAAGGCCATAGATAATGGCGCCGCAAATGGCTGCGAAAGCACAGCCAACAACGGTGCCGATGATTTGCGAAGCAAGGCTTACGCCCCCTAGGCCGCCGAAAGCGGCTTGTCCGAAAATACCGCAGGCGATGCCGCCCCATGCTCCGGCCAAACCGTGCAAAGGCCAGACGCCAAGAACATCATCAATTTTCAATTTTTCCTGACAGAACGTGAAAGCATAGACAAACAAGACGCCCGCAATTGCGCCCGTCAGCAGAGCGCCAGCTGGATGCATGATGTCGGAACCCGCACAGACCGCGACGAGACCCGCAAGCGCCCCATTGTGGACAAAGCCCGGGTCACTTTTGCCGAACCAAAGCGCGGCCAGCAATCCACCGACCATCGCCATAAGAGAGTTAACCGCGACCAAGCCCGAGACGCCTTCTAGCGATTGGGCGGAGACCACGTTGAAGCCAAACCAACCAATGCACAACAACCAGCTACCCAGCGCCAACCAAGGAATAGAGCTTGGTGGAAAGGCGCGGCCCTTGGGCCCATACCGACCGATGCGCGCGCCGAGCAAAATAACCGCTGAAAAAGCAAGCCATCCGCCAACCGCATGCACAACTACCGAGCCTGCAAAATCGTGGAAAGAGGCGCCGAAACTGGCTTCAAGCCAAGCTTGGAAACCATAATTTCCGTTCCATATCACGCCTTCAAAGAAGGGATAAACAAGGCCAACAATGGCTGCCGAGGCAAATAACTGCGGACCAAATTTCGCCCGCTCCGCAATGCCGCCAGAAATAATGGCTGGGATGGCCGCAGCAAAAGTTAGCAGAAAGAAAAACTTAATCAGCGATAGACCTTGTGGGCCATAGGTCTCATTGCCTGTTCCACCGCTGATGGTGGCGGCAGAAGACATAAAGTCGACGCCGTAAGCGACCGAATAGCCGATGAAGAAATAGGCCAAAGTCGAAATGCCAAAATCTGACAAGATTTTGACCATCGCATTAACTTGGTTTTTGCGGCGCACTGTGCCCACTTCCAAGAAAGCAAAACCTGCATGCATCGCGAACACAAGAATAGCGCCCATAAGAATAAAAAAGACGTCGCCGCCGACCATATTGTTTTCCATTCGTAAACCCCCAAGGTAACTCTACTCGATTTATGCAATAAACGTGCCAAGTGCGTTTCGCGCCCACCCCATAGGCAATCGCTAGCTTTCGCGTGCCGTGAGACCAGCCTTTTGATTGGTTTGCCTGAATTCTAGGCGTTCGATATTTCCCTGCTTATTATTTAGGCAAGAATTACCTCGGCGACGGGCGCAAAATTAATCTTTTCCACGGTCGCTCTTTTGCTGTGACTCTTTTGCTGTGACTTTGCGCCCCGCCCATAGAGCTGGACGCGTGCGCGGTTTTTTGGCACTGTCGCCCGATGAAAAAGCCCGCGAAACAAACCACCAAGCGAACCACCAAGCAAACCAATGCAAAAGAGGTTCTTTCGTCGCCTCCTCTGGGGCCCGACATTCTGGTTCATGGTGGGGGCAATAGCGCAAAAATAACCGCCTTATGTTTAAGCGCCGCTGGGTTTCGCGCTGCCTTGCACGACGCGCCCGCGCCCGCACTGCCAGATTGGCAAAGCGTTTTGGCGCTTAGTCCCGCGGCTCGTGTGATGTTAGAGACGCTTGGCGTTTGGCAAAAATTGGACCAACCCTGCGCCCCTATAACGGACATGCACGTTTATGCCAGCGCCAGCGATATCTCGCCTGCCGCCTCCGGTTCGAACACTGGGAGCCAAAAGTCCGAGGCTTTGTTTCCAGCCAGTCTCGGCTTCGGCGCGCCCCAAGATGGCAACAACCATGACGACGTAGAGGTTCTGGCGCATATCGTTAGCCTTGCCAGTTTAGGACGGGCGATGTCAGCGGCTCTGGACATGCAAATTCTAGAGGGACGCATCGAGCGCTTGGCTTCGCCGATTGTTGATTTTTCAGCCAAAGAAAATCGCGCAACCTTGGCCGATGGCACACAAGTGCCAAGCCAGCTTCTTATCGATACACAAAAGGCGCCCACCCCTTGGCGGCAAAAAGCGGCGGCTCGCCCGCTGCGTCATGACTATGCGGCCGCCGCCTTAGTTGGGACCCTACGACGCGACCGAGCCCATGGCGGCATGGCACAACAAATCTTTTTGCCCAGCGGGCCACTTGCCTTGCTGCCACTTCCTGTCACGAAAACAGAGCCCGCGTCGTGTGCTTCCTTTGCCATGGTCTGGTCCCTGCCTAAAGCGCGCGCCGAGGCCTTGGCCAAAGTAGAGCCGGCCGTTGTGGCTTATGAATTAAACAAAGCGACCCAAGGGCGCTTTGGTGCGCTAAGCGTCGATGGCCCTTTGGCAGTACAAGACTTGCACTTGCAATTGGCAGAAAATTTCATCGATGGCTCGGTAGTTCTGCTAGGAGAGGCGGCGCATGTTATCCACCCTCTGGCCGGGCAGGGCTTCAATTTAACTCTGCGCGATGCCAGCCTATTGGCCGATGTTTTATTCGAAACTCGCCAGCTCGGGCTCGCTTTGGGGGATGGCGCTATGTTGGCCACTTACGAAACCGCGCGCCGTGCGGATGCCAAATTAACCGCTGCGACAACACATGGGCTGGCTAATTTATTCGGCGGGCCCATGGCGAAAATAGCCCGCTTGGGAATGGCCGTCACACGACAAGGCTTACAAAAAAACACCGGCCTGCGCGAACAGATGAACGCACAGGCCAATAGTGGTTTGAGTGTGACGCCACAAGGGCGCCCCCTCGCCAGGCTTATGCGCGGGGAGCTGTTTCGCGATTAGGCGACAGCCTTAAGACGATAATTTGCGCGCATCTTCTGGCAACATAATGGGAATGCCATCGCGAACAGGATACGCAAGGCCTGCCTCTTTCGAGATTAACTCATTGGCTTTCGCATCATAAGTCAAAGGCCCATGGCTTATTGGGCAGACCAGCAGCTCTAGAAGGCTTGGGTCTAATGTCGCTTGTGGCTTGGTTTCATCACTCATGATCTATCCCTTATTTAGCTTCTTTTATTGAACCGAATTATCGTTCGAGCCGCCCGATTGGCTCAATTGTGCCAGCACCATTTCGGTCAGCGCGATTAATATTTCTGCCCGCTCGCCCAAAGTAACGGCTTCCAACAAGGCCTGTTTTTCTTGCGGGCCATAGGGGCTGATGATGCACAAGCTATTGACCAAGGCTTCATTTCCAGAACTTTCAATCGCTTCCCAATCGGCCTGCATGCCGTTCAAGTCGAGATAGCGACGCAAAACATCTAATACGCCGTCACGATTGACGTCAAAGCTGCCGACTTCCGAAACCAAATCGCTTTCATAGAGTTTGTAATCCGCTTTGATTTGGCGATACGGCGTGAGCACATCTAGCTCTTGGGCGACGCGAAAGCGGGTCACGCCCGTTAGGGAAACAATGATGCGCCCCTCATCGGTCTCGCTAAAAGACGTAATGCGCCCAAGACACCCGACCTGCGCCAAGGGCGGCTGCGTATCGTCGCCATGCGGCTCTAACGGTTGTAAAATACCAATAAAGCGGCCTTTGCCGAGCGAGTCTTCAAACATCTTTAAATATCGCGGCTCAAAAATATTAAGCGGCAATTGTCCGCGCGGCAAAAGCAACACGCCTTCTAACGGAAACACCGGAAGGGTATCTGGCAGCTCGTCAGTGGTTTCATAAAATTGCGACATTACAGTCGGCCTTTCTCGCGAGCGATACCGCACGCGCCCAATGGATTAGCTAAATAAAATAGAAGATAAGCGACGCCGCGCCGCGACCACCAAAGCATCTGTGGCACCATAGGCCTCAAACAATTCGACCAATTGCTTGCGCGCGGCCTCTTCATTCCAAGCCCGATCGAGCGCAATGCTATCCAGCAAAGCCTCCAACGCCAATTCGCGCTGGCCATCTCCATGATAGGCCAGTGCCAAGTCAAACCGGGCTTGATGATTTTTTTCGTCCTCTGCCAGTGCCGCCAATAAAGGCGCAATAGCTCCTTCTGAGTTGGCCTCCTTTGGCTTGTCGGCCATTTTTATCTCCAGCGCCAAGGCGGCTCGCGCGGCTCCCAAATCCGGGTCATTATCGTGCGCGCCCGCACCCGATAAGGCGGCCTGGGCAGCGGCAATTTTTTCTGAAACCTCTACAGCCGACGCCAAATGCGCTTGCGCCAGACCGGCCATGGCTTTCACATTTTCAGGTTCTTGCTCGAGCGCGGCGGCATAACATTCAATAGCGTCATCAAGCTGGCCAGCGGCTAGGCTGTCAGCGGCAGTTTCTAGCAAGGCTTCGGCCGGCGAGGGGCCTAGCTCGCCATCGAGGTTTTTCTCGATAAATTTTTTGACATCGCTCTCTGGCAGCGCGCCCATAAACCCGTCGACGGGCTGACCATCTTTAAACGCAAAGACGGCGGGAATGGATTGCACTTTTAATTGCTGGGCAACCTCTGGATGTTCATCAATATTCATTTTAGCGAGGCGCACTTGGCCATCGGCATTTTCAGCCAGCGTCTCGAGAATGGGCGTCAGCTGTTTGCACGGCCCGCACCATGGCGCCCAAAGATCCAGCAGCACCAATTGGCTTTGGCTGGCTTCGATAACTTCCGCCATAAAACTTTGGGTCGTCACCTCGATAACAGCGCTTGTCTCATCGGCCTGAAGCGGGCTTTGCGTTTGTGTGGGCGTATCCATAAAACTTCCTATTTTTCGCATTCCCCAAGGGCCTCAAAAGGCCAAAGGCTCCAAAAGTCCAAGGCCCCCAAAAGAGCGGGGATTTGCGTTCTTCCTACTCTATATATAGGGTAAAATTTGGCGATAAATAGGGCAAAGCCGATAAAAACGCAAAGCCCGAAAAAGCGTCTTGTCAAAACCCGCCCATTGGTGCATAACGCCTTCGTCGTGTAAGCGACATTTCTGTGACGCGGGCGTAGCTCAGGGGTAGAGCACAACCTTGCCAAGGTTGGGGTCGTGAGTTCGAATCTCATCGCCCGCTCCAGAAAA
>CAWVRH010000001.1:0-289025 GCA_963932545.1 uncultured Rhodobiaceae bacterium | reverse complement strand
GTTAGAGCTTTATTCCGAAGAAATTCCCGCTGGCCTACAAGCCAGTGCAGCGGCGCAATTAGAGCGCCATGTGTTGGGCTTTTTGAAAAGTTTCGACGTGGTGCCAAGTCAGGTGAACGCCTATGCGGCGCCGCAACGTTTGGCGCTTTGGGTAGACGGCCTGCCGCTCAATTTGCCCGACCGCAAAGAAGAGAAAAAAGGCCCGCGTGTAGATGCGCCCGAAAAAGCCATCGAGGGTTTTTTGCGTGCCAATCAGCTCGACAGCGTCGAGGCTTTGCAAATACGCGACGATAAAAAAGGCGCTTTCTATGTGCTAGAAATCGACGAGCCAGGCCGTCCGCTAGCGGAGGCTTTGGCTGGGTTTTTGCCAGATATGATTCGTGGGTTTCAGTGGCCCAAATCCATGCGTTGGGGTGATGGCAGCCTGCGTTGGGTGCGCCCTTTGCGCGGTATCCTATGTGTTTTAGATGGCGCCATTGTGCCGTTTGAAGTGGAGGGGCTGACCAGCGGCAATACCACATTTGGCCACCGTTTTATGGCACCTGAGGCGATGCAAATATCGCATGCGAAAGATTATTTGGGCAGTCTCGAAAAAGCCTTCGTGCTGGCCGATGCGCCCGTGCGCGAAGCCATGGTGATGGAAGGCGCGAGTGCGTTGGCCGCATCCGTCGGCTGCGCTTTGGTGGAAGATTTAGGTCTGATGCGCGAAACAGCTGGGCTGGTCGAATGGCCGGTGCCGCTTCTGGGCAGCATGGATGCCGAGTTCATGGGTGTGCCAGAAGAGGTTTTGGTTTCGGTGATGCGCACGCACCAAAAATATTTCGCTTTGCGCACGGCGGACGGAAAACTGGCGCCTTATTTTATCACCATCTCCAACATAGAGACGCCCGACAAAGGCGCCGCGATTGTGAACGGCAACCAACGTGTGTTGCGCGCGCGCCTCTCGGACGGACGGTTTTTCTGGGATCAAGACCGCAAAGAAACTTTGACGAGCCGCCTGCCAGCTTTGGAGAAAGTCACCTTTCAAGCGAAGCTTGGTACGGTGGCGCAAAAAGCCGAGCGGATTGAAAAACTAGCGAAAACACTGGCGCCTGCCCTGCAGGCAGACGCTGAATTATCGGCCCAAGCGGGGCAACTGGCGAAAGCCGATTTGACCTCTGGCATGGTTTACGAATTCCCCGAACTGCAAGGCATTATGGGCGGCTATTACGCGGCGCATGACGGTCTAGGGGACACCGTGGCGGCAGCCATTCGCAGCCATTATTCACCGCAAGGGCCAGACGACGCCATTCCGCAAACCCCTGAAGGGCGTGCTGTGGCGCTAGCCGATAAATTGGATACGTTGGCGGGCTTCTGGTCGATTGATGAAAAGCCAACAGGCTCGAAAGACCCTTATGCTTTGCGCCGTGCGGCTTTGGGCATTATCCGCATTTTGCTAGAAACCAAAACGCAGCTTTCTTTGCGGCCTGTTTTTGAGACGGCCTTTTCGCTCTATGGGGTCAAGGCGCCAGAGGCTTATGTTGACGATTTGCTGAGCTTTATCGCCGACCGATTGAAAGCGCATTTGCGCGATCAAGGGGTGCGCCATGATGTGGTCAGCGCCATTTTTGCGCTGGGTAGCGACGATGTTTTTGAAATCGTACAACGCGCGCAAAGCCTACAAAGCTTTTTGGCGCAAGAAGATGGTGCCAATTTGCAGGCCGCCTTTAACCGCGCCAATGGTATTTGCCAGAAGGCCGGCCACACACAAACCCAAGTGGATGAGGCCCTATTGGTGGAGCCAGCTGAGCGCGCGCTTTTCGCGGCGATGGCCAGCTTGAACGATATCGATATTGGCGAGCTGGTTGGCTATGATGCCTATCTGGATGGTTTGGCTACTTTGCGGGCTCCCGTAGATGCATTTTTTGAGGCTGTGATGGTCAATGACGCAGATGAGAAAATCAGGCATAATCGGCTATCCTTGCTGCAAGCCTTGGCGCATGGCATGCGTCGGGCGGCAGCGTTTGACGAAATTGAATAGGTGAGCCATATGACCCCTCGCAAACTTGTATATGCATTTGCTGACGGGTTTGCCGATGGCCGTGCCGATATGAGCGCACAGCTTGGCGGCAAAGGGGCAAATTTGGCGGAAATGTGCCTAATGGGCCTGCCAGTGCCGCCCGGATTCACGCTGACCACAGATGTTTGCACCCATTTTAACGCCCATGATCGCGCCTTTCCCGACGGCTTGAAAGCCCAAGTGGAGGCCGCTCTGGAGCGTTTGAGCGACGATATCGGCATGGTTTTTGGCGATACAAAAAACCCGCTTTTAGTCTCCGTGCGTTCGGGCAGTCGTGCCTCTATGCCGGGCATGATGGACACGGTTTTAAACCTCGGCCTCAACGATGAGACGGTCGAGAGCATGGCCGCCAAAACTGGAGACGCGCGTTTTGCGTGGGATAGCTACCGCCGCTTCCAGCAAATGTATGGCGACGTCGTCATGGGCATCGACCATGATTATTTTGAAGACATTATTGACGATTATAAATTTGAGAACTCGCTCTCGCTGGATGCTGATTTGGGTGCCGACGACTGGCGCGATATTTGCACTCGCTTTGGCGACATGATGGAGCAAGAAGCGGGACATCCGTTTCCCCAAGATGTGCATGCCCAACTTTGGGGTGCCATTGGCGCGGTGTTCGATAGTTGGAACAATCGTCGCGCGCAGACCTACCGAAAGCTGCACGATATTCCCGATGATTGGGGCACGGCGGTAAATGTGCAATCCATGGTGTTTGGCAATCTGGGCCAGACCAGCGCGACCGGCGTGGCGTTTACGCGCAATCCATCGACCGGAGCGAAAGAGATTTACGGCGAGTATCTCATCAACGCGCAAGGCGAAGATGTGGTGTCTGGCATTCATACGCCGCTCTATCTCACTAAGATGGCGCGCGAAGATGCGGGCATTCCTGATTTATCGTTGGAAGAAGCGATGCCAGAGGCCTATGGCGATTTGGTGCAAGTCTTCACCCAACTCGAAAGCCATTTTCGCGATATGCAAGATGTCGAGTTCACCATTCAAAACGGACGCTTGTTCATTTTGCAAACGCGCAACGGCAAGCGCACGGTTATGGCAGGGTTAAAAATCGCCGTCGACATGGTGGCCGAAGGGGTCATCACCCAAGAGGCCGCCGTCTTGCGTGTCGAGCCAGAAGCTCTAGAGCAATTATTGCACCCGACGTTAGACCCAAGAGCTAAAGTCACCGTTTTGACCAAAGGGCTACCCGCCTCGCCAGGAGCCGCCAGCGGTAAAATTATTTTTTCTGCCGATCATGCCGAAGAGATGGCCGCACAAGGCGAGAAGTTGGTTTTGGTGCGGATGGAAACCAGCCCCGAAGACATTCATGGCATGTATGCGGCGCAAGCGGTTTTGACCTCGCGGGGCGGTATGACGAGCCACGCCGCCGTTGTGGCGCGGGGGCTGGGCCGCCCTTGTGTTTCGGGCGCGGGCCAACTGATTATCGATTATGACACGAAAACCGCGCGCATCGGCCAAGGCGAAAGTGCCATTGAACTGGCCGAAGGGGATGTGATTACCGTCGATGGCACTTCTGGGCGCGTGATGGCGGGCGAAGTGGCCACTTTGGAGCCCGAGTTAAGCGGCGACTTTGGCACGCTGATGGGCTGGGCCGATGCGGCTTCGCGAATGAAAGTGCGGACCAATGCCGAGACGGCGGCGGAAGCCAAGCGGGCGCGCAAATTTGGCGCGCAAGGCATTGGCCTGTGCCGCACCGAACATATGTTCTTCGACTCGCAGCGGATTTTCCAAGTGCGGCAGATGATTTTGGCGCAAGATAGCGAGCATCGCCAGAGCGCGCTCGAGGCTTTGGAGCCAGAGCAGCGCGGCGACTTTGTTACTCTGTTTGAAATTATGGATGGCCTTCCGGTCACCATCCGCTTGCTCGACCCGCCCCTGCATGAATTTTTGCCGACGCCTGATGACAATGTCGATGCTTTGGCAGAGGCGCTTGACCAAAGCCCAAAGGCTTTGCGCGCGACCATAACGGCGATGGCCGAGAGCAATCCAATGCTGGGCCATCGCGGCAGCCGTTTGGCCATTACCTCGCCAGATATTTATGCCATGCAATTACGAGCTATTTTCGGCGCCATGAAAGACGCAGGCGCAAATCCGCAAGTGGAGATTATGTTCCCGCTCATCAGTGAGCCACGCGAGCTGGCCATGCTGTTAGACATGGTGCCCGACATTGCAAAACCTTTTGGCATTGCCGAGACAGCGTATCAAGTTGGCACGATGATTGAAGTGCCGCGTGCGGCTATATTAGCCGATGAGTTGGCCGCGCAAGTGGGATTCTTTTCGTTTGGAACCAATGACTTAACGCAAACCACCTTTGGGCTATCGCGCGATGATGCAGGCGGGTTTTTGCCGCGTTATGTCGCCAAGGGCTTGTTGGACCGCGACCCGTTCTCGCAGTTAGATGAACGTGGTGTCGGTGGATTGATGGCCATGGCTGTCGAAAAAGCACGCGCCACACGAGCCGATATCAAGTTGGGTATTTGCGGCGAGCATGGCGGCGACCCTAGCAGCATTAGATTTTGTGAAAGCCTTGGGCTGGATTACGTATCTTGTTCCGCTTTTCGCGTACCCATTGCGCGGTTGGCGGCGGCGCAAAGTGCTATTCGGGCGCGCACCAAATCCTAAACTTGTGGCCTTAAGAAATATCGATATCAAGCCCAAGGTCTAGCGTCTGTGGGGAATGGGTAATGGCGCCGACCGAGATATAGTCGACGCCACTTTCTGCAATGGCCACCACTGTGGCTTCAGATACACGTCCAGAGGCTTCCAAAACCGCGCGCCCTTGTGTGCGCTCGACGGCCTCGGCCAATTGCTCAGGGGTCATATTGTCGAGCAAGATGATGCGGGCGTTGGCAGCTAGCGCTTCGTCCAATTGCTCTAATGTATCGACTTCAATTTCGATGGCCACCATGTGGCCCGCTCCGTTTTGGGCGGACGTGAGGGCAGACGTTATGCCGCCCGCGACGGCAATATGATTGTCTTTAATCATAATGGCGTCATCCAGCCCAAAGCGATGGTTGGCTCCGCCGCCAGCCCGCACAGCGTATTTTTCAACCGCGCGCAGACCCGGAGTGGTTTTTCTCGTATCGCAAATTTGCGCTTTTGTGTGCGCCACGAGGGCGACCAAATGTGCAGTCTTGCTGGCAATGCCAGACATATGGCCAAGATAATTAAGGGCCACGCGTTCGGCGGCCAACAAAGCGCGAGCCGAACCTTCGATGGTCGCCACGTCATCGCCAGGCCTTAAAGTCTCGCCGTCTTGTTTGTGGCGCGTGACCTGAAGCCCACTTCGATTGGCGCAAAATGCGGCCTCTGCCAAATCCATACCGGCCAAAGTGCCCGCCTGACGCGCGCGAATGACGCCATGGGCTCTGGCGTTGGTAGGTATCACATTTTGCGATGTGATATCTCCCGTGCGCCCCCAGTCTTCCGATAAGGCAATCTTTACCAGTCGCTCGACGGTTAGGGATGGCAGGGGTGGCAGATCGTCGGTGCTGGGCTGATGAAGTTTTGGCACGGCGGTTTCCTTAAATGACTTGGGTCAAAGCAGGGTTTGCTTCGGGCAGATCGGCATAGGCGGCGTCTAGTTCGGCCATGGTTAATTGGCTGTGTTCGACAACGGCCTGCGAGGTTGGGAAGTCGGTTCTAAAGTGGCCACCGCGGCTTTCTTCGCGGCGCAAAGCGGCCATGGTAATAAATTGCGCGGCCAATACCATATTGGCAAATGGCGCCATGCCACCGGCTGCTTGTTGGAGGCGTTTAAGCTCGTGCAGTGTATGGATAAGCCCTTCGGCGTTGCGCAACACACCCACGTGACGGCTCATCAGGGAGCGCAATTTATGGGTGGCAGGCGCCAGTTCTACCGCGCTGGCATCGATGCGTGTCTCGGGCGGTTCGGGGCGCGCGCGACTGGATGTGGGCACAAGGTTGTTAATGTCTTGCGCGATACGAGCGCCAAAAACAATCGCCTCCAGCAAAGAATTACTGGCCAAACGATTGGCGCCATGTAGCCCTGTGGCCGCCACTTCGCCGCAAGCCCAAAGACCTGGCAGACTAGAGCGCCCATGGATGTCGGTTCGAATGCCCCCCATATGAAAATGCGTGGCGGGCGCGACGGGCAATAGGGTTTGGGTCGGGTCGATGCCAAATTTTTTGCAATTTTCGGCCACAGTAGGAAAGCGCGCGTCGAGGTTTGCAGCCAATCCATTGGGTCGTAAATCAAGGCCCACGGATCCGGTTTTCACAATTTGGTCGAACACGGCACGAGCCACGATATCGCGCGGCGCCAATTCGGCGTTGTCATGCACTTGCGTCATGAAGCGCTCGCCTTTGGCATTGATGAGCTGGGCGCCTTCGCCGCGCAAAGCTTCGGTGGCCAAGGGGGCAGGGTCGCCCATGCCGGTAAGGGCCGTGGGATGGAATTGCACAAATTCGCTATCGCCAACATGGGCGCCAGCGCGCGCCGCCATCGCTAAGGCTTCGCCATTTGCGCCAACCGGATTGGTGGTCACGCCGTAAAGATAGCCAATGCCGCCGGTCGCCAAAATAGTCGCGCGGGCGCGAATAAGTAACGGGCCGGACAAATAGCTATGTTGTGCAGGACGCGCAAAAACGCCGACCACGCGGCCATCTTCGACGGCCAATTCATAGGCGGCATAGCCTTCCATGAAATCGATGGAGGGTGAGGCGTCGGCGCGTTGGATTAGGGTTTTCATAATCTCGCGGCCAGCTTGGTCGCCACGCACGCCGATGATACGATTGTGGCTGTGCGCCGCTTCGCGTCCAAGCGCCAGATTGCCATCTGCGTCGCGGTCGAAAGGCACGCCCATCACGTTGAGGTCTTCGATGCGCGCGCTGGCTTCTTCGGCCACCATCTTCGCGATGCTGTTATTAACCAAACCAGCGCCGGCTTGGATGGTATCTTGTTTGTGATTGTCGGTATGGTCATCGGGCCCAATGGCGGCAGCAATGCCACCTTGCGCCCATTGGCTGGCGGAGCCAGTTTTGCGTTTTCCGGCCGCCATAACCGTAACCGGACGAGGCGCCAATTTGAGCGCCGTGAACAGACCCGCAAGGCCTGCGCCAATAACCAGCACATCCCCGACATCAATAATATTGGCGCTGGGCTGGCTCATAGGATTATTTGCTGAGCTCGATCATCCGCTCAACGGCGGCGCGGGCATCGCCTGCAATCGCTTCGTCTACGGTAATTTCTGTGCGGTTATAGACCAGCGCTTCCAAGATTTTCGGCAAAGTGATTTGTTTCATATGCGGGCACAAATTGCACGGGCGCACGAAATTTACATTGGGGTTTTCTACCGCCACATTATCGCTCATCGAACATTCGGTAACCATCATCACGCGGTCGGGTTGGTTGTCGGTGACCCATTTAATCATGGCCGAGGTGGAGCCAGAGAAATCGGCTTCATCTAGCACGTCTGGTTTGCACTCGGGGTGCGCGATAATGCGCAAGCCCGGGTCGTCCTTACGATATTGCTGCAATTCTTCTGCCGTAAATTGCTCATGCACTTCGCAGCGGCCTTTCCAAGCGATGACTTCGACATCGGCTTCACGGGCAATGTTTTGCGCCAAATATTCATCCGGAATACACAACACCCGATCGGTGCCCATGCCGTTCACGATTTTGACCGCATTGGAGGAGGTGCAGCACACATCGCTCTCGGCTTTTACCGCGGCGGATGTGTTGACATAAGTGACAATCGGCACGCCAGGATAGGCCTCGCGTAACGCGCGAACATCTTGGGCCGTAATCGAGTCTGCCAGCGAACAGCCAGCGCCCATGTCTGGCATAAGCACGGTTTTTTCTGGGTTCAACAGCTTCGAGGTTTCGGCCATGAAATGCACACCACATTGCAAAATCACATCGCCTTCGGCTTTGACCGCCTCGATGGCCAACTGCAAACTATCTCCAACCACATCAGCAACGCCGTGAAAAATTTCGGGGGTCTGATAGTTATGCGCCAAAATAACCGCGTTTCTCTCGCGCTTCATTTCATTGATGGCTTGAATATAGGGAGCAAAAAATGGCCATTCAACGGAAGGGATAACGGATTTTACGCGCTCATAAAGCGGCGCCATATCGCGCGCCATGCCATCGCTATAGGCAATGTCCATTTCTTCTAAAATCCGCGCTCCGGTCTGGCCAGGAAGGGCCGTTTTTGCTTCGGTGAGTAACGCTTTGCTGAAGTTAGCCATGTTGGGCCCTCTGTGTTTGGTACGAGTGTTTGGTACGAGTGGTTGGTACGAGTGTTTGGTACAAATCTTTATTTATACTCAAAATGAGCATAACTACTAGACTATAATATGAACCCCTGAGCCGCAAAAGCAAGCACAATTAGAAAAAAGAAACCGAGGCGGTTTGCGGGTTTATTTGGCGGTTGGTTTCGCGCGTCCGGCCGACACTCGCAAACCGGATAAAGGTCTTTCTGTGTGCTCATTATGGCGAAGCCGAAATACTTCTGCAGGGCGCCCACGAGCGCGTTGGGTTTTACCTGTGGAGATAAGAAAGCCCGATTTCTCGACCAAGCGGCGGAAGTTTTGCTGGTGTAAATTTACCCCCATCACCATCTCCGTAGTGCTTTGCAGCGCCCGCAAAGTAAAGCCAGATGGCATGAGATCGAATATCACCGGACGATATTTTAATTTGCTACGCAAACGACCCAAGGCCGTCGCTAATATGCGGCGATGGTCGAGATGGAGAGCCAGACCTAAAGCTGGCTTTGGCTGCCTGCGCCCCTTGCTGCCTTGGTCCACCAGTGCTTCCTCCACCAGAGACGCTTCGTAAAGCAATTCATATCGCTCTAATACAAACTCTTCGTCCCATTGCGCGCCATCTCGGCCAAAGGCCAAACGAACGCGGTCGGCGGCTCGGGCATCTTTTTCTAACCATTTGTCGAGCCCCGGTAAAATTTGATTATCTAGAACCTCGGGTCGGCCTTGGCGCCAATCCTCCCAAGGAAAAAACGCATATAGATCTTCCCAATCACCATCTTCCGACATGGCCTCTGCGGGCGCATCTTCTTGCTCGCGCGTTCGCGTGAGTGCCAGATAGCCGACGGAGACAATATGAGCCGCTTCGCCAGAGGCATGGCGGCCTTGGTCGGCGAAAGTATAGAGCTGCTCGACATGGGCGAGGTCGACGCCAACTTGCTCGCGCACCCAGTGGCGCAATCCAATTTCCATCGTGCGGTGTTGATCGGGCATGAAGGGCCCAAAAGGCAAGCGGTTGGCTTGGCGCTCGCTCGCGGCACCCACCAAACGACATTCCAGACGTTCGCCATGGTGGCGCAAAATAGCGGTCGAAAGATCGATTAGAATTTCAGTTGGGGCAGCGCTCATGGCGCCACTTTAAAGGCCTGTCTCTATTTCCCCAAGCAGCAAATTATCCGGCGCGACGAACAATCACGCTACCCGCAGAATAGCCAGCGCCAAAGCTGCAAATTACACCCGTCTCACCGGCTTTAAAGTCTTGCTTATACTTGTGGAAGGCGATGATGGAGCCGGCCGAACTGGTGTTGGCATATTCGTCCAAAACAGTGGGTTGCTGATCAAATTCTGGCTCATAGCCAAGCACTTTTTTGACAATGAAATCATTCATACTGCGATTGGCTTGGTGCAGCCAAATACGGCGCAAGCCTTGGGCTTCCAAACCGTTGTCGGCCAGATGTTCCGTAATCATTTTGGCGACTAAGGGCGCCACTTCGCGGAAAACTTTTCTACCGTTCTGGATAAATAATTTATCTTTATCGTCGCGCGCATGTTCTGCGGTGCGATTTAAGAAGCCAAAATTATTGCGAATATTATTGGAGAATTGAGAGAATAGTTTTGTGTCGATAACCTCAAACCCAGCTTTGTTATTGGCTATCTCGGCGTCTTCCAAAATCACCGCGGTGCAAACATCG
Source organism: uncultured Rhodobiaceae bacterium (assembly GCA_963932545.1). Taxonomy (GTDB): domain Bacteria; phylum Pseudomonadota; class Alphaproteobacteria; order RS24; family RS24; genus UBA8337. The sequence goes on along the minus strand of CAWVRH010000001.1, from coordinate 279,029 downwards.
CCAAAGATGAAATGACTATCGCGATCGCGGAAATTCAAGTGACCCGAGCAAATCTCTGGGTTGACCATGAGAACGCGCTTGGCAGAGCCAGAGCGCACCATGTCGCGCGCCATTTGAATGCCGAAGGTGGCGGAGGAACAAGCTACATTCATATCAAAGGCGAAACCTTCGATGCCCAGCAAAGATTGCACTTCAATAGAAATCGCCGGATAGGCGCGCTGTAAATTAGAGCAAGACACAATCACGGCATCAATGTCACTGGCTTTTATGCCAGCTTCCTCTAGGGCTTGATGTGTGGCTTTGATGGCCATTTCGGCTTGCAAGCTAGGCGCTTCGTTGGGGCGTTCCTCAATCTGAGGGGTCATTACAGTGGGGTCTAGAATGCCCGCTTTATCCACCACATAGCGGCTTTTTATGCCCGAAGCTTTTTCGATGAAGCCAGAAGCCGAATGGGTAAGCGCTTCCACTTCGTCGCTTTCGATGGCGGCCGCATTGCCAGCGTTAAAATTGTCTACATAAGCATTATAGCTGGCGACGAGTTCGTCATTGCTAATTGACTGCTCAGGTGTGTAGAGCCCGGTTCCAGTAACGACGACTTGTTTCATGAATATCTCCCAAATTCAGCGTTCAGCTTACCATATCGAAACTGTTTGGCCATAAGCTCCACCCTTTGTAGCCATCACATTGAATAACACTTTATTACGCCTGCGCTAGGCTGTCTGTGGGGCAAAAATGCCGCCAAAAATCGTAACCGTTTGGCCATCGCAGGTCAGGGGCTCCTCGCGCGCGTCTTCGCGGATAAGCGCAATGGCATGGGGCCCGTGGGCGGCAACAATCTCTCCGCAAGGGCGGGCGCCATTGGTAATTTCGCTGCCGACTTTTGGCGCTGGCTGGTCAAACTGAACCGCGTGAATTTTCTTTTTCAAATTGCCTTTGCGATGCACTCGCGAGGTGACTTCTTGGCCAATAAAACAGCCTTTTTGAAAATCGACGCCGTGAATTTGCGCCAACCCATAGTCGAGCGGAAATACAGTGCCAGGCACCATATCGAGCGGCCCTTGGGCAATGCCCAACCGAATGCGATTGGCGTGCCAAGCCTCAAGACTGGCGTGAGGCAGGGAAACGGCTAACTCAGCCCCCACCAGCGCGCGCAACCCTAATCCCTCGTGGCGCGGGTCTTCCACAAAGTCGGCCGTTGGCGGGCAGGCAAAACCGTCTTCTTGCCACAGCGAAAATACGCGCAAAGGCGTTTGCGAGAGACTGACGTCGGCGCGCAATTTATACATGGAGAGTTTTTTAAACAGTCCATCGGCTTGGCTGGCATCACAATCGAGGTAGAAGCAGTCACTTTCTGCGAAGATTAAAAAATCATGCAGTAGTTTGCCTTGCGGCGTTAGCAGAGCCGCCATAACGCAAGCTCCTTCGCGCAGGTTGGCGACGTTTTGGGTCACTAGATTTTGTAAAAAATCGACGCGCTCCGGTCCGCTAATCTGCAACACTTGGCGATCTGTTAAATGGGTTTGAAAAATACTCATGCTCCACATGTGCGCTTTTTGGGGTTATTTTTCAAGCCTGTTCCGGGGTATCGCTACTTATTTTCGCATCTGGTCTGGCTTGTTAAGGTGGCCTATAGTGGCGCCATGTCCTTGCGCAAAAACCTACTTATGGTGCCCCCAAATCGGCTCGACGCGTTCACGGCGACGGGCGTGTTGGCCGATATGTTGAAGGCGGAGCCTACCATCGAGGTTGAAATTATTTGCCGCGAGAGCGACGTGGTGTATTTCGAAAATGCGCCAGGGCGGATGCGCTTTATCACCCATACAAAAGACATTCCGCCGCGCTTTACCCTAATGCTGAAAACTCTCGGGCGCACGTGGCACCGCATTGTTTCACTCACCAATTTGCGGCTTTCTTTCCTTTTATGGGCGCAGCACCGCCATAGTTTTAAGTTCCCGACTGGTGCCTATTCTTTGCCATCTTTGTTTCGCCCAGACCGAGCCACGCCGCCGCACATTTGGGCACCCGACAAAATTCATGTACCTTTGCCAGAAACCCTCACGCCGCAAACGCCTCTGGTCGTTTTTGTCACGCAAGAAAGCGGGCGAGCCGATTGGGATTGGCGCCATTACGCCGAGCTGGCTTGGCGCTTGGCCGATAGTGTGCCGCAGCTTCAAAATGCGCACATCGTGGTTTTGAGCCCGCGCGATTGTTTGGTTGCAAAGGGGCTTGTCGAGAATTTACCAGCGGGGCAAATAACCTGTTTGCCCGATTTGCCTTACGCGAAAACAGCCGCTCTTTTGCGCCGCGCCAATATGGTTTTAGGCACCGATAGGCTGGTCACACGCATGGCGCCTTATGCGTCTTGTGGGTTGGTGTTGCGCCTAGACCGCGTTGAAACTGGCGAAAAGGGGCGTCCCTATGGGCTTTATACTGGCCATGACGCTGGCCAAGTGGCAAGTTATATAGGAGGCGCTTTGCCACAGGTGGCGCCCGCAAAAACGGCGACACCAGATAAGAATATTGCTACTGTCACGCAACCTAACGCGGCGAAAACCAAAGCTGAATTACAGATTCTCGCCGAGCAAATTAATAGGATAAATAATGACCGCTGATATGTATGACCTCGTCGTTAAAAATGGGTCTGTCGCTTTTCCAGACGGCACCCAAGAAACGTCTATCGCTTTAAAAGACGGTCGTTTTGCCGCTATCGGCGACATCGACGAAACGAGCGCCAAGCAAGTCTTGGATGCCAAAGGGCTAACCGTTTTGCCCGGCGTCATTGATACGCAAGTGCATTTTCGCGAGCCCGGCAATGAGCATAAAGAAGACCTGCAATCGGGGTCTCTGGCCGCTGTTATGGGCGGTGTGACGGCGCTATTTGAAATGCCCAATACCAAGCCCCCCACAACAACAGCCAAAGCGATTGCCGATAAAGTGTCGCGTGGGCGCAATCGGATGCATTGCGATTTTGCTTTCTATGTTGGCGGCACGCATGAGAACGCCAGTCAATTGCCCGAGTTAGAAAAACTAGAAGGCGTCTGCGGCGTTAAAGTTTTCATGGGCTCCTCGACGGGCAATCTATTGGTCGCCGATGATGATGGCGTGGCCGATATTTTAAAACACATCACGCGCCGCGCAGCCTTTCATAGTGAAGATGAGTTTCGTCTGCGCGAGCGGCGCCCACTGGCCTTAACCGGCAAAGTGGAAACCCATGCGGTTTGGCGCGATGAAGAAGTAGCGATTTCCTCGACGCGGCGTTTGATTAAATTGGCGCGCGCTGCCAATAAGCATATTCATATTCTCCATATTAGCACCGAAGAAGAGATGCAAATTTTAGCCGCCAACCGAGATATCGTCTCGGTGGAAGTGTTGCCTCAACACCTCACGCTGGCGGCACCTGAATGCTATGAGGAGCTGGGCACTTTCGCGCAAATGAACCCGCCGATCCGTGAAAAACGCCATCGCGCCGCTTTGTGGAAAGCGCTCGAGCAGGGCATTGTTGATATTATTGGCTCTGACCACGCGCCGCATACGCGCGAAGAAAAAGCCGACGCTTATCCGCATTCCCCTGCGGGTATGCCGGGCGTGCAAACGTTGCTGCCCTTGATGCTGAATCACATGGCGGACGGTAAACTGTCGCTGGAGAAGCTGGTGCAATTGACCAGTTTGAACGCCAAGAAATTATTCAAACTGCAAGACAAAGGCGAGATTATCGTTGGCGGACATGCCGATTTGACCTTTGTCGACTTAAACCGCACCGAAACCGTGACCGAGGACTGGATTGCCTCGCGCGTGGGTTGGTCGCCGTTTACCGGCATGGCTCTGAAGGGCTGGCCTGTGGGCACGATGATACGCGGTCAAAAAGTCATGTGGGAAAACCAATTGGTAACGCCTGAAACAGGGCAACCCATTCGCTTCGATATTTAAGTTTAGATTTTTACATTCGTTAGGAGAAAACGATGAGTGATACTTTTCGCGCGCTGCGCTTGAACAAAACAGATGACGGACAATCGCATGAGATTGTCGAGCTGACCGAAAATGATTTGATGGAAGGCGATGTGACCGTTGCGGTTTCACATTCTACCTTGAATTATAAAGATGGTCTGGCACTCACAGGCGCGTCTCCGGTTGTGCGGGTTTGGCCGATTGTGCCGGGCATTGATTTCGCAGGCGTGGTGGAAAGCTCCAACCATGCAGGCTTTCAGCCAGGCGACAATGTAATTTTGAACGGCTTCGGTGTCGGCGAAACGCATTTTGGCGGCTATGCTGGCAAGGCGCGGGTCAATGGCGACTGGCTTATCAAACGCCCCGACGCTATTTCTGCGGCTCGCGCGATGGCCATCGGCACGGCAGGCTATACGGCCATGTTATGCGTCATGGCGCTGATGGATACGCCAACCGACGCTGGCGAAATTCTGGTGACGGGCGCCGCTGGCGGCGTGGGTTCGGTGGCTTTGGCGCTGTTGTCCAAACTTGGCTATCAGGCTGTGGCCTCGACGGGCCGTCTGGAAGAGACCGATTATTTGATGGGTCTTGGCGCCTCGCGCGTCATTGACCGCGCAACCTTGTCTGAAAAAGGTCGCCCGCTTGACCGTGAAAACTGGGCGGGTGTTGTCGATGCCGTGGGCAGCCACACATTGGCCAATGCGATTGCGCAAACCAAATATGGCGGCACGGTTGCCGCTTGCGGTTTGGCGCAAGGGGCTGATTTGCCGGCCACGGTGATGCCGTTTATTTTGCGCGGCATTACTTTGCGCGGCATTGATAGTGTGATGGCACCTTTGGCTTTGCGCGAGCGAGCATGGGCGCTTTTGGCCGAGCATCTGGATATGGATAAATTGGACGCCATGACCTCGACCGCCAAGCTGGAAGATCTGCCCGAATTGGGACAGAAAATCCTAGCTGGCCAGACGCGTGGGCGTCTAATCGTCGAGATCGACTAAAAAATCGAATAGGCCCCGTCGATAACGAATAAATCGCCGGAGTGATAACTGGAGGCATCGGACGTCAAATAGACGGCCATGCCGCCAAAGTCTTCTGGCTGTCCCCAACGTTTGGCGGGCACGCGCGGAATGACGTTTTGCTCAAACTTCTCATTGCCTTGGGCGCCTGCCGTCATATCGGTGGCTATCCAACCTGGCAAAATAGAGTTGGCCCGCACGCCGTAACGCGCATGTTCTACGGCGATGGATTTCATCATCGAGATAACCGCGCCTTTGGAGGCGGCATAATGTTGGTTGCGCGCAGCCCCTTCAATGGCGGCCAGACTTGCGATACCGACCAGCGAGCCGCCCGGATCGCCAGCTTTGGCGCGTTCGACCATATGGCGTGCGGCGGCACGAAGCGTGAAAAAGACGCCGTCTAGGTTCACCGCTAAAACATCGCGATAGGCTTGTGTATCCATTTCGGCGAAAGAGCCGCCCAATTTGCCAATGCCCGCATTGGCGAACACGCTATCGACGCGTCCCATGGTGGCCAAAGTATCGGCCATGGCGTCATCGACGCTTTGTTCGTCGGCGACATTTACTTTCCAGCTCGCGGCTTTTACGCCTGTGGCGCTAAGCTCGGCGACCGCTTTTTCATTGTTCGCCTCATTGGTTCCCCAAATTGCGATGTCGGCACCTGCCTGTGCCATGGCCATCGCCATGCCAAGTCCGATGCCCCGATTGCCGCCCGTTACCAAAGCGACTTTGCCTGTTAGATTAAATGGTTGATATGCCATGATATGTCTCCCTGTTTGGGCGCCAGTATAGAAGTTCCATCCAACTTGCCAAGAGGCTTAAACAGGCCATTGAGCCAAAGCTATTTCAGTGGCAAGCTGGGGGATGATTCACCGTTTCATTTTCTCGCTGGTTTTCGGGGCTTTTTTATGGCTCTCGCCGATTGGGCTCACGGGCGCGCAAGCCGCTTCCGCATTGGAAATTCAAACGCTGGACGGCACAATCCATAAGTTTCGCGTCACTGTGGCCAAAAGCCCTGCCGAGCAAGCGCAAGGTTTGATGCATGTGTCGCATATGGCGCCGCGCACGGGCATGTTGTTTCCTATGCAGCCACCAAGGCGTGCGCAATTTTGGATGCGAAATACGCTAATCCCGCTCGACATGATTTTCATTTTACCGGGCGGGCGCATCGAGCAAGTGGTGACGCGCTTGGATACAGAATCTGATATCTCGAGCCGCTCCTTCGGCAAAGTCAGTGCTGTGCTGGAGCTTAATGCAGGCGAGGCCAAAGCCCTCAACCTTGGCATTGGCGACTTGGTGAAGATGAACGGAGTTGGCTTTTAATGTGTGGTCGATTTGCCCTCGCAACGCCGCCCGAAGCGATCCGCCAAATGGTCGATTTTTCCAATCGGATTAATTTCCCCGCGCGCTATAACATTGCGCCTACCCAACCGGTCTCGATTATTCGCGCGACGCCGGGAGCGGAGATGGCTTTGCTGAGTTGGGGGCTGGTGGCATCTTGGTTGAGCGCAAGCCAAGTGGGCGATAAATCGGCTCGCCCGCAAATCAATGCGCGCGCCGAAACGATTACCCAAAAACCAAGTTTTAAAAATGCCTTTCGCCGCCGTCGCTGTCTTATTCCCGCCGATGCCACCTATGAGTGGGATCGCAAAATCGGCCAGCCTTATCGCATCCATAGAAAAGATGAGGCGGTGTTTTTCATGGCAGGCATCTGGGAAATTTGGGAAGGCGCCGATGGCAGCGAAATTGAAAGCTGCGCGATTATCACCACAGCGGCCAATGATGTTTTATCATCGGTGCACCACCGCATGCCAGCCTTGATTGCCCCAAGCGAGGCGCAGGCTTGGTTGTCGACGCCTGAAACCCAAGCCGATAGTTTGCTGCCCTTATTGGGCGATGCGCTGCAGGCCGAATTTAGCGCTACGCCGATATCAAAACGGGTTAACAAAGTAAGCGAAGATGACGCCTCTCTTTGGGACGAGCATCGCGTGACCCCGCCGGAAGATTTGGCGGCAGACCAATTTAGTTTATTTTAGGCCAAATGAGTTTATTTAAGGCCCAATTAGTTTAATTAAGGAGAGAGTATGACTTGTGTTGTGGACCATATTATTATTGCGGTGGAAGACCTAGAGCAGGCCAGCCAAGAGTATGCCTTAATGCTGGGCCGCGCGCCAAGCTGGCGCGGCACGCACCCAGACTATGGCAGTGCCAATACCTTGTTTCGTATGGATAATACCTATCTTGAATTGCTAGCTGCCGATGGCGAAGGCTGGGCCGGTGACATGGTGCGCAACGTGCTGGCCAGCGCTGGCTCTAACTTATGCGCCTTGGTTTTTGGCACACAAGACGCAGCCGCCTTTCTAGAAAATGCGCGCGCGCAAGGTCTCGACGCCGCCGACCCCGCTGCTGGACATGGGGTCGATACGCACAGCGGTGCCACCCGCACATGGCGCTCGATGCATTGGGATATATCGGCCGCACGCGGCATTTTTTCTTTCTGTATCCAGCACGATGACCTGTCGGCTTTGCCGATGGCAGAGATAGACGGCGAGGGCGCCATTCATGCGGTTGACTATGTGGTGGTGCAAACGCAAAGCGGCGCAGCGGCGAAAAAATTCTACGGCGACCAGCTCGGCATTCGATTGGCGCTGGAGCAATCGAAACCCGATTGGGGCGGCGAGATGTTGTTCTTCCGCACTAATTCGATGAGCCTTGAAGTGATCGCTTCCCAAAAGACGGGCGATATGGATAGCCTTTGGGGTTTGGCGCTGAAAAGCCAAGATATAGACGCCACGCAAAAACGTATGCGCGAGGCTGGCATAGAAGTGTCAGATGTGCGCGAAGGCCGCAAACCAGGCACGCGCGTTTGCACGGTAAAATCGCATGCGGCTGGCGTGGCCACGCTCATTGTCGAACACGGAAAATAGACCGGCGGCGATTAGCTTTGGGCGGCGCGGCGTAAGCGGTCGTTGATGGCCTCGCCTAATCCGTCTTCGGGAATGGCCATCATGGCGAGGCTTTTGCCTTGGGCTTCGGCTAGCGCATCGAGGGCGTGCAAAATAGAAAACAACTGCGCGGCCGCCTCGTTCATATCGCCGCTGGCGCTTAAATTAGCAGCGCATGCGTCGTCGGGGGCCTGTGGGCCAAAACCGATGAGTAATTCATCTGTCGCGCCACTTTTGGCGTTCAACCGAAGCGCGGATTTGGGGGCGTAATGTCTTGCCAATCGACCGGGCGCGAGCTTGGCCTCGGCGTCTTGTGTTTCTGGCACTTCGTCTAATGTTTCGCCCAAGCAGGTCTCAATGGCGTCTCGTGAAAGCCCGCCTGCGCGCAGCCAGAGTGGCTTGGCTTGCAAACATCCGATGATGCTCGACTCGAGGCCAATGGCACAAGCGCCGCCATCTAAAACCGGAATATCGGGCAGCATAGCTGCCACATGCTCTGCTTGGCTGGGGCTCAACCGACCCGATGGATTGGCACTGGGCGCCACCAAGGGGCGGCCAACTTTGCGTAATAAATCTTGCGCCACACGGTGAGCCGGAATGCGAATGGCCAGCGTGTCCAGCCCCGCTGAAGCCAAGGGATGAACCGGGCAATCTGGCGTGCGCGGCAAAACCAACGTCAGCGGGCCCGGCCAAAATTGCGCCGCCAGTTTTTCAGCCGTTTCGTTGAAGACACCGAAGTGGCGCGCCGCTTCAAGGTCTGGCACATGGCAGATTAGCGGGTTGAATTGGGGGCGGTTTTTCAGCGCATATATTTTGGCAATGGCGTCGCCTTGGGTGGCGTCGGCGGCCAGTCCGTAAACCGTCTCCGTGGGCATGGCCACAGCTTCGCCTTGGCGCAAGTGGGCGGCGCAAAGCTCTAGGCCAGCCGCATCGGCGGCAATTAACTGGGTCATCGTTTTACGGCTCCCGAATTGGGCGAATTGCGCTTCGCGCGCAATCACAATAGGATGGTCTCCAATAGATAGATTAGTGCCAAGTTGATTGGAAGCCAATTCCTTGGCGGATAGGATTGTTGTGAGCGATAAAAAAACAGGCGCGAGCCAAGCGCACGGTCTGCGTTACCCATTTGAGGACATCCCGAAAGAGGGCGAGCCGATAGAAGTCGCCGATGGCATTTTCTGGGTCCGCATGACGCTACCCTATTCGCTCGACCATATTAACCTATGGCTGCTGCGCGATGGCGATGGCTGGACGATTGTTGACACATGTGTTGATACCAAAGGGTCGCGGGCGCATTACGAAAATCTGTTTGCGGGTTTCATGGGCGGCAAGCCGTTGAAAAAAGTTATCGTCACACATTTGCACCCAGATCACGTAGGCCTTGCAGGCTGGCTGGTGGAGCGCTTTGACGCTGAGTTTTATATGACCCGAACCGATTATCTGATGTGCCGCACGATGGCGGGCGACACCGGAAAAACCGCACCCGCAGAAGGCATTCAGTTTTATCGCGCGGCTGGTTTTGATGAAGAAGCCATTGGTCGCTACCGCGAACGCTTTGGCAGTTTTGGGTCGCATATTCACCCGCTACCGCAGGCGTTCCGGCGCATTCAGCAAGGCGATACGGTAGAGATTGATGGCCGTGAATGGCACATTGAAATTGGCTCAGGCCACGCGCCTGAACATGCCTGTCTGTATTCGCCAGAGGTGAAAGTGCTGATCTCGGGCGACCAAGTTATCCCGCGCATCTCTTCGAATGTATCGTTGTTCCCAACCGAGCCGATGGGCAATCCGCTGCAAGATTGGATTGATAGCTGCCATCGTTTGAAGTCGGTTCTGCCCGATGATGTTTTGGTTCTGCCCGCCCATAATGAGCCGTTTTATGGGCTTCATGCGCGCCTACAAGCTCTCATCGACGGGCATGAAAGATCGCTGGTGCGCTTGCTCGACGTTTGCGCCGAGCCGCGTCGTGCGATTGATGGCAAGGTTTTTTCTGTTCTGTTTAAACGCCGCATTGGCCGCGAGGTGTTTTTCATGGCCTCTGGCGAAAGCCTGTCGCACTTGATGTGTTTGGTGCATCGGGGCAAATTAGAGATGAATTTTGACGAAAACGGCGTATGTTATTATCAGCAAACCGCCGCTTGATCCTGCGTCTCGCAGGCGAAACGAAAGAGGATTTAGCATGTCGCAAGAAACCAAGATAGACGTCGCAGAAGATATTTTAGAGCTCAGCTTCGAGCAGGCTTTGGCCGAATTGGAGAGCATCGTCGACCGTTTGGAAACAGGCGATGTGGCGTTGGAAGAATCTATCGAGATTTACCAACGGGGCGCCCAATTGCGCGCCTATTGCGATGATAAGTTGAAAAGCGCACAAGCGCGCATTGAAAAAATCACCGGCGGCGTCACCAGCCCGCTGGACGCCGACTAGGGAATGCCCGAAGCTGCTGACTTCACAAAGGCACGCGAGCAAGCCACCGCTCTGGTTCGCGCCGAATTAGACGCTATTTTGCGTGTCCCCCAAGGCCCAGAAAAACGGCTTGTCGAAGCCATGCGCTATGCAGCTTTGGATGGCGGCAAAGGCTTTCGCCCCTTTTTATGTCTGGCTACCAGCCAATTGTTTGGCGTGCCGCAATCGCAAGCCGTGCGCGTGGCGGCGGCGCTGGAATGTGTGCATTGCTATTCGCTGGCGCATGATGATTTGCCGGCCATGGATGATGATGATTTTCGTCGCGGTCGGCCAAGCCTGCACAAAGCCTATGACGAGGCCACGGCGATTTTGGCGGGCGATGCTTTGCTGACTTTGGCGTTTGAAATTTTGGCGGACCCCGCCACCCATGCTGAGGCCAGCGTGCGTCTGGCGCTGGTGGCGAATTTGGCGCGCGCTGCCGGTATGGACGGTATGGTGGGCGGGCAAACGCTTGATATTTTGTCGCCTGAGTTATCTCTCGATGTGACAGATCTAACCCGCTTGCAGGCGCTAAAAACCGGAGCGCTGATTGGTTTCGCCGTCGAGGCAGGCGCTCTTTTAGGGGCTGGCGATATGCCCCAGACATCGGCTTTAAAAGACTACGCGCAAGACTTGGGTCTGGCTTTTCAAATTGCCGATGATGTTTTGGATGTGACGGGGGCTAGCGAAACCTTGGGCAAAACGGCGGGCAAAGATATGGCCGAAGGCAAAGCCACTTTCGTCTCTCTTTTAGGGCTAGATGGCGCGCGCCAAGAGGCCGGAAAACGCGCCGCTTCGGCCATCGCGCATTTGGCGCCATTTGGGCTCGAAGCGGAGCCCCTGCGACAAGCGGCCCGGTTTGTTATTCTGCGAAAGAACTGATAGAACACGGGGAACTCAGAAGGATTTGGTTTTATGACCACGCCATTGCTCGACCGTATTCATCGACCTGCCGATATGCGCCAATTAGCGAAAAGCGATTTGGCACAATTGGCCGATGAATTGCGCGCGGAAATGATTTCTGCCGTGTCGGAAACTGGCGGCCATTTGGGCGCTGGCCTTGGCGTTGTCGAGTTGAGCGTGGCTCTGCATTATGTTTTTGATACGCCTGACGACCGACTGATTTGGGATGTTGGCCATCAGGCTTACCCGCATAAAATTTTAACCGAGCGGCGCGACCGTATGCGCACACTTCGCCAAGCGGGCGGCCTATCGGGTTTTACCAAACGCGGCGAAAGTATTTACGATCCCTTTGGCGCAGGCCATAGCTCCACCTCCATTTCGGCGGGGCTTGGCATGGCGGCCGCACGCGATTTAGCGGGCAAAGATAATCATGTGGTTGCGGTGATTGGCGATGGCGCCATGAGCGCGGGCATGGCCTATGAGGCGATGAATAATGCCGGCGCCATGGATAGCCGCATGGTGGTTATTCTCAACGATAATGATATGTCCATCGCGCCGCCTGTGGGGGCTATGAGTGCTTATTTGGCGCGCATTTTGTCGGGCACAACCTATCGCTCGTTCCGCCGCATGCTGAAAGATTTGGTCAAACATCTGCCAGACGCGGTGCAAGAACGCGCCCGCCAAATGGAAGAATATACCCGTGGCTTCATGACCGGCGGCACGCTGTTTGAAGAAATGGGCTTTTACTATGTAGGGCCGATTGACGGGCATAATTTGGAGCATTTGCTTCCGGTTTTGGAAAACGTCAAGAAAATGAAAAACGGCCCGGTGCTTATTCACGTGGTGACCAAAAAGGGCCATGGTTATGCGCCCGCAGAGGCCTCTGACGATAAATATCACGGCGTTTCGAAGTTCAATGTCGTCACCGGCGAGCAGGTGAAATCCAAACCCAGCGCGCCAAGCTATACAGGCGTCTTCGCCGAAAGCCTTATTCAAGAGGCCACCGATGACGATAAAATCGTCGCGATTACCGCCGCTATGCCATCGGGCACGGGGCTTGATAAATTTGGCAAAGCCTTTCCAGACCGAACGTTTGATGTGGGCATTGCCGAGCAACATGCGGTGACTTTTGCGGCAGGCTTGGCGAGTGAGGGCTTCAAGCCTTTCGCCGCGATTTACTCGACGTTTTTGCAACGCGCCTATGACCAAGTGGTGCATGATGTGGCCATTCAAAACCTGCCCGTGCGTTTTGCGATTGACCGGGCAGGGCTGGTGGGCGCCGATGGCCCCACCCATGCGGGCTCTTTCGACGCCGCTTTTTTGGGAACTTTGCCAAATATGGTGCTGATGTCGCCGGGCGATGAGGCCGAGTTAAAACACATGGTGGCCACCCAAGCGGCCTTTGACGAACACCCAACGGCGCTGCGCTATCCGCGTGGCGAAGGGGTGGGTATTGAGTTGCCAAAGCGCGGCACGGTTTTGGAAATCGGCAAAGGCCGCGTCATTCGTGAAGGCGGGCGTATTTGTTTGCTTTCCTATGGCACACGGCTTGGCCAAGCCGAATTGGCGGCCGACCAATTGGACGCGCAAGGGTTTCGTACCAGCGTCATCGATGCGCGCTTTATGAAACCGCTAGATGAAGACCTTATTTTGCGTATGGCGCGCGAGCATGAGGTTTTAGTCACTCTTGAAGAAGGCGCGATTGGCGGCTTTGGTAGCCATGTGATGAACTTGCTTGCTAGCCACGGTCATCTCGATGGTGGCCTGAAGTGCCGCAGCTTGACCTTGCCGGACACTTATATCGACCATGGCAACCCGGCGGCTATGTATGATTTGGCAGGGCTGAATGCCGCGCAAATCATCGAAACCGTGCGCCGTCTCATCGGTGCCGATGAAACGCAGCTTCGTGCAGTACCGCCCAAAGCTGGCGAATAGCGGCTTTGGAGTTGGGGCATGAGCGCCACGAAAACCCGCCTCGATCAGCACCTCGTTAATCTCGGATTATTCGACAGCCGCGCCCAAAGTGCCGCCGCCATTAAAGCTAAGCAGGTTACGGTCAATGGCGTGGCCGCCCGCAAAAGCTCGCAAATGGTATCTTCCAGCGATGTGATTATTGCCGCGCCCGCGCATGGTTATGTTTCGCGTGGCGGGCTAAAGCTCGAGAAAGGCTTGGATCATTTTCAATATCCTATCGAGGGAAAAACCGTCATCGACATTGGTGCCTCGACGGGCGGCTTTAGCGATGTGGCTTTGCAAAAAGGTGCCGCGCATATTCTCGCGGTCGATGTGGGGCGTGACCAGCTGCATCGTAAATTGAGAAAAGATGCGCGCGTCACCAATTTTGAAGGGTTGAATGCGCGCCATATCACACCCGATACGTTCGATAGAGAGATTGATGCTTTGGTCTGTGATGTCAGTTTTATTTCGCTGGAATTGGCTTTGAATAGCGTGCTGGATAACATTGTTTCCGGCGGCTGGGCTTTGGCGCTCATCAAGCCGCAATTTGAAGCGGGCAAAAGTAATCTCGGCAAAAATGGCGTGGTCAGTGACCAGGATATGCATGCAAAAATTTGTGCGCGTATCGAGGCTTGGTTCGCTGCCCATCCGTCGGGTTGGCAAGTGGATGGTATTGTGCAAAGCCCGATAAAGGGGCCGCAAGGCAATACTGAGTTTCTCATTGGCGCGCGAAAAACAAGCGGGCAATAAAAAGCCCGCGCCAGTCTCCCAACGCGGGCTTTTCTTTATCTTCTCGCTTAGCCTTCCAGAGAAGCGTCCCATTTACCGAGCGCGGCAAGGCCGTTCATTTTGGCGCGATGGGCGAAAGCGGCTTGGGCGGCAGGCACATTTGCCAGCTCGCCGATCCATGCTTTCAAAGGTGCGGCTTGTAACGCGCGGCCATAAGAGAAGCTCAGCTTCCATGGCAGACCGCCAATTTTATTCATCGCATCCAAATGAGCCGTCGCATCGACATCGGACTGGCCACCGGACAAGAAGACAATGCCTGGCACGGCTTCGGGCACACATTTGTGGAAGCAATCCAAAGTCATTTCAGCCACTTGATCGACACCCGCTTGCGTCGCGTGTTGCGAGCCGGAAAGCACCATATTGGGTTTCAAAATTGTGCCTTCCAGATGCACACCTTGTTCGGCCATTTGGGCGTAAAGATGGGTTAGAGCGGCGGTGGTCACTTCATAGCAACGCTCCACCGAATGGCTGCCGTCCATAATCACTTCCGGCTCGACAATCGGCACAATCTCGGCTTCTTGGCAAAGCGCCGCATAGCGCGCCAAAGCGTGTGTGTTGGCTCCAATGCAGCCAGCCGAAGGGTGCGTGTCTGTGATGTTGAGAACGGCACGCCATTTGGCAAACCTAGCGCCAAGCCCATGGTATTCAGCCAAACGATCGCGCAAGCCATCGAGGCCTTCGGTTACCATTTCGCCTGCATGGCCTGCCATGTCTTTGGCGCCGGCATCTACTTTAATGCCGGGCAAGGCGCCCGCATCGAGCATGATTTGCGTGAGCGGTGTGCCATCGGCTGATTTTTGACGGATGGTTTCGTCAAATAAAATCACGCCCGAAATATTTTCCTGCATCGCCTCGGTGGTGCGGAACAGCATTTCGCGATAATCGCGTCGGCTGTCCTCGGTGGAGGTCACGTTAATGGTGTCGAAACGCTTTTTAATGGTGCCGGTACTTTCGTCCGCCGCCAGAATACCTTGTCCGTCTGCCACTATGGCTTGGGCAATTGCTTCAAGAGCCTGTTTGTTCATCTTACTCTCCTTTAGTTACTTGTAAGGGCTGTGACGCCGGGCAAAGGTTTGCCTTCCAGCCACTCTAAAAATGCGCCACCTGCGGTGGATACATAGGTGAATTTAGGGCCTGCGCCGGCATGGTTGAGGGCCGCGACCGTGTCGCCACCGCCAGCCACAGACGTTAGCCCGCCTGCTTCGGTTAGCTTGGCGGCATATTGCGCCGTTTTATTGGTTGCCGTATCAAATGGCTCGATTTCAAAAGCGCCCAAAGGCCCGTTCCAAATCAGGGTCGCGGCGCTATCAAAAGCCGCACAAATTTCGATTACCGCTTCGGGCCCTGCGTCCAAAATCATCTGGTCGGAAGGCACGCTCTCGCTGGCCACAATCATGGGCGTTTGTCCGGCGGCAAATTCTGGCGCCACGGCGGCGTCGCAGGGCAATAAAATACGACAGCCTTGCGCGTCGGCTTGCGCCATAATTTCGCGCGCTGTGTCGAGCATGGTGGTTTCGCAAAGCGATTTGCCAACGTCATGGCCTTGCGCGGCCAAAAACGTATTGGCCATGCCACCGCCGATAACCAGAACATCGACTTTGGCGGATAGATTGCCTAATAAATCCAATTTGGTGGAAATCTTAGCGCCCCCGACGACAGCCACAAGCGGGCGTTGGGGCGCGCCAAGGGCTGCCTCCAAGGCTTCTAATTCGGCTTGCATGGCCGCGCCGCAATAGGTTGGCAAATGTTGAGCAATGCCATGCGTCGAAGCATGGGCTCGGTGGGCGGCCGAAAACGCATCGTTCACATAAGCGTCCGCCGAGGCTGCCAAGGCTTTGGAAAACTCAGCCTCATCGGCTTCTTCGCCCGCATGAAACCGTGTGTTCTCGAGAACGCAAATGCCACCTTCAGGCAAAGCCGTCAGCGCGGAAGCGGCTGGTTGGCCAATGCAATCTGGGGCAAAGGTAACCTCTTGACCCAATAATACACCAAGAGCTTTGGAGACGGGCGCGAGGCTCATCTCAGCGACCACTTGGCCTTTGGGACGACCAAAATGCGACAGGATACCGATGCGATAGCCAGCTTGGCTGAGCTGTTTCAAGCTCGGCAAAAGCCGTTCCAATCGGGTGGCATCGCGCACAGCACCGGTCTCGTCGAGCGGCACATTTAGGTCCGCTCGAACGAGGACGATGGCACCAGCTGGCGTCTTGGCAGCTAGGTCATCAAGTGTTTTAAAACCGGTCATGGGTCAAATCCCTATTTGGTGGACTTAAAGTTTGCCCATGGCAACGGCCGTGTCGGCCATGCGATTGGCAAAGCCCCATTCATTGTCATACCAGCTCAACACACGAACCAATTTGCCATCGACAATCTGGGTTTGCGTCAAATCAAAGGTCGACGAGAAAGGACTATGGTTAAAGTCGATCGAAACCAGCGGCTCGTCGCAAACTCCCAAAATGCCTTTCAACGGGCCTTTGGAGGCTTTCAAAATCGCGGCATTAACTTCTTTTACCGTGGTTTTCTTTTTCGCTTCGAATACCAAATCAATCATCGATACATTTGGTGTTGGCACGCGAACGGCGGTGCCATCGAGGCGGCCTGCTAGCTCTGGCAATACCAGACCTACGGCTTTAGCTGCGCCAGTAGAGGTCGGGATCATCGACAGCGATGCGGCACGCGCACGACGCGGGTCGGAGTGCAACGTATCGACAGTGCTTTGGTCGCCGGTGAACGCGTGAATGGTTGTCATATAGCCGCGCGCAATGCCGAAGCTTTTGTCCAACACTTGAGCCACAGGTGCCAAGCAGTTGGTGGTGCAAGAGGCGTTCGAGACAATCTTGTGGCTCTTTTTCAGTTTCTTATGGTTAACCCCATAAACCACTGTCAGGTCAGCGCCCGAAGCCGGAGCGGATACCAACACGCGTTTCGCGCCAGCGGTAATGTGCTTACCGGCGGTTTCTTGTGTGGTGAAAAGGCCTGTGCATTCTAGGGCAATGTCGACGCCCATTTTTTCCCAAGGCAGATTGGCTGGGTCGCGTTCGGCAATCACTTTAATGGCTTTGCCATTGACGTTAATTCCCGTCTTTGTGGCTTTCACTGTGGCCGCCAGCGTGCCATGCACACTGTCATATTTTAGCATATGCGCGTTGTTTTCAATGCTGCCCAAATCGTTGATTGCAACGACATTAATGTCTTTGCGTCCGCTTTCGATGATGCCGCGCAAGACAAGGCGTCCGATACGGCCAAAACCGTTGATTGCTACGTTAACTGCCATTTTTAAATTCCTCTCGTATGACTATTTATAAGGCCAGCGCTTCGCGCGCTGCAGCAATGACGGCGTCTGCCGTAATGCCAAAATGTTGAAATAATTGTGCCGCTGGTGCGCTGGCACCAAAATCACTCATGCCGATGAATACGTCTTGTTCGCGCAAATAGCGATCCCAGCTCATCTGCATAGCGGCCTCTACAGCGATGCGCACGGGCGTATTGCCCAAGACATCGGCTTTGGTCGCGGCGGATTGTTGCTCGAATAATTCCATGCAAGGCACGGAAACCACACGGGCGCCAATGCCTTCGGCTTCCAGCTTTTCGCGCGCTTCCATGGCGATGGAAATCTCAGAGCCCGAGGCCATAATCGTCACTTGCGGATCTTTGCCGCCCGGTGCCAATTCATAGGCCCCATGCGAGCAAACATTGCGCTCTTCGTAAGTCCGCACGGCAGGCAAGCCTTGGCGAGTGAGCGCCAAAACGCTTGGCGCCGTGTCTAATTGTAGCGCCAATTGCCAGCACTCCAAGGTCTCAATGGCATCGGCAGGGCGAAATACAAATGTGTTGGGGATGACGCGCAAAGCCGACAAATGCTCTACCGGTTGGTGGGTCGGGCCATCTTCGCCAAGCCCAATACTGTCATGGGTCAGCACATGAATGGTGCGTTGTTTCATCAGTGCCGACATGCGAATGGCAGGGCGCGAATAATCCGAGAACACCAAAAAGGTGCCCGAGTAAGGAATAAACCCACCGTGCAAAGTCATGCCGTTCATGGCCGCGGCCATGCCGTGTTCGCGGATGCCCCAATGGATAAATTGTCCGGCATAATTATCGGCCGAGACGGCGGCTTGCTCTGGTGTGCGCGTATTGTTGGAGCCAGTCAGATCGGCGGAGCCGCCAATCATTTC
Organism: uncultured Rhodobiaceae bacterium; assembly: GCA_963932545.1. Lineage (GTDB taxonomy): Bacteria > Pseudomonadota > Alphaproteobacteria > RS24 > RS24 > UBA8337. The sequence goes on along the minus strand of CAWVRH010000001.1, from coordinate 260,857 downwards.
TGGAACATGGGGAACAATGGCTTTTAAAACTTCTTCCGAAGATTTGCGTGTCGCCCAGCCCGGCTTTTCTTCGGCCAGATGTTTTTTATAAGTATCGACGGCTTCGTCGAGGCCCTCTGGCAGATTGCCAGCAATGACGCGTTCCATGCGATTTTTCGTTTCCGCAGGTTGTTGGCTCAAGCGCTCTTCCCACCCTTTTCGGGTCGAGGCATGGGCGCGACCGGCAAGGCGCCAAGCGTCTAACACGTGCGATGGAATTTCAAACGGTTCTGCCGACCAGCCCAAAGCTTCGCGCGTCAGGGCAATTTCTTCGTCGCCCAAAGGCGCGCCATGCACACCGCTGGTGCCTTGCTTATTGGGCGAGCCATACCCAATGGTAGTTTTGCATGCGATTAAGCTTGGCGCATTGGTTTTACGGGCATTGGCGATGGCCGTTTCAATGGCGTCTGTGTCGTGGCCATCAATGCGAACGGCATCCCAGCCAGCGGCTTGGAAACGACCCAGCGCATCGCCAGATTCGGTAAGGTTCAGCGGGCCATCGATAGAGATGTCATTGTCATCATAAAGCACGATGAGGCGTGATAATTTTAAGTGTCCAGCAATCGAGATGGCTTCATGGCTAATGCCTTCCATCAAGTCACCGTCGGAGGCCAGCACATAAGTAAAGTGATCGACCAGCTCATCGCCAAAGCGCGCGTTCATCATGCGCTCGGCTAGCGCCATGCCAACGGCTGTGGAAATGCCTTGGCCAAGTGGGCCGGTGGTGGTCTCAATGCCGCTGGCATGACCATATTCAGGGTGGCCGGCGGTGCGGGCGCCCAATTGACGGAAGTTTTTAATTTCGTCCAGCGTCATATCGGCAAAGCCAAACAGGTAATGCAAAGAATATTGCAACATCGAGCCGTGGCCCGCCGACAGCACGAAGCGGTCGCGGTCTGGCCAATTTGGCGCCAGCGGATCGATTTTTAAAAATTTGGTGTAAAGCACCGTGGCAATGTCGGCAGCGCCCATGGGTAAACCAGGGTGGCCGGAATTGGCGGCTTGAACGGCGTCCATCGATAGGGCGCGAATGGCGTTTGCCATATCTCCCAACGGCATGGAAGTGGCGCTTTTCATTTTGGTTTCATCGGCGTCAGACATTCAAAATTCCTCATATCCGTCTCGCAACAAGGGCGAGACTTGGACTATCCATCGACCTTCTTTGGGAACACCCAAGAAGGCCTATGATTTACACGATTGGCCCTAGATTTAACGTTGGCAATATGGGGCGCACAATGCCCCCGAGGCCTGTCAGAGTCAATGCTAGAGTAAATGCCAGATTCGAAGCTAAGAGTCTCGTTTTTACTTGTTCCTATTGACTTTGCATTGACTGAGTACCGACTGAGTACCGACTGAGTACCGACTGGCTATTGACGGATAATCCCCCCTGTCCTTATGTTGGGGAAAGAGGGTTATTATGCAAAAAATTCGTCCCGCGATGGAGCGCTTGAACGCAGCTCTGGATAGGCTTGAAGAACATCAGAAAAAATCTGCCGCCACGACGGGTGGTGAGATTGTCGGCAAGCAGGCGGAGGTTGACGCTTTGGCCATGCAGTGCGCCCATTTGCGCGCCGAAGTGTCGGGCTTGAAAAAGAAGAAAGCCGAATTGGAAGCCATCCAAACGCGCGCGGGTGTTCAAATCGACAAAGCAATGCGCCAAATCGATGACGTGCTGGGGGGTGTGTAAATGGCTGAAATGACCGTTCTGATTAATTCACGCCCGTTCCAAGTGGTCTGCGCCGATGGCGAAGAGGCGCAAGTCTCGCAATTGGCCGAAGATTTAGCCGCTCGCGTGGCAACGCTAAAAAAAGGCAATGAAAAAATTGGCGATAGTCACTTATTGGTGCTTTCCGCCCTGACCCTATGCAATGAGCTGCGCGACATGAAACATGAGATTGAAGCCATTCGCCAAGATGTCGCCAAAGCGGGCTCCGCACGCGAAACTTTGGGCGAGAAAATGGGCGACATGGAAGAAGCGCTGTCGGCGGCTCTGGTGCTGGCGGCTGAAAAGGTAGAGGCGATGATGCCGCCAACACCAGAAGCATAAAGTAAAGTGGCGTAAGGGCTGAATTAGGTCTATAGATAATGACGGAACTGCCCGACGCGATAAATGCATATAACATTCGGGACCTTACGATCCTTTAGGGAGCTGTCCCTGAGGCGGGCCGTGGCCTGTTTCATACGGTGCCCACCTACTTATGTAGGTCTCCGGGGATTACGCATAAACCGGTCGTGGCGGTTCCGCTTTGCAAGTGCCAATAATAATCCGATGATAACCCGATGATACTATCGATGACAGATAAACCCACCCTTCGAAAAACTTTGCTGGCGGCGCGCAAAATCCGCCACGCGCAAGCGCCCGAAATTGCGGCGCAACAATTGGCCGAACAAGCCATGGCGCTGGTTCTTCCAAAATCTCAAATTATCGCCGCCTATCACCCCATGGGGTGTGAGATAGATGTGCGCCCGCTCCTGCGAGCTTTGGTGGCGCAAGGGCACACGCTTTGTTTGCCGTTTTGCGAAAGCCGCGAGCTAGGCATGGTGTTTCGTCGTTTCGCTTTTGGCGATGCGCTGACTAGCGATGGCGTGGGCGGTTTAGCGCCTTTACCCGAAGCGGCAAGCGTGCGGCCCGATATCCTGCTGCTGCCGCTTGTGGGGTTTGACCGCCAAGGCAATCGGCTAGGTCGCGGCGCGGGCTATTACGACAAGGCCTTAAATGAACTTCGCCAAACAGGCCCGATTGTGACCTATGGCATGGCTTACGACATGCAAATGGTTGACAAATGCCCGAGCGAGCCGCATGACGAAGTCATCGACGGGGTCGTTACGGAAGCGAACCTATATTTGGTTGAGAGTGGATAAATTATGCGAATTCTTTTTCTAGGGGATGTAGTTGGACGCGCAGCCCGCGAGGCGGTTATCCGCCAAGTGCCGGTTTGGCGCAGTCAATATGAATTGGATTTTGTTATCGTCAACGGCGAGAATAGCGCTGGCGGTTTTGGCATTACTCCCGATATTTCGGAAGCGTTTTTCGAGGCGGGCGTCGATGTTGTCTCGACCGGCAATCATGTTTGGGACCAGCAATCTATTAGCGGCTATATCGCCAATGAACCGCGCCTCTTGCGGCCGGTTAACTTTCCACCCGGCACCCCCGGTCGCGGCGTTGGCCTGTTTGAGGCGGGCGACAAACGCGTGTTGGTAATTAACGTGATGGGGCAGTTGTTTATGGAATCGCTCGACGAGCCTTTTGCCGCCATTGAGCGCGAGCTGGCCGCTTGTCCTTTGGGCGAAGTGGCCGATGCGATTATTATCGACATTCATGCCGAGGCGACATCTGAGAAAATGGCCATGGGTCATTTTTGCGATGGCCGCGCCTCCTTGGTGGTCGGCACGCACACGCACATACCGACCGCAGACGCGCAAATTTTACCCATGGGCACCGCCTATCAAACCGATGCAGGAATGTGCGGTGATTACGATAGCGTCATCGGCATGGAAAAAGACGAGCCGGTAAACCGTTTCGTTACGAAATTGCGCGGCCCCCGTTTTGGCCCCGCCCAAGGCACGCCGAGCCTATGCGGTGTGATTATTGAAACCGATGATAAAACAGGATTGGCCACGGCCATTCATCCGGTGCGCTCGGGCGGCAGATTATCGTCGGCGGCGCCGAGTTTTTAGCCTGTCTTCTGGTTCTTTATTAATTGGATGCATGGGCTTTCTTCTGTGCGGGCAACCTTGTAACCTCACATATGATTCTTTTTTGGAGCTGATAAATGGCAGGCCATTCCAAGTTTAAAAATATTCAACACCGCAAGGGTGCGCAGGACAAAAAACGCGCCAAGATTTTTGCGCGTCTGACCAAAGAAGTTATGGTTGCGGCCAAAATGGGCATGCCAGACCCAGACGCTAATCCGCGCTTACGCACCGCCATTTTGGCTGCGCGCGCGCAAAACATGCCGAAAGACAACATCGAACGTGCCATTAAAAAGAGTGCCGATGATGCCGACACAAATTACGACGAAGTGCGCTACGAGGGCTTTGGCCCTGCAGGCATTGGCATTATCGTCGAGACGCTAACCGATAATCGCAACCGTACAGCGGGCGATGTGCGCTCTACTTTTTCCAAAAACGGTGGCAACCTTGGCGAGACAGGCTCGGTTTCTTTCATGTTTGATAAAGTTGGCGCCATTGAATTTGATGCTGATGTGGCCGATGCCGAAGCGGTGTTTGAGGCGGCCACTGAAGCGGGGGCCGATGATGTGGATAGCTCTGGCGAGGGCCATGAGATTATTTGCGCGGCCGATGAATTGCACGCCGTGATGACCACCTTGCAAGGCGCCTTAGGCGAGCCGCGCGGCGCGACGATTGTTTGGCGCGCGCAAAATGACATTGCGATTGAGGGCGAAGTAGCGGAAAAAGTATTGAAGCTTATAGACGCTCTCGACGATGTAGACGACGTGCAAAATGTCTATGCCAATTTTGATATTTCCGAAGATTTGTTGGAACAATTATCGTCTGAATAATATTGCCAACGTGAAGGATAAAATGTGAGCTCCCAAACACGACGCCTTATCGGTCTGGATCCGGGTCTTCGATTTCTCGGCTGGGGCGTTGTGGATATGAGCGGCACAAAATTAAAACATGTCGCCAACGGCTCGGTGCGTTCGGATGCCAAGCTGAGTTTGGCCGAGCGCTTGCTGCAATTGGAGCAAGGTTTGGCTGTTGTCTTCGATGACTATACCCCTGAATTTGCCGCCGTTGAGCAGACTTTTGTTAACCGCGATGGCGCAGCGACTTTGAAGCTGGGGCAAGCGCGCGCCGTGTGTTTGCTGGAGCCAGCGCGACGCGGATTATCCGTGGCTGAATATGCGCCAAACTTCATCAAGCGCAGTGTCACGGGCGCAGGCCATGCCGATAAAAACCAGATTAACGCCATGGTGAGTATGTTGTTGCCACAAGCTGAAATAAAAGATGAACATGCCGCCGATGCTTTGGCGATTGCCATTACGCTAGCTCATGCTGGCGATTTTGGCGGTAGATTGCAGGCCGCGATTGCGCGCGCCGATGCCAAGGGAGCGGCTTTATGATTGGACGATTGCGCGGACGCGTGGATGGACATGGCGATAATTGGGTGCTCATCGATGTGGGCGGCGTCGGCTATATGGTCGAGGGCTCGGCGCGCATGATGGATAATTTGCCCGGCGATGGAGAGGCCGTAAGCCTAGCCATTGAAACCTATGTGCGCGAAGACCAATTGCGCTTATTCGGGTTTTTAAACGAAGAAGACCGCAGCTGGTTCCGCTTGCTGATGAGTGTGCAAGGCGTTGGCGCCAAAGTGGCGCTGGCCATTCAGGGCGTGCTATCGGGTACTGAATTATCGCAAGCCGTGGCCGCCGAAGATAAAGCCATGGTAGCGCGAGCGCCGGGCGTTGGCCCCAAAGTAGCGCAGCGCATTGTTACCGAGTTAAAAGACAAAGTGCCGGAAGCTCAATTTGGGGTGGTGACGCCGCAAAGCGATGTCAGTGAGGTGAGCAAAGCGCTGGGCGAGGCTTTATCGGCCTTGACCAATCTGGGGTATCCGCGCGCCCAAGCCAATGCAGGGCTAATGGCCGCGCGCGCCAAATTGGACGATGAGGAAAGCAGCGTCGAAGCGCTGATTAAACAAGCTCTGAAAGAGTTGGTATAATGTCGGAGCGCCTCATTGACCAAAATGAAATAGCGGCAGATAGCCAGTCGGGCGGCGATATGGATCACGCTATGCGCCCGAAAACGCTAGCTAATTTTGTTGGGCAAAAAAAGGGACGCGAAAATCTGGCGGTATTTATCGAGGCGGCCAAAAAACGCGGCGACGCGCTCGACCATGTTTTACTGGCAGGGCCGCCCGGGCTGGGCAAAACCACTTTGGCGCAAATTATAGCGCGCGAATTAGGCACGGGCTTTCGGTCGACTTCTGGGCCAGTGATTTCCAAAGCTGGAGACTTGGCCGCTTTGCTGACCAATCTCGAAGCGCATGATGTCTTATTTATCGATGAAATTCACCGCCTCAGCCCCGCCGTGGAAGAAATTTTATACCCGGCGATGGAAGATTTTGAGCTGGATTTAATCATTGGCGAAGGCCCGGCGGCGCGCTCGGTGAAAATTGATTTGCCGCCCTTTACCTTGGTTGGTGCCACCACGCGCTCAGGCCTATTGACCACGCCATTGCGCGATCGCTTTGGCATTCCTATTTACCTCGGCTTTTATACGCATGAGGAATTGGAGTTCATCGTGCGTCGCAATGCCGAGCTGATGGGGCTAGAGATGAGCGACGATGGCGCCAGAGAAATCGCCTCGCGCGCGCGTGGCACACCGCGTGTGGCGGGTCGGCTTTTGCGCCGCGTGCGCGATTTTGCCAATGTCGAAAACGCTTCGGTTATTGACGCTAAATTAGCCGATGCGGCGCTGACGCGACTAGAGGTCGATGGGCGAGGGCTCGATAATCTGGATCGACGCTATTTGGTGGTTATGGCCGAAAAATTCATGGGCGGGCCCGTGGGCATTGATACTTTGGCGGCCGCCCTTGGCGAGCCACGCGATGCTTTGGAAGATATCGTCGAGCCGTTTCTTATCCAGCTTGGCTTCGTCAATCGCACGCCGCGTGGGCGCGTGTTAATGCCAGCCGCTTTTGCGCATCTGGGGCTGGATGTGCCCAAGAGTGCGAAAGATGCGGCGTCGGATTTATTTGATGGTTCGCGAACCTAAGGAGGCGGCATGAGCATGGTATTATCTCGTGAAGTATTATCTCGCGAAGAGGCGCTGCAAAAAGTAAGCACAGAGGCCGCCCTAATGGGCGTGTTTTGCAAAACCGACGCAGGCTTTAGCCATGTGATGAAAATGGTAATGCAATATGAAGACACGGACTTTTCGGGCTTTGTTTATCACGCCAATTACTTGAAATTTGCCGAGCGGGGGCGCTCAAACTTTCTGCGCTTGGCGGGCGTTGAGCATTCGGCTTTGCTAGAGATGGATCCGCCCTTGGCGTTTGTGGTTGGGCGCATGGAAATGGATTTTGTGGCGCCAGCCCGCATCGACGATTGCCTGTTGGTCGAGACGGTGTTCACCCAATTCCGGGGGGGCAGATTGGTCGCCGAACAGAGCATCACGCGCGAGGCCGATAGCCAGCCGATTTGGCAGGCCCATATTTTGGCCGCATGTGTTGACCTGCACGGGCGCGCCAAGCGGATGCCCAAGGCCATGCTCGCCGATTTAACGCCTTATCAAGGTTCGCCCATTATAAAGGCTGCGGGCTAGAGGCCTGTAAATAAGCGCCGACCTGACAAAGTTTGGTCACATTTAAAGATTAGGAAAGGGTCATGCGCTTTCAACTTCGAAACGTGTCATCAAAAAGGTAATTTATGGATCCGGTTCTTGTGCAACAAACGACGCAACTTGCGGTGTCGGACTTTTCTCTTTGGTCGCTTTTCTTGCGGGCAGATATTGTCGTTCAATCGGTGATGCTGGGGCTCATTCTGGCTTCGGTCTGGTGCTGGTCGATTATCCTCGAAAAAACCGCAACCTTGCGGCGGGTGCGCCGCCAAGCTGATGAGTTTGAGGCGGTGTTCTGGTCGGGCGAGTCTTTGCAAAAAATTTACAAGCAAATCGGGGGCTATGATGGCGGCCCATCTACAAAAGTTTTCAACGCCGCGATGGGCGAATTTGTGCGCTTTGAGAACAGTAATAAAGTCTCCCAAGGCCTGTCGCTGGTGCAATTTGTCGAGCGAGCCTTAAACGCCTCGGTGGCGCGCGAGATGGAATATTTGGAACACCGCCTTTTGGTGTTGGCCACAGTGGGGGCGGTGGCTCCTTTTGTTGGTTTGTTTGGAACCGTTTGGGGCATTATGAATTCGTTTCAAGCCATTGCGATGAGCCAAGATACCAATTTGGCCGTTGTGGCGCCCGGCATTGCCGAGGCCTTATTTGCCACGGGATTAGGCCTTTTGGCAGCCATTCCAGCGGTGGTTGCGTATAATAAAATCTCTAGCGATTTAGGCCGCTTCGGCGCGCGCCTAGACCGTTTCGCGGATGATTTTGTGGCACTCGTGGCCCGCCAAACGCCGCGTGAGAAAAAGGCCTAAATCCATGCAGCCATCGAGCCGAAAAAAGCGCAAGCGCTATCAGCCGATGGCGGAGATTAATGTGACCCCCATGGTCGACATTATGTTGGTCTTGCTCATTGTGTTTATGGTGGCAGCGCCTTTGTTAACGGTTGGGGTTCCGGTAAATTTGCCCAAAGCGGGCGCCAAACCCTTGCGCGGGGATGAAGAACCCCTAGCGATTACGGTGAATGCCCAAGGGCAGATTTTTTTACAAGACACAGAAATTGCGCTGGAGGCTTTGGTGCCGCGCCTGAAAGCGATTGTTGGCACGGGCTATGAACAACGCATTTATGTGCGCGGAGATGAGGCGGTTTCTTATGGCCGCGTGGCCACCGTGGTGGCGCGCGTCAATGCGGCCGGATTTGCCCGCGTGGCCTTGGTGACCGACACGCCCGAAGGTCAAACGAAATGAGTTTGCGCCCCGATGTGCTGGGGTCTTTGGCTTTACACATAGGGCTGGCTTTGTTGGTAACGCTATGGGCGCCGATGCTGCACAATACCCAGATAACGGATCGGGCTTTGCCGATTGAAATTATCAATCTGGATGAATTTACCAAATTGCTAGAGACCACCCTCAAACCAGAGGCGTTGGAAAAGCAAGTAAAGCAAACACAAGCCACGCCGGAGCGCGCTGCCCCCGAACCAGTGGCGGCCCCGCAAGATGCCTTGCCTTTATTCGAAGCGCGAAAGCCGGAGGGCGAGGCGCCTGAAAAAGCGCGCAAAGAAAAGCCATCGCGTTTTAAAGTCGCCAAGCCAACGCCGTTTGCACGGCCTCAAATTCAGCCGAAGCCTTTTCTGAATATTGGCCAGACGCGAGCCTTACTGAATAAAATTCCGGATGCGCCCAAAGTACAAGACGAAGCCAAGTCTGAAGACAGCCAAGATTTGGGCGAACGTTTGACGTTTAGCGAAGTAGACGGGTTTCGGGCTCAGATGCGTCGGTGTTGGTCGCCGCCTTCGGGCGCGCGCGAGGCGGCAAACCTTGTGGTAAGCATTCGCTTGTCGTTGACGCCCACAGGTATGATTTCTGCAGGCCCCGTTGTCGCCAATCGAAGCCAATTGGGAGATCCGTTTTTTAGGGCAGCGGCGGAAAGTGTGCTACGAGCCATTCGCAGGTGCCAACCGTTTAAAATGCCAGTTGAGAAATATAAAAGCTGGCGCGATATTGAATTGACCTTTGACCCGCGTAAGATGCTTGGAAGCTAGGAGATACAGATGATGAGATATATAAGCCGTGCCGCTCGCCACTTGCGCCAGCCGATATTGGCCCTCGTGCTTTTTGCCATGCTGCCATTCCATGCCCATGCGGCGCTCAAAATTGATATTACGCAAGGCAATATTGAGCCGCTTCCAATTGCGGTGCTCGACTTCGTGAGCGAAGGCGGCGTGGGCCAAGATTTGGCTAAAGTGGTGGTCGCGGATTTAGAGCGCTCGGGGCTTTTCCGCCCGGTTGACCGCGAGGCTTTTATTGAAACGCAAGTGGGCGTGAATGTTCGCCCAAGGTTCAAAGATTGGCGGGTTGTAAATGCGCTAGCTCTGGTAACGGGGCGCGCGGTATTGCAAAGCGATGGCCGCTTGCGAGTTGAGTTTCGCCTTTGGGATGTTGTGGCTGGCCAGCAAATGACGGGTTTGCAGTTTTTCACCAAACCTGATAATTGGCGCCGCATTAGCCATTTGGTCGCCGATGCGATTTATGAACGCCTAACTGGCGAGACGGGCTATTTTGATACGCGCATCGTTTATGTGTCCGAATCGGGCCCGAAAAATCAAAGGGTAAAGAAACTGGCGGTAATGGACCAAGACGGTTTTTCGCAAAGTGAATTAACCAGTGGGCGCTCCTTGGCATTAACGCCGCGCTTTTCGCCAACCGCGCAAGAAATTACCTATCTCTCGTTCGCCAATAGTAAGCCAAGGGTTTATTTGCTGAACATTGAGACGGGACAACAAGAGGTGGTGGGTGATTTTCCAGGCATGACTTTTGCCCCTCGGTTTTCGCCCGATGGTCAGAAAATTATTCTGAGCCTCGAGCGCAATGGCAATTCCAATATTTATACAATGGATCTGCGCACCCGCGAGACCCGTCGCTTAACCTCGTCTTTGGCCATTGATACAGCGCCATGTTTTGCGCCCGATGGCAGCCGCATTGTGTTTGAGAGCGACCGCATGGGCACGCAGCAACTCTATGTGATGGAAGCCGATGGCTCGAACGTGCGCCGCATTTCTTATGGCGAAGGCCGCTATGCGACCCCCGTTTGGTCGCCGCGCGGTGATTTAATCGCCTTTACCAAAACTCTGAAAGGGCGGTTTTTAATCGGTGTGATGAAGGCCGATGGCTCTGGCGAACGAATTTTAACCGAAGGATTTCACAACGAAGGCCCCGCTTGGTCGCCAAATGGACGGGTTATTGCATTTTTCCGTGAAGGAAAAGGAGCAGATGAAGGTTCGACATTGTGGACCGTAGATGTTACGGGCTATAATGAAAGACCAATAACGACACCTGGTTGGGCTTCGGATCCCGCTTGGTCGCCGCTTATCCGTTAAGTATATTTAAAGTTATTTTGTGTAAATGTGTGTGTCAGTTCAGCAAATGATTGCATTTGAACTGTTTTTAGGTATTTTAAATCAATAATTCGGACAAAATGTCTGATGGAAGTCTTGAGGAGCATTCAATGGGACCGTCTTCAAAATCAAAAATCATTCTATCCATGGCGTTGTTAGGCCTGGTTATATCTGGCTGTGCTTCGACAACAGACGGCCGTGTAAATAGTTCAAATAACTCAGGCGCATCCAGCTCGCTAAACGCGGAAGTGCAGGATCTTGTTGCCAATGTTTCTGACCGTGTATTCTTTGCGACCGACCAGTCTAGCTTAGACGGGTCTTCGCGTGCTGCTTTGCGCAGTCAAGCTGCTTGGTTGAACCAAAACGCATCCGTTCGTCTGACCATCGAAGGTCATGCAGATGAGCGTGGTACGCGCGAATACAACTTGGCACTCGGTGCCCGTCGCGCCAATGCCGTTCGTGACTTCCTCATCAGTGAGGGCGTTTCTGGTGGCCGCTTGCAAACCATTTCTTATGGTAAAGAGCGCCCAGTATCGCTTTGCTCGGAAGAAAGCTGCTGGTCGAAAAACCGCCGCGCCGTTGCAAACATTCGCTAACGACAGCGTATTTGAATTGAGATTAGGGCGCCTTCGGGTGCCCTTTTTTCTTTGGGGCAGTATCCTGACTTTTCTTTGGGGCAGTATCCTGCCCTAATTTTGACGCGATTAGAGGCAATATCACCCTTATGCAATTGTTTTCAAAATTATCTTGGGTCTCAACCTTTAGCTTGTTTGGCCTCTTCCTTGGCTTTGGTCTCGGCTCTGGCATTCAAAGTGCGCAGGCGCAATATGTTTCCTCGCCCACAACCCAAGCGGCGCGCTCGGCACCGACGGGTTTATTAGCGCCACAAAATTCTGCCCGCGATGGGCTGTTGGAAGCCGCCGATCGAGAGCGTTTAGAAATGCTCGAGCTGAAGCTGATGCAAATAGAGCAATTGTTGAACGCGCAAAGCAACCTTCGCGCGCGCGGACAATCCAACGAGGTGATGAAGTTACGCCAACGTATCGAGTTCCTTGAGGCGCAAGGCGGGGTGTCCGATAATTTGGCACCACGTGCTGCGTCGGATGGCGCGCCGAACCAAAATGGCGCCGAACTGCGGACGCGGTTTAACGATATGACGGAGAGCTTGCGCGCCCTGCAAGCGCATACGGATACCTTGCTGTTGCAAATGCAAGCTCTGACGCGACGCAACGAAAGCAACAAAGCGGATAATGAGTTCCGTTTTCAAGCGCTCGAAAGCGGCGTTCGCCGTGCCAATACGGGCATTTCGTCCACATCCAGTGAGCCGGAAGTCATCGGTTTTGTGCGCCGCTCTGCCCCCATTGAGGGATTGCCAGACGCGGCTGCGGCCCTTTCTGTTTCTTCTGCCACTTCAGCTTCAGCAGCGCCATTGGTGGGAGAGGGCGATTTATCGGCATTGCAAAACTTTGGCCGCCAAACCCGCGCGCCATTGAAGAATCCCAAGGCGTTATATAATCGGGCGCTGAAAGATTTACAGGCTGGAAATTATGGTGGCGCGGAAGCCGATTTTGCTTCCCTCGTCGATGCTTATCCGACCCATAAATTGGCTGGCAATTCGCAATATTGGTTGGGTGAAACGTTTTACGTGCGCCGCCAATATAAGCAAGCCGCCGAGGCCTTTTTGGCCGGCTACACCACCTATGCAAGAAGCAAAAAAGCCCCCGACAGCCTGTTAAAACTCGGCATGACCTTGAACGCGCTGGGCGAAAAGAAAACGGGTTGCGATGCTTTGGCGGAGCTTGGGGCTAAGTTTCCAGATGCTTCGAGTTCCATTCGCAAGCGGGCTCAAATTGAGCGCAAACGAGCTGGTTGTGGCGCCTAGAACCGCCGCTGCTTTTTTAAAAACGCTTAACCGATTGCAAGCGGGCTCGCATGTGGCGCTTGGCGTATCCGGTGGCGGGGATAGTTTGGGCCTGCTGGTTTTGGCGGCCAAGGCCAGTAAGCTAAAAAACGCACCCAAGTTTAGCATTCTCACTGTCGATCATGGTCTGCGTTCCGAGGCGCGTTTGGAGGCCAAACGCGTGGCGGCGGCGTGCAAGGCGTTTGGCCTGAAACACGTTACCTTGCGGGCGAAAGAAAAACTCTCCTCGCGCGATATCCAACAGAAAGCGCGCGTTCTGCGCTACGCCCTGATGGCCGCTTGGTGTGCAGCGCATAAAGGAGAAGCTTTGGTTCTGGCGCATCATCAAGATGACCAAGCCGAAACCGTATTGATGCGATTGGCACGCGGTAGCGGGATCAATGGCCTGTCTGGCATGGCAGAAAAGCAGGTTTTAGGCACACAAGCTGGGGATTTGGTTTTGCTACGGCCGTTTTTAAAATGGCGCGGCGCAGAGTTGAAACAATTGGCCAGAAAAGCAGGCCTGCTGGCGGCGGAAGACCCAAGCAATTTTGACCGTCAATATGAGCGCGTGCGATGGCGCCAAGCTTTGCCGAAATTGGCCGAAGCGGGGCTGAGTGTCGAGACATTGTCGAGCTTGGCCGATACGATGCGCGAGGTGCGCACCAGCCTAGATAGCCAGCTTATTACTTGGCTCGAAACGCATGCGACTTGGCATGATTATGGTGTTTTATGCCTAGCGAGCGATGCCTATAAGGCGCTCGACGAACCTGCCCGTACCCGTCTTGTGGCGGCTTTTGTGAGATATTTCGGCGCCCATGCGCATCCGCTAAAGCGCGCGCAGATAGAGGCTTTTGCCGCGCGCCCGCTGCTGGCTGCCAGCGGCGGCGCAACTTTGGGCGGGGCGCAAATGCGGTGGCGTCGTGACAGCGTATTTATCGGTCGTGAGCTGGCTGCTTGCCCAACGCATCTACCCATAGGTGCCAAGGCGACGCTTTGGGACAATCGGATGAGAGTAAAAGCGCGCGAAAAGGGTCTTTTTGTCGCGCCATTGGGGCAGGCGGGCATGCAGGCCTTGCGCGATGCAAGCGCGCGACCCGCGCGCGCAGTGACCTTCGATACCTCCCTCCCAGCCTGCTACATCGCTGCTTTACCAGCGTTTTTTACAGGCAAACGCATGGTGGCTTGCCCCAATATCGAGCCGAAGACGGGGTTTTGGTCGACGCCCGTCTATTCACAGGGCTTATATTTGACGATTTTGCGGGGCGGGCAGCACTGGTAATGTGGCCTCCGCGTCCCTATATTAAGTTCAAGGAAACGCGGCCCTGAGGGTTACGTGATTTTGGTAGAAAATGAAAAGGTGATGCCGTGAATGGTACGAGAAACATAGCTGTGTGGTTGGTCGTTGGTCTAATGTTGATCACCCTGTTTAACGTGTTCCAAAACCCGGGCGCGCAAAACTCCGGTCGCAGTATTAATTTTTCCCAGTTTGTCGCTGAAGTCGACGCAGGCTCCATCGCCGATGTCACCATCGAGGGGGATGCGATTACGGGTCATTATTCCGATGGCAGCGCTTTCTCCACTTATTCGCCGCCCAATGATCCAAACCTCGTGCAGCGCTTGCAAGAGCGCGGCGTTGCGATTACCGCCAAACCCGATAGCTCAAACTCGCCAACTTTCCTCGGCGTGTTAATCTCATGGTTCCCCATGTTGCTGCTCATCGGCGTTTGGGTGTTTTTCATGCGCCAGATGCAAGGCGGCGGCAAAGGCGCGATGGGCTTCGGCAAATCGAAAGCTAAACTTTTGAATGAAACCCACGGTCGCATAACCTTTGACGACGTGGCCGGCATTGATGAAGCCAAAGATGACTTGCAAGAGATTGTCGATTTTCTGCAAGAGCCAACCAAGTTTCAACGCCTCGGCGGCCGCATTCCAAAAGGCGCTTTGCTGGTGGGCCCTCCAGGCACAGGTAAAACTCTTTTGGCGCGCGCCATTGCGGGCGAAGCCAATGTACCGTTTTTCTCCATTTCGGGGTCTGACTTTGTTGAGATGTTTGTCGGTGTGGGCGCCAGTCGCGTGCGCGATATGTTCGAGCAAGCCAAAACCAATGCGCCTTGCATTATCTTTATCGATGAGATTGACGCGGTCGGTCGCCATCGTGGCGCCGGCCTCGGCGGCGGCAATGATGAGCGCGAGCAGACGCTGAACCAATTGCTGGTTGAGATGGATGGCTTTGAAGCCAATGAAAGCATTATTCTGATTGCCGCAACCAACCGTCCAGACGTGTTGGATCCAGCGCTCTTGCGCCCGGGTCGGTTTGACCGCCAAGTTGTGGTGCCCAATCCAGACATCATTGGCCGCGAGAAAATTCTCAAAGTTCACATGAAGAAAACGCCTTTGGCAGCTGACGTTGATGCGCGCACGATTGCGCGTGGCACGCCAGGCTTCTCGGGCGCCGATTTGGCCAATCTGGTCAATGAGGCAGCCTTGTTGGCGGCGCGTCGTGCCAAGCGATTGGTCTCCATGCAAGAATTTGAAGATGCGAAAGACAAAGTGATGATGGGCGCCGAGCGCCGCTCTATGGTGATGACGGAAGACGAGAAAAGTCTGACCGCCTATCACGAAGGCGGCCACGCTTTGGTGGCCATGAATATGGAAGCCTCCGACCCGGTTCACAAGGCGACGATTATTCCTCGTGGTCGCGCGCTCGGTATGGTTATGCGCCTGCCAGAACGCGATCAACTGTCGATTTCGCGCGGCAAAATGAAAGCTGATTTGGCCGTGGCCATGGGCGGACGCATTGCCGAAGAGCTGATTTTTGGCTACGAAAAAGTGACCTCGGGCGCCTCGTCAGATATTCAAATGGCAACCAGCATGGCCAAGGCCATGGTTACCCAATATGGCATGAGCGAAGAAATGGGCCCACTTTCCTATAGCGAAAACGAGCAAGAAGTTTTCCTCGGTCGCAGTGTCGCCAGCACGCAAAATGTGTCGGAAGACACGCAGCGCCGCATCGATGCGGAAGTCCGTAAATTGGTGGAAGAAGGCTATGATATGGCCAAGAAAATTTGCCAAGAAAAAATGGACGATTTGCACAAAATTGCCAAAGGCTTGTTGGAATATGAAACGCTTAGCGGCGATGAAATTGCAGGCTTGCTGAAAGGTGATTTACCGCACCGCCCAGACGATGATAATAAGCCGAAAACGGGTGGCCCTTCTTCGCCATTCCCGACAACCGGCAGCGCTGGCGTGGGCGGGGTAGAACCCCAAGGCACCTAAAATTAGCTATGGCGTCCGTTCCGGCGCAAATTTTCGGCATCGTTAATATCACCACCGATAGCTTTTCGGATGGGGGCAAATACCTCGACCCTGAAGCCGCGGTTTCGCATGCGCAAGATTTACGGCACCAAGGGGCGCACGTTTTGGATGTGGGGCCAGCCTCAAGCCATCCCGATGCTGGCGATGTGTCTGCCGATACAGAAATTGCGCGATTGGGAAGCGTCTGGGCTGGCTTAAAAGCACTGGGCGTGCCGCTAAGTGTCGATAGTTTTCAGCCCGCCACGCAACGCTGGGCGATGGCGCAAGGTGCCGATTGGCTGAATGATATCAATGGTTTCCAAGATCCAAGTCTTCACGATGAGCTGGCTGATTACGACGGGAAGCTGGTTGTGATGCACGCCATTCAGGCCAAGGGTATTGCGACGCGTGCGGCCCCGCCTGAGGGCGATATCTGGCCGATTATTTTTCGGTTTTTCGAACAGAAATTAGACGCTTTTGCCCGCGCGGGCATTGCGCGCGACAAGCTGGTGTTAGATCCCGGCATGGGCTTTTTTTTGGGCAATCGACCCGAAACCTCCCTGGCGGTTTTGGCGGATCTCAACCGTTTAAAGCGCGAGTTTGATTTGCCGGTTTTGGTTTGCGTCTCGCGTAAGAGTTTTTTGCGCACGCTGGCCTCGCCAACCGACACACCCATCGCGGTTGAGCAATCGGGGGCTGTTTCGCTGGCGGGCGAAATGCTGGCGCTACAGCAACAGGTCGATTTTATTCGCACGCATGCGCCAGAGCCACTGACGCAAGCCATGCGGTTGCGCGCGGCGAGCCTGTCTCTCGGGCATCAAAAGTAACATATTGCAACAGCATGTGATTTGGGTGCGCTCGCGAAATTGGCGATAAACGGGCATGAATAAAAAATATTTTGGAACCGACGGTATTCGAGGTCGTGTAAACGGCGAAATGATGAACGCACAGACGGCTTTGCGTTTGGGCATGGCGGCTGGGCAATATTTCCGTCGCGGCGAGCATCGCCATCGTGTGGTTATTGGCAAAGACACGCGTCTTTCTGGCTATATGATTGAGCCTGCCTTGGTGGCTGGTTTTACGTCTATGGGCATGGATGTGTTTTTGTTTGGGCCCATTCCTACGCCGGCTGTTGCTTTTCTAGCGCGCTCCTTGCGCGCCGATTTGGGCGTGATGATTTCCGCCTCTCACAATGCGTTTGAAGATAATGGCATTAAACTATTCGGCCCCGACGGTTTCAAATTATCGGATGATATTGAGCAAAAAATTGAACAATTAATGGACACCCCCACGGATGACCTCGTGCCATCTGCCGAGCTGGGTCGGGCCAAGCGCATCGACGATAGTCAGGCGCGCTACATCGAGTTTGCCAAGCGCACCTTCCCGAAAGATTTAACGCTAGAGGGCATCAAGCTAGTTATCGATTGCGCCAATGGGGCGGCCTATAAAGTGGCGCCCACGGCACTTTGGGAGCTGGGCGCGGAAGTTATTTCCATGGGCGTTTCGCCCAATGGCGTAAACATTAACAAAGGTTGCGGCTCCACCGATACGGCCGCCTTGGCCGAGCGTGTGCGCGAAACCCGCGCCGATATTGGCATCGCGCTAGATGGCGATGCCGACCGCCTGATTATTTGCGACGAGAACGGCACGATAATTGACGGCGACCAAATCATGGGTTTGGTGGCGCGCGATTGGCAGGCGCGCGAGTTACTCTCCGCCCCTGGCATTGTGGCCACGGTCATGTCGAACCTCGGCCTCGAGCGGCATTTGCAAGACAACGGCCTCACCATGGCGCGCACGCAAGTGGGCGACCGTTATGTGGTGGAGCATATGCGCAAACATGGGTTTAACCTTGGCGGCGAGCCATCGGGCCATATGGTGATGTCTGATTTCTCGACCACGGGCGATGGCCTTATCGCGGCGCTTCAAGTTTTGGCGGTGATGAAGAAAACCGACAAGCCGGTGTCCGATTTATGCCGCGTGTTCACGCCGGTGCCGCAAATTCTAGAGAATGTGCGTTTCAGCTCTGGCGCGCCGCTAGAGCATGAAGATGTGAAAGCCATTATCGCGGCTTGCGAGGTGAAGCTTGGCAATCAGGGGCGTTTGCTCATCCGCAAAAGTGGCACGGAGCCGCTTATCCGCGTAATGGCCGAGGGCGATGACGCGGCCTTGGTGCAGCAGCTGGTCTCTGAGATTGTCGACACCATTCAAACGGTTGCTGCGTGAGCGAAGCTAAATTTGTACCGGGTAAAGTTATGGTCGTGGCGGGCTCCGACAGCGGCGGCGGGGCTGGCATACAGGCCGACCTCAAAGCCATTATGGCGCAAGGCGCTTATGCCACCACCGCCATTTCGGCCCTAACCGCGCAAAACACCCAAGGCGTGCAAGACATATTCGACGTGCCGCCGGCTTTCGTGGTCAGCCAAATGACCTCCATTTTGTCAGACATAGGCGCCGATATTATGAAAACCGGCATGTTGGCCACCCGCGCCACCATCGAGGCGGTGGCCGAGGCGCGCGATCGGTTGGCGCCCAAATTACCGATGATTGTCGACCCCGTGATGGTAGCCACCTCGGGCGACCCGCTGCTGGCCGAAGACGCGATTGCCGCTCTGGCCTCGCTGCTGGTGCGCCATGCGCTTATCGTGACGCCTAATTTGCCCGAAGCCAGCCTGCTGGTAGGGCGCGACACCGACACGCTAGACGACATGAAACGCGCTGCCGACAAATTAATGGAGGGCGGCGCGCATGCGGCCCTCATCAAGGGCGGGCATGCCAGTGCGTCGGGCAATTCGGTAACCGATTTATTGGCTTTGCAGTCAGGCATGCATGTGTTCGAGCAAGCCCGCATAGAGACGACAAACACGCATGGCACGGGCTGCACCTTGGCCAGCGCGCTATCGGGTCAATTGGCCAATAGGTTGTTGGTTGCGGATGCGGAGACAGATAAAAAAGGCCACCCGCCAGACGCCACCCTGCTGCACGCCACCGAGGCGGCGGTGAGCTACGTCCACCGAGCCATAAAAGCCGCGCCAGACATCGGCCAAGGCCATGGGCCGGTTTGGCATGGGGTTTAGGGTTTCACTATCGTTTGTGTCATATGGGGAACAGTAATAGTCTTACGAATCACCTAATAAAAATAATGGGGAGTGGGCAATGACCAATCAGAAGACGGCAATCGACTTGTTTAGCGGCTGCGGAGGTCTCTCTTGGGGTTTGAAGAAAGCTGGCTTTGAACTTATCGGAGCGGTTGAACTTGATACGCTCGCAGCTACAACCTACCAGTTGAATTTTCCCAAAGCAGCCGTTCTGCAAGAAGACATCACCACCGTTTCACCAAAAGCGTTTCGCAAACAGCTTGGCTTGAAAAAGGGTGAGTTGTCGCTTCTGGCAGGCTGTCCGCCATGTCAGGGATTTTCGACGCTTCGAACTCACCATCGCTCGTCTAGCGTCGCTAAAGAGCCGATGAATGATTTGATTTTTCGCGTTTTAGATTTTGTTAGAGAGTTCGAACCTAAAGCTGTGATGATTGAAAATGTTCCCGGGCTTTCGAAAGACATTCGTATTCAAAACTTTCAAAAGGGACTCGAGAAGCTGGGCTATCAGTGCGGTTTTGAAGTGCATAATGCCAAGGATTACGGCACGCCGCAAAAGCGCAAGAGAATGATTTTTATTGGCCTAAAAGGCCAAGTCCCCGTTTTTGCGAAAGCGAATAAAAAACAGAAGTCGGTGAAGGACGCTATTTCTAACATGCCAGCCCCTGAGCAAAGCAACGACCCTATGCACAATTATGGGGTGAAGTGATGCGACCGAATTGAGAAGCTCATATCGCTCATTCCCAAAGACGGTGGCAGCCGGTCAGCCTTGCCGGATGATATGCAATTGGAGTGCCATAAGCGGCAAAAAGGCTTCAATGACATTTATGGCCGTATGGCATGGGATGAGCCATCGCCAACCATCACTTGCGGTTGCACAAACCCATCAAAAGGTCGTTTCCTGCATCCTGAACAAAACCGCGCGATTACGGCAAGAGAAGCCGCTCTGCTGCAAGGTTTTCCTATGGGCTTTAAGTTCGACATGTCGAAAGGGCCGTATGCGGTGGCAAAACTCATCGGTAACGCGTTCCCGCCGCCCTTTGCTCAACGCCATGCGGAAGAGGTTGCTAATTTGATTTAAGGTATCTAGTAAATCTGAATTATTACTTTGCTTTATCCAGCCTACGAAGTAAGTACGAAAGAATACTTAAGGCATCCAGGCAATCTTGGTCTCCAAGTAAATCCGATCTCTTTAAATGTGTATATACTTCGTGAGATTCTGGGTTTCTAAAGCCTTGGAATACTCCTTGCGAGAGACTTCTTTGCCCGTTCTCAATACTCTTTTTTGTTTTCGGATAAAAATCATCTCCTCCTGGCCTAAGATACCCATCAGTCAGAGAGAGTATTCCGGTGTCACCAAATATTTTTGCAAAGATGATGTGAGCAGTTTGATCAGTATCTAGATTTGGCTCTTTCTTCCTAGCTTTATTTACTGAATTATTGAGATACACTTTCAACGCTTCAGATATAGCAGAATAATAGTTTTTGTCCTCATAATATGGCCTCACTTCATCTTTGATGTCTTCATGCAAGTCCCTGAAATGATACTGTGGATGGTTAGGGGTTCCTTTATGGACACCAGTCAGAATTGCGAGTGATGTGCTCGGATTAATACCATCTGCAGTCAAAATTGCGTTCACGGTTTCTTGCGCATCACTTTTTCTTGTTTCATCAGCAATTGTCGAAACCCACTCGTCAACATCGATTCCGATATCTTTTTTAACTTCTTCCTTTTTCTTAGCCCTTCTTTTTCTTCTCCAGTCCTTCTCAAGAAAACTCACTAATCTCTCAATGTTTTCTCTCAGGGTTCTCGTGTCATCATGCTCCCAGTTTAGTTACTGACGATTGGTTGAAATCACGTCTTCACTAAAATTATCTACGAAATCGACATTCAATATTCCAGACTGATAAGAAAAGTAATAATTCGACGCGGCATTTCCAAATGCTTCCGGTTTGTTCACGAGCTTCGTTCTAGAAAATAGGGTTATTCCTCGAAGCTGTGTTGAAGGAGGGACGCTTGCTGTTGATGTCACGATGACGCCACTTATGCCATTGTTCAAAAAATAATCTTGTAATTCTTGTTCTTTAATATCCTCGGGAATTTTCCACGAAAACTCTACGTTTAATACATCTAAACGTAGGTCA
Organism: uncultured Rhodobiaceae bacterium; assembly: GCA_963932545.1. GTDB lineage: Bacteria > Pseudomonadota > Alphaproteobacteria > RS24 > RS24 > UBA8337. The sequence goes on along the minus strand of CAWVRH010000001.1, from coordinate 239,687 downwards.
TTATTGACTTCTATCGGCGGCTTTTCGTTTCTTTTTATGAATACCTGAAAGTCGCTATCAAAAATAAAGTATTTACATAACGCTCGAGCTAATCCATCTGCATCGAAGTTGGTTTTTCGTTTCAGTTGATTAAGGGAAATTCGCGTTCCATTTCCTTCCTTGAGAGAAAACTCCTTCTCTGATAGTTCCTTTGGCGAGTAGTCCCCAATTTCCGTTTCCTCTAATATTTCCGAATGGTTCATCGCAAAGCCGGTCAACTCATTATCCTTGCGGGTTTCGACAACGAACTCTCCTGCAATTCCAAAAAAAGATAACTTCCCAACCCCTTTTTTTCCAATAGGGCGTCTTTTAGCCGTGCTGCCATCCTCACGTCTGTTTCTTCCTATCATCAAGAAGTCTTCATTTACTTCTTTACGCGTCATACCATCGCCATTGTCTTCAACCGTGATTGTTTTTTCTTCTGATGTGTCGTTGAGATAAATCGTTACCTCGGTGGCATTTGCATCATATGAATTCGCTACCAGTTCCGCCAATATAGGTGGCAAAGTTGCGTACAAGTTGGCTCCTAAATGACCTATGGTGTGAGGGTCAAACTTCATTCTTAGTGCTTCTTTTTTCTCATCAGTCATTTTTTTGTTCTTCTTAAGCTTTGAGCATCTGTGATGCCTGTGAAGACGATTTATCAATCGTTCAGATTTTTTATTTTTGTTAACAAACAGTTAAAACCGGTTTTAGGCGACCGGCAACCCACACCACCCCTTCCTTTCCCCCCACACATCTGCTAACCTTTATTCATCAACGCGCGAGTGGTGCGTTGTTGGGGCTAGTAACCCCGTCCAGAAGCCGCAATTTGTATTGCGTATGTGGCTTAACGCTCTCGGCGTTAGGCCTTTTTTTATAAATTGCTGCAAAAATCCGTTCACTCCGCTTTGTCGGGGTGGCGGCGGAATAAGGTTTCGACTGAATACGTCGCGGCCGGTCTTTTGGACGGTTTACTACGCCCCGACACCTGCGAAAGCGGGTGTCGGTTTTTGCGTTTGAGTTGGGGGTAAGGGTTGAATAAGGCGAACTCCAGGCCGGAGCCCGTCGAATAGGCCCTAGGTGAGGAAAACGCAAACTGCCGTTAAGAAGCACGCGCGTGAACCTCACACCGTGAAGCCCCCAGCACCCGCGAAGCAAATCTTCCCCCCGTCTCCAAGGTTTTACTGCGCAAAACCTCTCCGCTTGGGGAAGGCGGGCTGGGCTTGCCCTTCGGGCAAACGAGCCCTTTTACCCAGCACCCGCGAAACCAAAGTTGACGACTCTCATCATCCCGCCTATATCGGTAAGTGGGACACCTCTCCCCAACGAGAGGCAACGATCTGAAAGGGTTGCGATATGACAACTTTGACGAAACCGGACATGCGTCCGGCAAACCCTAATTTTTCTTCTGGGCCATGTGCAAAACGCCCAGGGTTTTCCTTACAAGCTTTAAATGACGCGGTGCTTGGCCGTTCGCATCGCTCGAAACCGGGCAAAGCGAAACTGGCCGAAGCCATCGACCGCACGCGTGCGGTTTTGGGCGTGCCAGATGATTATCACATCGGCATCGTACCCGCCTCCGACACGGGCGCCTATGAAATGGCCATGTGGTCTATGCTCGGCCAACGCGGCCTCGATATTCTGGCATGGGAAAGCTTCGGCTCCGGTTGGGTCACCGATGTGGTGAAACAATTAAAGCTCGACGATGTGCGCATCATGGAAGCCGACTACGGCCATCTGCCTGATTTAAGCGCCGTCGATTTCTCCCGCGATGTGGCCTTCACTTGGAACGGCACCACGGCCGGCGTTCGGGTGCCAAACGGCGACTGGATTAGCGATACCCGCGAAGGCCTAACGCTGTGCGATGCCACCTCCGCCGCCTTCGCCATGGATTTGGCGTGGGATAAGCTGGATGTCACCACCTATAGCTGGCAAAAAGTGCTGGGCGGGGAAGCCGCCCACGGCATGCTAATTTTAAGCCCGCGCGCCGTCGCTCGGCTCGAAAGCTACACCCCCGCTTGGCCGCTGCCGAAAGTGTTCCGCCTGACCAAGGGCGGCAAGCTTATTGAGGGTATCTTCAAAGGCGAGACCATCAACACGCCGTCTATGTTGGCCGTGGAAGATTATCTGGACACCCTAAAATGGGCCGAAAGCATCGGCAGCCTATCTGGCCTTCTGGGTCGCGTGGCCGACAATAACAAAGCCTTGAACGACTGGGTGGCCAAAACCGATTGGGTCGCCAACCTGTGCCAAGACGAAGCCAATCAGTCGACCACGTCTGTCTGCTTGCAAATCGTCGATGCCGAAGTGGTCGCCATGGCGCCAGAAGCAAAAAGCGCTTTGGCCAAAAAAATCGCCAGCCTTCTGGATGCAGAAGCCGTGGCCTATGACATCGGCGCCTATCGCGATGCCCCTGCGGGCTTGCGCATATGGGCCGGCGCGACGGTGGAAGCATCCGACCTCGCAAACCTAACTCCGTGGCTCGATTGGGCCTTCGAAACAGCCAAAATGGAGGCACAAAATGCCTAAAGTACTAATTGCAGATAAAATGAGCCCTGCCGCCGAGCAGATTTTTAAAGACCGTGGCGTCGAAGTCGACGTCATCACAGGGTTGGAACGCGATGAGTTGATAAAAATCATCGACCAATATGACGGCCTCGCCGTGCGCTCCTCCACCAAAGCCACGCCGCCCGTATTAGAAGCCGCCACTAATATGAAAGTCATTGGTCGCGCAGGGATTGGCGTCGATAACATCGACCTGCCAACCGCCACCGCAAACGGCATCGTGGTGATGAACACACCGTTTGGCAATTCCATCACCACCGCAGAACATGCCATTGCGATGATGTTCGCCTTGGCGCGCCAAATTCCCGAGGCCAATGCCTCGACGCATGCTGGCAAATGGGAAAAGTCACGCTTCATGGGCGTGGAGCTGACGGGCAAAACTTTGGGCGTTATCGGCTGTGGCAACATTGGTTCCATCGCCGCTAGCCGTGCTTTGGGCTTGAAAATGAAAGTGGTCGCTTTTGATCCGTTCCTCACGCCAGACCGTGCGTTGGAAATGGGCGTCGAAAAAGCCGAGCTGAATGAGCTATTGGCGCGCGCGGATTTCATTACCTTGCACACACCGCTGACCGATAAAACACGCAACATTCTAAACGCGGACGCCTTGGCCAAATGTAAAAAAGGGGTGCGCATCATCAATTGCGCGCGTGGCGGTCTCATCGATGAGGCGGCCCTCAAAGCCGCGCTCGAAAGCGGCCAAGTGGCCGGCGCCGCCTTGGATGTGTTCGAAGAAGAACCAGCCAAAGCCAATGCGCTGTTCAATATGGAAAACGTCGTTTGCACCCCGCATTTGGGCGCCTCTACGGCAGAAGCCCAAGAAAACGTGGCCCTGCAAGTGGCCGAACAAATGGCTGATTTCTTGATGACCGGTGCGGTGAATAACGCCATCAACGTGCCGTCCATTTCGGCGGAAGATGCACCTCGCTTACGCCCCTTCGTCGCCTTGGCCGAGCAGCTAGGTCTGTTCGCCGGTCAATTAACCGAGAGCGGAATTGAAGGCGCAGAGATTGAATATGTCGGCGATGTAGCCGGCCTCAATGTGGCGCCGCTGACCTCAGCTATTATGGCGGGTCTGTTGCGTCCGCTATTGGCCGACGTAAACATGGTATCGGCACCTGCCATCGCCAAGGATCGTGGCATCACCGTGTCGGAATCCAAGCAAGACAGCAAAGGCGCGTTTGATAGTTATATCCGCTTGACCTTGAAAACCGAACGCCAGCAGCGCTCGGTTGCGGGCACGGTATTCTCGGATGGCAAGCCGCGCATCATTCAGGTGAAGGGCATTAACATTCACGCCGAACTGGCACCGAATGTGCTTTACGTTACCAATACCGATGAGCCAGGCTTCATCGGGGCTTTGGGCAGCGCTTTGGGCAAACATGGCATTAATATTGCCAGTTTCCAATTGGGCCGAGAAAAGCCAGGTGGGGACGCCATCTCGCTGGTTAACATCGACAATCAAGCCAGCCCAGAAGTGCTAAAAGAACTAGAGACATTATCTCAAGTGGTTCAAATTCAACAGCTCAGCTTCTAAGGCTGGCAGCGCAAAATATCAGGCCCATTAGGGGCGAGAGGAAAACTCATGGCCAATGTAGTGGTTGTCGGCTCTCAATGGGGCGACGAAGGTAAAGGCAAGATTGTAGACTGGTTGTCGGTGCGTGCCGATGTTGTGGCGCGCTTTCAAGGCGGCCATAACGCAGGCCATACGCTGGTTATTAATGGCGAGGTTTACAAACTTTCCCTGCTGCCATCGGGCATTGTGCGCGAAGGCAAATTGTCGGTCATCGGCAATGGCGTCGTGGTCGACCCATGGGCGCTCTTGCATGAGATGAAAACGCTTCGAGACCAAGGCGTAACCATTGGGCCAGATAATTTGAAGATTGCCGAGAACGCCACGCTTATTTTGCCATTGCATCAAGAATTGGATGCGGTGCGCGAAAACGCCAATGGCGGCGTAAAAATTGGCACGACCAAACGCGGCATCGGCCCGGCTTACGAAGACAAAGTGGGACGCCGCGCGCTGCGCATTGCCGACTTGGCCGATCCGGATACGCTGGATGGTAAAATTGAACATCTCTTGGTGCATCACAATACATTGCGCCGTGGACTGAATTTGCCAGAATTTGATGCGGCTGACTTGAAAGCCAAATTAGTCGATGTCGCGCCTCATATCACGCCTTATGCGGCACCTGTTTGGCGTTTGCTAGACGAGGCACGGCGTGACCGTAAGCGCATTTTGTTTGAAGGTGCGCAAGGTATTTTGTTGGATGTCGACCATGGCACTTATCCATTCGTCACTTCCTCCAACACCATTGCTGGCCAAGCGGCCATTGGTTCGGGCGTTGGGCCATCGGCGCTCAACCATGTTTTGGGCATCACCAAAGCCTATACGACGCGCGTTGGGGAAGGGCCTTTCCCGACCGAGCAAGACAATGAAGACGGCCAAAAGCTTGGCGAACGCGGTCATGAATTTGGCACGGTTACGGGGCGTAAGCGCCGTTGTGGTTGGTTTGATGCGGTTCTCGTGCGCCAAGTGGTTCGCACTGCGGGCATCAACGGCATTGCGCTTACCAAGTTGGATGTGCTGGATGGTTTCGACGAGATTAAAATTTGCACGGGCTATAAATTAGACGGCAAAGAGATTGATTATTTGCCGACCAATTCAGCCGAGCAAGCGCGTATCGAGCCGATGTATGAAACTATGCAAGGGTGGAGCGAGACCAGTTATGGCGCGCGTTCTTGGGCAGATTTGCCGGCCGAAGCCGTGCGCTATGTGCGCTATATCGAAGAACTTATCGGCGCGCCGGTAACCCTTCTCTCGACCAGCCCAGAGCGCGATGACACAATTTTGGTGAAAGATCCGTTCGAGGATTGATACGTTAACGCTTAGTGTTGGGCGCTCTCGCCTTCAATCGTTACGCCGTCACGAGAGGCTACGGCGGATGACATAGCGTCTTTTAATTTTTCAAAGGCCCGCGCTTCGATTTGGCGAATGCGTTCACGACTGACGTCATGGCGATGGCTCAAAACTTCCAGCGTGTCGGGCGGGTCGGTGAGACGCCGCGCCATTAGAATTTCGCGTTCCCGCTCGTTCAACGTTGCCATAGCGTCCATCAAAATCGCGCGCCGCGAGTTGGTCTCATCTTCCGCGACCACTTGGGCTTCTGGGTTGGGGTTTTCATCTTCCAACCAATCTTGCCATTCGCCGCCGCCTTCATCGCCCATATCCCCGCCGCGCAAGGGCGCGTTCAACGATTGGTCGCCGCTCATGCGGCCTTCCATCGAGGAGACTTCATCCTCGCGAACGCCAAGACGCTCGGCAATGTCTGAGACTTGCTCTGGGTTTAAAGAGCCGCCATCGATGGCGTTAATCTCGCCTTTGAGGCGTCGTAAATTGAAGAATAATTTTTTCTGCGCGGCCGTGGTGCCGATTTTCACTAACGACCAGCTGCGCAAAACATATTCTTGTATCGAGGCGCGGATCCACCACATGGCATAGGTTGCCAAGCGGAAGCCGCGGTCGGGATCAAATTTTTGCACAGCGCGCATCAGCCCGACATTGCCTTCGGAAATAACTTCGCCAATCGGCAAGCCATAGCCGCGATAGCCCATGGCGATTTTGGCCACTAAGCGCAAATGGCTGGTGACCAATTTATGGGCCGATTTGGTGTCGCCAGATTTGACGTAATCTTTCGCCAGCTCAAACTCTTCTTGTGCTTCGAGCATTGGAAACTTGCGAATGTCCGTGAGGTAGCGAGATAGGCTGCCTTCAGGGTTTGGCGCAGGCGCAAGCGCCACCGCTTTCGACTTTGAAGCCGCTTTGGGTGCCTTTTTTGCGGGCTTAAGGGCTGTTTTTTTATCACTCATATATCTGATATAGGGGAGGTTTACGGCGATTTAAAGACCTGAGGGCGAGTTTATGTCGCCAGTCTCATCTCGGAACTTTCCAAGTCCTTGACCAATTGCTGCAAATCATCGGGCAGGGGCGCTTCATAATAATGCGTTTCGCCCGTAATGGGATGCTCAAAGCCGAGCGCAGCTGCATGTAGGGCTTGCCTATCTAGCGCGGTCAACGCCGATTTTTGCGCTTCGCTGAGATGAATGGCACGACTTTTCATACCACTGCCATATAGTTTATCGCCCAAAACAGGATGGCTCATATGCGCCATATGCACCCGAATTTGGTGCGTGCGTCCGGTCTCCAAACGGCATTCGACGAGGCTAACTTGGCCATTGGCGAATTGGCGCTGGCGCCGATAATGGGTCACGGCATGGCGCGCGGTTTTCGATCTGGAGATAGCAATTTTTTTGCGATTATTGCTGGCGCGCGCCAAAGGCATATCCACCGTGCCAGCGGCGGGCAGGGGCACCCCCCAGACGAGGGCTTTATACAGCCGTTGCATGCGCCCATCTTGGCCGTGGGCGGCAAATTGTTCGCTTAAGCCTCGGTGCGCCTTATCGTTTTTTGCCACCACCATAATGCCGCTGGTATCTTTATCGAGCCGATGCACGATGCCTGGGCGTCTTTCGCCGCCAATGCCCGATAGCGTGTCGCCGCAATGCGCCAGCAGCGCGTTGACCAGCGTTTTGTCGGGGCTACCGGGGGCCGGATGAACGACCATGCCTGCGGGCTTATTGACCACCAAAAGGGCGTCATCTTCGAAAATAATATCCAAAGGGATGTCTTGCGCCTTCACCGTGGTGTCGATAGGCGGGGGTAAAATCAACTCGATGATATCATCTTGTTTGACCCGCCATGATGGGTCTTTTATGGTTGTGCTCGCCTGTCGGCGCGTCACGACACATTGGCCATCTTTAATCAGCTCTTGCACGCGCACACGAGATAAATCTGCGCTAGCCATCGCCACACGGCGGTCTAAGCGCGCGCCATCCGAGCCGTATTCTACGGCGAAAGCCAATTTTTCAGGGAGTTCAGTCATGTCTCAAGATACCGCCATGTCGCCAAAGAAAGCAAATCGTGGAGAAGCAGAAAACGCTTCGGAGGAAGCTATAGCACAACCTTCGACGCGCTACGTGCGTGTTTTGCTAATTGTTGTTATTGGCCTCGGTGTGCTGATGGTCGGCGGCGCTGCTGTGGTAATCGGCACCGTCATCAAACGCGTGTCGAACCCAGAAGCGGTTCGTGCCAAGCTAGGCTTCGGAGAAACGGAGATTAGCATTCCCTTCGACAGCCAAGTTATTGGCGTCGACAATGGCGACACGCGCATCATCGTTAAATTGCAGGATGCGGAGGGGCCCTTGTTGATTTTGCTCGACCCACGCAAAGGCGAAGAAAAAGGTCGCATTCGGTTGCGCCAGCAAGCCCAGTAAATTTGTTTAGGAGACAAGGGAATGACCAAAATATCAATAACAGCCAGTGTGGTTTTGGCGTGCCTTGTGATACTGGTTTTGCTGTATCAGGCAGGTAACCGCGAGACCTTGAGCGCCGCCCAATTTCGCGCAGATAGCGGCTATCGTGAGGCTAAATTGAGCGATGGCGTTACCGCCTATCAAATCAGCGGCCCCCAAAATGGCCCTGTCGTGATTATTATTCATGGCGGCACGCTTGGCTCTGTGGCCTATCAAGCCTATGTGCCACCCTTGGTGAAAGCGGGCTACCGCGTGGTGGTTTATGATCAATATGGGCGCGGATTTTCGGATCGGCCGATGGCACCGCTTTCTATCGATTTAATGCGCCATCAATTGCGCGAGCTGATGGATTATTTGCAAATTCAACAAGCCAATTTATTCGGCGTGAGTTTTGGCGGGGCCATTTTGGCTCGTTTTGGCGCTATGCACCCAGAGCGCGTCGCTGCTTTGGCTTATCAGGTTCCTGTCATTGAGGGCGCTAGCGTTGGGCTGACCGGAAAGATAGTTGCCATGCCGATTGTGGGCCCCCTTTTATCTCGGTTTGTGGCGATACCAAGCATCATTTCGCGCGGCGAAAGTTTTGGTACCGAGACCGAAGAGGCGCGGCGAGTGGTGGCTCATTTTACCCAGCAATTTAACGTGCAAGGCACGGAACGCATGATGCGCGATCTATTGCTTGGGGATGCGTTGTCGAGCCGCATGGCCGACCATGTAACGATTGGCGCGAAGGGTATTCGCGCGCAATTCGTTTATGCGACGGATGACCCTGAAATAAAGGCCGAACAAGTGGAAGCCGCTCTCGAGCATTATGCTTCACCAGATGTGCATAGATACACGGGCGGGCATTTTTTCTCTTCGGGTAAAAACGAAGAGCTCGCCGCAAAACTTGATGATTTTTTCACGTCAGCAAAATCGCGCTAGAATGGCATCCAGCTTCTTGTCGGGCTAAATTTCACATAGCCAAGGCTAATGCCTACTTGGTAGCCCACCCCAACTTGCATCGGGACGACGACCGTGCTGCCGCGTTGTAAATAATGAAAAGCGACACCGCCAACGGCAATTAAAGAGCCGTCGATACCGGGTATGCGCTTGTGCAAATCCTCCGGCTTATCAATGTTGTAAACCAGCGCGAAGCTCTTGGATCCGGTGGCGCCCATATCGATGCCGAAGGAGGGGCCGCGCCAATAAATTCGCTCTTCTCTTCCGTCTTTAAAAGTAATTGTTCCGCGCCCATAACGCACGCCCAACATGGCGGAAACGGACAACTCCTCGCCACGAATAACCGCTGTTGGCATGCCATAGCGAGAGAAAGAATGGTCGATAATCTCAGCCATCGCCTCGGCAGTGGCGTCCAAATATCTAGCAGACGCGATAACGAGGCTGTTCTCTGAAAAATCTTCTACACTCGGGGGGCGTTTAGAGGCTTGTTGTGCACCTGCAGGTTGCAATGGCAAGCAGAGCATGAGCGAAAAGACATAGATATATAAACGATATCTCATCATTAGCTCCCCCCAAAGCTTCTTACTTCAGAGCATCATGCCAGTTATCGGAGGCGGCTGCAATAAAAGAAGGATTGTCGAGGCCTCGCTCTAATTTGGCATAAGTGAAGCGAGTGCCATCGCTAAAGGTTACCACACCGCCTGCGGCTTCTAATATGGCTTGTCCGGCAGCGGTGTCCCATTCCATGGTGCGGCCAAAGCGCGGGTAGAAATCGGCGGAGCCTTCGGCCAATAAACAGAATTTGTAAGACGAGGCGGTGGCGATGGTTTTGGTAACGTGCAATTGCTCGATGATATCTTCGGTTTCAGAATCTCGGTGCGAATAGCTGGCAATAACTTTAACGCCTTTTTCGGTAATCCGCTGGGTGCGCAAACGCGTGGCTTGAGCGATATCCAATTTCCCATCAGGGGCTATATCCAAACGATAGGCCGCCTCGGTTCCGCTGAAATAAAGTTTTTCATGGACGGGCGCATAAATAACCCCGGCCACCGGCACGCGGTCGACAATCAGCCCAATGTTGACGGTGAAATTATCACGCTTGGCCACAAAGTCGCGCGTACCATCTAGTGGGTCCAGCAAGAAAAAAGCATCGTCGAGCTTTTCCGGCGTTTGCACAGAACAAGCCTCTTCGCCGATGACTTGTGTATGCGGCGCGATTTTGGATAAAGCGGTCTCTAGCAATATTTCAGCATCTCGGTCGGCTTGCGTGACCGGCGATTTATCGGCTTTGGTTTCTTCCTTAACGCCGTTTTTGAAATGCGTCATAATCAGCGCGCCAGCGTCCAAAGACATTTGGCACATGGCGGCCATGAAGTCGGGGGCGTGGGGATCAAATCCCAATTTTTGAATGATTTTTTCGGACATAAGCCTGTGCTTAGCACAGGCCTATGCAAACGGAAAGTGAAACAGCGGCTCGCCCTAAGCGTTACACTGCATTTGATCTGTGTTGACCCGATACCCACGGCCCCACACAGTTTGGATAAGGGGGGCAGCGGCACCAGCTTTTTCAATTTTCTTGCGAAGCTTACAGATAAACACATCGATGATTTTCATCTCCGGTTCGTCCATACCGCCATAGAGGTGATCGAGGAAGCTCTCTTTCGAAACCACATTGCCTTTTCGTAAGCACAAGAGTTCAAACATTTGATACTCCTTGGCCGTCAGGTCCACACGGGTATCGCCCACGAGAACATCGCGAGCCGAGAGATTGAGGGTCAGGTCGCCAAATTGCAGAGGGTTTTGCGAATGCCCATTGGCGCGTCCTACCAAGGCTTGCAGCCGAGCGACGAGCTCTTTCATATTAAAGGGTTTGAGAAGGTAATCATCGGCGCCGCCTTTTAAGCAAGACAGCCGCGATTCCACGTCGGCATCGCCCGATAGAATAAGCACGGGCATATTTGTGTTTTTCTGACGTAGGTTTGCCAATACTTCGGTGCCGCGCATATCGGGCAGGCCAAGGTCGAGAATCATCAATTGATATTCATACAGGTCGGCGAGTTCTAGCCCGTCTTCTTCCCGGTCAGCCTCATCGACATGAAAACCTTCGGCCTCTAGGGCTTCGGTTATTGATTGGGAAATCCATACTTCATCTTCGATTAGTAAAACTCTCACGGGTAACTCCTACATTTACGACTAAGTTTGCAACTAGGCTTAGAAAAGCCTAAAACACCCCTCACAAACAAATCAACTTTTTGTGAGGTTGCGTGAACGGCCCGTTTAACTCAAGGAATCTGGGGTTTTGACGCGTCAAAAAATCAGAACTCAAATTAGAATCCAAGGCTTGCGACTTGCGCGGCCATGCTATAGTGAACGCCTTATGACGACTCAAGACGCCCTTTTCGCGCTCGACGCGCTGCCCGATATCGACCTCGGCATCGGCACGCGAGAGCAGCGCAGCCAGCAGCGCGTGGTCATTGCTATGTCCGGCGGTGTCGATAGTTCTGTGGCAGCTGCGCTGGTCAAGCGCGCGGGATATGATGCGGTGGGCATTACGCTGCAACTCTACGACCACGGCGAAGCCATTCGGCGCAAAGGCGCTTGCTGTGCGGGACAAGACATTCACGATGCACGCTCTGTGGCGGCCAGTCTGGATATGCCGCATTACGTGTTGGATTACGAATCGCGCTTCAAAGAAAGCGTGATGGATGAATTTGTGGATGGTTATTTGGCCGGTCATACGCCCATTCCCTGCATCCGCTGCAATGAGACAGTGAAATTTCGGGATCTTCTGGGCATGGCGCGCGATCTGGGCGCGGTGGCCATGGTGACGGGGCATTATATTGCCACGCGCGAGACCGACAGCGGCTGGGAAATGCATCGGCCGCTAGATTTGGCACGCGACCAATCGTATTTTCTTTTCTCGACCACCCAAGAGCAGCTTGAGTTCTTGCGCTTTCCTTTGGCGCATTTGAGCAAAGATGAGATACGCGACTATGCCGCCTCGCTGGGTCTTATGGTGGCCGATAAACCCGATAGCATGGATATTTGCTTTGTCCCGAACGGCGATTACGCCAGTGTGATTAAGCGCCTGCGACCGGATTGTAGTCTGCCCGGTGAAATTCGCCATATGGATGGCACGCTTTTGGGCACGCACCAAGGGGTGCTGCATTATACGGTTGGCCAAAGACGCGGGCTTGGCGTGGCCACGGGCGACCCAATTTATGTGGTAGCGATTGATGCCGATAAACGCGAAGTGATTGTCGGCCCGCGCGAGGCTTTGGCGCGCGCGCGAGTGCATCTCGATGAAGTTAATTGGCTTGGCGATGCGACCCAAGGCCCGATTGACGTTCTGGCGCGCATCCGCTCGACGGGCGATCCTGCGCCAGCGCAATTACACTTGGGCGAAAACGGCCAAGCCGATGTTGTTCTCTCAAACCCTGAAGAGGGTGTTTCGCCGGGTCAGGCTTGCGTATTTTATGCGAGCGATGGCGACCGCGTGCTAGGCGGCGGCTGGATTAAAAGCGCCTCTGTTTCTTAAATGGATGTTTCCTAATTCGTTAGTTCCGAAAACTCTATAAATGGGTTTATGCAAAAACCATGCCATTTAGGCATTGTTTTTGCTAAGCTGCGCACCACAGGAGATTTCTATGGTGCTAGCGCCGCGTATTGAAATAAAGCAATCACAAAAACTGATGATGAACCCGCAGATGCAGCAGGCCATTCAACTGTTGCAGCTGACCAATGTTCAACTGACCGATATGCTGACCCGCGAGATGGAGCAAAACCCATTTCTGGCTTTCGACGCCCAGCATTACCGCGAGGCGGGCGGGAATAAAGGCGCACCGCAAGAGCGCGCGGTGCGTGTGCAAGGCACCAGCGGGGCTGGGTTGGGCTCGGATGTGGTGGCGGTACGGGTCGATTTTTCGGCTGGAGAAAGCAGCGACACCTCCCAAAGGCTAGAGCAGACCTTAGCCAACACACCTAGCTTGTCAGCCCATCTCATCGGGCAAATTGGCGAAGAATTAAAACAACGCGAAGAAGCCGCCTTGGCCGTCGAGCTGGTTGGCTGGCTGGATGACGACGGCTATTTGCGCGAAACGGACGCCGAAATTTGCAATAATTTGGAAGTAGACCCGAGCTTATTGATCAAGACCTTGTTGCAATTAGAGGGCTTTACGCCAGCCGGCGTGTTTGCTCGCAACCTCTCGGATTGTTTGCGTCTACAGCTTTTGGCGCACGGGAGTTTGACGCCGACGCACTCTGCTTTGCTGGAGAATTTAGATTTATTGGGTCGCGGCGACTTAGGGGCACTGGCGACGGCGGCGCAAATTGAGGTTGAGGGTTTACCTCCCTATTTGCAAAGCATACGCGCGCTAGACCCACGCCCCGCCGCAAGTTTTGAGGCACAAGAGGAGAGCGTGGCCTTGCCCGATATTGTGGTGTTAGAAGGCGAGGGCGGTTGGCAGGCCTATTTAAACGAGGCCACGTTGCCCAGCGTCTTGGTTTTGGAGCGCGATTGGGAAGAAATGGCGACGCGCAAAATTACCGATGATGAACGCAAATTTATGAAAGCCAATGTGCAGTCGGCGCGCTGGCTAAAAAAAGCCACACAGCAACGTGCGGCCACTTTATTGCGGGTCGCGCGCGCGATTGTGGGGCGTCAGCAAGGTTTTTTAAATCAAGGCATGATGGCCCTAGAGCCGCTGGTGCTGCGCGATATCTCGCAAGCCTTGGAGCTGCATGAAAGCACAGTCAGTCGCTCGGCCAGCGGTAAGTTGGTGCAAACGCCCAAGGGGGTGTTTTACCTGAAAGATTTATTTTCAACAGCGCTAGGCGGCAAGGGCGGCAAGCGGGGCAGCAACACCAAAGCGACGTCATCCGCAGCTATAAAGGCGCGTATAGCGCGGGCGGTGGCCGAGGAAACGGCGCATGTTTCCCCTTTATCGGATAAGGCCTTGGTGGCCCTTTTGGGTGAAGCGGGCATTGAGGTGGCGCGTCGAACGGTGGCGAAATACAGAAAAACCCTAAATATCGTATCGTCGGCGCAGCGCAAGCGAGCTGCCAAGATTGCCCGCGCGGCGACGACTAAATAGCCGAAAAATAGCCTAAAAGGGCAATTGCCAGCCCCGTTAATTTGGTCTATATCAAGCTCACTCTTATAGAGGCATTGCCAAGCATTGCCTCCTGGAGCGGAGTAGCTCAGCTGGTTAGAGCAGCGGAATCATAATCCGCGTGTCGGGGGTTCGAGTCCCTCCTCCGCTACCAATTTTCAAAAAAAACAAGCCGATTTGGCGTGGCGCGGCGAAACCGGCTTCATGGACGCCATGGGCGGCTAGGTTTTGGGCTGGAATCGAACGTTTGAATTGAAAGCAAGTGGCGAGCTTTGAGGGAAGCTTGATGGTGGCGCTTGCGCTGCGCGCTACCCTATACCGTGCTGCGCTGTAAACCCTTTGTGGTTCAACTCCCCATAATGTAGAGCGTAATAATCAGGGTGCAGGCGGTGATCATCCAAGCCTCGAAAAGGCCGCGCCATGGCTGCGGTGCTATCCTCAGCTCCATGAAATACAGTAAAATCAACCGCACTTTGAAAAAGGCGATCAAGATAATCGTGATACCGGGGGCCAGAGGCGACAGATGGTTTCCCTCTGGGGCAATAAACCACGAGATCGCGGTGCCAATAAATAGCAAACCCCAGACGATTGTGATCGAGTTAAATAAGAATGCCATTAATCCATTACACCAAATAAATCAGAGGAAACAGAACGATCCAAAGCAGATCTACCATGTGCCAAAATATGCCGCCATTTTCCAATGTCTGAATAGCGCTGCCATCCGTGGCGCGACGTGCCGAGCTCCATAAAAAGAACAAGACACCGAGCCCAACCAAAACATGCAGCAGATGAATGCCGGTAAACATAAAGTACAGGGTGAAGAATTCATTGCTGTTCAGGGTGATGCCGGCGCTAACTTTTTCGCCAAACTCAAAGAATTTGATAATGACGAAACCAACCCCGCAGGCAAACGCCGGAATCAGCAAACGCGCGGCCCGCTGGGTATCGCCCTTTCGATAGAGAGTAACGCACAGTGCGACAAACCATGAGCTAGTCAAGAGCAACAAAGTATTGATCACGCCGTAATTTTGGTTGAGCAGCATTTGCGACTGCGCAAATAACACCCCATTTTCTTGCCGATAAAAAAGAAAAGTGGCAAAGAACATGGTGAACATAACCATGTCACCAAGCACGAACCCCCAGACACCATCTTCTCCTGGCAAACGTTTCAAAGGCGCTTTTTGTGTCATATCAACCCCCGTATCGCGGCGAAGCGTTAAACCGCGAGTTCCGAGGCCACAGACGCGGCTATTCGTTGCTTGTTGATTGCCCGCAAAACCAAGACTGACATCACCAACATCCAGCCGCCAAAGACCAGCACAGGCAGCCACAAACCGAAGAAACCATGCCATGCAAACGGGCCTGTTTTAAAGAACGGAATGAGCCCTGCAGGAAGAAATACCAAAACCGCCCAGCAGTTCATAAACCCTGCCCAGCGCGGAAACACCGGTTCGTCAGAACGATCGGAGAAGATGGCGAGGCCAATCGTCAAGGCCTGCCCCATAAGCGGCGTGACGGTGCCGAGGAAAACAATGAACGACCAGTCATTCATGGTTTGAATGATTTCGGGCGCGCGTTCTGGCCGAAACGCACAAATAACCCAACCGGCGCAAGCAAAGGTGAAAACCGAAAACGCAACAATACCGCAGGCTATATTCGTCAAGCTAAAGATCGGCGGATCGTTTTGTTCGATATGACGGAGTTGCACACTAATCGCCGCCGACCACATGACGCCGGGCGCCGACATCTGCACACATACCGCCCCACCTAACAAGAATATCCACGAACTTTTAGACTGGTAGTGCGCCGCAATCGCAGCGCTGCCCTCGGCTGGACTGGGCGGCGGAAAAAAACCCATAACGATGAGTAATGGAAACACCAAAAGCACGAGCGCAATGCCAGATAAAGCGCATAATTGTTGGAAACGATAATTCATATTCTACTCGCCTAAAACTGTAAAGAAGTTGACGGTAGGAGAGGCCGCGCGAAACTTCAAGAGCAAATAGAAAATAACAAAACCCGGCGCGTTTGCCGCACCCCCTATCGGTCTTGTCGCTAAAAAACGAGAAAAACCAAAGTAAAAGATATTTATGGATGCAGCAGCTATTGGAACGACTGTTGGCGGCCTTGGTGAGATACTGCCACCTATTGCGAGCCGGTTCACAATCATATGGATGGCTCTACCGATCTACGAAATTCCTACAGTCCATTCTCTGCTGGCAAGACCCTAGGCAAATTTGGTAAAGCCGTGTTATGTGCCATGACGTATTTTGAGGGCAGCCTAGAAGAGCGATGAAACCACTATTGAAAATTATGGGCCTCTTGGCGCTCGTCTTTACCAGCACGTTTCTTGTCCTGAATGCATCTGGCGTGCTTAGCGTGGCTAAAATCGAGACCTGGCTGCTGGCGGCGAAAACAGCCAATCCAATTCTTGTGGGCGTCCTTGTGGCGGGGTTGCTGTTTGCGGATTTGATTTTCACGGTCCCGACTTTGGCGACGCTTTTGCTGGCGGGCTATTTTATCGGCGCGGGTTTCGCGGCTCTGGCTGGCGCTATCGGCCTCATGGCCGCTGGCATATGTGGGTATTGGATAAGCCGGCGGTATGGCGATAGGTTTGTCGTGCATATCGTCAAAGAGGAACAACAGCGAGAAGCCGCGGCTGAAACATTTCGCCGCCATGGGCCGGTGATTATTTTACTGTCTCGCGCCATGCCGGTTTTGCCGGAAGTTTCGGCCTGTATGGCGGGGCTGACACGGATGAATTTTCTAACTTTCCTCGGCCTCTGGTCGATCAATGTCATCCCCTATTGTATGATTGTCGCTTACGCGGGCTCTATCAGCTCTCTAGATGACCCAACGCCTGCCATACTCACGGCTGTCGGCTTGTCGGTATTCTTCTGGTCGAGCTGGGCAATTTTTAACCGGCGATATAAAAACCCGAGCCGGTAATCCCTCGCCACGCAGGCCGCGTGGCCGATACGAAAATAGGTCGTCGCCTATTGGGTCAATCAGAAGTAAATAGCTCGTTGGTGTCTTGTGGGCTTGGCTTGGGGCGCAATTTTTGTGTGTGTTTGGCCGCGCGACCCGACACGCGTTTACGCCACATGCGAAAGCTAGAGGCTTTCATATGGCGGCGCATCAGCTGAATGACTTGGGATTCAGATAGGCCATATTCGCGCTCAATCATGTCAAAAGCCGTGAGGTCATCCCACGCCATCGCCACGATCTCTGATATTTGTGCTTCTTCCATACCCCTTAGATAGGTTTCGTTTCGGGCTTGTCCATAGAGGAACGCAAAAACGAATTTTGTCGCGCCTTGGCGCGCCAAGGTTTAGGTTGAAGCCTTACGCCACGAGAGAGAGGGACAGACCATGAGCACCATATCGACACAAAGACTGAGCTGGGGACAAAAGATTGGCTACGGCAGCGGTGATTTTGCGTTCAATCTCTATTGGCAGGGCATTAGCCTCTATCTGTTTTATTTTTATACCGATGTTTTAGGTCTGCCGAACGCCATGGCGGGGCTGATTTATGCAATCGGTTCCTTGTGGGATGCGGTCACGGACCCGGCCATGGGCTATGTGGCTGAGCGCACGCGCACCCGTTGGGGGCGCTATCGCCCGTATTTATTGTTTACGCCTATTCCTTTGGGGCTCAGCTATATGCTGCTGTTTTGGCATCCGGGCGAAGTGTCCATTGCTATGCTGGCGGTGATGGCGCTAACGGGGCAATTCGCGTTTCGCCTCGTCTTTACGATGGCCTCGACGCCTTATTCGTCTTTGATGGCACGGATGACCCAAAATTCGGAAGACCGAGTGGGCATGGCTGGCGCGCGCATGGTGTTTGCCTATCTGGGTGGTTTTAGCGTGGTGGTTCTGGCTGGCATTTTGTTGGAGCGCGCTGATACGGATGCGCAAGCCTTTATGTATTTGGCGCTAGTATCGGGCGGGCTCGCGTCCGTGGTTTTATGGCTATGCTTTTACTTGTGCCGAGAACCTGCAGAGGTTCCCGATGCGCCTGCTGCCCTTAGTTTGAAGAGAACTTTTTCAGGCATGGCGCAAAACACGCCGTTTATCATTGTTTTCGCGTCCATCTTGCTAATGGTGCTGGGCACGACGGTGATTGGAAAAACCGTGCTGTATTATTTCGAATATCAATTGGGCGATCGCGATGCTGGCTCCACGGCCTTAATGGCCTTCGCGGCCACGGGTCTTTTGGTCATTCCTTTTTGGACGTACCTCACGCTGAAAACATCGAAGCGCTTTGTCTGGATGGCTGGCAGTGCTTGCGCAGGTTTGGCGTTGGTAGCTTTCTTGTTCAACCCCGCCACTTCCGCCGCCATGGTGACTTGGAATTATGTCGCCATCGGGTTTGGCACGGGAGCTTTTGCCGTTACCTTCTGGGGCATGTTGCCCGACACCGTGGAATATGGCGAATGGAAAACTGGAGACCGCGTGGAAGCGATGATATTCGGCTTTATCACGTTTGCCCAAAAAGCGGCCGTGGCGCTGAGCGCGATTATCCTCGGGCTTTTGCTAGATTTTATCGGCTACCAAGCGGGCGGCGTGCAAAGCGCACAAACCTTGGATGGCTTGCGATATATTATCGTCGGCGTGCCGCTATTCGGCATTCTGGCCTCGGTGGCGTGCATGTATCACTATCCGCTCTCACCAAAACGCCACGCCGATATTGTGGCCGAATTGGCCGCCCGCTAGGGGCTATTGCGCGATACCGGGCGGCGTCCATTTGCCGTCGCCATTGGCATCGATGTAAATCGGGTTGCTATAGGCGTAAGGGAAGAAACCCGGATAGACCGCTTTATAAATATCGCCGGCTGGCCCGCTGGCCTCTAGCGTCACGAAGCCATCTTGCTGGAAATCCATGGGCAGCGAGAAAACGCCGTCTTTGGGCAAGGGCTGAGTATGGATGGTTTTGCCATTGAGCTGCACTGTCAGCGTATCGGCTTGAGCCCAATCGGCGCTAAAAATGCGCCCCTTCAAAACGCCCGATGCGCCGCGATGGGTTTGTCCCATTTTGGCATCGCCAAGCGCCAGCTCGATAAACGGCCCTGTGGTGCCATAAAAAGCACCCGATTTTACGGACGCAGTGAAGCGGTTCATCTCAAAACCCGTCAGAGTATCGGCCTTGAGGCGCACCATATTTCGTGGCAGGGCTACTTGTTGGGTGGTGTCATGGCTATCGCTATTGGCGCTCGCGGCCAGTTTCTCGCCTTGCGCCACCAAAGACAACCAATCGAGGCGCGAGGCTGCCACGCGGTCGGGACGATAGTTTTGGCTGCCGTTCATAATTTCCATCACATCGAAGTCAATATCGCGGAAACCAGTAATCGGGTCGGGCGCAATCAGGCTATTGTTGGGCGCGCTGGTAAGGGGTTTGTGCGGCTGATACGGATGCGCCGCCACGCCCATATGATCGAAAAATTGTTCGCCACTTATATGTTCGGCAAAATCATCTGGCAGCTTATGCGACAGTTTAAAACTATCGCGCGCATGGTTTAGTTGCGCCACCGGATCGCCATGGTGGACATACATATCGTGCAGCACATCGCGGGTGCGTCGGTTTTCATGCGCTTTTAAGCCCCGCCGATAGGCATGCGGCTGCACCTGTAGCGGAAAGAAATTCATATGCCCAATGGTATGCGGCGCGCGCGGGGTTTCCAGCGTGCTGGTCACTTCGGAGCCGGTGATGGCAATCATTTTGTCGCTCACCTTCATCTCGCGCAATAGCGGGTTGAAGTCAAAAATAGTGTCATGTTCGGCTGCCACCATCACTTCGCCGCGCTCTGCGATGAAGGTGCGAACCCGTTTTACGGTCGAAAACGAATTGTCGAGGCTGGGACCGGAATGCACATGCATATCGACACTCATATGATTGGGCGTGCGGAGTACGCGTTTTGGCGTGGCGATGCGCAGGGTCATATCGGCGCCATCGCGCACTTTTATCTGGCGCGTCTCGACCGAAAACTCGGGCCCATGCACGGCATAAACCGTGTAGTCGCCATTTGGCAAAAACACATGCCTTGGGTCGCTGGCTACACCTGCCAAATGAACATCCGAGGCGGCTGGCTCGTCTATGGGGCCGTCGCCATTTTCAATACGGTAGCCTGTCAAACTGTCTTCAAAATCGGGGTCGGCTGTGGCGTTTTGGCCGCGAAAAGCCAATCGCATAGCGTTGCCGCGCGGCAAGGTGATGCGGGCGGCGCGCGCTGGCGTCATGGCTTTCAGCTTGGTGGTTGTTGCCCCCATGGTGAACGGTTTCAACACTGTCTGGGAGGCCGCGGACATAAGGCGGATGGAATAATCTCCGGCAGGCAATTTGGCAGAAAACCGGCCTTGTTTATCCGCTGTGGTTTGTGTGAAAGGCGCGCCATCTGCTCGGTCAATATGCACCCGCACGGTTTGGCCGGTAGCGCTCAATTGCCCCTGAACCATGGCCGCATCGGCGAATAATAAATCCGTCACAGCCGATACATCGGCGCTGGGGGCGACCCAAATTTCTTCTTCTAGGTGCAATTTGTCGCCCAGCTCTAGTTCCATCAGTGCCACTTGCAGCAATTGCGCGAGGCCCAAACGCTTGTCACTCCCGAAGGACAGCGGTTCCACTAAAGTAAGAAAAGCCAAGGCGCTGCGGTCAGCCAGCGCAAAGCGTGGCAACTCGTGGTGCGTGTCGCCTTGCACCAGATGAGCCGAGACTTGCCGCCAGCCATAACTTATCGGCACCCGCGCATCGTGCGGCGATAGCAAAATAACCGTATCTACGGGGCTGGCCGTTTCGGCATAAGACAGGGGGCCGCGCCCAACGAATTGCTGTTGAACAAAGCCGTTCGAAAGCGAAGGGTCTTGAGTGGAGAGCAAGAAGGTCTCCATCGAGTGATAGTTTAAAACAGCGGTGCTAAACAAGCTTGGGTCGGTAGCCTGTTTATTTTGTCGCCAGATAGTTTTCGAAATCTGCAAGCGCTCGGGCACCTGACGAGACACGGTGTAGCGCGTCTCGACTTGTAGTCCATGATGGGAGCCCAAGGTAACCAGGCTCGCGGCCTGTTTGTTTTGGCTGGCGCGAATATCGGAAATATCGACGGGTTGTCCGAGGCTGCCATTTACCAAATCTTGCGACGAGACATATTGGTCGTCGTCCCGTGCGCAATAGCCGATGTCGCGCAGTGTGCCGCCGGAAGCCGAAAAGTCACCCTCATGGGGAAGGCCTGCCAAAATAATGCATAATGTGCCGTTCGATATCACCCAGTCGCCGATACCGCCGATGGCATCGGGCCCTTTTTGCACCCATTGATGGGCGTTTTTGGCGGTTATTTGTGTGGCGATTACTTGCGTCGCGGGCTTTGGCGTCGCGGGGGTAGCTTGGGCAGAGCCTAGCGAGGCGGCAAGCCAAGTAGACAGCAAAATAGCGAGGGCAGGGGAACGCGTCATAGGTCTTTCTCCGATTTTTAAAGAGTTTGTCTCAACTGGAGGAAAAACGCAAAGCAAGGAAGTGAAATTATTCTTTACTGTTTTGCAAGCAATCCATGCTAAGCATCGCGCAATGAAACTCAAAGGCTGCTTGCAGCGATATCGCGCGATGACTTATTGGACGCGATTTTAGAAAAACCCTAGGAAATTATATGTCTAAGTTTGCTTCGCTTGGTCTCTCCAAGCAACTGGCCGAAACGCTTGAAAAAAGCGGTTATTCGGAGCCCACACCGATTCAAGAAAAAACTATCCCTGAGCTCCTAAAAGGGCGCGATGTGGTGGGTATTGCTCAAACCGGCACAGGCAAGACGGCGGCTTTTGTGCTGCCGATTTTGGAAATGTTGATACAAGCTAAAACGCCTGTCGAACCGAAACGCTGCACGGCCCTGATTGTGGTGCCGACGCGCGAATTGGCTAGTCAGATTGACGATAACATCGGCAAATATGGCGAGAAGATTTATCATCAGCGCGCTACCATTGTGGGCGGGATGAAGTATCCGCCGCAAGTGAAGAAACTGTTTCGCGGCCTAGATATTATGGTGGCGACGCCGGGGCGTTTGGAAGATCACCTAAAGCAAGGCACGATTTCGCTACAAGACACGAAAATTGTTGTGCTGGATGAAGCCGACCAAATGATGGACTTAGGGTTTTTCCCCGCCATTCGCAGAATTATGCGCAAAGCGCCGCAAGACCGCCAGACGGTTTTGCTGTCGGCGACGATGCCGAAAGAAATTCGCAAACTCGCCAATGAGTTTTTGACCGACCCTGTCGATGTTCAGGTTGCCAAACAAGGCACGCCGATCGAGAAAATTGAACAGATGGTTTATCTGATGGACCGCGCGAGCAAGCGGCCTTTCTTGTTGGCCCAATTGGAAAATGAGTTCCGCACGATTGTGTTTACGCGCACCAAACATGGGGCCAATGATTTGGTCACCTTCTTGAAGAAACAGGGCGTTCATGCGTCGGCCATTCATGGCAATAAAAGTCAGGCGCAGCGTCAGCGCGCGCTCGATATGTTTCGCTCCGGTAAAGAGCATATTTTGGTTGCAACCGATGTGGCCGCCCGCGGTATTGATATTCCCGATGTGTCTTTGGTGGTCAATTATGATCCGCCGACGCAGCCGGAAAGTTACGTTCACCGCATTGGCCGTACGGCGCGGGCAGGACGCGAAGGCCGCGCCATTACGTTATGTGCGCCCGATGAGAAAAAACGTATGCGCGATGTCGAGCGCCTCACAAAACTAAGCCTGCCGACGCAAAACGTGACCGTCGCTATGCGCGAAAGCAAAGCCCCCGAACTCGCGAAGGGCGGGGAGGCGTCGGCCCAAGAAGGCATAGAAGTTCAGCCTACCAAGACTTTGAGTGATTTCGAAGATGGCTCGATGCCGCCACGGCCAAAACGCAAGCAAGGCAAGAAGCCGCGCAATAGAGAAAAAGGCAATTGGGACGCCAAACCACAGGGCAAACGCGACGGTAAGCCCGGCGGAAAACCAGGCGGAAAACCAGGTGGAAAACCAGGCGGATTTAAAGGTAAACCTGGCGGAAAACCGGGTGGCTTTAAAGGCAAGCCCGGCGGTAAACCTGATGGAAAGCCCGGCGGCAAGAAGCCCGGTCACCGTGGTAGTCGGCCTACAGGGTCTGGCGGTAAGCCACAGGGAAACCGTTCCGACTAGATTTTTCTAGGCTGATTTTTTCAAAAATCCGCGGCCTATTTGGGCGGCGATATAAAGCGTCACGACCGCTGCCACCACGGCTAGCGTATAGCCAATGACGCCCAGAATATTCGAGGTGCCCAAAGCATTATCGCTAAACGATAGGGCGCGAGAGCCAGACGCATTTCCCGCCCAATAAAAGATGGTATTGCTCCAGCCCGCAAAAATAATTCCTTTGGCGAACAACTGCGCGCGCGCCATGGCCAATCCGCAATGCGGCAAAGCAAACGCCATGGCCACCATCAGCAGGCAATTGCTAATGCCACCCGCATGAGCGCGAACCCACCCCTCTGTGGTGCCAAACATCGCCACGTTAACGAAAACGCCCGGCACGAGTTCCAATCCGCCGATGAGGCTGATAGCCAACATAAAGCCGCAAAGCAGCCCGACGACTAAAACCCACATTGCGTGGCCGAGTAATTGTTTTTGATAGGCTTCCATTTGGCTCTCCCGAACTGGCAGCGAGAAAGCGAAATTGCCGAGTTGGCGGCTTGAGCGGCTTTCTTTTTCTGCGACTTAGATTATGCTCCTAGCCAAAGTAAGGGCTATTTATCCGATAGGGTCAAGCCATCCGGGAGGTAACGACGGGTGAAAAAGATAATGCTACTCGGCGCGGGCGAGTTAGGCCGCGAGTTAACCATCAGCCTCAAACGTTTGGGCTGCACGGTCGTCGCCTGCGACGGCTATGAAAATGCGCCCGCCATGCAAGTGGCCGACCAAGCCCTTGTCTTCGATATGCTCGACGAGACGCAATTGCGCGCCCATGTGCAAGACGTAAACCCAGACTTTGTGGTGCCGGAAATTGAAGCCATCAACACACAAGTTTTAGTGGACTTAGAAAAAACATGCACGATTGTGCCGTCTGCGCGCGCCGTTGATTTGACGATGAACCGAGATCGCATCCGCGACCGCGCCGCTGAGATTGGCCTGCCGACCGCGAAATATGAATATGCCGAAAATCTGGATGAATTATTGCAAAGCTATCGCGAGATGAATGTGCGGACGGTGGTGAAACCGGTAATGAGTTCGTCGGGCAAAGGGCAATCGAGCGTCGAAGCGGGTGACGAGCCAAGCGCGCAAGAAGCTTGGCATCACGCGGTGGAGAATATGCGCGGCGACCGCCCTAAAGTGATACTCGAAGAGTTCATCGACTTTGATTATGAAATTACGCTTTTGACCATTCGGCAAAGAAACGGCGAGACGGTTTTCTGTCCGGTTCTGCGCCATGAGCAAGTGGATGGGGACTTTAAGCTTAGCGAACAAGGCACATTTGATATGGGGGCTTTGGAAGTTCAGGCACAAGATATGGCGCGCCAGATTACCGATGATTTGCAAGGCTATGGTCTTTTTGGGGTCGAGTTTTTTGTTCGGGGGCAAGACGTAATTTTCTCGGAACTGAGCCCGCGCCCGCACGATACGGGATTGCTAACGCTGTATACGCAAAACCTATCTGAGTTCGATTTGCACGCACGCGCTATTTTGAATTTGCCGATTAGCGACATCACTTTGCTGCGCTCTGGCGCCTGCCACACGATTAACGCCACGCAGGCGGCCGATAGCTATAGTATTGAAAATATGGATAAAGTTGAGGCCATGCCGCACGTCGAAGCGATGCATTTCAACAAACCGACCGCGTATCCCAATCGACGTTTGGGCCTTGTTTTTGCACCCGATGTGGCCACGGCCAAATTGGCTCGCGGCAAAATAACCATCACATATAGCTAGGAAGCGACATGGATATTATCGTTGAGCAGAAAACTCAAGTCACCACAATTACCTTGAACCGTCCGGCTGCGATGAACGCGATTACGCCGGAAATGCATGAGGGGTTACACGCAGCCTTTGACGCTTTTGCAGCACAGGATAGCCAGCGTATTTGCGTGGTGAAGGGTGCAGGTGAGCGCGCCTTTTGTGCGGGCAGCGATTTAAAAACCGTTGACCAGCAGGGCGCCTACCCAAGCTCCGGCTATGCTGGATTGATAGAGCGTTACGACCTCAACAAACCGATTATCGCTGCCGTGAATGGATTGGCATTGGGCGGCGGGTTCGAAATTGCTTTGGCTTGCGATATTATTGTGGCCAGCGCAACAGCGAGCTTTGGCTTGCCAGAACCTCTGGCGGGTGTGGTGGCATTGGGTGGCGGCTTGCATCGGTTGCCGCGCCAAATTGGCCTAAAGCAAGCCATGGGAATGATTTTGACAGGCCAGCGCATAGACGCCACCAAAGCGGAAAGCCTTGGACTGGTCAATCAAGTGGTTGCTCCGGATGCGCTCGACGCCGCGGTCGAGACATGGTGCGAAAACATTTTACGCGCGTCGCCGATGGCTGTGCGCGCTTCCAAACAAACCATTATGCGCGGGCTCGATGAGCCGAGCCTGGCAGAGGCTTTGAAAAATCAAGGCGGCTATCCCGCCTATCGCGACTGGGCCAAAAGCGACGATGCGCGCGAAGGCCCGCGCGCCTTTGCCGAAAAACGTAGTCCCAAGTGGCAGGTGTGAGCATGAAACGTCCGCCTTTTTTCTTTGGTTGGTTGGTGTTATTGGCCATTGGCTACAGCTTGTTTATTGGCGCGGGTATGATTTTCTACGCGATGTCGGTTTTGCTCGAAACCATTGTCGCCGCCACTGGGTTTAGCGTGGCGCAAATCTCGGCTGCCAATACGCTGTTTTTGGTGGCTGCAGGGTTTGCCGGCATTGCTGTGGGGGAGTTAATCTCGCGCTATGATGTGCGCTATTGCGTGGTCCTTGGCACTCTGGTGATTGCGGGCGCTTATGTTTTATTGCCGCGCGTTTCGAGCCTGTCTGATGTTTACGGCGTCTATATGCTTTTGGGCATTGGCTATTCGATGACCGCGCTCGTGCCAGCTACCACGGTGGTGGCGCGCTGGTTTGTTCGTCGCCGCGCTTTGGGGCTGGCACTCACGCAATCGGGCTTGTCTTTGGGCGGCGTTTTATTGACACCTGCCTTGGCGCAAATGCTGAAAACAGGCGGCCTTGAAACGTTGCAAAGCGGATGGGTTTTTTGGGTTATTCTGGCCAATGTGCCTCTATCGCTGGCGTTTTTGCGCCCCAGCCCACAAGCCATGGGGCTGCTGCCCGATGGCGATGCGGACCATGGGCAAAGCGAAGATACAATGCTCGATGGGCTGAGTGCGAGCGAGGCTTTGCGGTCGCGGTTTTTCCGTTGGTCCGCCAGCGCGTCTATTTTGGCGCTAATGGCTCAAGTTGGCACCATCGCGCATGTTTTTAAATGGGGGCTCGAGCGAGCCGATGCCGAGACGGCGGCAATTACCATCGCCTCCGTGGCTTTTTGTTCGCTGGTGGGGCGGTTGATTTGTGGCGCCATCTTAGACCGTTTGAACTTGTTTAAATTCGTCCTCAGCGTTTACCTGCTGCAAGCCATGACCCTTTTTGCCATGTCGTTGGCGCAAGGTGAGTTTGCGGTTTTGGCGATGACCATGGTGTTCGGCTTTACCGTCGGCAATATTTTAATGGTTCAGCCTTTGCTGGTGGCGTCCGCTTTTGGCTTGCGCGATTTTCCACGTATTTTGAGCTATCAGCAATTGATTATGAATTTTGGCGTGGCCTCAGGGCCGATTGCTATCGGCTTGATTTACGACTTCGGCGGCGGCTATGGAAACGCCTTTGCCTTTGTTAGCCTGTGCAGCCTTCTGGCCTTTGGGGCTCTATGGATGGCCCGTTCGCCCCACTTGGTTCGCGGCTAAAGGCCTATGTCTTGGGTCGCCAAGCGCCTCGATAAATTGCCGTCACAATGATGCTCGCATAAATAACGAGGGCCACACTGCTGATGGCAAATATAGCTTCCACGCCATAGCCCGCATAAAGCACCAGCACCGATGCGCCCCCGACAGATAAAACGAAACGCGCCATCATGGCCCGAATAGGCCAAGTCATAATGCCGGCGCCTTGGCTGGCGAAATATAGAATAAGCCCCATGCCCAAAAATGGATAGGCTGGCCCAACCATCTGGATGTAGGATTTAGCGGTATCGAAGGCGATAGGGTCATCGGTAAAAATGGGTATCCAGACACGCGGGAAAAGTGCCAATAGCCCACCTGCGGCACCGCATAAAAGCGCCACACTGGCCACGCCATACCATGCTGCTTGCTCTGCACGATCATAATTATTGGCGCCAATATTAGTCCCAACAATGGTCGTCAGCGCCGTGCCAAAAGCAAAAATAATCGGCAGCATAAGAAACTCAATACGCGTACCAATGCCATAGCCAGCCAGCGCTTGGGGGCCGAAAGAGCTGACCAAAGCGGTAAGCCCCAAAATGGTGCCGACGGTCATCAAGGGGCTGATGCTGGCGGGGCGGGCTACTTTTAAAATTTCGGTAACCAAATCTGGCTGCCAGCCGAATTGCGCACGTCGCAGCGGGGTCGAGGTTTTGCTGGATGCCAATCGCGCCCATAAAAATAAGCCCATAATAAATGCCGAAAGAACGCTAGAGACAGCCGCACCCGCGACGCCAAGTTGCGGCATGCCGAACAGTCCGAGCACGAAAATGGCCGTCGTGGGCACTTGAATGACCGCGCTCATAATCATCAGTTTAGCGGGAAACCCCATATCGCCAGCGCCTCGGAAAACAGACCCGAAGACGGAGGAAATCCACAAGGTGATGCCGCCGATAAATAGCACCCAACAATAGGACATGGCGGCCTCGAGAATGGCGCCATCGCCGCCGAGGAAGGTTAAGAACGAACGGCCAAATAAAGCGAAGATAATTAAAAACGCTACCGCACCAATGGTGCCGCCAAAAATCGCGTGCCACACGAGTTTTTCGGCTCGGTCGGTATCGCCATTTCCCAAAGCGCGCGCAATGGCAGAAGAAATGGCGCCGCCGAGGGCGCCGCCAGACATGGTTTGCGTGAGCATTAATAAAGGAAACACCAGAGCAATCGCGGCCAGGGCCTCGGTGCCAAGGCGGCTGATAATCCAAACTTCCGTCAGGTTGACGCCAGCTTGAATGGCAAAAGCGGCCGTGCTGGGGGCCGTGAGGCTTAACAGAAGGGGCAAAGGCCGCTTGGTTAATAGGGCTTGGGTGCGGGGGTCCATGGCGGGTCTCGTTCAAAAATTACGGGTCATAGCGAATGATGCCTAGTGCTTCGTTGAAACACCACAGGTAATTCGGTCTTACGGCTATTTACAGCCCTTACGAGCTGCAAGACAATGGCGCGCTAGCTAGAGGAGAGACTATGGCGCGTTTAGATATTTTAAAATGGTTGGGTACCAGCCTTGTATTGACCGGTATTTTGCTGACTAACCTGAACATATATCCGCTGAATATTATCATTCACGGCACTGGTTCCGTGTTGTGGACTGGGGCTGGAATTATTAGCAAAGACCGAGCTTTAATGACCAACTTTGGATTGCAGTTACCTTTGTTCGGCGCTGGTTTTGCTCGGGTGATGGGCTGGGTTTAGCTGGCCACCCCGTCACCACGGCGCGCTTCATCGGCGGCTAGTTTTTCAGATAGGTCGTGGTTTAATAAAGCATTGAAAGAGGCCTCGAAGCTGGCTCGTTTCATCGCTTTGGTCAGCTTTTTAAGTGGCCAAGTTAGCAAAACGGTCTCTGCTTGCGCCTCGACGTTTGCGGTGGCGGCGCCGCCTTTAGCGAAAGATATTTCGCCGATCAACGCATGGTCGCCGACTGTGATTTTGCTATCGTTTTTCTCTACGATGGCAGAGCCTGAAAATATATAATAAATCGCGCGCGTCGGCTCACCTTGTTGCGTTAAGGGCATAGCGGCGTCCAAAGTTTGCCATTTGGTTATTTTCATCAATTTACGAAAATCGGTTTTCGAAAATTTATTCAGCTGTTTCGCCAAGGCTTGTTCTTCGCGCGATAACGGCTTTTTAAACTGCGCCGATAAAGTGCGCCATATAACCGCAAGGTTGGCCAGAATAGCCAATGCCGACCAAGTGATGGCCCATCCCGCAGCCATAGATTGGGAGGCAAAACCATAAATAAACAGCGCCCCGCCAAAGGCGAAGAGCGCGCGCGATAGGATAACATCGAAAATAAAGAAGCCCAGAAGAAACGCACCTGCGCCGGCATGCAGGAAATAAATTGGATCCATTTTTACTACTCTCACTTCACTCGTTCGGATATGTTGGCTACATTATACCTTAATTTGCGTTGCGAAATATAGCTTAACCTCAAAGGAGTATTATCATGAAACACGCGCTTCCCTTGCCAGCGCCATTGGTTGACGGATATCAGTCTTGGAAAAAAGATGGTTTTGAACGCCAATCCTCGCGCTACTCAGATTTGGCTGAGAATGGCCAGAACCCAAGTGCGTTGGTTATTTCGTGTTGTGATAGTCGGGTGCAGGCCACCGAGATTTTTGGAGCGCAAAGCGGAGAGTTTTTTCTGCACCGCAATGTCGCCAATCTGGTTCCGCCTTATGCACCGAATAGCGATTTTCACGGAACGTCGGCTGCGGTCGAATATGCGGTGAAAGCCTTGAAAGTGAAACATCTGATTGTCTTGGGCCATTCGCAATGCGGCGGCGTGCAGGCTTGCTATGATATGTGCACAAATGGCGTTGCGGCGGAACAGAGTGACTTTGAGTTTGTCGGGCATTGGTTGGAAATGCTGCGCCCAGCCTATGAGCGCGTGGGCGCGTCAGAGGAAACATCGCGGGTCGTTGAAATGGGTCAGCAGGGGGTTCTTGGTTCTTTGGAAAACCTGATGTCTTTTCCTTTTGTGACAGATGCGGTTACCTCAGGGGTGTTGAGCTTGCATGGCTTGTGGCACGATATCGGCAGCGGAAACTTATTCGCTTATAATTCGGGCGCGGATGTTTTCGAAGCCCAATAGATAGGGGAACAAAATGAAAAAGGGGTGGCCCAGAGATGAGCCGCCCCTTTCGTGTTTACAGTTGTGCGCGAGCTAGAACTTGTGGCGCACACCAACTTTGATAATACGCCCGAACGGATTGTGTGTGTAAGGGTCGTAGTTCAAATCAAGCCGTGCGAACGGCGGGTCTTCATCCGTCGCATTATAAATGGATACCCACAGCGCACTCTCGGCCAAATCATCACTGAAGTTTTCCAACGATAAATTGTAGTGGAGGTCATAGGTGCTATGGGTTCCTACTTCACGCGGAAGTGCTGAAGCGGTTCCAGAGCTGTCTTTGTAGGATCCTGTGTGATTGGCAAGGAAATTGAACGTTGATGTGCCCTGTTCGTATTTAGCTGAAATACTAGCTTTAGTCTCAACGATTGGGCGGAGATAGGAAACGCTATCATTCAGTTTACCTAAGGCATCGAAACCGGCGCCCAGTTCAGATGCTCCCACATCATAGCTTAGGGTTTGGGTTGCTTGCAGGCCAAATCCTAAGCGGCCTTCGGCCACGTCGAATTCATATCCTGCTGCCAAATCGAGCCCTGTTGTTTCAATATCAGGGCCATTTATCATGTTCACACTAATACGCTCAATCCCACCGGAGCTTGTGCTACCGGACGCTAGCGTGAAGCGGTCTGCATAAGTCGACCCCGCCTCCAAATTGCCGTCAGCATCGAATGATAGCGCAATAAGACTGTTGAAACTCTCTTTGATAATCGGGTCTTTAAAATCAAAGCTCCAATAATCCAAGGATGCGAAGAAGCTATCATGCCCTGTTAGCAAGGCATCTCGGCTAAAAATCGCGCCTAAATTGGAAGTGAACGCAGTTTCAGGGTCTAGATTTGGGTTGCCCTGAGTGTCTACCGCTTTAAATGTGCCCGTTGGGCCCACAAACTCTAGAGATGTGGAGCGAATACCAAGTTGGTTCAGTGTGGGTCCGCGGAAGGTAGTGGAGGCGGAACCTCTTACGACAAGATCATCGGTCGCTTGAAACCGAACTGCGATTTTAGGGTCAAAACTAGTTCCAACATTCCCGCCATAATCTTCATAGCGAGCAGAAATCTGGACATCTAGATCTTCGCTAGGCGCTAAGGCAAGTTCCCCAAAGATGGCATTAATGGTTTGGTCGCCATCAAATGGTGTAGCACCTGCTAAGAAGATGAAACGACCAGATCCGATGTAATCATCCGTAATGTCGCCAGATGTTCCATTGTCACATTTCGTAGTTGAAACAGACCCAGCTTCTTGCCACGTAGCATTTTCTGCCATGCTTTTGCATGGGTTAATGGATAGGTCAGAGCCAGTAAAAGGCTTGAACGTATAGTCTTCTGTGCGGCTTTGAACGCCAGCAGCCCAGCCGACATCCATACCATTGAAGTCAAGTTGGCCCGTGGCAACGAGATCTAAAACAGTTAATTTGCTATCCGCACTGCTGCCAACACCTTCTTGTAACCAGCTACGCAACTCACTTGAGTTCGCGAGACCTGCCTCAAATTCAAGATTAACATATCCCGTTGTGCCTTTTTGCTGTGGTGACTGAATTGCGTTGGAAAATGGATTGTAGAATTCACATTCATTGGCTCCAGGCGTGTTGCCGGTGCAGTCTTTGCCGCCAAACCTTCTAATGGCAAGTCCCCAGTTTTCGGCAATTGTATCGGGCGAAACCCGCTCAGCCGAAGCTTCTGTCCACAAAAGAGAAGTCGTAAAGTCTATTGGACTTCCCATAAACTCGCTGGTGCCATCTAGGCCAACAACAAAACGAGAGGTTTCATATTCTCGCCGTCCTAAAGCGCTAGGGCCGCTTGCTCCGAACGGACGTCCGAAAAACAACAGGGCGTCGCAATTAGACGTATCGGATCGGCTGGTAGGGCTGCAACTTGCGTCTGCATAACCCTCAAAATCATTACCCAACCCAGCTTCTGCGCCATTGCGGTCAACGCCCGCGATAGCGACGTGTCCTGGGTGATAACTAGGCACAATGCGACCCGTAACAGGCGACAGGTCGAATAGAGTTTGTGGAGGATAGCTCGGCGATGTGTGCCATTCAGGCACTTCATTTTCGCCGTATAGAACCTCAACGCTCAATTGCATGTCATTT
Organism: uncultured Rhodobiaceae bacterium; assembly: GCA_963932545.1. Lineage (GTDB taxonomy): Bacteria > Pseudomonadota > Alphaproteobacteria > RS24 > RS24 > UBA8337. The sequence goes on along the minus strand of CAWVRH010000001.1, from coordinate 207,515 downwards.
GCAAAGTCATGCGTCAGTGTGCCGAAAAAATTCGTGCGCTCTTCTTCTTCGATAAGATTATCAAAATAGGCATAATTATAGCGGCATAAGTTAACGGCTTGCGCATGTGCGACGACAAAATCTGCACAATGCGGGTCCGCTAGGCTGGTCCAAACCACACCTGTTGTCGATAAATAGTTCGCATCTGTAACTCTATCGGAACTTGTGATAAGGGCGTCGGCTTCTGTAGTGCCTGGAAGCGGCATAAATGAGCCAGGGTTCCCGATGCCGGTATAGGCTCTCGCGTTCCCTTTCGTACCATAGTTTTGTATCGCCCAATCGCGGTCGCGCACTTGCAGTTGATTGCGAGTGCTATAGCCGAAAGAAGCCATCACGTGAGTGCTGCCAAAATCATGTCCCCAGATGAGGCCAAGGTCTTGGTCTCCGTCGCTGCCATCAATTTCTTTGTGAGAGATAGCGGTTTCAAAACCTTCGAAGTCATTGCGGGTGATAAAATTAACCACACCCGATATGGCATCTGAGCCATAAGTGGCGGCAGCGCCATCTTTAAGCAGCTCGACACGGCCAAGCGCGACGGCAGGAATCATATTGATATCGACAAATAATTGTCGTTGTTCGGAAACATCATAGGGCGACCAAACATTGCGGCGTCCGTTCAGGAGCACAAGGTTGCGACCTGCGCCAAGTCCACGCAAGTTGACGTTGGCTGTGCCTTCCAGTCCGTTGGACTGAAACTGATTAGTCTCGCCATCGACGCCAGAGCTTACGCCCAGTGTTTTGACAAGCTCCACCACCGATGGGTTGCCAATGTCGAAAAGCTCTTCACTGTTAATCACATCTATCGGTACAGGCGCGTCTTGAGCGGATTACTTAATGTATGAGCCTGTAACAGTTACCTCGATGTATGAGCCTGTAACAGTTACCTCGTCGACGCTTTGTGCGTGGACGGGGGATAGTGATACGCCCAGCGCTAAAGCGCCGAGAAGGACTGATTTCTTAAATAATAGATCTCCCATGATCCAATCTCCCTTTTTTTTATTATTGGGTAAGATTAGCTAACCAGCCAAACCGCCAAGTGGCAAACGCATTAATTGAAATGCTTTTCAGTAATTTTCTTTCGGTCATTCTGGCAAAACGTAATATTTGAGCGTGTCGCGCATCATCGGGCTCTTCCCAAGCCTACCCCTCTTGTGCAGAGTAAAAATACAGGAGAGTATCGAGGCTCCAGGAAGCTGGGTTGGCGTGCGAGTATCGGTTGCGCGTTTGGCGAAAGCGGGTCTCGATTTTGCTAATCATACGAGTCGGCCGTAAGGTTTTCAGACATATATAAAGAGAGGCCAAAATGGCTGCCAAGAAAACTAGTCAAATCAAAGCGCCGATGCAGGCCGTGGTCTATGCGCTGGGCGTGGCCGTGGGCGATGAAGTCACCGCCGGACAAGAAGTGGCCGTGCTGGAAGCGATGAAAATGCAGCATGGGCTGCAAAGCCCTGTCACGGGCACCGTCAGCGCCGTGAAAGTGGCGCTAGGCGATGTTGTGGAAGAGCGCGATGTGCTGATTAGCGTCGAAGCCCAAGAGGCCAATGCGAGCCAAAAAACTGGCGAACCTCCCAAACAAGAGACACAAAGCCAAGACGCCATTCGGGCCGATTTAACCGAACTGGACGCCCGCTTGGCTCGCACGCTAGATGCCAATCGGTCAGAGAAAATAGAACGACGCCATAACCAAGGCTATCGTACGGCCCGCGAGAACGTCGACGATTTATGCGATGCCGGCAGCTTTATGGAATACGGCCAAATGACCATTGCCGCCCAACGCCAACGCCGCGATTTGGACGACCTCATCGACAATACGCCCGCCGATGGTTTGGTGGCAGGTTTTGGCGCCATCAATGGGGATGAATTCGAAGAAGACACGGCGCGTGCGGCGGTTCTGGCCTATGACTATACGGTGTTGGCTGGCACGCAAGGGTTGTTCAATCACAAAAAGACCGACCGCGTTTTGGAAATCGCGCAAGACTGGCAAGTCCCGATGGTGTTTTACACCGAAGGCGGCGGTGGGCGCCCCGGCGATACGGATGCCAGTAAAATTTCTGGCGGCGGGTTGGATGTGATGACTTTTGCCACATGGGCCAAAGCCAGTGGCGTGGCCCCGCGCATTGCCGTGAACAACGGCTATTGTTTTGCGGGCAATGCGGTTTTATTTGGCTGCGCGGATGTAACCATTGCCACCAAGTCGAGCTATATCGGCATGGGTGGCCCAGCAATGATTGAGGGCGGTGGCTTAGGACAAGTGGCGCCCACGGACATTGGGCCAATGGATGTGCAGGCCGAAAATGGCGTGGTTGATTTGCTGGCTGAAAACGAAGTCGAAGCCACGGCTATGGCCAAACAATTGCTGGGCTATTTTCAAGGCAGCCTCCGCGAGCACACTTGCGACGACCAGCGCAAATTACGAAACCTCATTCCCGAAGACCGAAAGCGTGCTTACGACATGCGCGCCGCCCTAGAGTTAATTGCCGATAACGGCAGTTTCCTGGAGCTGCGCCGCGCCTATGGCAAAGGCATGATTACCGGCTTTATGCGCATTGAGGGGCGGGCCTTTGGATTGATTGCCAATAATCCAGCGCATTTGGGCGGGGCGATTGATGCGGAAGCGGCGGAAAAAGCGGCTCGTTTTGTGCAGCTTTGCGATGGCTTTGATTTACCCATTGTTTCGTTCTGCGATACGCCTGGCTTTATGGTTGGGCCAGAGCATGAGAAGCTCGCGACGGTGCGCCGTGCATCTTCTTTATTGGTAGCGGGTGCCAGCGTTTCGGTTCCGGTATTTTTGGTGGTCATGCGCAAAGGCTATGGCTTGGGCGCGCAAGCCATGGGCATGGGCAGCTTGCACGTGCCGCAAATGAGCGTGGCATGGCCCACAGGCGAGTTCGGCCCCATGGGACTAGAAGGCGCCGTGCGGCTTGGGTATTCGAAAGAAATAGCGGCCGCAGGCGGCGAAGGCACGCCAGATGGCGATGCATTGTTCAACAAATTATTGGGCGCGATGATAGAAAACGGCAAGGCGCTGAACGCCGCCATGTATCACGAAATAGACGCGGTCATCGACCCGAAGGACACACGCGCCTATTTATTGCGAGCGTTAAAAACCATGCCCGTGGGCAAAAAACGCGGCGGGACTGCCCAAGGCAAGCGACCGTTTATTCCGACTTGGTAGGCGCTGACTTAGCATAACTACCCGACTTTATAATCGGTCAGCTTTACTTCGCGGGTCATGTTCCAATAGTCGACCAATCGCCATGGCATGACGGAATAGACGCGCCCCTTTGAGTTGCGATAATAAGTCGTCATGCCCGGGTGCATCCAAATCATATCGGCATGGCCTTTATTAAAGTCGCTCATATAAGCGTCTTGCGCTTGCGCTGTGGCGGCCATTTGGTCGATGCCTTTATTCACCATGGTGACGATGGTATTGGCGATATAATGGGCGTGACATTCGGCGATGAACATGCCGCTGCCGCCATGGCCTAGCCCCGTGGTGGGGCCTGCCATCATAAATAAATTGGGAAAATCAGGCACCGAGATGCCCAGATAAGCCTGCGGATCATCGCCACCCCAAACTTCAGACAGGGTGCCCTTGGGGCCTGTGATGTTTAACCGAGAGGCCATTTTTGTGACCTCAAACCCAGTTGCCATAACCACAATATCAGGTGTGCAAACACTGCCCGCATCGCCCGTAATTTGGCTATCGGTAAAACTCGCGACCCCCTCATTGTGCAGGGTCACATTGGGTTTCAGCAGAGTGTCATACCAGCCATTGTCGAGCAGAATACGTTTACCATAGGGCGGGTAACTCGGCATGGTTTTGGCGATAAGCTCAGGGCGGCTGCGTAGTTTCTCGGTTATATAGTCTGCCATTTCTTCGCGGTGCTTTTCGTTGATACGGTTCAACGAGCGTTCCGGATGCGGCCAATCGGGGTCTATTTTAAGGTGCGGCAACAGCCCGTCGCCATAGCGCCAGAACATCGTGAAACGAAACCAAGCGGCATAAAACGGCACATGCTGCAGGAGATATTGCGCGCCCTCGCTTAATGCTTCGTGGTACCGCGCAATGGGGCGGGCCCATTGCGGGCTGCGCTGGAAAATGGTCAGTTCGCCAACTTCGTCGGCAATGCTCGGAGCGATTTGCATCGACGAGGCGCCGGTTCCGACGATGGCTATTTTCTTGCCGCGAATATCGAGATCTTTCGGCCATTGCGAGCTATGAAACAGCGGCCCTTTGAAATCTTTCAAGCCGGCTATGTCAGGCGTTTTTGACAGGCTGATTTGCCCCACGGCGCTGACCAAAATTGGCGCGTCGAGAGTGCCTTCGCCCTCGGGGCCGACATAGGAGACCCGCCAACTTTTGCTATCGGCTTGCCAGTCGATGCGCGAAACCTCGATGCCAAAGCGGATGTTCTCACGCACATTAAATTCATCGGCTTTGCCCGATAGGTAATCTTGAATTTCGCTTTGTGGCGAGAAATAGCGGCTCCAGCGGTGGCTCTTACCGAAGCTAAAACTATAGGCGTGATTGGGCGTATCGACGCCAGCACCCGGATAAGTGTTTTCCCACCAAGTGCCGCCGACGCCTTGGTTTTTCTCCAAAATAATATAGGCCAAGCCCAAGTCATTCAGCAGCTTGCCAAGCGCAATGCCAGCGCAGCCTGCGCCAATAATAACGATGGGTTTTTCGGGCATCGTCTGAGGTTTGGCAATCGTGCTGCCGAGCGCTTGAAAGCCCATTTGTTCGCGCATCATGGGCGCATATTCTGGCGGCACTTGCTCTGACAAACTATGTGTCATCATGCGATTGAACGTGGCTTCATCTGGGTCGGGCAGCGCAGGCGCTTTGCTGTCGGATAGAACCTCCAGCGCGGCGGTGCGAATTTCATCTTGTATTTCAGGCGCTAGGCCCGCGTCTTCATCGGCAATTAAGCGCACATTGCGGCGCGGGCTATAGGGCGGCTGCAGCCATTTTTCATCGCCAGTGTAATGGAAGAGAACCATTAAAAGCACCCGCAAATCGGCTTGCGGTATGGCGTCTTGCAACTGTTGTTTGTCTAATGGCACATGTGGCTCCTTTGTTTCTCCATTTGGCCCGACGGAAGCTAGAGCTAGAGCCCCATTTGTTTCATGGCGAGGTCGCGCATAATTTCTTCCGAACCGCCGCCGATGGCTTGCACTTTTACTTCGCGGTAAATTCGCTCTACCGCATGGCCGCGCAAATATCCGGCGCCGCCAAAAATTTGCATGGCCGCGCTGGCAATCCACTCAAGATTTGTGGAGCAATAAAATTTCAATTTTGAAATCTCCGCGACCGGTCGCTCGGCTGTGTTCATAATCTCGGCCACTTGGTTTAGATAAGCGTCCATCGCGTCGATACGCGCCGACATATCGGCCAGCTTGTGACGAATAACTTGATGTGAAATCAACGCCTCGCCAAAAGTCTCGCGGTCTTTCGCATAAGCCACAGATTCATCAAATAAGCGCATCGACATGCCGCACATTTGTGCCGCCATCATAAAGCGCTCGAAGTTGAAATTATCCATAATGGCGAAGAAGCCTTTGTTCTCCTCGCCCATAATATGGCTGGCCGGAATACGGCACTCGTCGAAATAAAGCGTCGCCGTATCCGAGGCCCACCAGCCCATTTTGCGTTCGATGGCGGTGCGGCTAAAGCCGGGGGTATCGGCATCGACAAAAAACAGCGAAATGCCGCCCATGCCATCGCCGCCCGTGCGCGCGCCAACCACAAAGTAGCTGGCCTGCATGCCGCCGGTGATGAATGTTTTTTGACCGTTTAAAACCCACTCGTCGCCGTCGCGCCGCGCGGTGGTTTGCATCCGCGCCACATCCGATCCGCCGCCGGGTTCGGTGATGCCTAAGGCACCGCCTTTGCGGCCAGATAGTAGCTCGGGCAACACGCGGTTTTTAATCTCGTCCGTGGCCAGCTCGGTCAGCGGCTTTAACATGATGGAGCGCGAGCCGACGCTGGCCATGACGCCACCGGCCGACGAGCGACCCATTTCGAAAGCCGAGGCTTTGCGCATATGAGCATCGTCAAAACCCAAGCCGCCATATTGCTCTGGAATATTGAAGCCGAAGACGCCGAGTTGGCAAATTTTCTCATTTACCTCATGTGGGTAGGCGCCCGCTTCGTCCCATTCGTCGACATGGGGCCAAATTTCGGCCTCTAAAAATTTTGCAATACTGTCGTGGAACGCTTTGCGCTCATCATTTAGAAATGGATTTATCATCGCTCGAGGGCCCCTTAAATTATTGCAATACCGTGGCGTGTTCTGCTTTACAAAGCAAGCGCACACGCTAACATCGTCGCTTAAAGCGGCTATAAACGGGCTGGGGGACATATGAGCAAGACAATCAAAATCGGCGGCGCGAGTGGCTATTGGGGCGAAAGCATGATGGCCACACCGCAGCTTTTGGCGGTCGAGGGCATGGATTATTTGGTCTATGATTTTCTGGCTGAAATCACCATGTCCATCTTGGCGCGGGCGCGAGCCAGCAACCCCGAGGCGGGCTATGCGACCGATTTTATTACCGGTGTTTTAAAGCCCAATTTGCGCGAAATCGCGGAAACCAAAGTTAAAATTTTAACCAATGCTGGCGGCGTCAATCCGCATAGTTGTGGCGCTGCGGCGCGCGCGCTAATTGCCGAGGCAGGCTTGGATTTAAAAGTCGCGGTCATCAGCGGCGATGATTTGTTAGAAGCGCGCGACAGCTTTGGCGAGTTTAAAGATATGTTCTCGGGCGTCGATTGCCCGGACACAGCCTCATTGGCCAGTGTGAACGCTTACCTTGGCGGGTTTCCCGTGGCGCAAGCCTTGGCGGGCGGGGCTGATATTGTGATTACTGGACGCAGCGTCGATAGTGCCGTGACCTTGGGGGCGTGTATCCATGCCTTCGATTGGCAACCGCAGGACCTCGATAAATTAGCGGGCGGTTCTTTGGCTGGCCATATTATTGAATGCGGGCCGCAGGCCTCGGGCGGTAATTTTACCGATTGGAAACTGGCCGGCGACATCGCCAATATTGGCTATCCGTTTATTGATATTGACGCCGAGGGCGCTTTCACTTGCGCCAAGCCAGAGGGCACGGGGGGCGTGGTTAACATTGGCACCGTGTCGGAGCAAATGCTTTATGAAATTGGCGACCCGCGCGCCTATTTATTGCCAGACGTAACGTGCGATTTTTCCGAAGTCACTATCGAGGCGGCAGGCGAAAACCAAGTGCGCGTGGCCAATGCCAAAGGGCATAAGCCGCCCAGCCATTATAAAGTTTGCGCCACCTATGTGGACGGGTTTCGCGCTGGCACGATGATGAGTTTTGTTGGCCTAGAAGCGGCGGCTAAAGCCAAGCATTTTGCCGAAGCGGCGTTTACCCGCGCGCGCTCGGTTTTACGCGCCCATAATTTGCCAGACTTTAGCGAGACCAGCGTCGAAGTTATCGGCGACGATAGCCAATTTGGGCAAGCCAGCCATGCGCCACAAGCGCGCGAAGTGGTGCTGAAAATTGCCGCCAAACACGATATGCAAGCCGGCGCAGGCGCTTTGTTAAAAGAGATTAGCGGCATGGGATTGGCCACGCCTGCAGGGCTTTCGATATTCGCGGGATCGCGGGCCAAACCGTCGCCTGTGGTACGGCTGTTTTCGTTTTTGCTGGAAAAAAATAAGGTCGAAATCGGCGTGGATATCGACGGCCAAACCCACGCGTTCACCGAGACTTTGGTGGAAACCGGCGAGCTAGTTTCCTCCGCGCAAACGCCTGCCGCGCCAAGCGAGCTTGGCACCGTGGAGGTGCCCTTGGTGAAACTGGCTTGGGGGCGCTCTGGCGATAAAGGCAATAAGGCCAATATCGGTGTGATTGCGCGCGATGCCGCTTATCTGCCTTATATATGGGCGGCGCTGGATGACACGGCTTTGCGGGCGCGCTTTGGACATTTTATGGAAGATGGCAGCGCGCTAGAGCGGTTTTATTTGCCAGGCAGCCATGCCATGAATATTCTTATCGAAGCGGCCTTGGGCGGCGGCGGCACGTCGTCTTTGCGCAATGACCCACAGGGCAAAGCCTATGCGCAGATTTTGCTCGACCATCCTATTTCTATTCCTCAACAACTTGCGGAGACTTTGTAATGCCGGTGTTTGAAACCAAATTAGACGTTAAATCAGATGCTTATGCCAAAAACCGCGAGGATCAGCTCGGTAAAATCGGGCATTTGCGTATGTTGGAAGCGCGCGCCGAAACCGCGTCGGAAAAACGCCGCCCTCGGTTTGAAGAACGTGGCCAGCTAACCCCGCGCGATCGGTTGGCGCAATTGCTCGACCCCGGCATGCCGTTTTTGCCGCTGTATAATATGGCCAGCTATTGTGTCGATGACCCCGACCGCGAAACCTCCATTCCAGGCGGCTCTACTTTGGCAGGCATTGGCTATATCAGCGGCACGCGCTGCATGATTGTGGTTGATGATAGCGGCATTAACGCTGGCGCGGCCACCGAGATGGGCTTTCGTAAAAGCCTAGAGGCGATGAAAATTGCGCTACAAAATAAATTGCCCTTCATCCATTTAGTGGAAAGTGCGGGCGCCAATTTAATGCAATATAAAGTCGAACTATGGGCGCATGGCGGCGGCGTATTTTGCATGTTGGGTCGCCTAAGCGCGGCTGGTGTGCCAACGCTGACTATTTTGCACGGGCCCTCGACGGCGGGCGGGGCCTATATGCCGGGTATGTCGGATTATAATGTCGGCGTGAAACACAATGGCATGGCAGCTCTTGGCGGGGCCGCCCTCGTGCAGGCCGCGACGGGCGAAATAGCCGATGAACGCGAGCTCGGCGGAACCGAAATGCACGCCAGCACCACAGGCCTGATTGAATATCTGGCGGAAGATGACGCCGATGGCATTCGTCAAATGCGCGATGTGGTCGAAAACCTCGGTTGGAACGAGCATTGCGACCCCGTGCCATCACGCAATTTCGAAGAGCCCGTGTATGACGCCGAAGAGATTTTGGGTCTGGTACCGACGGATTATAAAATTCCCTATGACAGCCGCGAGCTAATCGCGCGTCTTGTGGATGGCTCCGAGTTTACCGATTTCAAAAGTCGCTATGGCCCGAACTTGATTTGCGTACAGGCAAAAATATTTGGCCATCCCGTCGGTATTGTTGCCAATAATGGGCCGATGGGCCCGGATGAAGCGGCCAAAGGCGCGCATTTTTATCAGATTATCGACCAAGCTAATATTCCGCTCATCTTCTTGAATAATATTACCGGCTATATGGTCGGCACGGAATATGAGCAGGCGGGGATGATTAAACACGGCTCGAAAATGATTCAGGCAGCGGCGAATATTCGCGTGCCGAAGCTGACATTTTACGTCGGGGCTTCTTATGGCGCGGGCAATTATGGCATGGCGGGTTATGGCTATGACCCTGACTTCTTGTTCGCTTGGCCCGGGGCTATGACCGGTGTGATGAGCGGCGAAAGTGCTGCTGGCACCATGGAAACCGTCGCTTTGAACAGCGCCAAACGGCGCGGCGTCAAGCCCGATATGGAGGCCTTGGCCAAACAACGCGCGGCGATTGAAAAAGTATTTTCGTCGCAAGAAGATGCGTTTTTCACCTCCGGTCGCTTGCTCGACCATGGGGTGGTAGACCCGCGCGACACACGCAAAATTCTGGGCTTTACGCTGGAGACGCTTTGGGAACGCAAGCATCGCACGCTGAACCCGAACGCCTTTGGCATTGGTCGCATGTAAAGAGAAGGGGAATAAAATGTCTGCACCCAAAACCACGGTCATTCTTCTCGAAGAAGATAAAGACTGGGTCACGCTTTGGCTCAACCGACCTGAAGCGCGCAATGCAATGTCCGACGAGTTGGTATCGGAACTGCAAGCCATGCTGAATTATTTGGCCACGCGAGACGACATTCGCGGCATTACCGTGCGCGGCAAAGGCGATGTATTTTGCGCCGGCGGCGACCTCAAGGGATTTAAGAATAATTTCCAAGATGTCCGCACCGATGAGCAAGTGATTGAAGACAGCTCGAGAATGGGGCGGTTTTTCCTGACCATTCGTTCGATGCCGCAAGTAATTGTGTTTTTACTGCAAGGTGCGGCCATGGCAGGGGGCTTGGGCATGGCGTCGGCTGGCGATATTGTGATTGCTACGAAGGACACAAAAATGGCGCTCACCGAGACCGCCATTGGTATTGTTCCAGCTCAAATTGGCCGTTATATCGTTGCGCGAACGGGCGACATTCAAGCGCGACGCATTATGCTGACCGGCCATCGGTTTACCGCCGAGCAAGGCGTGGGCTATGGGCTGGTGGATATTCTGGTCGATGATTTGGCGACGGGCGAAGCCGAGCTGCAAGATATTATCGCGGGCGTGCGCCGCTGTGCGCCGGGCGCCAATGCCGCGACGAAAAAGCTGCTGGAAGCCAATAAACAATTAGATGACAGGGCGATGATCCGCTATGCGGGCGAAGCTTTTGCTGCCAGCGTGAAAAGCGACGAAGGCCGCGAAGGCGTGGCGTCCTTTCTAGAAAAACGAAAACCAAATTGGGTGCAGGAGTAGATATGGCTGCCATTCGTAAAATATTAATTGCCAACCGTGGCGAGATTGCCTGCCGCGTTATTCGCACAAGCCACGCTATGGGCATTCGCACCGTAGCCGTCTATTCCGACGCCGATGCGGACGCCCCCCATGTTCGCCAAGCTAATGAGGCGGTTCGCATTGGCCCGGGCCCCGCGGGGCAATCTTATTTGGTAGCCGAGAAAATTCTCGACGCGGCCAAACAAAGTGGCGCCGACGCCATTCATCCGGGCTATGGATTTTTGTCCGAGAACGCTGAATTTGCCGATGCCGTGGAAAAAGCCGGACTGACTTTTATTGGCCCTAGCGGTCAATCAATTGATCTGATGGGCAATAAAGCCGAAGCCAAACGCCGCATGATTGAGGCCAAAGTACCTTGCGTGCCGGGCTATGAAGGCAAAGACCAAAGCGATGAAGTGCTTTTGGCCGAAGGCGAAAAAATTGGTTTCCCAATTATGGTGAAAGCCGCCGCTGGCGGCGGGGGGCGCGGTATGCGCCTTGTCGAAAGCCAAGACGGACTGGCCGCCGCCATCTCGACCGCGCGCTCGGAGGCTGAAAATGCTTTTGGCTCGGGCGAGCTGATTTTGGAAAAGGCTATCGTTCAACCGCGCCATGTAGAAATTCAGGTGTTTGCAGATACGCATGGGCATGTGGTGCATATGGGCGAGCGTGATTGCTCTGTGCAACGCCGTCACCAAAAGGTAATCGAGGAAAGCCCATGCCCCGTGATGACGCCAGATTTGCGCGCCGCCATGGGGGCGGCGGCGGTTGAGGCTGCGGCCACAATAAACTATCGCGGCGCTGGCACAGTTGAGTTTTTGCTCGATGCCAGTGGTCATTTTTACTTCCTTGAGATGAACACAAGATTGCAAGTCGAGCATCCCGTTACCGAACAAGTGACGGGTCTGGATTTGGTTGAGTTGCAAATTAAAGTCGCCGAGGGCGAGCCTTTGGGGATGACCCAAGAGGATGTGCAGTTAAACGGCCACGCCATTGAAGTGCGCCTTTATGCTGAAGATCCAGCCAATGGGTTTTTGCCAAGCACGGGCACGGTGGCGTGTTTCGAGCAGGTGGCGCGCGAGGGCGTGCGCTATGATGCAGGCATTGTGAGCGGGCAAGAAATTTCGCCGTTCTATGACCCGATGATTGCTAAGCTAATTACCACAGGGCCCAATCGCGAAACCGCTCGCAAGCTGATGATTGAAGCGCTCACGGATACGGCTTTGTTTGGCCCGCGCACCAATCGGGATTTCTTGATCGCTTGTTTGGAAAACGAGAAATTTGCCGAAGGCGATTTTTCCACGGGCTTCATTGCGGAGCAATTTAGCGAAGTCGATTTGGCCGATAAGCTGGCGGATGAAAACGCGCTGGCCATTCTGGCCGTTCGCCATTTTGTTATCGACCGCGAGGCAGCCCTTGCCAAAGCCGTGGGCAGTGGCATGCATGTGCCGCAAGGGCTGATGCATTTCACCTCTGATGCCAGCTTGCGTACGCCGTATAAATTGGCGTTTAAAAATCTGGAAACCGACGGCGTGGCTCTATCGGTTCGCAGTAAAAGCGCGGATCTATATCAGGTGCATTTCGGCGAGACTTGCGTTGAAGTTTCCGTTCGCGTCCATGAAGGTACGCGCATGGTTTTGGAAACCACAGCCGATAGCCGCCAATATATCAGCCAAGCTTTCTTGCAAGGCACAACTCTGTTCGCGACCCTGGATGGCGCCACCTATACCTGCAGCAATATGCTAATGCGAAATGCTGCCAGCGAAGAAGTGGGCGATGGCAGCCGCGTGGTGGCTCCGATGCATGGCCGCGTGATCGAGGTTTTTGTGAGCGCCGGAGACGCGGTAGCCAGCGGCGACCGACTGGTGATTGTGGAAGCGATGAAGATGCAGCATGAAATTTTGGCCACTGTCGATGGGGTGGTGGAAGACGTTTTGGTCTCTGCCGAGGCGCAAGTTGCGGCCGATGATTTAATGGTCTCCATTGAAATGGAAGCGGAATAGGAACGCGATATGTTGAAAGAAGCTCTAGATTTTAAAGCCGAGTCGGATGGCCTGTATGCCTTGATGAAAGATTTGGACGATGCGGCTTTTGCCGAACCCACGCAGTTTAAAGGCTGGACGCTGAATAATGTGCTGGAGCATTTGCACATGTGGAATTGGGCGGCCAATGAAAGCCATGCCGATGAAGATAATTTTGTCAGCTGGCTGAATACGGCGATGAAATCTATCGGTCAAAGCAATATGCGCACCTATGAGGCGCAATGGGTGGATGGCTTGAGCGGACGGGCTTTGCTGGAAACTTGGCATGAATTCTATACGGCGATGGCCGAGCGCATGGTCGATATCGACCCGAAAAAACGCCTCAAGTGGGCCGGGCCTGACATGAGCGCGCGGTCGTCTATTTCGGCGCGGCTGATGGAAACTTGGGCGCATGGCCAAGAGGTCTATGACCATTTGGGCGTGACCCGTGCCAATAAAGACCATATTCGTGCCATCGCTGTTTTGGGCACGAATACGTTTGGCTGGACCTATGCCACCCGCGGCGAAACGCCGCCTAGCTCTATGCCCTATGTGCGTTTGAGCGCGCCTTCGGGCGAGATTTGGGAGTTCGGTGAGATGTCCGACGACGAACGCGTGGAAGGCAATGCGGCAGACTTCTGTCAAGTTGTTACCCAAGTTCGCAATATTGCCGATACAGATTTGCGCGTTACGGGCTCGGTGGCTACCGATTGGATGTCGAAAGCACAATGTTTTGCTGGCGCACCAGAAACGCCTCCCTCGCCGGGAACGCGCTTCACACGCAAGGTGTAATTTGCTAGGTCAAGGTACGACAAAACTTCCTTTTGACTTCTTTCAGGACTTTTATGACCCAGCTTGCTGCCTCACAAACCCATGCGCCCGTGGAACCCCGCCATAGTTGGCTACGGGACGAAGTAGAGGCGCTGTTTGCGCTGCCGTTTAATGACCTCTTGTTTCAGGCGCAAACGATGCATCGTCAGTGGTTTGATGCCAATGAAGTGCAAAAAAGCACTTTGCTGTCCATTAAAACGGGCGGCTGCCCAGAAGATTGTAATTATTGCAGCCAAAGCGCAAAATTCGATACCGGCCTAAAAGCTACCAAGTTAATGCAAGTGCAAGAAGTGCTAGAAGGCGCAGAGCGCGCCAAAAATGCCGGCGCCTCGCGCTATTGCATGGGGGCCGCTTGGCGCAGCCCAAAAGACCGCGATATGGGCGCCATCATCGAGATGATACAAGGCGTGCGCTCTATGGGCATGGAAACCTGCATGACCTTGGGCATGTTATCGCCCGAGCAAGCCGCACAATTGAAAGATGCTGGCCTCGATTACTACAATCACAACGTCGATACCTCGGAAGAGTTTTACGGCGAGATTATCACCACACGCACATTCCAGGATCGTCTGGAGACCATCTCGCATGTTCAAGATGCGGGGATTAATGTTTGCGCCGGTGGTATTTTAGGCCTTGGCGAAGAAGTAGGCGACCGCGCCTCTATGTTGATGACGCTGGCGAATTTGAACCCACAACCGCAATCGGTGCCCATTAACATGCTTATTCCTATAGAGGGCACGCCTTTGGGCGAAGCCGCTCCCGTTGACGGCATCGACTTTGTTCGTTGCATCGCGGTGGCGCGTATTATGATGCCAAAATCTGTGGTGCGCCTGTCTGCGGGTCGCGAGTGGATGTCGGATGAGACCCAAGCCTTATGTTTTCTGGCTGGCGCGAATTCGATTTTTGTTGGGGAAGAGCTATTGACGACGAGCAATCCGAACCTATCTACAGACAATGAATTATTCGCCCGCCTTGGCCTAGAGCCGATGGCGGCACATAAATGCCCGTCGGCTGTCTAACGTTTCTGGAGAAAAAAATGGATCTCGAGCTAAAACCTGAAGAACTTGTCTTTCAAAAAGAAGTCCGCGATTGGTTTGAAACCGTGTTGCCGGAAGGCCACGCCATGAAGGGTAAAACGCTAATTACCCAAACCAAAGAAGAAACCAGTTGGTGGCAATCCCAGCTCAATGAAAAAGGATGGGGTGCTGTCGGCTGGCCGCTAGAGGATGGCGGCACGACGTGGAGCGATCCGCAAAAAGCAATTTTCCAAGCCGAAGCGGCGCGCGCGCAAAGCCCGCATCAGTCGCCATTTGGCATTACGATGGTCGGCCCCGTAATTTGCGCTTTTGGCTCGCCTGAGCTGAAAGCTCAGCATTTGCCGTCTGTTTTGGATGGCTCCATTCATTGGTGCCAAGGCTATTCCGAGCCAGGTTCGGGTTCTGATTTGGCCAGCCTGCGCACGACAGCCGAGCGCGATGGCGATGACTATGTTGTGAATGGTCAAAAAATCTGGACCACTTTGGCGCATTGGGCCGAGTGGATTTTCTGCCTCGTGCGCACCAGCAATGAGGGCAAGCCGCAACAAGGTATTTCTTTCTTGCTCATCGACATGAAGTCGCCGGGCATTGAAGTGAAACCGATTTACACCATCGATGGCGCGCATCATTTAAACGAAGTTTATTTCACCGATGTTCGTGTGCCCGCGACTAATCTCGTAGGCCAAGAGAACGAAGGCTGGACCTATGCCAAGTTTTTGCTGGGCAATGAACGCGCCGGCATCGCTGGCACGGGCATGATCCGCAATGGTCTTGAGAACCTTAAAAACGTCCATGCGTATCTCAATGAAACCGCAGCGGAAAGCTATCAAACCGATGCGTTTGAACGCCGTCATGCCGAGTTAAGCGTGCGCGCCGCAGCGTTAGAAACTCTAGAAAATCGGGCTTTATTTGCTGAAGAAGGCTCCGGCGAGGGGCTTATTTTGCCGCTGCCGATGAAAGCCTTGGGCACGGAGTTGCAGCAAGATATGGGCGATTTGGCCTATGATATGTTGGGCAATGAATCGAGCATTTTCTACGATAGCGAGTTTGCCCCCACGGCGAGCGACAATGAGCCAAATTATCGTGCGCAAGCCCCGAAGATGACGCACACGATGTTGTTCAATCGTGCTTCGACGATTTTCGGTGGCACGACGGAAGTGCAAAAAGGCATTATCTCGAAATTCGTCCTCGGCCTGTAAGCCAAACGAGGTTACGCAAACACTGCCTGTAGCTGCATAGCGTCTAGGATGCGACGACCTTCGGTATTCCATACTTGGGTAAGCTGGGAGCTGTAGCCTTGGCGTACATGACGCGTGGCGGAGCGCATGAGCCACCAACCGTCTTCGGTTTCCATTTTATCGGTGAGGAAATTAATATTCCAATTCATCGAGCTGAGGGCGCGCACTGGCTGGTCAAAAAACGTCAAAGCGGCGGGCGGCGTGTCGGCTAACACCAATAGCGGCATCAGGCCTTTATCCCAACTCTTGGGGTCGCTCAGGCGGGCCCACATCATAATATCGGGATTGTCAGAGCCTTCCATAAAACGCGGGCCGGAAACCAAACGTCGGTCTAGATTTTGTAAAAATGTTGGGGCATCGGCATGTTGTGGAGAGAAAGTTTCCGCGTCATCTGGCTTCAGGGTGATTTGTTTTACCGGATAATCTACCTCGCGCGGCAACTCGCGGTTTACGCCATAGGTGAAATAGCCATGCGTGCCAGCACCGATTGGGCTGTTCAACTCGGCAGAAAAAGTGACATTGTTTTTGCCTTGGCGTTGCAATTTATGCGAAACGCTAAGCTGGTCTAGCGCGGGGCCGATGAAGTTAACTTGGGCGGTTCGCAGCGGCGGTAAATCTGGATTTTCTGCCTCGATGGCGGCGGCGAGAAGGGCGGTGGTCATGCCCCCGAAGGCGGTGCGTCCCTGTTTCCAATTGTCCGGCAGGTCGGCCACATAATTTGGTCCGCTGGCCAAAAAATCGGCCATAATATCGCTATAGGTTTTCATAAAATTTGCTTTCTTGGAGTTCGCTTTACGCCGAGTTGAGTAATTTTTGCCGCTCGGCACGGTCTTTCTTCAGTTGATATTCTCGCGACATGGCGGCGCCGCGCGTGGTGTAGGTTTCGCTGTGGATCAATCGCCATTGCCGGCCTCTGGTGGCTTTGGCGCCGCTGCCATCATTATGGGAGGCCAAGCGTTTATCTAGGTCTACCGTCCAGCCGACATAAGATTTTGCGGCCCCCGCGTCACAGGTTTGTAGCAGGTAAACATAGCAGTTTGTTAGATAGCGTTTTGTGTTGGTCATATTCCTCAAGGGTTCTAGTCTAGAGCCACAATATATTGCTTTACAGTGCCTTGGAAAGGGTCTAATCACGCCGCAGATTTAGCGATTTTCGAGGATGATATGTCGGAAGCTGAAAACCTTACAAACCTGCCACAAAACCCTGCTTCGCAAGACGCGGATGCGCTTTATGGCGTGTCGCGTTGGGGCGAGGGGCTGATAACGGTTTTGGATAATGGCCATATCGGCCTGTTACACCCATCGCGTCCAGAGGCAACGCCGACAGATCTTATGTCGGTGTTGGACAACCTAGAGCAACGCGGAATTTCGGCGCCGGTATTGCTGCGCGTCGCCGACTTCATCGAATGGCGTATCGACCAGATTAACGATACTTTTAATGCGGCTATTTCTGAGCTGAATTATCGGGGCAGCTATAAAGGCGTTTTCCCGATTAAAGTGAACCAGCAAGCGCAAGTGATTGACCGCATTGTGGCTTATGGGCAGCGCCATGGTTTTGGTTTTGAGGTTGGCTCGAAAGCCGAACTGCTCATCGCCATGGCGCATAACCCGGGCACGGAAAGCGCGCTGATTTGCAATGGCGTGAAGGATGAAGAGTTTATCCAATTGGCGCTGATGTCTTTGCAGCTTGGCTTTAATACGTTCATCGTGCTGGAAAGCCCGCGCGAGCTGGAGCTGGTATTGGCGGTGGCGGAAACGATGAAGGTTCGCCCGCAATTGGGCATACGGATTAAATTAACCCATGAAGTTAGCGGCAATTGGGCGGCGTCCTCGGGCGATCGCTCGACGTTTGGCATGACCATCGCGCAAGTGATGGATGTGGTGGATGCGCTGCGTAAGCGCGATTTTCTTGATTGCCTGAAACTGCAACACTGCCATTTGGGCAGCCAAGTGCCCAATATTATCGAAATCCGCATGGCGGCGCAGGAAGCCTGCCGGTTCTATTTGGAACTCATGAAAGAGGGCGCGCCGCTAGAGTTTCTAGATTTGGGCGGCGGGCTTGGCGTCGATTATACGGGCGAGCATCGCGCGACGGAAAACTCGACCAATTATACGCTCAATGAATATTGTCTGAACATCGTCGAGACGGTGAAATATTCCATGGATGAGGGGGGCGCTCCCCATCCGGTCATTATTACGGAGAGCGGGCGCGCCTGTGTGGCGCAAAGCTCCATGCTTTTGTTCAACGTGCTGGAAGCGACCCAATATGACAGCACCGAGCCAGTTTCGCCGGCCGAAGATGACCATACGTTGTTGAAATCTATGTTGGCGGTGGAAGAATATCTAACGCTGGAGCGGGTCAGTGAAGCTTGGAACGACTTGGTTTACTACCGTAATGAAATGCGTGCGCTTTTGAAAAGCGGGCAAGTGTCGTTGCGCGAAACCGCCAAGGCCGAGCGCATCCATTTATATATGATGAGCCGCATTAAAACGATGCTGGCTGATAGCGATATGGAAAACGAAGAAATGCGCGCGGCCCTAGAGCAGACAGCCGATATTCTGCATGGCAATTTTTCGCTCTTTCAAAGCCTGCCGGATGTTTGGGCCATCGACCAAATTCACCCAATTGCGCCGCTGCATAGGCTCAATGAAAAGCCACGCCGCCGAGCTATTTTGTCTGATATCACCTGCGATAGTGACGGCAAAATTGATAAATTTGTGTTAGGCGACGGCGTGTCGAATACGCTGCCTGTGCATGATTTACGCGCCGAGGAAGATTATTATCTCGGGGTGTTTTTTGTTGGTGCCTATCAAGAAACTTTAGGCGATTTGCACAATCTGTTTGGCGACACCAATGTGGTGACGATTGAGCTGCGCGACGATGGCTCGTTTGAATTGATGCACGAGCAAGACGGCGATACCATCTCAGAGGTTCTGTCTTATGTGGAATATGACCCGCGCCTGATGGTAAGCAATTTCAAGAAAACCGTAGAGCGAGCCGTTCAGGCGGGAAAGTTAAGCCCCCGCGAGCGTCGCGACATGATTACGGCCTTTAAAGATAGCATTAACGGCTATACATATTTCGAACGATAGAGGGAAGGGGCGGCGATAATGTCTCATGTTTTGGTAATTGGTGCGGGCGGCGTAGGCTCGGTCGCGGTTCATAAAATGGCGATGTTGGGCGAGCGGTTTACAACCATCACCCTAGCTTCGCGGCGCTTGTCGTCTTGCGAAGCCATTCAAAAAGCCGTGAGGCAACGTTTGGGGCGCGACATACATATCGCGCAAGTGGATGCCGACGATGTGTCGCAAACCACGGCTCTCATCGAAAAAATACAGCCTGACCTTGTGGTCAATCTGGCTCTGCCGTATCAGGATTTGGCGATTATGGATGCGTGCCTTGCTACAGGTGTGCATTATTTGGACACAGCCAATTATGAGCCGCGCGACGAAGCCAAATTCGAATATCACTGGCAATGGGCCTATCAAGAGCGCTTTGCCGAGAAGGGTCTGATGGCGCTTCTGGGTTCGGGGTTCGACCCCGGCGTGACCAATGTGTTCACCGCCTATATTCAAAAGCATTTAGTGTCGGATATGAAGACGCTGGATATTCTCGATTGCAATGGCGGCGACCATGGGCAGGCGTTTGCCACTAATTTTAATCCTGAAATCAACATCCGCGAAATCACCGCGCCGGCCCGCCATTGGGCCAAGGGCGCTTGGGTGGAAAGCCCAGCTTTGTCGTACAAACAGGCCTATGTGTTTCCCGAAGTTGGGGAACGCAATATGTATCTGATGTATCATGAGGAGCTGGAATCCTTGTCGAAACATTACCCCGAGATAGAACGCGCCCGTTTTTGGATGACCTTTGGCGACGCTTATTTGACCCATTTGGAAGTGCTGCAAAACGTTGGCATGACGGCTATTGAGCCGGTGCTTTACGAGGGCAAAGAGATTGTGCCTTTGCAGTTTCTAAAAGCGGTACTGCCAGACCCGGGCGACTTGGGCAAAACCACAAGCGGGAAAACTTGCATCGGCAACATCGTGAGCGGCCAACACGAAGGCGTCGACCGCACGGTTTATCTTTATAATAATTGCGATCATGAGGCGTGCTTTGCCGAAGTGGGCAGCCAAGCCGTCAGCTATACGACGGGCGTGCCAGCGATGATTGGGGCTGCCTTAATGCTGGATGGCACATGGATGCAGCCGGGCGTGTTCAACCTCGAGCAGCTCGACCCCGACCCGTTTATGGCGATGCTGAGCCAACATGGCTTGCCGTGGCAACATGTGGAGCTAGACGCTCCCTTGAGCTTCTGAGTTCGCTTTGAGCGGGGTCATGCAAACACAATCGGCGGGTGCGGGAAGTTTCGCGACCTTTGATTTATCGCGCGTGCCCTCGCCATGTTTCGTCGTCGACGAAGTGGCTTTGCGCCAGAACCTAGAGATACTGCAGGCGGTGTCTAAGGCTTCGGGGGCGGAAATTTTATTGGCCCTGAAGGCCTTTTCCATGTGGTCGTTAGCGCCGATGGTGCGCGAGTATCTGTCGGGCACTTGCGCGTCGGGTCTATGGGAAGCTAAATTGGCGCAAGCCCATTATGGCGGCCAATTGACCAGCTATGCGCCAGCTTTTAAAGCCTCTGAATTCGATGAGATTGCCAGCCTTTCGGACCATATTGTGTTCAACAGCGCGGCGCAGGTGGCGCGCTTTGGCGCGCAAGCAAAACACTTAGGCGCCTCCATTGGCTTGCGCATTAACCCGCAACATTCAGAGGGCGAAGTCGAGAAATACGACCCTTGCGCGCCGCGCTCGCGGCTTGGCCAACCCGTATCCGAAATCACCGAATTGCCAGAGATGGTTTCGGGACTGCATATGCACACATTATGCGAGCACGGGTTTGCGCCCTTGGCGCGCACGATAGAAGCGATAGAGCCGTTTTTACACGTCCATAAACACCAGCTGAAGTGGCTGAACCTCGGCGGTGGCCACCTCATCACGCGGCCCGATTATGACCGCGATGGACTTGTACAATTGCTCACCCGCTTGCGCGAGGATTTGGGCGTGCAAATCTATTTGGAACTTGGCACGAGCGTTGCTTTTGATACCGGCATTCTTGTGGGGGAAGTGTTGGACGTTATGGAAAATGACGGGCCGGTCGCCATTGTCGATATTTCAGCAACCTGCCATATGCCCGACGTTCTAGAGGCGCCGTATCGGCCAGCTTTATTGGGCGAGCCAACATCATCAGGCGGTCGCCAGGTAACTTTGGGCGGGCCGAGCTGTTTGGCAGGTGATGTGATTGGGCGCTATGCGTTCGACGCGCTGCCGCAAGCGGGCCAGCGGCTGGCTTTTCTCGATCAGGCGCATTATTCGATGGTCAAAACATCTACCTTTAACGGCATTGCGTTGCCGTCGATTGCCATTTGGAATAGCCAGAGCGATGCGCTACGCCTAGTGAAGCAATTTGACTATCGTGATTTTGAAACCCGTCTTTCGTGAGCCAAGCTTTATGAGCCATCCAACCCAATTCCTCGGCGAAGAATTAAGCGCTTCTGAAAACAATATGGCGACAGCGCGCTTTGAAGTGGTGCCTTGTGGGCTAGAAGCCACGGTGTCTTATGGCACGGGCGCGGCGCGGGGCCCGCAAGCGATACTCGAGGCCAGCCAACAATTAGAACGCTTGGTGGCAGGGAAAACGCCTTGCGCTGAGGGAATTTTCACCCACAGGGCTGTTAATTGCGACCAGCCGATAGAAGCGGTAATGGCCGATTTACGGGCCTGCACCAGCGAAATTAGCGCCCGTGGTCATGTGCCGGTTACTTTGGGCGGCGAGCATTCCATTAGCTATGGCGCGGTGATGGGCGTGGTGGAGGCTCTGGCGCAAAGCGGCGCAGGCCCTGTGGGTCTGGTGCATATCGATGCCCATGCCGATTTTCGCGACGCCTATCAAGGCCATAAACATTCGCACGCCAGCGTGATGAACTTGCTGGCCGCCGAAGGCCTGCCGATGGCGTCTTTTGGTGTGCGGGCGCTGGCGGAAGAAGAAGAAGCGGCGCGTCGGGCGCATGGCGTTTTAACCTTCGATGGGCCAGAGCTGGTGCGCGCGCAAACCTCGAGCGTGACCTTGCCCGACGATTTTCCTGAAAATATTTATGTTACTTTCGATGTCGATGGTCTCGACCCCTCGGTGATACCAGCCACAGGCACGCCGGTTCCGGGCGGTTTGGGTTTCTATCAATCGCTAGATTTGATTGAAAGCACGCTCAAGGGACGCCGTTGTGTTGGCATAGATATTGTAGAATTGGCCCCGATAGAGGGGCAAAGCGTATCTGATTTCACGGCGGCCTTGATTGCCTATCAGCTGATGGGGATGGCGCTTTAACTAAAACCCCCCCGACGAGGGAGAGACGTCGGGGGGGTAGATAATGGGATCTGAGGAGATCTCTCATCTGTCTATACGTAAGATTATGAAGGACAGATGTTTAAATTTTTATTAAGCTGCCTGCAGGGGAGAGAAACTATGAAAAATCTACGGGGAATAGCGCTTGCTCTGACGTTTTTGGCGGCTCCATGGGCCACGAATGCGGCTGAAAACCTACAAAACCGCGAAGTTTTATTCGGCGAGACGCATTTGCATACAGTTTTGTCTTTTGATGCGTATATTTTCGGCAATCGCAACACGCCAGACGACGCCTATCGTTTTGCCAAAGGGGAAACCATCAAGCATCCAGCTGGATTTGACATGACCCTGAGCGAGCCACTTGATTTTCAATCGGTTACCGATCACGCCATTTACCTCGGCATGTTGCCCGCCATGCATAATCCGAAATTGAAAGTCTCCAAACATCCAATATCGCTGGAGATGCGCAAGGCTAAGAGTGCCGTGGAGCGTTTGGGCGCGTTTCAAAAACTATTCCCCTATTTGAACAAAAGCGACAAGCCCGATGATTTGGTTGATATGGATGTGGTGAAATCGGCGTGGAGCGAGATTATTGCTACCGCCAATCGCCATAATGACCCAGGCAAATTCACCACGCTCATCGGCTATGAGTTTACCTCTGGCCCGAAAAACCAAAACCTGCACCGCAATGTGTTCTTCCGTGGCAACAAAGCCCCCAGCCTGCCGTTTAGCCGCATTATGTCGCCCAATCCAGAAGACCTCTGGAAATGGATGGATAATTTGCGCGCCAAGGGCATGGACACATTGGCCGTGCCGCATAATTCCAACGGCTCGAATGGTCTGATGTTCCAAACCACCAAATGGGATGGTAGCCCGATGGATATGGCTTACGCAAAAACGCGTATGCGCAATGAGCCGATTGTGGAAGTGACCCAAGTAAAAGGCGATAGCGAAACCCATCCATTGCTTTCGCCGAACGATGAATATGCTGATTTTGAAACCATGCCGTTCCGTATCGGCGCTTGGGTGCCCAGCCAAGCCGATGGCTCTTATGTGCGCCAAGCTTACTTGCGCGGCCTAGAGATGGCCGCCCAAGGCAAGGGGAACCCATATAAATTTGGCCTCATCGGCGCCTCCGACACCCATGTGGGCGCGGGCGCCTTTGACGAAGATAATTATTGGTCGAAAGTCGGACTGGTCGACAGCAACGCGAAGCTGCGAGGTTCCGTGCCGCTCGACAAGCCGAATAAAGATGGCAGTCTTTACAATGTAAACAATTTCCAAACGTGGAGTGCTTCTGGTTTGGCAGCCGTTTGGGCGGATAGCAATACGCGGGGCGATATTTTCGATGCCATGCGCCGCAAAGAGACCTATGCGACCACAGGCCCACGGATGAAATTACGCTTCTTTGCGTCGGATAATTTCGAACGTCGCATCCTCAAGCGCGCCAATATGGTGGAGCGCGCCTATCGCCAAGGTGTCTCTATGGGCAATGATTTGAGCCTCGATAAAAAGCAATCACCGGAGTTTTTGCTGTGGGCGATGCGCGATGCCCGCTCGCAAGGGTTGCAGCGGTTGCAAATTGTCAAAGGCTGGCTGAAAGCTGATGGAGCGAGCGCCGAGAAAGTGTTTGATGTGGCTTGTGCTGGCGGCAAATCGCCCAATGCCAAGCACCGCTGCCCTGACAATGGTGCCAAAGTGGATGTAAAAACCTGCCGAGCTTCAGCCAAAACCTCGGCCAATGAATTGAAAACCACATGGCGTGACCCAGAGTACACCTCCGGTCAGCAGGCGTTTTATTACGTTCGTGTTTTGGAAAACCCGAGCTGTCGTTGGTCGAGCTGGGATGCTTTGCGCGCTGGCGTGGCGCCACGCTCAGATGTCGATGCAACCATTCAGGAACGCGCTTATTCGTCGCCAATTTGGGTGAATTAGAGCTTACGCTTTTTTGGCTTTTGCCCAATCCACCAGCAATTTTGCGCTGAGGACGACAAGAAACACAGCCACCGAGAAAGACACAATGGCCGGCCCTATGGGGACGGCCATTTGTTGTGCGAGGGGCAAGCCAATCAACATCGACAGACAAGCAATAAGACTGCCACCAACGCCCATGGCTTCGGGCGATTTAGCAAATAAACGCGCCGTAGAGGCTGGGATGATAAGCAGCGATGTGATCAACAGCGCACCGACCAATTGCACGGCACCCGCCACCACAACGCCCATCAAGAGCATCAGTAAAAACTCATAGACCCGCACCGGAACGCCCTCTGCATGGGCTAATTCTTCACTTGTGGTCATCAGCAAAAGGCCCGGCCATAGGCGCATCAATAGTCCCAAAGACAGCCCGCTGCCGAGCACTAAAATTGGCAACATATCGGGCGAAACACTATCTAGGCTGCCGAGCAAATAATCATGCACTTCGGCGTCTTCCATGCCCAAAAGCGCCATCGAAACAATGCCCAAAGATAAAGCCGCATGGGCGAGAATGCCCAGCAATGTATCCGTGGCCAGCAGGCGTTGGGTACGAAGCCAAATCAGCGCAACAGCAAAAGCAATCGCAATCAGGATCATGCCAAGCTGGTTGGAAATGCCAATTAACAAGCTGATAGCAACCCCGAGCAGCGCCGAATGGGCCAAGCCGTCGCCGAAATAAGCCATACGTCGCCAAACCACAAAACAGCCCAGTGGGCCGGCCAATAAAGCCAAAGCGGCGGCCGTGATAAGCACGGGGGTTATCATGTTTTGACCTCTGGAACATGGGGTTCATGGTTATGATTATGGCTGTGCTGGTAAACCGACATCATTTGCGCCATATCCTTACCGAACATCGAAATGAACTCTGGGTCGCGCGCGACGCTTTCTGGCGCACCCGAACAGCAAATGTGATGATACATACAGACCACGCGACGCGTCGAACTCATCACCAAATGCAAATCATGGCTCACCATCAATACCGATAAATCGCGTTTTTCAAAAATCTCTTCAATCAATTCATAGAAGTGCAATTGACCAGATACATCTAGGTTTTGCGCCGGCTCGTCCAGCATTAAAACTTGCGGCGAGGCGGCCAGCGCACGGGCTAACAAAACCCGCTGCAATTCGCCACCCGATAGAGCTGCCAAAGGGCGCTCCAGCAGGTTTTCGCAATGGGTCTCGGTGGCTAGCGCCTGAATGGCCTCGGGCTTTAGCTGATTGTTGAGGCTCAAGAAACGCTTCACCGGCATTGGCAGAGTAGGGTCGATTTGAAAGCGCTCGGGAACATAGCCGATTTTTAATCCATCGCGATGGGTGACGCTGCCGCTTTGCCCGGTTTCGAGCTTTAGCAGGTGGCGCAACAGAACGGATTTTCCGGCGCCATTGGGCCCGATAAGCGTGATGAAATCATTCTCGGCCAAATCTAGCGAAATATGATCAAGCACCATGCGGCCCTGACGCGAGGCGCAAAGATTATTGGCGGAGATTAGATAATCAGAATTACTCATGCGCTTTTATGACCCGACAAAGCAGGGAGGGCAAGTCGATTTCGCGAAAAATGACGCGTGAACGCTAAGAGCGTTTTGCCGCTTCTAGCTGTGCCCCCATTTTTTCCCATAACATGTTGACTGCCTGTAAAGGGCGAACCATCACTTTGAATTCGGTAATCAATCCGTCCGCATCAAAATCAATAATGTCGACGCCATTGATATATTTGCCGTCTATTTTTGCCTCAAATTCCAGCACCATACGGTCGTCGGTGAGGGTTTCTTTTTTATAGGTAAACTTGCTGGCATCAAACACATGCCCTGCGGCCAATAAATATTGCAGCGTTAACGCTTTGCCTTTTTGCGGCGTAAACACCACCGGCGAGATGAAAGTGCAATTTTCGTGCAGCATGTCGTCAAGGGCCTGGGCGCTGGGGGCATCCATATAGGCATGCCATTTTTTAACGAGGGTCTGCAGATTAGATTGGGTCATGCGAACTCCTATTTTTAGGCCCTAAGAGTGCGGCTATTTTTTTTGCATCGGCAACAAAAAAAGGGCCGGTATTTGAAAAATACCGGCCCCCAAATTGTTTGAAAAGAGAAGCTTAGGCTTCGCTTTCCGTCACAGCGACGTGCCAGATGATAAGACCGAAAGCGATCTTGTTCAGCACATCTGCCAAGTTGTAGATGATGTTCAAAGTAGCACTATCTACCGAACCCATCATGTAACCCAGAATATAGCCGAGCGGATAAATCGCCCAACCGAAGGTCACAATGTTACGCATCATTTTAAAGGCAGATTGCACCGCTGGGCTGGCATTCTCTGCATTGATGCGGCCGGCTTCGCCGAGGAAAATCTCATACAGCACATAGAACCAAGCTACAGTACCGATAACAAAACCAAGCGTTACATTCATGTAACCAGCTTCGCCGAGGTAGCCGAATACTAGCATTACGGTTGTGCCGACCAAGAGGCGCCAGAACACGCCAGCCGGAACTTTGGTGATTGCCGACAGGATGAGGAAGAACTCAACCATCAGCAATGGAACCGTGATGAGCCAGTCAATGTAGCGGTATACAGTCGGGGTTTCGCCCGTCGACACCCAAACGTCGCGCATATAGAAGTAATGCACAGCGGCGACCAGAGTTACCAAACCGGAAACCGTTAAAGAGGTTTTCCATTTGTTAGAAACGCGATCACGTTCGATGAAGAAAAAGACGGTGGCAGCAACTAGCGCCATCGAAATAAGCCAGAATGAAATACCAACGAAATCATCTGACGCCAAATTAGCCTCGGCCGCATTTGCGAGCGATGGCATCGTCATAAGGGCTGATGTTGCAACAGCAGCTCTCCAATGTTTTAAAAACTTCATATTCTTACTCCCAATTGAAATCACTTTTAGTCTAGGGTGACAGTGTGTCTCTGCAAGTAAAAAATATACTTTTACTTCATTTTTTTTAAATTTGTTAAGATAACGACTTATACTACTCGTTGCTTAGGAAAGATGATTTTGGATATTCTGAAGTTAAAACAAGGTCTCAAAGAAGAGCTCGCAGATATTCTCGAGCGGTCGCAATTTGTTGAGAAACAAAAACAGGCGCGCGAGGTCGCCGTCGGTCGGCTGACGCGAGCCGAGGCGATTGCCATTGCCGCCACTTTGCACGAACTGCTGGGCTGGTTGCCATCGGTGCAGGTGGAAACCTCCAAGCAAAGCGCGGCAACGGCTGTCTCCGTCACGGCCAGTGTTACTGGCGATGATGTGATTAGCACCAGCGGATTGGTGGTGCTGTCGGATGATTTAATGACCACAGAATTTGAGAGTTTGACCCAAGCTGAATATGTGCTGCTGGACGATTTTACGGGCGATGCGCAAAAAGTCGAAAACCGCGAGGCTCTGGTGCAGGCAATTTTTGACGCCTTTACCAGCAGCTATCGTCGGCGCTATGAATTTGCGCTCACGGAGGCGGGTTTGCGCAGCAAAGTCTTATTGGATAGCGACCAAATAGACCTGCTATCGCAGCCTCAATAGCGGGTTATGGATACGAATGGCCGTGGGCTCTGTGGTTTGACTTATGTTTGGCACGCGCCTTGGTTGGCGCTTCTACGTCTAGGCTCTGGCCATCGGCGAACGATAGGCGGATGTCAACGCTATCGCCAGCCTGTCCGGTAAAGCCAAACAACATTAAATGATGCCCACCTGGTTTTAAGTCGACGCTGCCCATGGCGGGAAGGGCGTAGCTTTCGACGCCATGCATACGCATTGTGCCATCGCTCGATTTTGTGTGGGTGTGCAATTCGATGCGCTCGAATGCTGAGCTGCTGGCACCTATCACTCGCGTGGCCGACTTAGACTGGTTCCTCACCACCCCATGCAAAACGGCAGGTCGTTTGCCAATACCCAGCTTAATGGCGCCATCCTGCAGCATAATTTGCGCATGAGCTTGTCCAAAGCTGAACAAAGCTATGAGGGCCGCCACAACGAAAATACGCATAGATTTACTCACTTTACCTGCCAGAGTTATTCAGCTGCCACCTGATTGGTGCCGCTGAATTCGTAGTCTTCTTCTTTGGCAGCTTGGGTGGCGTCTTGGTAGACATAGGTGAACTCTGGCCAGTTGTTGGTCACTTTGCCGGTTTCGTTTTTATACCAGCTATTGCATTCCTTCACGAAAACCGAAGTGTCCATGCGGGCTTTTAAGAAGTCAGCAAACTCTGCCATAGCGCTTGGTTTCAAATCCATACTCGTGGCATTTTGCGCTTCCATTTTTTCGAGGCAGCTGAGAACGTAAGTCACCTGACATTCGATCATGAAGATAATCGAATTATGACCAAGATTGGTGTTGGGCCCATACAGCATGAAAAAATTAGGGAAGTTAGGCATGGTAATGCCGAGATAGGCTTCGGCGCCATCTTTCCAAGCCTTGTTTAAATCCGTCCCTTGGGTGCCAGAAACATCGAGCGGTGCCAAAAATTCGGTTGAGGCAAAGCCGGTGCCATAGACAATCGAATCGAATTCATGCAATTGGCCATCTTTAGTTTGAATGCCGGTTTTGGTAATTTTTTCAATGCCCGACACTTCGACGGTTACATTCTCGCGCTGCAAAGCGGGTAGATATTCGTCAGAAATAACCACGCGCTTACAGCCGACCGGATAATCTGGCTTAAGTATTTCGCGCATTGCGGGGTCTTTAACTTGCTCGTCGAAATGATCGGCAATGATTTTTGTCAGGTCCCCCGGCAGATTGAATAATTTAATCAAAAGGCGGGCGTTTTTAATCTCATTAAACACCGTGAAGTTTTTCTCGATGGCATAATACAATAAGCCGCGATAGGCGCGACGAACGGCTGGGAACGCAAGGAGGAATTTTGCAATGGCGCCGTATTCTTTATCATTGCGCGGCACGACATGGCATGGCGAGCGCTGGAACACGGTCATTTCTTTGGCTTCTTTGGCAACTTCAGGAATAAACTGCGCGGCCGAAGGGCCATTGCCAATAACGGCAACTTTTTTTCCGCTAATGGGCGCATCATGTTGCCATTCGGCAGAGTGGAAAATAGCGCCCTCAAAATCGTTCTGCCCTTTAATTTCAGGCACTTTCGGACGATTGAGCTGGCCCAGCGCGGTCACCACAATATCGGTCGTTAGCGTATCGCCATTGGTCAGAGTTAGGTTCCATTTTTGACTTTTTTCATCGAATTTGGCGCTGAGCAATTCGCTGTTGAAGCGGGTCTTTTTGCGCAGGCGATATTTTTCCGTCAGCTCATTCAAATAGGCGTGAATTTCTTTGCGCGCTGGATAGACCCTCGACCAATTGCCGCGTGTCTCAAAGGAGAAGGAATAAAAATGCGAAGGGACATCGCAAGCGCACCCCGGATAATCATTATCGCGCCAAGTGCCACCAATATCTTCGGCTTTTTCCAAAATGGTAAAATTATTGCGCCCGTGGCGGATCAATTGCATAGCCATGCAAATACCCCCGACGCCGCTGCCGATGATGGTTACATGTGGTTGGTTTACTTGCTTGCTCATAATAAAATCTCCCTTCCAAGATATTAGGCAGAAATATCAGCAGGGCAAGGAGGGAATTTTGTCGCAAGGAAAAACCCACAAAAATCCACTTGCTAAGCATTTGGGGCTTGTCTGTTAGGTCGTTTTGTTCCTAGTATTTTTGTATCAAATTCTAGGGAGAGAAGCGTATGGGACATCCGTCATTTACGAGACAACAAGCAACGATAATAAATGTCGTGGCCGGCGGCCTTTTGGCCTTAGGCATTATAAGCGCCATGATGCAGCAGTCCGAGGAGGGCGGCCTTTCGAGCCTGTTCTCAAGCAAAGGGTCTGCCAGCACGAGCATTGGCCAAATTGATACCGACCGTATTATTGCGGCCGATAGCGAGCCGGGCAATTGGCTGTCCTATGGTCGCGACTATGGCGAGCAACGCCATTCGCCACTGACGCAAATTAACTCGAAGTCGATCAAAGACCTTGAGCTAGCCTTTTCCGTAGATATGTACACAACCCGTGGCCTCGAAGCCTCGCCGATTGTTGTCGACGGCATTATGTATATGACCAGCTCTTGGAGCGTGGTCTATGCGGTGGATGCAAAAACCGGCGAAGAAATTTGGTCCTATGACCCAGAAGTGCCGGGCGATTGGGCTCGCAAAGCGTGTTGCGATGTCGTGAACCGCGGCGTTGCTGTTTATGAAGGCGCTGTTTATCTGGCGACTTTGGATGGCTATCTGGTTTCGTTGAATGCGGAGACGGGGGATGAAATCTGGCGCGTCAATACGTTGATCGATCGCAAACGTCCTTACACCATCACGGCAGCGCCACGCGTGGCCAATGGCCGTGTGTTCATTGGTAACGGCGGCGGCGAATTGGGCGTGCGCGGGTATGTAACCGCTTATGACACGAAAACCGGCGAACAAGACTGGCGTTTCTATACGGTGCCAGGCGACCCGAACCTGCCATTCGAGCATCCCGAAATGGAAGAAGCTGCCAAAACCTGGAAAGGTGGCGAGTGGTGGAAAATCGGCGGTGGCGGCACCGTTTGGAACTCGATTGTTTATGACCCAGATACCGATACGGTTTTCTTGGGCGTGGGTAACGGCAGCCCGTGGACGCGCACCATCCGCTCTCCGGGTGGTGGCGACAACCTTTTCCTATCCTCCATCGTGGCCCTAGACCCGAATACGGGCGTGAAGAAATGGCATTATCAAACGACGCCAGGCGACACATGGGACTATACGGCTGTGCAAGATATGATGCTGGCCGATATGGAAATCGACGGCAAGCAGCGCAAAGTGATTATGCAGGCTCCGAAAAACGGCTTCTTCTATGTTCTCGACCGTGAAACGGGCGAGCTATTGCGCGCCAATCCATATGTGACCGTCAATTGGGCGACCCACATTGATATGGATACAGGGCGTCCGGTGGAAAATGATTCCCGCGACTTTAATAAATCGCGCGAGTCGAAATGGATTTTGCCAGGCCCGCTCGGTGGACATAACTGGATGGCCATGTCGTTTAATCCGAACACCGGTCTGGTCTATATTCCGGCTATGGAAAGCCCCTTGGTATTTGACATCGACCATGATTTTAAAGCCACGGGTCGTTATAAATACATCGAAGGCGGCTGGAATACAGGCATTGAGTTTGGGCGCCTTCTACCCTTGTTGGCAGAGCACCCAGACATGCCGGGTAACAAGGGCTACATCACTGCCTTTGACCCGCTGACTGGCAAAACCCACTGGATGCGCGAACATAGCACCCATTGGAACGGTGGCACTTTGTCGACCGAAGCTGGTTTGGTGTTCCAAGGCAATGGCGACGGTTACTTTGTGGCTTATGATGCCTCCACTGGCGAAGAAGTTTGGAAAGTAAACACCTACACAAGCACCATTGCCCCGCCCATCACCTATGCAATCGATGGCGAGCAATATGTGGCCATTCAAGTGGGTTCCGGCGGCGCTGGCCTAACGGATGGGTCGACGACCCCTGCGTCTTCTAAATATGGCAACTTCGGTCGCTTGTTGGTGTTCAAGCTGAACGGCGGTTTGTCGATCGACGAGCCAGACCATTGGGCGCGCGAAATTCCGAAGCCACCAGAGATGGAGCTAAAAGCGGAGGTCGTAGACCATGGTATGGAGCTGTATCATGAGGTTTGCACCTTCTGTCACGGCATTGCGGTTATTGGTTCTGCGGCCTTGCCAGACTTGCGCAAAATGAGCGATCAGACGCACCGCATGTTCAAGGAAATTGTGCTGGGCGGCGTGTTGGAAGAGCGCGGCATGTCGAGCTTTGCGGATCGCTTGAGCGAAAAAGACGTGGACAGCATCCATGCCTTTATCGTGGCGCGTAGTTGGCAAGACTATGAAGTGCAAGAAGCTGCGAAGAAGAAAGTCGCGGCCAAGTAAAACGCGAAACGTTCCCCCTCAGGTTTTGAGGGGGACTATTTCGGTGGAAGGTCTGGGGTGGGAAGCTCTCTGAATTCAAGCTTCAACCTCTCCTCATCGCCAGCAGAATCGGGACGGCTTTTATTGCCGTCCCGTTTTTTTATCTCTTTCATCTCACTATCTGGATTGGCTGCCTTATAGCTCAGGCGCGCCTCTAGCGGCTTGCCGTCTTCTTTTTTGTTCAGGGCGTCGTCGATTTCTTCGGCCAGCTCTGGCGTGAAAGGCAATTCATAAAGGCGCGGGCTACCCTTAGGCGCGCCGTTTGCGCTCATCGCCTGACCCAGAATATAAATCGCGCCGTCGGTGCGTTTAATCTTATCTGGCTCCTCAACGATGGCCCAATGCAGTTTAAACGGATTGGGCGGCGCCTTCTGGATGGCCCAGCCGCGCAAATTTTGGCTGCCGTGGTAGGTGCCCGCATAGAGCAAGCTAACGACAATAATCGCGCTGATTTGAATCGCGCGGCTATAGCGTTTGGGGAACGTATTCGGCAAGTTGAGGTTCAGCAATAAAGCGGCAATGGCGGCATAGGCCAGCCCCAAGATAAGCGGGATGGTCATTGGCTAGCTCCTGCATCACGATTGCGCTTGGCTTCAAAGCTCTCGGCCCGAATGAGCAATTTATCGCGGGTCGCCATTTCCACCACATTGCCCTCCGCATCTAGGCGAAAGCGGATAGAGGTTTGCTCATCGCCCGCACCGTTCAATTGCGTGGTGCCAGCAAAAATAACGCTGACCTGCGGGTTTAGTTTTTCAACCTTCACTTTTACCGGAACAATGCCGCTGCCTTGCGCTTTATAGTGCAATAGATTGACCACATATTCGCCAGCCGCAATGCCGCGAAGGGTAACGGTTTCTTGGTTCAACGGGTTGTCGATGGTGCGTCCTGCCACGGTAATGCTATCGCCCAAAAACCCGCGGTCATCGCGGTCTAAGTGCATCAGGCCAGACTCGCGCGCATCAAACCAAACCAAATTGCCTTCGCCATCTTCGACAATCAAATCGATATCGTCTTCATGGCCGTCAGGCCAAGCGGCGGTAATCATAAACTCGGCTTTTGGGTTCACCTTGCCCTGAATAACCTCAGGACGGATGAGCATAAAGGCGATGGAGAACATGAAAGCAAAACCCAAAAGGGCATTGAACAAAATGTCGGTGAAAGCATTTTGGTCTTCGGCTGGGGCGAATAGCTTTGCGCCAATCATGCGGGCGTGTCCGTCTGCGCGCCTCGGGCTTGCAGCATTAAAGATTGCATGGTGTCGGCCAGAAATTGAAACTGAAAGCGCAGCACGATGTTAACCGTAAGTCCCGTGAGTGTGGTGTAAAGGGCAACGGCCATGCCGCCAGACATGCCCCCTAAAGCTTTTTGCAAGCTGGCGGGGTCGAAGCTGACGAGGCTAGAAATAGGCGCGAGCATAAGAATAAACCCGATGATGGTTCCCAAGAGGCCGATTTTCAAAACGCTATCTGCGGCAAACCAACCATGGTTCAACCAGCGCGCCATTTTGGCTTCTTGCTCGTCTTCTGGCTCGCTTTGAAAGAGGGGAAGAGCGTCTCTTTGCGTTTGCACCCATTGCAATAAAAAGATCCAACGGGCGCTCATCAGGGCCCAAATAAGGAGAATGAGCCAAGATAGGCGGCTTTTGTCGCCTGCCAATAAAACGCTCAACAAGCCGCGATCATAAAGCAGATAAGCGCCGAATAAAATCAACCCGAGAACGATAAGCCCTTGATGCAAAGCTTTGCTATTGCTGTTGGGCGCAAAGGTTTTGGATGCCTCTTGCATAGTGATAACTCCCCCAATAAGTAGGCGCTACCTTAGGGGGCTTGTGGGGTTGTGTCGAATATATTCAGCCTCGGCTTGAGCGCCATATTTAAACTTGCAAAGGTTCGCGATAAATGATGCTGTCACGGGCAGGGAGACAAATTTATGAGTGTTACACAAGCCAAATTGGCGCCTTCCAAGATCCGCCGCGTGAGTTGGTTGGAAATTTTTCTATATGCTTTACCCCCCGTGGGTGCTGGCTATATGTTTTGTTTGGTAACCCTTTACACCATGAAATTTGCCACGGATGTTTTGCTCATCGCGCCTGCTTTGATGGGCGCGATTTACGGTCTCTCGCGGTTTTGGGATGCGATTTCAGATCCGCTAGTTGGCTATCTTTCCGATAAAACCAAAACCCGCATTGGCCGCCGTCGGCCTTGGTTGTTTGGCTCTATTTTGCCAACCGGGGCATTTTTCTGGATGCTTTCAGCACCCCCCGCTTGGCTTTCGTCAGGACAGTTGAGCCTATGGATGGGCGTGGCGATTATCGGCTTCTTTTCTGCGCAGACCATGTTCATTGTGCCGCATATGTCTTTGGGCGCTGAGCTTACGGATGACTATCATGAGCGCACGAAGATTTTCGGAGCCCGTCATGCAGGCTGGATTGCGGGCTATATTTCCGCGCTGGCCACCATGAGCCTGCTCATCTCTGCCGAAGCCGAGAGCGAAGCGGCGGTGCGCGCTTTGTCGTCGACGCAGTCGTTTTACGCCGCCGTCTTTTGTGGCTTATGTCTGTTGGCTTGCGCTTGGTTTTTGAAAGAGCGTCCTGAGTTTATGGATAAGGCACCAGAAAAACCATGGGAAGCGGCGCGCGATATTTGGAAAAATAGCCATGCACGCCTTTTGCTCATCGTCATTTTTATCGAGAATCTTGGCGGGGCCACGATTACGATTTTGACCCTTTATGTGGCGCATTATGTAATGAAAGCTCCGCATTTGGCGCCGTTCTTTATTCTCGCCTATATGGTTTTCTCCTTCTCGTTGACGCCGCTTTGGACGCCTTTGGCGCGTCGCTTTGGCAAGAAAAAAATGTGGCTTGGCTCTATGTTGGTTTCGGCCGGCGCCTTTGGTGGCATGATTACGCTCGACCCTGGCGATGAAGTGCAATTGGTCGCTTTGGCCGCTTTGGCGGGGGCGGCGGGCTCGTGCGGTGGCACTATCAACCCATCCATTAAATCAGACATTATTGATTATGATGAATATCGCACGGGCGAGCGCAAAGAAGGCGCCTATTTTGCCGCTTGGTATTTCGTTTCGAAATCGGCCTATGGCGTCATGCTTATGCTCACCGGCTTTGCTTTGAGCCTGTCTGGTTTTGTGCCCAATGCCGAGCAATCGGCGACGGTGATTTGGACCTTTAAGGGGCTTTATGCTGGTTTGCCATTTGTCGCCTATATCGCGGGCGCTATCTTGTTTGTGCGGTTTAGCTTCGATGAGGATGAGCATAAAAAAGTCATGGTCGAATTAGAGGCAACGCGTCTGGCGCGTGACGCTACGAAAAGCGCATAAAAGGGGCTCGCGAGCCGCTCTCACCGACTGTAAAAACCCTATTCTATTTGGCTTGGTTTTCGGCGCACGAAGCCTTCCGCGCCGAACCTCCTGTGGGGTTTCTTCTAGGCTGTTCTTGTATACAGGCGGCATCCTCGGTAATGTCTCCTCCAAACAGGAGATAAATAGATGAGAAAAACATTAATTCCGGCCACGTTTTCGGTTACGTTTTCGGCTATAGCCCTAGTTTTGGGTTCCATGACACCCAGTCTTGCGCTCGATGCCAGTGCGCTCGGTAGCGTTTTAACTCAAAATGGTGCCAACCCTAAGGCATCGGGTGCGGTTCCTGCCTATACGGGTGGCATCACCAAACCGCCTGCCGGTTATGTGCGCGGTGGTGATCACATCGATCCCTTTGCCGCCGATAAGCCTTTGTTCACCGTTACCAACGCCAATAAAGAGCGTTATAAAAGCCGTCTAAGTGCTGGGCAATTGGCTATGTTTGAGCGCCATCCCGAGACCTATAAGATGCATGTCTATCCGTCGCGGCGATCTTGTGCGCTGCCGGACTTTGTTTACGACGAGACCAAGAAAAACGTCTCGCGTGCCAAGCTGACAGATGGTGGCAATGGCGTAGAAGGCGCACGCATTGGCGTACCGTTTCCGCTGCCGAAAACGCCAGTTGAATATTACTGGAACCACAATTTTTACTGGCATGGCTATCGCTACCAAGCGGTGACCACGGGTGCCAATGTCTATCCAAATGGTAATCGCACGCGCATTACGCGCAAAGACTGGCGCTATAATTACTACGCTGACCCGCAAGGGCCAGTCGCTAAACATGCCAATGAGCAATTTGTTTGGATGGGAATTTGGACGTCGCCACCGCGCAATAATGGCTCGGGTTTTTCGATGACCAATACAATTAACCAAGTTAAGAAAGCTCGGCATGGCTCTATTTTTAGCCCCAGCACGCGTAAAATCATGCGGACGACACCGGCAGCCACAACTTATGATGGCCCGCTTAGCACCTCGGCTGGACTGCGTAATAATGACAATATGTTCTTATTCGGCGGCGCGCCCGACCGCTATGATTGGAAGCTGATTGGAAAGCGCGAAATACTAGTGCCGTATAATAACTACAAGGCCTCGGCTTCGACGACCTCGGCAGATGAGCTGATGACGCCGAACCATCCGAACCCTGATTTGCTTCGCTATGAGGCGCATCGGGTAAACATTCTGGAGGCCACTGTGAAACCGGGTTTCAACCCGACCTACATCAAACGCCAGTTTTATGCTGATGAGGATAGCTGGATTTTCTTGATGGCCGATTTATACGACGAAAAGGGCAAGCTGACGCGAGTGCAGCATGCGTTTATTAAAAACTATTATGAGGCACCCGCCTGTGTTTTCGAGTTTGATGTGATGCATGACTTGGCCTCAGGCCGCTATAGCGTCGATCACATTAAGTTGGAAGACGGCCCCGCTAATTTGGATGCGACAGATTTAAGCCCCTCCAAGTTTGGCTCGAGTGCTTTAAAACGTAGAGTAGGTCGCTAATATGAAGCTTCCCATTGCGCTGGATAGCGTAAAAGGGTTTTTGGACGAGCAAGAGGGGGAAGCCCTATTTGCAGTGGCAAGTGAAATGTCACCCCAAGGCCTATGCGTTGAAATTGGCTCTTATTGTGGCAAGTCGACGGTGATACTCGGCACGGCTTGCCAATTGGCTGGCGGCGTTTTGCTGGCCATTGACCATCACCGTGGCTCCGAAGAAAACCAACCTGGCGAAGAATATTTCGATACAGAGCTGGATGACGGGGAGGGCGGCATGTCGTCTTTATTGCAATTCCGCGCCAATATTCGCCGCGCCAATTTACAAGACACGGTTATTCCAGCGCTCAGCCCGTCGCAAGTGGTGCAGAAATTGCCTTTGGCGGCACCTGCTTTCGTGTTTATTGATGGCGGTCATTCCATGCCAGCGGCTTTGGCGGACTATCGAAATTGGGGCACGCGCGTTATGCGCGGCGGCATTCTGGCCATCCATGATGTGTTCCCCAATGTCGCGGATGGGGGGCGTCCGCCGCACGAGATTTATAAATTGGCTTTGCATTCGGGATTGTTTGTCGAAGAAAAAGCGGTCAAATCTTTGCGGATTTTGCGCCGTTTATAAGCCGTTTATAAGGCGTCTATAAGGCGTCTTTAACGCCCTGTCAGCACGCTATGGGCTGGCGTCTTTTGGCTCACAGCATCGTGCGCTAAAATAACCGCGCCGGCAGTCCACGCTGGCTGCTCGATTGGCCAGAAGGCTTTTTGCTCTATCTGCATGCCCATCCAATAAGCGCCGTTTTCATCTCTGAATTGGTCGAGCCAAGAAAGCTGTGTTTGCGCGCGGGCCAAATCGCCATGGGCAACCAGAGCCATAATCAGCTCGGCGCTTTCCGCCACCGTAATCCATGGCTCGTCTTCCACACAGCGGCAGCCAAAGCCATCGATGACAAAATCATCCCAGCGTGTCTCGAGCCGAAGCGCCCCCTGTTCGTGCGACAAGGCGCCGCTTAAAACAGGGTAATACCAATCCATCGAATAACGCGTTTTGGGCTCCCACGTGCGGTCGAACCGTTCAGGCTTGTGAGCGAGCGCCTCGCCCAATTTTAACCGCGCGCTGTGCCATGCGCTGGCGTCTTTGCCCAAGGCCTCGGCTAATTTTTCGGCACAAAGGAGGCTTTTGTGGATGGAGCTATTGCCTGTCACCAAAGCATCGTCTTCTGGCGTGCCGGGGTCGCGTGCCGTCCAGCGAATCTCGCCATGTTCGGATTGCAAAGTAAGTACGAAATCGACTGCGGCTTTGACCATCGGCCAATTGGCATGGGCAAAATCGAGGTCGCCATGGAGCGAATAATGATGCCAAATCGCCGTGGCAATATAAGCGATAAAATTCGTGTCGCGAATACGATGCCCGCTCTCAATGCCCTGCATGGTGAATTGATGCAAGGCGGCGTCGATGGGCACAGCGCTGCCCAATTGCCCCCACCAACTGCCATCGGGAGCTTGGCTGTCGCGCAAAAAAGCAAGGCCATGTTCGGCCGCGTCTCGTTGGCCAATGAGGTTTAACCCCATCACGGCTTCCAAATGATTCCACGGGTCAATGACGCCATTTTTAAACCACGGGATAGAGCCATCGCAATTTTGCAAGGCCAACATGCTATCGCGGGCGCCGTTGAAAAAATCACCAAAGGGAGATTTTGACGTTTGGCTCATGCGGCATCTGTTGAGTTGGTGTCGAGCGGCTTTTCAAAATAAAGCACCACGCTTTTACCCATCCATGGGTCTGCTAGCGCCGATAGGGCGCGCAATGGAAATGGATTTTTCAAAATCTCAATTTCGAGAAGTTTTTTATAGGCGCGCACGAAAACATTGCGGTCGTTGGTCACGCCAATCGCGCACCGCAGCCACCAATAGGGGCTGTGCAATCCATGCTTTAAATGTTTGCGTTGGAAGGTGAAGCCCAAGGCTTCGAAATCGGCGCGCAGCTCTTTGGCCTTAAATATCCGCACATGGCCGCCCGGTGTGTTGTGATAGTCTTCTGACAACAACCAACAAATCTTTTCGGGCCAACGGTGCGGCACAGAAATACCAATGCGCCCGCCCGGTTTCATCACCCGCCAAATCTCGGCCAACGCGGCTTGATAATCTGGAATATGCTCCAGAACCTCAGAGCAAATCAGTCGATCAAAATGGCCATCGGCGAAAGGCAGTTGCAGCGCATCGCCAACCATCAGGTCATAGCTGCGCATGCGCCCTGTCTGGGGTTCTAAATCTGGGTGGGCGTCAAACCCATTGCGAGTGACTAGAATATCGTCAAAGCCAAGGTCAATGCCGACCGCTTGGCAGCGCTTATGAAAGAAAGCCGCATGGGTGTGTCGACCGTGACCGCAGCCCAAGTCGAGCACGCGATGGTCGTCTTCAAGGGCGAGAAAATTAAGATTGATGGTTTGCATAATCTACACAGAAACCTTGTGGTGAGCTGCTAAAGTTTTGCGATAGAGAGCCACGACGTCGCGCGCACAGCGCTCCCATTTGAAATTATCGAGAATGTGCTGACGCGCTTTTTTCGACATGGCTTCGCGCCGGGCTGGATCTTTTAGCAAGGCATCAATAGCTTCGGCCAGCGCGGGCGGATTGGAATGTGGCACCACAAGACCGGCATCCCCCACAACCTCTGGCAGCGAACCGCCCGTGGTGGCAATGGTTGGCACACCACAAGACAAAGCCTCACCAGCAGGAAAGCCAAAGCCTTCGTAAACCGATGGCGACACGGCTATCGTGGCCTCTGCGTAGAGGTCGCGAATGTCTTCGCTGGTCAGGCCGGAGACAAATTTAACGCGGTCGCGAATACCCAGTTTATTAAGCAATTGCATCGTCTGGCCTTCGCGCAGACGCCCGACCACCAGCAGCTCCAAATCAGGATGCTCGTTGAGGAGACTGGCATAAGCCTCGATGAGGTAAATCAGCCCTTTTAGCGGCACATCGGCGCTGGCCGTGACCATCAGGCGATTGGTCTTGCGGGTAATATGGGGTTGGGGTTGAAACAATTCATGGTCGATACCGTGGTGGATACGAACCATTTTTTTCGGGTC
Source organism: uncultured Rhodobiaceae bacterium (assembly GCA_963932545.1). Classification (GTDB taxonomy): domain Bacteria; phylum Pseudomonadota; class Alphaproteobacteria; order RS24; family RS24; genus UBA8337. The sequence continues at coordinate 167,474 of CAWVRH010000001.1, read as the reverse complement.
GACGCCGAAATCTTTTTCGACATCGCGCTTGGTGCTATCCGACACGACGATGAGCGGGTCTAGCTGGCGCGCCACTTTAATTTGCATGTTCAAGAAACTATACCAGCGCCATTTCAAAAATTTCATGTGTGGCCACTTGGCATGCGAAATATCGATCCGCTTGTCCATGGTAATCGGGTGATGAATGGTGCCCACAACGGGCAGTCCCATGGCGCGCACATCTAGCATGCCATAACATAGCGTTTGGTTGTCATGCATAATGTCATATTGGTCGATTTTATCGCGCATATAGTCGGCCATACGAACGCCGAATGTATAGGGCTCTGGGAAGCCACCCCAGTTGTGGCTCCACCATTCGAAGAAATCGGTCTTATTCGACATAATTTCGCGATTGAGACACAGTATCGGGTTCGGGCGAGCATACATATCTAGCGATGGCAGTTTAATCAGCCCCACGCGTGGGTCGAGGTCGGGGTAAGGCGGGCCCGAGATGACATCGACATGATGACCCAACTCAACCAGCGCTTTGGCGATTAAGCGCATATAAATGCCTTGGCCGCCAGTGTGCGGGTCGGAGCGATAGCTCGGCAATAGAATACGCAAAGGTGAGTCGCCCTTAATGGCTGCAATTTGGGTGGCCGAAGCTTGCTCTAAGTTTTTTTCAGGTTTGTTCATCGTCTCGCTGCAAATCTCTGTTGAGTTGGCGCGACTATAGGGCTAGCCGTGCGCTGGCTCAAGGTTTTGCAAAAAAATATCTCGCAGACTTAAACGAAGCGTCGCGCTAGCCAATTTAGCATTAAGGCGCTTAAGGCTTCGGGCTGCTCGTTTTGAGTCCAATGGCCGCAATTGTCGATGATATGGGTCTCTAAATCGCTGACATAGGCGGGCATACCGTCGGCCATCGAGGGTGGCAACACGCGGTCGTCGGCGGCGCAAATCATCAAACTAGGGTGCGGCACCGTTTGCTCTACGCCCTCAGCGGCTTGCCAGTTACGGGTGAAATTTCGGTACCAATTAATGCCGCCGCGAAAGCCAGAGCGCTTATAGGCGTCGACGTAATAAGCAAAATCTTCGTCATTCAATAAAGGAACGCCCGGCCAAGTCGCTTCGTCTTGTTGTATCATTTTGAGTAATTGTATCTTTTCCCATACCTCAGCTGAACCAGCTGGCGGCGGTGTTTGCGCTTGCGCGTCGCCCGCGCTTTGGCGATACAGGCAGCCCAAAGGTAGCGCCGGGTCCGCGTCCAATATGGCTTCGGCTTGGCCGTAAGTTTGAAACATCACGATGTAAAAATCTTCGCCCAGGGCGCCCCGCATCAGCTCGATAGGGTCTCGCGAGAGGCGCGGAATAAACGGGGTATTGACGCCTATAAGTCCGGCAATGCGCTCGGATTGGAAAAACGGCAATTGCCATATCATAATGCCGCCCCAATCATGGCCAGCAAAAACCGCTTTCTCTAGGCCATAGGCATCGAGAAGGTGCGCCATGTCGCCTGTCAAATGCTCCATATCGTAAAGCGGCACGCCGCTCTCATCGCCAGCATCGCTGAGGGCTTTGCCGGTAAAACCATAGCCGCGCTGTTCGGGAATAATCACGTGCCAGCCCGCCTCCACCAGAGATGGCACGACTTTGCGCCAACTATAGGCAACTTCTGGCCAGCCATGGCACAGCACCACACTGGGGCGATCGTCGCGCGGGGTGCCAGCTTCAAAAACCGCCATGCGTAAGTCTGGCAGATCGAGATACTTTGGGTTTTTCCAATCAATCGTCATGCGTATAACTTAGCTTATTCGCGCATCCAATAGATGGATTTTTTGGCTTTCTAAAGCCAAGCCAAGCCAAGCCAAGCTAAGCTAAGCTAAGCTAAGCTAAGCTAAGCTAAGCTAAGCCAAACAGGGGTCGTTCCTATTTCTGTGTGCGATAAGTTTGAAAACTTATAACGCGACCGGCCTCTTTGCTGGAATCTGAAGGCGAGCTTGAGGGCGAGCTGGAGGGCTTTCGGCTCGCAAGGGCAACAACCTTGGTGGGTTGGGAATGAGACGCTTGCATTTTCTTTAACGTCATTAGGGCTGGGCCATGCAGTCGGGTCATGCGGCAAATCCTTCCGATTATCTATATTGCAATTGATAATCATTATTAACTAAGAGCAAAGCCAAAGGCAAGGTCTATTTCTTTGGAGACAGGAAATTTGGTCGTTAGCCCCAAATATCAGCGCTTGGCGGGTGTATGCTGGCGCCATCAAACACTAGGCCAGGGTCTCGGTCTTGCGCCAACCAGAGGGGGCCATCGAGGTCGACGAGATCTGCGTGTTGCGCCACAATAAAAGCGGGGGCCATAGATAAAGACGTAGCGACCATGCACCCGACCATGATTTTTTTACGCCGCGCGCGTGCCATCTCAACACAAGCCAGCGCCTCGGTTAGCCCGCCGGCTTTATCGAGTTTAATATTCACCCATGAATAGGCATCGCCCATGGCTTCGATATCATGGCGGTCGTGGACGCTTTCATCGGCGCAAAACGGCAGGTCGATTTTTGACAGCTCGCTTTCTTGCGCTTGTGGCACGGGTTGCTCAAAAAACAGCACGCCGAAGCGCCCCAAAGGCTCGGCATAGCGCGCCAGCTCAGCCACTTGCCAGCCCTCATTGGCATCGACCACCAATTGCGCATCGGGTCGCGCCTCAGCCACGGCGCTCAAGCGCGTGAGGTCTGCCATCACGCCATCGGAACCGCCGAGCTTTATTTTGAGCAGCGGATAGGCCTGCGCCTTCACTGCCATAATGGCCATCCGATCGGCGTCGTCCAAGCCTATGGTAAAGGCCGTGGTGATGGGCTTGAGCGTTTCTAGGCCGGCGGCGGCATAGGCTCTCTGGCCGCTCTGTTTGGCGGCCAAGTCCCATAGCGCGCAGTCCAATGCATTGCGTGCCGCGCCGGGCAGCAGCGCTTGGCTCAAGTCATCGCGCGACATGCCAGATCGCAAAGACGCCATCAACGCCTCAATAGCGGCGCTCGCCGTCTCTATGGTTTCGCCGAAGCGGGCATAGGGCACCGCCTCGCCGCGACCTCTTATGCCGTCTTCTTCTATTTCGACGCAAATCACCTCGGCATCTATTTTGCTGCCGCGCGCAATTGCAAAGCGCTGCTTCAAAGGCCAAGTTTCGACTTTAATGCGGATGTGGCGTGTCATTGGGGCAGCCTTTTTTAAGACAAAAGGGGTTAAAAATCGCGTTCCTAATTTTCCGATAATATGGAGCGGCGAGTGCTTGCCCTCAAGCGGAAAGTGCGTATATTCAATTTACTTAATTGGAGGAAAAAATGGCTAAAATTACTTTCGTCGGACACGACGGCACAGAAGTTTCCCACGAGGGCGACAACGGCATGACCGTAATGGAAGTGGCGATCAAAAATTCAGTCGTCGGTATTGATGCAGATTGCGGTGGCGCTTGTGCTTGCGCAACGTGCCATGTTTATGTGCGCGACGAATGGGTGGCCAAAACCGGCGACCGCGCAGAAATGGAATCCGACATGTTGGATTTCGCTTTTGAAGTGAAAGACAACAGTCGCTTGTCTTGCCAGTTGAAAATCAGCGATGAGCTAGATGGCCTTACTTTGGATGTTCCTGAAAAGCAGTTCTAACGCTTATCAAACACCCGATATTCATGCTCGATTGAGCTTTCAATCAGTTGCCGCCAAACAGGCTCCGCAATCTCTGCCGCGAGCCCTGTCTTGGCGGCTTCTTTTAGAACCAAATCAATAACTTCTTCGATGCGTGCGTCATCGCGCACGGTGTCGCGTGCGGGCTTAATCTTGCCAGCCGCTTCAATCATTTTCTGCCGTTCGCTCAATAGGGCTACCAGTTGGCGATCGAGAGCGTCGATGGTTTCGCGAACTTCAGCCATTTCGGGGCAGGGGAGAGGGGCACGGTCGGTCATTTGGGTCTCGTCAAATCTCTGGTTGTTACGGCTGAACTGAGGCACATGTAGCCAATAATAGGCTGCATTACCAGCCCACGAAAATATTAGCTTACTTGTCTGACCAATCGGCGTGTTTGATGCCTTGGCGCACATAGTCGTAGCCCGTAATCAAAGTTAGTATGGCGGCCAACCACAACAGGCCCAACCCAATAACATGCGCCCCAGAGATAAGCGTTTCGCCGGCTTGGTCGGACAGCAAAAACCCAATGGCGACCATTTGAATAGTGGTCTTATATTTAGCCAAAGTAGAAACCGGAAGTGCCACGCGCAGCTCCATGAGATATTCGCGCAAGCCCGATACCAGAACCTCGCGGCACAGAATAATAACCGCCGCGACCATGTGCCAATCGTTCACAATATCAAAACCAACCAGCAGCATGAGGCAGGTCACAACCATGAGTTTGTCGGCGATGGGGTCGAGCATGCGGCCAAAGCCCGATTGCACATCTAGTTTGCGTGCCAGCCAGCCGTCGAAAAAATCGGTAAACCCGGCTATGGAAAAGATTACCAGCGCCAGCCAATCACCAAGATGGCCCGAGACATAGAACGTCAAATAGACGGCCGGTATTGAGGCAATACGAAAAAGGGTCAGTAGATTGGGTAGGTTTTGCATGGGGTTGGGTCCTTACGACTCATCTGAATTGAAATGATTGTAGATGCGTTGCGCCATTTTTGCACTAATACCGTCAACTTTTTCTAAGTCGGCAAGAGCCGAACTGGCCACCTCGCGGGCGGAACCAAAATGATGCAGCAAGGCTTTCTTGCGATGCCCGCCAATGCCGTCGATGCCATCCAATGGATTTTTGCGAATTTCGGCTTTGCGTTTGGCGCGATGGCGGCCAATGGCAAACCTATGCGCTTCATCGCGCAAGCGTTGCAAATAATACAATATTGGAGAATTATGCGACATCATGAAGTCTTGCTTGCCAACCATGAAAAACCGCTCGCGCCCCGCATCTCGGTCGGGCCCTTTGGCCACGCCCACGAGGGGGATGTCTTCAAGCCCAAGCTCGACCATTACTTTTCGCGCGACGCTAAGCTGCCCCTTGCCGCCATCAATGAGAACTAAATCGGGCCAAGCGGCGGTCTGGCGATTTTCTTCTTTGGCGAGGCGCCCATAGCGGCGGGTAAACACTTCGCGCATCATCGCGTAATCATCGCCCGGCGTGGTGGTTTCGTCTTTGATGTCGAATTTACGATATTGGTTTTTAATAAATCCATCGGGGCCGGCCACAACCATGCCGCCAATTTGATTGGTGCCTTGCAAATGGCTGTTGTCGAAAATTTCAATGCGTTGCGGTGGGGCTTTGAGGCCAAAGGCCTCGCCGACGCCTTTCAGCAACAGCCGCTGACTGGCGCTTTCCGAGACATGTCGACCCAGGGCCTCTTTGGCATTTTGTTCGGCGTGCGAAATCAGTTTCACTTTATCGCCGCGCTGCGGACGATGAATTTTAACATTATGCCCCATGCGAGAACTAAAGGCCTCGCCCAAAAGCGATGCACTAGATAAGGCGCGATTGATAAAAATCTCGCGCGGCACGGGGCGCGATTCGTAAAACTGGCCAAGAAAGGCTTCTAAAATCTCGGTCTCGGTTTGGTATTTATCGTGGCGCGGGAAATAAGCTCGGTTGCCCAGATTATGGCCTGCGCGAATGAAAAACACTTGCACGCAAGACTGTCCGCCTTCTTGCACCACGGCCACCACATCGGCTTCCACAACATCAAGCGGATTGACGCCATTGCCTCTTTGCACATAGGTCAGCGCGCGAATGCGATCGCGCGCGGCGGCGGCCACTTCAAAGTTGAGCGCATCACTGGCGGCCTGCATTTTCTCCAACAGGGCCTCTTGCACTTTGCGGCTATTGCCCGACAAAAAGTCGCGCGCTTCTTCTACCAATTCATCATAGTCCTCGGTCGAAATCTCTCCGGTGCAAGGGGCTGAGCAGCGTTTGATTTGATACAGCAAGCAGGGGCGCGAGCGGCTTTCGTAAACACTGTCGGTGCAAGAGCGCAGCAGAAAGGCGCGTTGCAAAGTGTTCAGCGTGCGGTTGACCGCGCCAGCAGAAGCAAAGGGGCCAAAATAAGCGCCGCGTCTTTTGCGCGCGCCACGGTGTTTGTAAAGTTGCGGCACCGCATGGTCGTCGGCCAGTAAAATATAGGGAAAACTTTTATCGTCGCGCAGCAGCACATTATAACGCGGGCGTAATTTTTTAATCAGATTGGCTTCGAGCAGTAACGCGTCGGTTTCGGTTTCTGTGCGAATGAACTCCATCTGCCGCGTCGCCTCAATCATCGTCGAGATGCGATTATTGTGTCCCGAGCGGCGGGCATAGGAACCGACGCGGCTTTTCAGATTTTTCGCCTTGCCGACATAGAGGGCATTGCCCTCATCATCGAGCATACGATAGACACCCGGCGCCGAGGGCAGCGTCGCGACTTTGGCCTCAATCAGGGCGCGTCCTTGAAGTTTTTCTGTTTCGCTCACAATACGACCCAATATCGGTAAATTCTGTCCATAGTCTAGCTAAAACTGGACAAAATTTAATGCACGGGTTCTGTGGATAAGTATGTGTATAAAAAAACGATTCGACCGCCAAACTATTGATTTATAACATTTCCATACCCATTGCCTAAATTTTAAGCAAAAAGTTTAAGTAATTGATTTTATTATAAAAAACAAAAGCAAGCGGGGAAAATAAATATTTTTTTATGGCTATTTTGGGTCTTTACAACAAAGTCGAAAGTGTTGCAGGCGGGTGTGAAAAACTCTCCTTATCCGTTTAATCTATGAAAAACATATAGATAGAAAAATAAAGGGTCAGATAAAGCCGATGGCTTGCCCTATCAAATAGGCGGCTAGGCCCTATGTCTAAGCGGTTTGCAGTCGTTCTATGGCAATGCCGACGCTTTCGGCGGCTGCAATGGCATCTGGCTTTTCTACCTGCACGTGCAGGTGGCGAATGCGAGTGTCGGCGAGGAGCGTATCGGCAATGGTTTCGGCCAGTGTTTCGACCAAATCAACATGGCCTTGGTCGAGGATGGCGATAACAATTTTGGTCATGCTTTCGTAGCAAACGACATCTTCTATGTTGGCATCTGTATCCACGCTGGTTTCGGCCACAGCGGCATCTAGGCTAATCAGAATGGTTTGCTTGGCACTGCGCTCATGCGGGTGAATGCCAATGCTGGCGGAAACTGCGAGTCTTTTAACAAACACATGACGAAGCCCCAGCGCGGCGCTGGCGAGTTGTTTTTGAGAACTGGTTGGATGCTGGTTCATAACTCGCCTGTCTTATTCTTTCACGTCCACAACATCGGGTGTCTGCCATGCCAAATGCTGGCCGCCGTCTTGCGTTAAGGTTTGGCCGGTCATGGCACGTGCCGTAAGAATATAGCGGGCGGCAGCGACAATATCGTCGGGCGAGGCACCATGTGCCAGCGGCACAAGACTGGCTTGCTTTTCAAATTCAGAAATATCTTGCCGCGGATTGGGCAGGGTCGGGCCGGGTGCGATGGCATTGACCCGAATATGTTGCGGTGCCAAAGCCTGAGCAAAAGTTTGCGTGAGCGTGGACAATCCGGTTTTGGAAACCGTATAGCTGACAAAGTCTGGCGTAAGGCGGAACACGCGTTGATCGGTGATATTGATAATATTAGTGTCGCCAAAGCTAGCGTCTTGTAACTCTGGCTGATTGGCAAAGTCGCGCATCAATAAAGCAGGTGCGCGCAAATTGGCATTCAGGTGCGTGTCCCAAGTCTCGGCGCTAAGCGTATGGGCGGTGTCGCGTTCAAAGGTGGACGCATTGTTTATCAGGGCCGTTAATGGGCCAAGCGCTGCGACGGCTTTGGGTATCAAGCTTTCAACCTGCGTGGCATCGCGTAAATCAGCCTGAAGCGGTATCGCTTTTCCACCGCGTGTTGTGATGTCGGCAGCCAATTGTTTGGCCTCGGTTTGCGAGCCAGAATAGTGAATGGCAATAGCCCATCCATCGGCGGCCAGCGCTTCTGCGAGCGCACGACCGATGCGCTTGGCGGCGCCAGTTATTAAAACGGCTTTGGAAACAATCTCTGTCATGCGCCTGATGTAGCAGTTTTACCCCATGGCTGTAAAAGTTTTTGGGCAAAAAGACGCAATTTGCCGCTCCAGATAGAGTTGCAGGTGGCCCCTTATTGGATTTGCCAAGATATCTGTCCCCCTAAGCCAACAAAAACGTTTTACAAGCTGGCGGAATTAGGTAAAACAGGGATAGGCCTAACAATAAGAATTAAGACAGGTCGCGCAAGTTTCGTGAATTTTTGAGTAATCATCCAGGTGCGATTCCACCTCTATGCCACATTGGTTTCTGCTGTGTGGGGCAATGTTGTAAGTCTTTCACCAATAATTAACCAATACGGCGATAAGCTGTCTAAGAATAAAAAGGAGTAAGTCGATGCAAGTATACAATCATTCAAATGAGGGTGTTTCCATTCCCAACCCAATCCATCGTATTGGGTTGCGGCTGGCCATTGCCATGTTTGCGCTGGTCGCCCTCACCCTAACCCAAGCGCGCGCGGAAGATAAGGACGACTATAAAGGTTGGCCAAAGCAATCGCGCGCCGAACGCTTGGGCACATTTACCTATGTTTATGGCGGCGCTGGCTTTGTAAGCCACACAGGCACAGAAGAAGGCAAAATGGCTTATGCGCTGAACGATGAGCCAGCGTTAGAAGACCCCGATGACATTTTTATGACCGGTGGTTTTGGCGTACGCTTCGCAAATGATTTGAATTTTGAAGTCGGCCTCGCCCTTCTCAACGGTGCCTATGATGCGCCAAGTGGGACAGGTACGTCGCCGAAACCCGATCAGCCGGCTTTTGAAATGTCGCTGATGAAAGGTTTTGACTTGGGCGGCCCACCGCTATGGCGCTACACGCTTCGTGCGGGCTTTGCTTCGATTGATGATCCCAAAGCTGACGATTCTGGTTTTTTTGGTATCGGTATTGCGCATGAGCCCTTCCGCGCTGAATTCCGCTGCTATGACTTTGGCACGTTCCAAAGTGATGTATTCGCGGTCAGCTATATCTACGACTTCTAAGCACTTGCCTGCCCTTTTTATGGGGTAGTTAGACAGCTTATTCTGCTTTTAGGGGCCTTGTTTCAAGGCCCCTTTCTGCTGCGTCCGCTTGGCCGACGAGGGGCTTTTTTGGCGGCTTTGCCTGTGCTTTCAGCCACACGAGCGTCGACCTTCGATTGGCGCGCAAAGGGGTCGTCAGCAATGGCTAATTCGGTTTCTTGCAGACGTTTAATCTCATCGCGCAAGCGGCCAGCCGTTTCAAATTCAAGGTCGCCCGCCGCCTCGCGCATTTCGCTTTCCAGCCCCTCGATGTGAGCTCGTAAATTACTACCCAGCAGCGGCGCTTGTTTTTCTTCCATGGCTTCGCGCACCCGATAAGGGCCAGGTGCTGCCTGATTGTCTTGTCCGGCTAGGCCTTTGATAATATCGGCGATGTTTTTCTTCACCGAAGTCGGCGTAATGCCATTGGCGGTATTATGCGCGACTTGGCGTTCGCGGCGTCGGTCGGTTTCGGCCATGGCGCGGGTTAGCGATCCGGTCATTTTATCTGCGTATAATAATACCCGCCCCTCGACGTGGCGGGCAGCGCGGCCAATGGTTTGCACCAGCGAAGTTTCGGAGCGCAAAAACCCTTCTTTGTCGGCATCTAAAATAGCCACTAGCGAACACTCCGGAATATCCAACCCTTCGCGCAGCAAGTTGATGCCAATCAGAATATCAAAAGCGCCCAGGCGTAAGTCGCGGATGATTTCAATGCGTTCAAGCGTATCAATATCCGAGTGCATATAGCGCACGCGCAAACCTTGCTCGTGCATATACTCGGTTAAATCTTCGGCCATTTTTTTGGTCAAAACCGTGACCAAAACGCGGTGATCTCGCTTCGCCATTTCTCGGCATTCGGCCATCAGGTCATCGACCTGATTGGTGGCAGGGCGGATTTCGCACGTTGGGTCAATCAGTCCTGTGGGCCGAATGACCTGCTCGACAAACACGCCGCCTGTGCGTTCCATTTCCCAAGGGCCCGGTGTGGCCGAGACATGCACGGTTTGAGGTCGCATGATGTCCCATTCTTCAAACTTCATCGGCCGATTATCGACGCAAGACGGCAGCCGGAAACCAAACTCGGCCAGTGTCGACTTGCGTTTAAAGTCACCGCGAAACATGCCGCCGATTTGCGGAACCGTCACATGACTTTCATCGGTAAACACCAAGGCGTTATCGGGTAAATACTCAAACAAAGTGGGCGGCGGCTCGCCCGGTTTGCGGCCGGTTAAATAGCGCGAATAATTTTCAATGCCTGCGCAACTGCCCGTCGCATCCAGCATTTCCAAATCGAATAGAGTGCGTTGTTCAATCCGCTGCGCTTCCAGCAGACGGCCTGCGGCTTCGAACTCTTCGAGCCGTGTTTTCAACTCTGCCTGAATGCCCACCGCCGCTTGTTTCAGTGTCGGGCCCGGCGTCACATAATGCGAATTGGCATAGACACGCACTTGCTCAATGTCCGAAGTTTTATGCCCCGTCAGCGGGTCAAATTCGGTCAGATTATCAATTTCATCGCCGAATAATTCGACCCGCCAAGCGCGGTCTTCATAGTGAGCGGGAAAAATATCAATGGTATCGCCGCGCACCCGAAAGTCGCCGCGCGCGAAAGCCATATCATTGCGATTATATTGCAGTGCCACCAAATCAGCGAGCAATTGCGATCGGCTGATTTCCAGACCGGGCTTCAGCTCCATCGTCATATTGGAATAACTCTCGACCGAGCCAATGCCATAAATGCACGATACGGAAGCGACGATAATCACGTCATCGCGCTCCAACAGCGCGCGCGTGGCGGAGTGGCGCATGCGGTCAATCTGCTCGTTAATATTGCTCTCTTTTTCGATGAACGTATCCGTGCGCGGCACATAGGCCTCGGGCTGATAATAATCATAATAGGAGACAAAATATTCCACCGCATTATCGGGGAAGAAGCTTTTGAACTCGCCATAAAGCTGCGCCGCCAGAGTTTTATTGGGCGCCAAAATAAGGGCAGGGCGCTGGGTGCGGTGGATGACTTGCGCCATCGTGTAGGTTTTGCCTGAGCCGGTTACGCCCAGCAGAACTTGGTCGCGTTCGTCGGCGGCAATGCCTTCTATTAACTCTTCAATGGCTTGGGGTTGGTCGCCGGCGGGTTCGAAATCCGAGACCATGCGAAAGGCTAACCCACCTTCGGTTTTTTCGGGGCGTTCGGCACGGTGCGGGGTGAAGGCCATAGCTTGGCCTTCCCGCATTCCCGGTTCTTCAATGGGCGCTAATTCACCGCGACCCGTCATGCTTTTTTGCTCTTCCGACATGAGCCCAATATAGCGCGACTGACTGAAATAGGAAGCGCGCTGCTGAAAACATAGGACGGGCTCGGGCTAGAGTTTTTGCCTATCGATATCGGAAGGGGTGTCGTTGACTTTAGAGATGAGCCATTCCGTCGAACCTAGCAGCTGCAGCCCAAGAATGACCGCGACGCCGACGAACAATACATGCGCCGCTAAATAGGCTGCGATCAGCAGAACCTGCAAAATTATTTGTGTCACGTTATGTCCGTTCTTTTTATTTTTATTGTTCAGGAGCAATCTTGAGTGTCGCTCCTTTTCGGTAATTTATCGTTAACGCGCAACGCCTGCGTAAATGCCGGAGGCGACGATATGGCCTTGGCGGGTTTGGCGCGCATAGGTGAGTTTCCATTCGTCATGGCCGCCGGCGGTATTGCTAGATTGATAGGCATGCCAGACGCCGCGCGAGGAGACATCGCGGATGAGATGCTGGCCATAGGGGCGTTGTTTGGCATCCAGCTTGCGCGAGAAATCTTCGCCCACTTGGGTACGATCGGCGCCGTGATAAATGTTTTCGCCATCCGCCGCCAACACGAATAAATATAAGCCACCCTGATTAAAACTCGGGTCTTTGTCCATTTCATCGAAGGCCATAATGTCGTTTTTGTTTATCAAGCGGTGCGCGTTATCGACGATAGATATGGCGCGGCTAGGGAGGTGCGCGCGGCTTGCTTGTGGCTCAGACAGGTTAGACGTGCCGCCAACCCATCCGAACAGCAATCCCAAGGCGAAAATTAGTAACAACGAATTAAATCGTTTTGGCATGGTGAGATTCTTTCGTTCTTGTTTTCATTATCTCGAGCCTGTAGCTTGCGCTGAAATAGGGCATCGAGCAAGGAGTTTCCCATGTCGTCATTTCTGTCTAAAAGTCTTTCGCGGGTTCGCCCCTCGGCCACGATGGCGGTTACCGATAAGGCCCGCCAATTGCGCGCGGCTGGTCGCGATGTAATTGGCTTGGGTGCCGGTGAGCCAGACTTCGATACACCGGAAAACATTAAGCAGGCGGCCATTGACGCGATTTCTCGCGGCGAGACTAAATATACCGCCGTGAACGGAATTGACGAACTGAAACAAGCGATTTGCGCCAAGTTTAAGCGTGACAATGGGCTGGACTATGAGCCCGCGCAAGCTTTCGTGGCGCCGGGCGGCAAGCCGGTTATTTATGACGCCATGATGGCCACGCTGAACCCCGGCGATGAGGTTATTATTCCGGCCCCTTATTGGGTGAGCTATCCCGATATTGTGGCTTTGGCGGGCGGCGAGCCAGTGATTGTGGAAGCGCGTGCCGAAGACGGTTTTAAATTGCAGCCCGAAGATTTGGAAGCCGCGATTACCGATAAAACCAAATGGTTTATTTTCAATTCGCCGTCGAACCCCACGGGCGCGGCCTATTCGGAAACGGAATTGCGCAAGCTGACCGATGTGCTGAAAAAATATCCGCATGTCTGGATTTTGACCGATGATATGTATGAGCATCTGACCTATGACAATTTCGTTTTCGCCACGCCGGCCCAAGTAGAGCCCGCGCTATACGAGCGCACGCTGACGATGAACGGCGTATCGAAAGCCTATGCCATGACGGGCTGGCGCATTGGCTATTGCGCGGGGCCTTTGGAGCTGATTAAGGCGATGACGAAAATTCAGTCGCAGTCGACCTCCAACCCCACATCGATTAGCCAATGGGCGGCGGTGGAGGCCTTGAACGGCACGCAAGATTTTATTCCCGAAAACAATAAAACGTTCAAACGCCGCCGCGATTTGGTGGTGAAACTGCTGAACGAAGCGGTGCATATCGAGTGCCAAACGCCCGAAGGCGCGTTTTACGTTTACCCGAGCTGCGAGGCTTGTATTGGCAAAACGGCGCCTGATGGCACGCTGATTGATAGTGATGAGGTGTTTGCCACGGCGCTGCTAGAGGCCGAAGGCGTGGCGGTGGTGCATGGCGAGGCGTTTGGCCTATCGCCGTTTTTCCGCATTAGCTATGCCACTTCGGATGAAAATCTGGTGGAAGCCTGCGCGCGGATTTCTCGCTTTACGGCGTCTTTGAAGTAGGTTCGGGCGGATAGCTGGGCGATTGTTCGGATAATCGCGGCAGAATGTGAACGATTTCCTGCGCCGTGAGCGGGGCGTCTTGGCGCAATTTCAAAACCACAATATCGTCTTCTAGGGCGACGGACAGCAGCGTGTTGGGTGGCAGCGTATTTTGGCGCGCGCGCAATTGAACCAGCGTGCGAGAGACCAACCAGCACGGCACGGTAATTAAAAGCCCAGCGGTGAGCGTGGTGAAAAGCAGCATGGTGACTTGCACAATCGGCCAGCTGTTGTTGAAAGCGTTGAATATTTGGGCGGACATTTTTGCCTCTTTTATTGTTCAAACAAAACCAACACCAGCTTTCGCTGGTGCTGGGGTGTTAGAACTACCGCACAAAGACGGCACGGCGTATTAGGCCGGAGCGCTATATTCCGCCGTCACCCCAGCAAAGCTGAAGTAACGGAATTTAACGAATACATGCTTAAGAAAACACTAAGCCGCTAGCTGTGGGCTTAGCGGCATGTGTCCGCTTTGTGAGGGGAGTTCTAAACCCCAGCCATCGGGCCGTTGACCTGATGGATGTGGGGAGGATAGCACTGAAATTGGATGGGGTGTTACACGTGTGGGGCGAGTGGGGGAAGGGGAAACTAGTTATCGATGCAGCATTTTTTATATTTTTTGCCGCTGCCGCATGGGCATGGGGCGTTGCGCCCAACTTTTTCAACCTTTGGTATATCTCTAGGTTTTCGGTTCATTTCATCGCCAGAAATATATTTGCGAGGTTTGGAGTTCCTAATTAGCCTTTTTGCTTTTTTATCCAACTCATGGTCTGGTCTCCATGGTTCGTTCAGGTAAACAACTGTTTCAAATGGTCGTTTATTAAGTGGATTTATGCTCACTCCGTACCAAGCATCGCACTTGGTGGCTTGTTTTCTTAGTATGCAATGGCTGATGAGACCTTCACGTCTTTTTTGCTCTTGATGGTGGTTGGAGTGGAAGGTGATACCACTGTGGCCATCATCAAGCATTAGTGAGAAGTCTCTATCGATGAATAGATTGCTTTTTAGACCAGAAATTAAATTCGATATTTTTAATGCTAATTCTTCACTTAAATATAAAAGTGCTAAACCAAAAGAAATTGCAGTGGGTTCATCATCGATAGATAGAGCGTCAATTAACTTACCAATTTCGGTTCTGTTAAACCTTGTTAAAATGCCATCTGGAGTTTGCCCGCCAGAAACATGCAATCGCCGAGCGGTAAAACATGCGTCAAGTTCGTCAGCGCAATGTTTATCAATAGCCGCAAAATCTTCGTCTTTCTCAAGGAATAAATTTTTTTGCAGATGAAAGCCGAGGACAGCTTGTTCTGAATCACAAAAAACCTGTTTAAAGTATTTAACTCTTCTATCTAGATAATTAAAAGCTTGGAGAGGTGTTGAGCAAAACTCGAAAAACAAATCTAAGAAAAAAATATCGGTAACCAATGGGGGTGTTTGCCTTCATGTATAACTAGAAACTGACTTACTTGAGGGAGAAGGGCTGGGTAGAAATTTGCCAGTACGCACAAGTTGTAAATTTCGATAAAACTATCGGGAAGTTTTAGAGTGTCGCCATCTTCCAAAGAGACGCAAATATTTGGTTCTTGGATTCTCTCAATTGCCTTCTGTGATTGG
Organism: uncultured Rhodobiaceae bacterium; assembly: GCA_963932545.1. Taxonomy (GTDB): domain Bacteria; phylum Pseudomonadota; class Alphaproteobacteria; order RS24; family RS24; genus UBA8337. The sequence goes on along the minus strand of CAWVRH010000001.1, from coordinate 152,374 downwards.
TCGTATGCATCTTGAATGGCGTTCTTAAAGTCTTCAGAAAATGCTTCCTTGTCGCCTAGTTTTGCCTTTAGCGTGAGCTTTTTTGATTTAGCCTCTAAAACTATGAGGCGTCCTGCAAAAACGACGAGTACATCTATTTCAGCTAGAGTGTCTTTTTTGCTCTCACTAAGTATTTTCACGTTTTTGTGTACATTTTTTTTACCAAAAACCCTGCAAAGCATTTCGTAGGATTTTTGTTCCGCAAAATGCCCTCGATTTATAGAGGCCGTGTTTTTGTAAACCTTGTCATTTTGCATCCAGTAAAAGGGTGCGTCGTAAGCAGCTTCTAACAGTCCGTATGAATCGAACATTACGAATTCGTTTTTTGAAAGTTGCATTATTGGCTTAAAACTCGCTTCGTTTGGAGCAACTGGTCCAGAAAAATTGGAGTTTTCGGGCAATGTACCAAGCGTGAATTTTTCTAAAATTTTGTCAACAATCGATTGGGCTACTGATGTGTTCTGGCAAATTAATTGCCGACTAAATTTAAATATGTCCAGCGCTGTATTGGTTGCGGTAAAATCAGTGTCACCGCTTGGAGAAGAGCGATTAGCGTTTTCTTTTGCATGATGGGCTATGCAATTTATGACCTTTACATAATCTTTCAGGGAACTGCCGATACCTTTTTCAAACCATACCGCGTCGTTTTCATATTTTTCTATAATCCAATTGTCGTACTGGAAAATGCATGCGGCATCTCCTCCATAGAAAATGGCCTCTTGCATCACCTCCATGCTTTTTAAAGGGTCTGCATCGCGGGGGTCTGCGCCTTGTTCAATGGACGTAATTGATTCCATAATTTTCTCGTTAAGGGCATCTTTAAATCCATTGTGCAGAAGAGGCAGTAATTCGCAGATTTCTTTTTTTAGTTTGTCTAGATTGTGACGACTGGGAATATTTTGAATAATGGGTGCTTGAGCCAAACAGCCAATTAGGAGCGAGAGTTCATAGCGAACAAAATTACCGTCACCTCTCTTCTCTTTAATGTCTAGAAGGTTTACCCCCTTGTCCAAGTAGATAGTGAAAAAAGAGTCTTCAAAACTTAATTCGGCTAAAGCATGGACAAAGCCATCTTCTCGGCATTTTAGTCTAATTTGTTCAAAAACTTCTTCTTGGGAAAGTTTTGCCGTTTTCATTTTTCTTCTCCTGCATTCTTAGCGATGCACTGTGTGATTTGATTCCTTTTATACCCGACTCCCGAAACCGTCAGTAATTCAATTCCCCAACGTCCAACGGCGTAAGCTGTTGGCGACGCGTTTTTATGGGCGGGCGACTGCGACGCCAGCTTGCTGGCTTGGAGCAGGCTCAAGAGCAGGGCGCAAGCCCTGAACTTGAGCTCTAAGCCAAGCTTCCATAAAAATAAAAAACAACAGAAGGTAAAAACAAACCCGTTTTAAATGCTGGCCGTCTCGGCAACTTTACTTCGCAAAGTTACCTCGCTTGGGGAAGGCGGGCTGGGCTTGCCCTGCGGGCAAGCGGGTGCTTTTACCCTACCCCCGACTAAGTTCCCGCATAGCCCCATCCAGCCCCTGAATGGTCAGCGGATACATTCGGTCTGCGAAAATCTGCTTGATGATTTGCAGCGAGGCCGTGTGTTCCCAATAGCGTTCGCCCAGCGGGTTCAGCCAGATGGCGCTCTCGTAAATATCGGTTAGGCGTTTTAGCCACAAGGCACCGGCTTCTTCGTTCCAATGTTCCACGCTGCCGCCCTCATAGGTAATCTCATAGGGGCTCATCGAGGCATCGCCCACGAAGATGATTTTATAGTCGCTGCCATAGGTGTGCAGCACGTCCCATGTGTCCATTTTTTCGTTGTGGCGGCGGTTGTTGTCTTTCCACACGCCCTCGTACAGGCAGTTGTGGAAGTAGAAATATTCCATGTTTTTAAATTCGCTGCGCGCGGCCGAAAATAGCTCTTCGCAAAGCCGAATATGGGGATCCATCGAGCCGCCGATATCGAAAAACACCAGAACTTTTACTTTATTGCGCCGCTCGGCAATCATTTTAATGTCGAGGTAGCCCGCGTGAGCCGTCGATTTAATGGTGTCGTCAATGTCGAGTATGTCGGCCTCGCCATCGCGCGCGAACTGGCGCAAGCGACGAAGCGCCACTTTAATGTTGCGCGTGCCAAGCTCGACGCTGTCGTCGAGGTTTTTATATTCGCGCTTGTCCCAGACTTTGACGGCCTTGAAGTTTTTGTTTTTCTCTTGGCCGATGCGAACCCCCTCGGGGTTATAGCCATCCGAGCCAAACGGCGAGGTGCCGCCCGTGCCAATCCATTTACTGCCACCTTCGTGGCGCTTCTCTTGTTCGGCGAGGCGCTTTTTCAGCTCCTCCATAATTTTATCCCAGCCACCGAGGGCTTCAATCTCGGCTTTTTCTTCTTCCGAGAGGAATTTTTCCGTCATTGTTTGTAGCCAGTCTTCGGGAATTTCCGAAACCTCGCCATCGCCCAGGCTTTCGAGGCCCTTAAAGACAGTGCCGAAAACTTGGTCGAATTTATCGAGGTTGCGCTCGTCTTTGACTAAGGCCGCTTTCGACAAATAGTAAAACTCGGTCACCTCGTTTTGGATGACTTGCAGGTCGAGCGCTTCCAGCAGCGAAAGATACTCGCGCAAAGACACGGGCACATTAGCGTTTTTCAGCTCGTGGAAAAAATTAACGAACATGGGACAGGCCCCTTTCAGTCAATCTAATTGCGTTCTCGGCGGGCCAAGAAAGCCAGACGCTCAAACAAATGCACGTCTTGCTCGTTTTTAATCAGCGCGCCATGCAGCGGCGGAATGAGCTTGCCGGCATCTTGCTGGCGCAAGGTTTCGGGGTCTATGTCTTCGTTCATCAACAGCTTCAGCCAATCTAGCAGCTCAGACGTGGAAGGCTTTTTCTTGAGGCCCGGCACATCGCGCACTTCGTAGAAAGAGGCGAGGGCGTTTTTCACCAGACGGTCTTTGATGTCAGGATAATGCACGTCGACAATCTCGGTCATGGTTTCGGCATCGGGGAACGAAATGTAATGGAAGAAGCAACGACGCAAAAACGCATCCGGCAATTCTTTCTCGTTGTTCGAGGTGATGATAACCAGTGGGCGCTGTGCGGCCTTAATGGTTTCGCCGGTCTCGTAAACGTAGAATTCCATGCGGTCTAGCTCTTGCAGCAAATCGTTTGGAAATTCGATGTCGGCTTTATCAATCTCATCAATGAGAAGCACGGCGCGTTCGTCTTGCTCGAAGGCTTCCCAGAGCTTGCCTTTGTTGATGTAGTTTTTCACATCCTTCACGCGCTCATCGCCCAATTGGCTGTCGCGCAGGCGGGTGATGGCGTCATATTCATAGAGGCCCTGTTGCGCTTTGGTGGTCGATTTTACGTGCCACGTAATCAGCTTCATGTTCAGGGCTTTGGAAACTTCCTCGGCCAAAACGGTTTTGCCGGTGCCAGGCTCGCCTTTAATGAGCAGCGGGCGCTGTAGCGTTAACGCGGCATTAACCGCAATGCGCAAATCTTCAGTGGCAATATAATTTTCGGTGCCTTCAAACTTTTGGGACATGGATGATTTTCCTCGTGAATTTCGACTTATCTGTAACAGATCTCTTATGGCGGCAAAGACTAAGGGCAAGGCGCGGGTCGCGCAAGCCTCAATTCACGAAACCCAAACCTAACAAGGTGTCTTGATTTTATGGCTCGAATTACCTATAGAAAGTGCGCTCGTTTAATTGCGAAAAGAACACTAGACGAAAAACGAAACTTTAGAAAAGAGGCGCTCATGGCGACCCGGCTTCCAAAAGATTATGTTCCAAGTGACGATGAACCGTTTATGAACGCGCGCCAGCGTGAGTATTTCCGTCGTAAATTAATGGACTGGAAAGACGATCTCATCAAAGGCACCAAAGAAACCGTGATGGGTTTGCAAAACGAAAGCGTCAATCATCCAGATGATGTGGATCGGGCAAATTCGGAAGCCGAAAAACAACTCGAGCTGCGAACCCGCGACAGGCATCGCAAGCTGGTTAATAAAATTGATAGCGCGCTGCGCCGCATCGACGAAAAGACCTATGGCTATTGCGAAGATAGTGGCGACCCCATCAGCTTGAAGCGCCTCGATGCGCGCCCGATTGCCACTATGGGTATCGAAGCGCAGGAGCGCCACGAGAAGCGGGAGCGGGTTTACCGCGACGATTGATTCTGTTTTGCGCCGACCTGAAACGGACGGTTTTGCTTTTACACACAGCTTTGAATTTATAAAAAACATAGACAAGTCAATGGCTTATGCCTGTTCTTGACAAATAGAACAAAAAGTGAACATAATGCTTCATTGCCCGCACTATCGGGCTATGAAATAACGGGAACTTATCTAATGGCTGAAGTGGTGAACCTTATGCAAAAGAGTGAAGAAAAGAAAAAAGCGCTAGAAGCGGCGTTATCGCAGATTGAGAAAAGTTACGGTAAAGGCTCGATTATGAAGCTGGGCGATCCAGCGAACATCGAAGCTATCGAGAGCATCTCAACTGGCTCGTTAGGGCTAGACATTGCGCTCGGTATTGGCGGGCTGCCTAAAGGGCGGGTGATTGAGATTTATGGCCCTGAGAGCTCGGGCAAAACGACTTTGGCGCTACATACGATTGCCGAGTCGCAAAAAATTGGTGGCACCTGCGGTTTCATCGATGCGGAACATGCGCTGGATCCGAGCTATGCCAATAAACTGGGTGTGAATGTCGAGGACTTGCTGATTTCGCAGCCGGATAATGGCGAGCAGGCTTTGGAAATTGCCGACACATTGGTGCGCTCTGCAGCGGTCGATGTTTTGGTTATCGACTCGGTGGCAGCTCTAACCCCAAGAGCCGAATTAGAAGGCGAGATGGGCGACAGTCTGCCAGGCCTGCAAGCTCGTTTGATGAGCCAAGCGCTTCGTAAACTGACAGGCTCGATTTCGCGTTCGAATACAATGGTGATTTTCATCAACCAAATTCGGATGAAAATTGGCGTGATGTTTGGCTCACCTGAAACGACAACCGGGGGCAATGCGCTGAAGTTTTATTCGTCTTGTCGTTTGGATATTCGTCGTATTGGCGCCATTAAAGACCGCGATGAAGTGATCGGAAACCAGACCCGCGTGAAAGTGGTGAAGAACAAAGTGGCGCCGCCTTTCCGCGTCGTCGAGTTCGACATTCTTTATGGGGAAGGCATTTCGAAAATGGGCGAGTTGATTGACCTAGGCGTGAAAGCGGAAATCGTGGAAAAAGCCGGTAGCTGGTATAGCTATGGCACGCAGCGGATTGGTCAGGGTAAAGAAAACACACGCAAGTTCTTGTTAGAAAACCCAGATATGGCAGCCGAGATTGAAACCAAAGTGCGCGCGGATGCCGGTCTCATCGATGTTGAAGAGCTGACCAAAGAAGAAGCCGATTTTGCCAAGGGCCAAGATGAAGCGCCTGTGGAAGAAGCGGCGGGTTAGTCTCTCTCTTACGAATGCATGTAACCGATGCATTGAAATGAATTTAAAGGCCCGGCTTTGTCGGGCCTTTTTCTATTCTTGTTCTTGGACGCTCTAACGGCTATGTAAAAGGCATAGAGTGAGGTGAACCAATGTCGACTGGTCTGGCGGATATCCGCGCAAGTTTTTTAGATTATTTTAAAGCGGAATCGCATGAAGTGGTGGCCTCTAGCCCGCTTGTGCCGCTCAACGACCCGACGCTTTTGTTCAGCAATGCAGGCATGGTGCCGTTCAAGAATTACTTCACCGGCCAAGAATCAATTCCCGAAAAATGGACTGGCCCTCGCGCCGTGAGTTCGCAAAAATGCGTACGCGCTGGCGGCAAGCATAATGACCTAGATAATGTGGGCTATACAGCTCGCCACCATACGTTTTTCGAAATGCTCGGAAATTTTTCCTTTGGCGATTACTTCAAAGAAGAAGCCATCCACTACGCGTGGAATTTTCTAACCAAGGAACTAGACCTGCCAGCTGAAAAACTATTAGCCACGGTCTACGCCGAAGATGAAGAGGCGTTCGGCCTTTGGCAAAAAATTGCTGGTTTGCCGGAAGATAGAATTATTCGCATTGGCACCTCTGACAATTTCTGGTCGATGGGCGATACGGGGCCTTGCGGTCCTTGTTCCGAAATTTTCTTCGACCACGGTGAAGCAATTGCCGGTGGCCCTCCGGGGAGCCCGGATGAAGATGGCGATCGGTTCATTGAAATTTGGAATCTCGTGTTCATGCAATATGAACAGCAAAGCGATGGCACCCGGGTTGATTTGCCCAAGCCAAGTATTGATACCGGCATGGGTCTGGAACGCATTGGTGCGGTTTTGCAAGGCAAGCACGATAATTATGATACCGATTTGATGTATCACCTCATCGAGGCCTCAGCGGATATTTCGGGCCAAGGCATCGAGGGTGCCCATGGGGTCAGCCACCGTGTGATTGCCGACCATTTGCGCTCGTCCGCGTTTTTAATTGCTGATGGCGTGCTGCCTTCGAACGAGGGGCGCGGCTATGTGCTGCGCCGCATTATGCGCCGCGCCATGCGTCACGCGCATATGTTGGGCACGAAAGACCCTGTTCTTTGGCAATTATTTCCGGCGTTAAAGACCCAAATGGCGGCCGCCTACCCAGAGTTGGAGCGGGCCAGTGCTTTGATCGTAGAAACCCTGCGCCACGAAGAAGACCGCTTCCGCGACATGTTAGGCCGCGGCCTTAAATTGCTCGATGACGAGCTAGACCAAATGAAAACCGACACGCTACCTGGCGAAGTCGCGTTTAAATTGTATGACACTTTCGGCTTCCCGCTCGATTTGACGCAAGACGCTTTGCGCGAGAAAGGCCTTTCGGTCGATACCGATGGCTTTGACACGGCTATGGAAAAACAACGCGCCGATGCGCGCGCCAATTGGTCGGGCTCAGGCCAAGAAACCACCGAGGCGATTTGGTTTGATTTGCGCAATGAACATGGCGCCAGCGAATTCGTTGGCTATCAATCCAGCGAAGCCGAAGGCCAAGTGCTGGCAATTGTCCGCGATGGTGCGGTCGTCAAATCTGCGAAAGCCGGCAACGAGATTGCCGTGATGCTAAACCAAACCCCATTTTATGCCGAAAGCGGCGGCCAAGTGGGCGACACGGGTCGGTTAAGTGATGACGCTGGCCTGTCCATTCAAATTAGCGAAACGCGCAAGATGCTTGGCGATGTGCATGTTCTTTATGGCACCCTCGACGCTGGCGAGTTGAAACAAGGCGCGCTCGTGCATCAAAAAATTGACGCGCTGCGCCGTGATGCCATTCGCGCCAATCATTCGGCGACCCATTTGCTACACGAGGCCTTGCGCCGCGTGTTGGGCGATCATGTGACGCAAAAAGGCTCGCTGGTAAATGATCAGCACTTGCGGTTCGATTTCTCGCATCCGCGCGCCATGACGCCAGAAGAAGTCGATGCGGCGGAAGCCTTGGTGAACGATATCATCCGCCAAAACGAAGATGTCTCGACCCGCCTGATGACGCCAGACGAAGCCATTGAAGCGGGCGCCTTGGCGTTATTTGGGGAAAAATATGGCGACGAAGTTCGCGTGCTATCGATGGGTCTGGGCTCCGCGCAGGACGCGCAGGACGCGCAGGACGCAGAGGGCGCCTATTCGGTAGAGCTATGCGGCGGCACGCATGTGCGTCGTTTGGGCGATATTGGACTATTGAAAATCAGCTCGGAAGGCGCAGTTGCCTCGGGCGTGCGCCGTATCGAAGCGCGCACAGGCAAGGGCGCCTTGGCGCAAATTGCTGCCCATGAACATATTTTACATGCCACCACCAACGAATTGAAAGTCGGCGTAGAAGATTTACCAGCGCGGGTCAGCAAGTTACTCGAGGAGCGCAAATCCCTCGACCGCGAGCTAGCCGAAGCGAAAAAGAAATTAGCCCTAGCCGGCCCCGACAGCGGCGGCGATGACGGCGCCTCGCAAGTGCGCGACATTGACGGCGTGCCCTTTATGGCGCGTTGCCTAGATGGTCTGCCTGCCAAAGAATTACGTGGGTTGGTGGATGATGGCAAAAAGCAACTCGGCAGCGGTGTCGTGGTTTTCATTGGTATCGATAACGGCAAAGCCGGCATCGCGGTGGGCGTGACGGATGATTTGACGTCCCGCTTTAATGCGGTTGATTTGGTCAAAGCTGGCTCCGCCGCACTTGGTGGACAGGGCGGGGGCGGACGCCCAGACATGGCGCAAGCCGGTGGGTCTGAGACGCAAAATGGCGCTCAGGCTATTGCCGATATCGAAGCTCTTTTAAAGTAAGCTTAAAGCGCTTTTTCTAAATTCTCGCGAACCGCATCAAGGAAGCCTTCGGTGGTCAGCCATTTTTGACCTTTGCCGACCAATAGGGCCAGATCTTTGGTCATCGAGCCGCGCTCGACCGTGCCGACGCAGGTTTTCTCGAGCGTGGCAGAGAAATCCGCCAAAGCGTCATTCTTGTCCAATTCAGCCCGTTTGGAAATGCCACGGGTCCAAGCAAAAATAGAGGCGATAGAATTGGTCGACGTATCTTCGCCGCGCTGGTGCGCCCGGTAGTGGCGCGTAACCGTGCCGTGGGCGGCTTCGGCTTCCATGGTCTTGCCATCGGGGGTCAGCAGAACCGAGGTCATCAGTCCTAGCGATCCAAAGCCTTGAGCCACGGTGTCGGATTGCACATCACCATCGTAGTTTTTACAGGCCCAAACAAATTCGCCGCTCCATTTCATGGCTGCGGCAACCATATCGTCGATGAGACGGTGCTCATAGCTGATGCCCAATTTGTTAAATTGCTCTTCGAACTCGGCTTCAAAGACTTCTTGAAACAGATCTTTGAAACGTCCGTCATAGGCTTTCAAGATGGTGTTTTTAGTCGAGAGATAAAGCGGCCATTTGCGTTCAATCGCATAGAGCATGCAGGCGCGCGCGAAGTCGCGGATACTGTTGTCGAGATTATACATCGACATGGCTACGCCGCCGCTCGGGAAGTTAAACACTTCAAATTCTTTGCTATCGCTGCCGTCTTCGGCTTCCCATTTCATGGTCAGCTTGCCCTTGCCGGGCACAACAAAATCGGTGGCGCGATATTGGTCGCCAAAAGCATGACGGCCAATGACAATCGGGTCCGTCCAGCCAGGCACGAGGCGGGGCACATTGCGGCAGATAATCGGCTCGCGAAACACCGTGCCACCCAAAATATTACGAATGGTGCCATTGGGCGAACGCCACATTTGTTTCAAGCCAAACTCTTCGACGCGGTCTTCGTCTGGGGTGATTGTGGCGCATTTTACGCCGACGCCAATTTGCTTAATGGCTTCTGCGCTATCGATGGTTATTTGGTCATCGGTGTCGTCGCGGGTCTCGATACCCAAGTCATAATATTTCAAATCGAGGTCTAGATAGGGATGAATCAATTTGTCTTTAATCATCTGCCAGATGATGCGGGTCATCTCATCGCCATCGAGTTCAACAATTGGATTTTCTACTTTTATTTTCGACATTTTCTCTTAATCCTGTGACTTGATTGGGGATGGGCTGTTTCCTGAAAGTCAGAAAAGCCCCTCGATTGAACTCCGTTAGCCCTAGGTCATAGCAAAATTGACGCGTTGATAAAAGCCGTTCTTTGGCCTAAGGGAAAGGAATGACTGATTTAGCAACAAAAGCTCCGGCAATTATACTTGTGGGCGCCCAATTAGGTGAAAATATCGGCACCGTGGCCCGCGCCATGCTGAATTTTGGCCTCACAGACCTGCGTTTGGTGCATCCGCGCGAGGGTTGGCAATATGAGCGCGCGTTAAAGGCCTCCTCGGGCGCCTCTGCGTTGATTGAAAACCATAAGCTGTTTGATACGGTAGCCGAGGCGACGGCCGATCTGGGCTTTCTGGTGGCCACCACGGCGCGGATGCGCGATATGGTCAAGCCAGTGCTAACGCCTGGCAAAGTTGCAGCTGAGATGCGCGCCCGCCAAGCCGAGAACGTGGACTTGCAAGGCGGAATTTTATTTGGGCCAGAGCGCACGGGTCTCGACAATGAAGATATTTCGCTGGCCGACGCGATTTGCCGCGTGCCGCTGAACCCAGATTTTTCGTCGCTCAATTTAGCTCAGGCCGTTTTGCTGATGGGCTATGAATGGTTTCAAGTGGCAGACGAAACCCCAGAGGTGCGACACGAGATGCCAGACACGCGCCCCGCCACGCGAGCGGAAGTAAACGCGATGTTCGCGCATTTAGAATCAGGCCTGTCGGCCTCCGGATTTCTGGCGCCACCTGCCAAAGCACCGGCCATGGCACGCAATATTCGCAATATGTTGCACCGTGCCAAATTGACCGAACAGGACGTGCGTACGTTCCGAGGCATGATTAATTCGCTTTTACGCTGGCCACGGGGGGCAAAAGACCCGCTTTTAAAGCCGCGCGTAGCCGCCATTTCTCGTGGTGAGCTTGACCCTGGCGAAAATATCGAGAAAGACGCGGAATAAAGCGAAAAACCAGTTTGACAATTACGAGGCTTTTTGTATATTACGCGCCAATCCGCGAGAAATCGTCTCGCGCTTTTTTTTGTTTAAAGTAAGGACCGCGCCGCATGAGCAAGCGCCTATCAACGAAGTATAAAATTGACCGCCGTATGGGCGAAAACATTTGGGGTCGCCCCAAGAGCCCGGTCAACAAACGTGATTACGGCCCTGGTCAGCATGGTCAGCGCCGTCGTGGCAAACTGTCTGACTTTGGTCTGCAGCTGCGTGCCAAGCAAAAGCTAAAAGGCTATTACGGCAATATTACTGAGAAACAGTTTAAAGGCATTTATGCTGAAGCTGTTCGTGTGAAGGGCGATACGAGCGAGAACCTCGTTGGTCTGCTCGAATCACGTCTCGATGCTTTGGTCTATCGCGCTAAATTTGTAACCACTGTGTTTGCCGCGCGTCAGTTCGTCAATCATGGTCATGTGATGGTCAATGGCCGTCGTTGCAATATTCCAAGCCGTCGTCTGAAAGTTGGTGATGTTGTGGAAGTTCGTGAAAAGTCACGCAATCTGAACGTGGTTCTTGAAGCCATTCAGAGTGCGGAACGCGATATCCCAGAATACGCAAATGTGGATCACTCTAAAATGACAGCCGCGCTTACCCAAGTGCCGCAGCTGGCAGATATTCCATATCCGGTTCAAATGGAACCAAATCTTGTGGTTGAATTTTATTCCCGCAATTAGATTTTAGGCTGGCCAAATCCAGCACGATGGAAATAAAAAAAGCCCGCCAAATTGGCGGGCTTTTTCTTTGGGTTATGGCCAGCTACTCAGCTAGCGGGATGCCTTTTTCTTCCAGCAGCGGGCGCAATTCGCCTTCTTCAAACATCTCACGAATGATATCGCAGCCGCCCACAAATTCGCCCTTGATGTAGAGCTGCGGGATAGTGGGCCAGTTCGAGAAGGTTTTAATGCCATTACGCAGGCCTTCGTCTTCCAGCACGTTGACACCTTTAAATGGCACGCCGATATGGCCGAGAATTTGAACGACTTGGCCCGAAAAACCGCACTGTGGAAACACAGGTGTACCTTTCATAAATAACACTACTTCGGCGCTATCGACTTCGCTTTGAATCATTTGGTTAATATCGCTCATCATCGTCTCCTAAAATGGGGTGGCCTTAAGTTTTGGAAGGCGCTGCGGTTTGCAGCGCCAAAGCGTGTAATTCATCGCCCATGCCGCCTTGTAGGGCGTCATAGACCATTTTGTGTTGTTGGACGCGGCTAAGGCCGTCAAAGGCTGGGGCCACTACGTGTGCCGCATAATGGTCGCCATCCCCGCGCAGGTCGGTAATCTCGACTTGGGCATCGGGCAGGGCAGTGCGGATCATGGTTTCTAACTCGCCAGCGCTCATCGGCATGGTGTGTCCTTTCGGGCTTAACTCGACATGAGAGCTGGGAACCAACCCTCATAGATATCGTGTAACTCTGATACGGATATGGAAAGGCTAGCCCCAAATGTCAATGAATGACCAGATGTTTTTCCAAGTCGCGTGAGAGACACGTGCTTGGCTAAGGCTTCAAAGGCATCGGCTTTATCGGCCTCGACGCTCACGATATAGCGGGCTTGGTCTTCGCCAAACCAGTAGCCAGTGTCGCCATCAGTGTCGACATCTTGCTCGATTTGGGCGCCGATACCGTGTCCCAAGCACATCTCCGCTAGAGCCACCAAAAGGCCGCCGTCCGAGACGTCATGAGCTGCGGCCAGCAGGCCTTGGTCGATAGCGTCTCGCACCAAGCTGCCGTGGGCTTCTTCAAGCGCCAGGTCGACGCGCGGTGGAGCCACAATTTCATGATTGTCCAAGACATCGCGCTGATATAGCGACGAGCCCAAATGGCCTGCCGTGTCGCCGAGTAAATAAACAACCTGTCCGTCTTGGGTGAAGCTATTGCCAACGGCTTTATCGAGGTCTTGAATAAGCCCTACACCGCCGATGGCAGGTGTTGGTAGAATGCCGGTGCCATTGGTTTCATTGTAAAGCGACACATTGCCGGAGACGATTGGGAAGTCGAGCGTTTTGCCAGCCTCTCCCATACCTTCTAGGCAGCCAACAAATTGACCCATAATTTCGGGGCGTTCTGGGTTGCCGAAGTTCAAGCAATTGGTGATGGCCAGCGGTTTGGCGCCAACCGCACAAATATTGCGATAGGCCTCTGCCACGGCCTGTTTGCCGCCCTCGATGGGGTCTGCGAAGCAATAGCGTGGGTTCACATCGGTCGACATGGCGAGGCCTTTACGGGTTCCATGCACGCGCACCAGCGCCGCATCGCCACCGGGGCCAGCCACGGTATCGCCCATCACCATGCTGTCATATTGCTCATAGACCCACCGCCGCGAGGCGACTTCGCTGGAGCCCATAAGAGTTTTGAGCGCGCTTAGGGTGTCGGGTGCTTTGTCCAACCAAGCCGCGTTGAAGTCGGCGGCTTTGGGCGTCGGTACATGTGGACGGTCATACTCTGGTGCGCCATCGGCCAGGGGTCCAAGCGGCATGTCGGCAATCTCGCGGCCTGCATGATGTACCACCATGCGATTGGTGTCGGTCAGCTCGCCGATGACGGCGAAGTCTAACCCCCAACGATCGAAAATCGCTTTGGCTTCAGGCTCGCGGCCGGGTTTAAGAACCATCAACATGCGCTCTTGGCTTTCCGAGAGCAGCATTTCATAGCCCGTCATATGGGTTTCGCGCACTGGCACTTTGTCAAGATTTAGCACAATGCCCACCCCGCCTTTATCGGCCATCTCGACAGACGAAGACGTCAGACCCGCCGCGCCCATATCTTGGATGCCGATAATCGCATCTGAAGCCATCAGTTCTTGGCAGGCTTCGAGCAGAAGCTTTTCGGTGAACGGATCACCCACTTGAACGGTAGGGCGTTTGTCTTCCGACGCATCGTCAAATTCTGCCGAGGCCATGGTGGCGCCGTGAATGCCATCGCGTCCCGTTTTCGAGCCCACGTAAACCACGGGGGAGCCAATGCCTGTGGCGGCGGCATAGAAAATTTTATCGGTGCGGGCCACGCCGACGCACATAGCGTTGACGAGGTTATTGCCATTGTAGCTTGGGTCGAAATTAATTTCGCCGCCCACGGTTGGCACGCCCATGCAATTGCCATAGCCACCAATACCCGACACAACGCCGGCGACAAGGTGGCGTGTTTTAGGATGCTCTGGCGCGCCAAAACGCAGAGCGTTCAAATTGGCAACCGGACGCGCGCCCATGGTAAACACGTCGCGCATAATGCCGCCAACGCCCGTGGCCGCGCCCTGATAAGGCTCAATAAACGAGGGGTGATTATGGCTTTCCATTTTAAAGACCGCTGCATCGCCATCGCCAATATCAATCACGCCAGCATTTTCGCCCGGCCCTTGAATAACTTGCGGGCCCGAAACGGGTAGTTTTTTCAGCCACTTACGAGATGATTTATACGAACAATGCTCCGACCACATAACCGAAAAAACACCCAGCTCGGTATAATTAGGTATGCGGCCCATATGGTCGCAAACCATTTGAAACTCATCTGGGGTCAGGCCATGTTCGGCCACCAGCTCATCGGTGATGGGCGTGTCGTTAATATGGCTCATGACAAGACCTCCACAATACCGGTAAACATTCGTTTGCCATCCTCGCCCCCAAGGGTCGCTTCGGCGCGGCGCTCTGGGTGAGGCATCATGCCAACAATGCGGCCCGATGCATCGCTAATGCCAGCGATATCGAGGCAAGCGCCATTGGGGTTATCGCCCTTGGCATAGGCCAGCGCGATGCGGTCTTCGTCTTGCAATTGTTTCAGCGTGTCGTCATCGGCAAAATAATTGCCTTCATTATGCGCCACAGGAATGGTGATTTCTTCGCCCGCGCTATAGAGCGAGGTGAAGGCGGTTTTATTATTTGTGACGTTTAATTGAGTGTTGCGGCAAACAAAGTTCAAGCCTTTGTTCTGCATCAAGACGCCCGGCAGAAGCCCGCATTCGGTGAGCACTTGAAAGCCATTGCAAATGCCCAAAACAGCCGCGCCCTTATGGGCCTGAGCCACCACTTCGCGCAGGATGGGGCTATTGGCCGCCATCGACCCGCAGCGTAGGTAATCGCCGTAAGAGAACCCGCCGGGCAAGACGATTAAATCGCATTTGGGCAGGTTGGCATCGCCATGCCAAGCCATGATAGGGGCTTGGCCCGTGGCGGCTTCTAGGCATACGGCAACATCACGGTCGCAGTTGGAGCCCGGGAAAACAATAACGGCTGCTTGCATTTGTTTTATGCCTCGCTGAGGTGGATGTCGTAATTTTCGATCACCGTATTGGCGAGCAATTTCTCGCACATATCGGTCAGGGTGGCGCGCGCTTTAGCTGCGTCGCTCTCATCCAAGCTCACTTCTATGAGCTTGCCTTGGCGCACGTCATCGACCCCGCCAAAGCCCAAAGAGCCGAGCGCGTTTTCAATGGCTTTGCCTTGCGGGTCTAAAACCCCGTTTTTCAAAGTAATGTGGATGGTGGCTTTCATCTTAATTCCTCAACGTAAAGTCTAAGCGGTAATTTTACTGAACCAGTTTGGGGCCATCGCCTTTTTCTGGGATGGTGTCACTCAAAAGGCCGAGACGGCGCGCGACATCTTGATAGGCGTCTATCATGCCGCCGAGGTTTTCGCGGAAGCGGTCTTTGTCTAATTTCTCGCCCGAGCTGACATCCCAAAGGCGACAACTGTCGGGGCTAATTTCATCGGCCAAGACAATGCGTTGGGTTTCGCCATCCCAAATGCGGCCAAATTCGATTTTAAAATCGACCAGACGAATGCCGACCCCTTGAAACAGACCCGTCATAAAATCATTGATACGCAGACACATGGAAACAATCTCATCCATCTCTTGCGGGCCCGCCCAGCCGAAAACAGCAATGTGGTCCTCCGAAATCATCGGATCCCCGAGCGCATCGTCTTTGTAATAAAATTCAACCAAGGGACGCGGCAGCGTATCGCCTTCGTTTAGCCCAAGGCGCTTGACCAGCGAGCCAGCCGCGACATTGCGAACAACAAATTCAATGGGAATAATTTCGGCTTCGCGCACTAATTGTTCCCGCATATTCAACGACTTAATGAAATGCGTCGGAATGCCAATTTCGCCAAGGCGTTGGAAAATATATTCCGAAATACGATGGTTCAGCACGCCTTTGCCTTCAAACACTTCGTGCTTTTCGGCGTTAAAGGCGGTGGCATCATCTTTAAAATGTTGCACTAAGGTGCCGGGCTCTGGACCTTCGTAAAGGATTTTCGCTTTGCCTTCATAGCGGCGCACACGTTTCGACATTTTCGTCTCCATACCCCGTTGCATCAACGGTGAGGTTAAAGCCTGCGAATGATTCTCGCAAACCTCGTTACTGGCTACTTAAACACGCGGTTAAAAATCGTATCGACATGTTTAAAGTGATAGCCAAGGTCAAATAGCGCTTCCAGTTCTGCATCGCTCAACACCACTTCGGCATCGGCTTTTAACAGCTCCAGAAACGTGCCTTCGCCGCGCCACACTGGCATGGCATTGCGCTGTACCAAACGATAGGCCTCTTCGCGGCTCACGCCCGCTTGGGTGAGCGCCAAAAGCACACGTTGTGAATGCACAAGGCCGCCCAACTTATCGAGGTTCTCCTGCATACGGTCTGGATAGACCAGCAGGTTGTCGACGACATTGGTCAGGCGAACCAAGGCAAAATCTAGCGTGATGGTGGCGTCTGGGCCAATCATCCGCTCGACGGAAGAATGCGAAATATCGCGTTCATGCCAAAGCGCCACATTTTCCATCGCCGGCACGGCCATGCCGCGCACCAGACGAGCCAGACCGGTAAGGTTTTCGGTCAGAATAGGATTGCGCTTATGCGGCATGGCGGAGGAGCCTTTTTGGCCTTCCGAAAAATATTCCTCGGCTTCCAAAACTTCCGTCCGTTGCAAGTGGCGCACTTCAACCGACAGACGTTCTACCGAAGAGGCGATAACGCCGAGTGTGGCAAAGAACATCGCATGGCGATCGCGCGGAATGACTTGGGTCGAGACGGGCTCGATTTCAAGCCCCATAGCTTCGGCCACATGTTCCTCGACGCTTGGGTCAATGTTCGCGAATGTGCCGACAGCACCGGAGATGGCACAAGTAGCAATCTCTTTGCGCGCGGCCACCAAACGGTCGCGGCAGCGGTTGAACTCGGCATAGGCTTGCGCCAATTTGATGCCAAACGTAGTCGGCTCCGCATGAATGCCGTGGCTGCGGCCAATACAGGCCGACATTTTATGTTCCATCGCCCGCTTTTTAATCGCGGCCAAAAGCGCATCCATGTCTTGCAGGAGAATATCGCTGGCGCGCATCAGTTGCACGCTCAAGCAAGTGTCCAAAACATCCGAGGAGGTCATGCCCTGATGCACAAAGCGCGCTTCGGGGCCGACATGTTCTGCCAAGCTGGTCAGAAAGGCGATGACGTCATGTTTGACTTCGCGCTCAATTTCGTCGATGCGGTCGACATCAAAATTGCCTTTTTCGCGAACGGCCTTGGCCGCTTCGGCGGGTACGATGCCGAGTTTCACCATGGCGTCCATGGCGTGTATTTCAATTTCGAGCCAGATTGAGAAGCGACTTTCGGCTTCCCAAAGGGCGGTCATTTCTGGGCGGGCATAACGGGGAATCATTGGCAGTCTCCTTTGAGCCTCGATGTAACAGAAATACGCGTCTGATTAAAGCATCTGTTGGGCGCGAAGCGGTTTTTCGTGTGTGCAAAGCGCAAATTTTGCTCTCAAAGTAACCCTTTCTCCTTAAAGCTCAAAACTTCGCCCCGTGCGACAATCAAATGATCATGCAGGCTGATGTTAAAGCCCTTGGCTAAATCGCGCAATTTATGGGTCATATCAATATCGGCCCGAGATGGCGAAGGGTCGCCGCTGGGGTGATTATGGGCAATGATGATCGCTGTCGCATTTAGGCTGAGCGCGCGTTTAATCACTTCGCGCGGATAAACCGACGTATGGTCGACGGTGCCTTGCCCCATTTTCTCATCGGCGATAATGCGGTTTTGTTTATCGAGAAACAGCACATGAAATTCTTCGATCTGGTTCTCGGCCATTTTCGTGCGGCAATAAATCACCAAATCTTGCCAATTGGCCAGCGCCGGCTTATGCAAAACTTTCGATTGCCCAAAACGCAAAGCGGCGGCACGCACGACCAGAAAATCATCCGCTACCCCATCGCTGACGCCCGTGATGGCCAAAAGATCTTCGCGCGGTGTGGCCAGCACGGCGGATAAATCCCCGAAGCGGTCGATTAACGAATGCGCCAAATCTTTCACATCGCGGCGCGGGATGGCGCGAAACAAAATCAGCTCAAGTAATTCATGGTCTTGCACGCTATCGGGCCCGGCTTTTCTAAACCGGTCACGCAAGCGGGCGCGGTGTCCTGCGCGATGATTTTTAGGTGGTTTGGTGGGTGGCATTTTTATTAGTTTTTCTTGCACCCTGTTTCCTTTTAGCCGGCGGGGTTTCGGTGAGGTGTGTCACTCCCGTTTAAAGACTTGGTAAATATCTCGCAGCCCGTGGCGGTAACGCCGATGGAATGCTCAAATTGTGCCGAGAGCGTGCGGTCGCGGGTGACGGCCGTCCAGCCATCGCCAAGAATTTTGACCGCAGGTTTGCCCAAGTTCAGCATCGGCTCAATGGTAAAGAACATGCCCTCGCGCAAAACCAGCCCTTCGCCCGGGCGTCCGTAATGCAAAATATTCGGCGTGTCGTGGAAAATGCGGCCCAGCCCATGGCCGCAAAAATCGCGCACGATGGTCATTCGGTTTAACTCGGCATACGACTGAATGGCATGGCCAATATCGCCCAAAGTGGCACCCGGTTTGGTAATCTGAATGCCCTGCATCAGCGCATCATAGGTCACATCCATAAGACGTTGGGCTTTCACGGAGGTGTCGCCAAGGCCATACATGCGACTGTGATCTCCATGCCAGCCTTCGTGATACAGCGTCACGTCGACGTTCATAATGTCGCCGTCGCGCAAAATCTTTTCGCTCGGAATACCATGGCAAACCACATGATTAATGGAGGTGCAAATGGAGCGACGAAACCCACGGTAATTGAGCGGGGCCGGCACGGCGCCAAGGTCTTGAATAATCTCTACCGCCTTATCGTCCAAACTTTGCGTGCTGATGCCCGGTTGCACAAATTCGCTCAACAGGTCTAGCGTTCGGGCGGCTTTTTGGCCAACCACGCGCATGCCTTCAAATTCCTCGGCGGAGTGAATTTTAATCTGGCCGGTGTTTTTCAACGGCTCAAAGCTGGCTTCGATAAAGTTCATGGCATTTCCTTTGTCTATGAAATAGCACAAGCCGAGGGCGCCTGTCGACATCCAGTCGTGAGGCTTGCGGGCAAAATGTCTCGCCTTGTATTATTCGACGGCAGGGCTAACTTACGCCGCAGGAGAAACTTATGAATCAGACTGTTGAACCCGTAACCGCCGCCATGTTGATTATCGGCAATGAAGTTTTGTCAGGTCGCACGCAAGATAAAAACTTGGCCTTTGTGGCAGGCGCCTTGGGCGAAATTGGCGTCGACATGCGCGAAGTTCGCATTGTGCAAGACGAGATGGACGAGGTAGTTGCCGCCGTCAATGCCTTGCGCGCGCGCTATACCTACGTGTTCACCACGGGCGGCATTGGCCCCACACATGATGATATTACCGCCGATTGCATCGCCGCCGCCTTTGGCGTGAAGCTGGAGATGCACCCGATTGCGGTGCAGCTTTTAGAGGCCCATTACGAGGCGCAAGACATTGAGTTTAACGCAGCCCGCGCCCGTATGGCCCGCATCCCCGAAGGCGCCAGCCTTATCGACAATCCAGTGTCGACGGCGCCCGGGTTTCGCATCGAGAATGTGCATGTGATGGCGGGCGTGCCGAAGATTATGCAAGCGATGATGGAAAATATTTTGCCCAGTTTGCAAGGCGGAGAAAAACTATCGTCCATAACCGTTACGGCGCAAGTGCCAGAAGGCTCGATTGCTGAAGCGATGGAAAAACTGCAAGGCCAATACCCTGATATTTCCATTGGGCTATACCCGTTTTATGGCGCCGATGGCGCGGGCGTCAGCGTGGTTGCGCGCGGCACAGACGAAGCCGCGTTAGGCGCGGTCGAGCAATCGGTAAAAGCCCTGTTCACGCAAATGGGCATGGCGTTAATTGAACGCCCCGCGCCGTCTGAATTATTGAAAGCCTAATCGGCCAACCAGACGACGTCGTCGCCATGCGGATGCGTGTGCGCCAAAAGCTGGCTGTCTAACGCCAAGGCGAAACGGCCCAGCATGTCCGCAGGCTGAATTTTGTTGTTTTGATTATCGGTGAAGTCAGCAAATAGATGCGGGTCTTCTTGGGAAATCCAGTGGACGGGCAGGGCGCGGATTTTCGTAACAAATTCTTCAACTCGATTATGGGGCAGATAGTTCATCACCGCGCTGTGATAGATAACCACGTTCATATCAGGCGGCGCTTTGTTGATGAGCGCCTCCAGACCGTCTACCGCATCGCTGGCCTCTATTTCGAAACTATGGTTTTGGGCTTCCCGCATGGCACTTTGAAGCCGCGTGTGTCGATGGTCTTGGCCCGGCCAGATGAGCGTCTCTAACCAATCTCGCTGGCTGGCATCGGTAATATCAATGGGGTGAATGTCTTGCCCGCGGCGCCAGCCTATATTGAGCGAGGTGTCGAAAACGGGCTTGCCGGTTATTTTACATGCCATGAGGGGCGCTTCCCTAGCGGCTTTTTGCGGGCGTTGCTCGATGCCATTTAGGCGATAGCGATAGAAATCAGGCAGCAGGCAAAGCCCCGCCGAGGCCCCCAACTCGATGAGCGCGATGGGCCTGTCGTCTGTTTCGGCCAGTTTGCAAAGCGCCATAAACAAGGCGGCACAGCGTGCGGGCTCATTGGTTTGGGTGCGCC
Source organism: uncultured Rhodobiaceae bacterium (assembly GCA_963932545.1). Classification (GTDB taxonomy): domain Bacteria; phylum Pseudomonadota; class Alphaproteobacteria; order RS24; family RS24; genus UBA8337. Next base: position 131,875 of record CAWVRH010000001.1, on the reverse strand, counting down.
GAGCCAGCACGAGCTTGGCTATTTCGGCGCCATGTTTGGCCAGTGCGGCCTCGGCGGCGGCTTGGCTATCGGGCACACCAGCGATTTTGCGCAAAGCCGCGAACACGAGATTGGGTTGCTGTTTATCGCTGGGAAATTGTGAGACATATTGCAAGCACGGCTCGCTATCGGCGAAAAAGCCTGCGAGAGCCTCATAGGCGGCACTGCGCCCCTTGGCTTCGAAGTGGGCGAATTGCGGTATCTGTCGGCAATGGGTTTCGTGTCGGAGGTCATGGACTACCTTTCTATTGTTTTCAATAGCTTAGCATGCTTATCGAGAGGTTCCGCAAACCTAACAAAACTTTTAGTTTTATTTTTGCGACGCACACCCCAGAGTAACAACATCACAAATGGGAGATGATTATGAAAAATACTGTTTCTGCTCTGGTACTAGCCGCCGCTTTTGCGCTGCCTAACGCCGCTGTAGCTCTTGATTCAAGCTTCGATGCGATGTCGCAATCGGGCAACCACCAATTCTACGTTTGGTGCACAGGTAAAGCCGACTATAGCGCAGCCCAAAATGGCGCTGACGCGAAAGCCGCACAAAAAGCCCTCGCTCGTAAAGCTGGTGGCAGCTGCTGGCCAGTATGGCAAGGCCTAGATAACTAAGCCATTTGGCTTTTATCTGGGACTGGATACATGCATGTATCCGACCTATATAGTTTAACGGCGGTCTTCGGGCCGCCGTTTTTCTATGCGCCAAAGTGTTTTGGCCAAACAAAGGAATGGTGAGACTATGAATATTTCGGCAGTTATCGGATTAGGGGCGGTTATCGTTTTGGGCTTGGTTCTCGCCTCGTGCGGAACCGGCAAGCCTTTGGGCGGCGATAAGCCTTATCATCATTTGGAAAATGGCTTTCGCAATCCGCCTGGCAGCATGACGCGCTATGTCTCCGTCGGTCGTCGATTGCAGTTTTTAGGCCAAGCTGTTTGGCGCCAAGTCACCCATAGCGGCCAGCCTATTCCCGCCGACCACGCGCTCGCGCGCGAAAAAGCCAAAGCGCAATTGGCCGCCATTGGCGATGCCGATTTTGTCAGCTGGATTGGCCACGCGAGTTTTCTTGTGCGCCTCGATGGTGTGAGCGTTTTAACCGATCCGGTGTTTGGCCGTCGCGCCAGCCCGATGTCTTTTGCAGGCCCCGCACGCCTGCTGCCGCCGGGACTTTTTATTGAAGACCTGCCGCCTATTGATGTCGTGGTTATTAGCCATGCGCATTATGATCACCTGGATGTGCATACGCTGGATAACCTACCGAACCGCGAAAATATTACGGCCATTGTGCCGCTGGGGTTGGGCTCTTATTTCACCAAACGGGGCTATGGCACTGTGCGCGAAGTAGATTGGTATGACGATGTCACTCTGCCGTCGCGTTCGGGCGAGTTTCGCCTGACGGCCTATCCGGCTGTCCATTGGTCGAACCGTTCGCCGTTTGACGTGAACCGCTCGCTTTGGATGTCTTACGGATTTTCGGCAGGCGGGCGTTCAGTGTTTCACACGGGCGACACCGAAACGCATGACACGCTATTTTCCGATATCGGCGCCCATATGGCCAAAAACCATGGCGGCTGCGACCTTGGCCTGATGAGCATTGGCGCTTATGCGCCGCGCGATTTCATGAGCGGCGCGCATATGGACCCAGAGGGCGGCGCAGCCATGGGGCGCGATGTCGGCTGTAAACGCATGGTACCGATGCATTGGGGTACGTTCATTTTATCGTTTGAGCCGTTTGTGGAACCGCGCGACCGTTTCGTGAAAGCGGCGGGCAATCAAGCCTTGGTGATGAAAATTGGTGAAAGCCTGAAAATGGAAGATATTTCTAACTAAACAAGCGTGAAAACCATGCTATAGAAACGCCATCCAGCATGGCCTCGTGGTGGAATCGGTAGACACAGCAGACTTAAAATCTGCGGCCCGTATGGGCGTGACGGTTCGAGTCCGTCCGAGGCCACCATGGCTCCAATGGAAAATGAGTGTGATTGGACACCCGACTACGGGGCTGCGCCCCTTCGCTGGCGGAGACTAGAAGCACTTGGCAACTTGTTGCCCTAGTGCGCTTTGTCCCTTCGGAGGCGCACTAAGGCAGTAAACTGCCAAGTGCTTTTATCGCGAGGCCACCAGAGTTTGAATAATTAAAGAACTGGTTTCGGGGCATGGTTTTGGGGTTTATTCGAAGCGTGCTTTTGTTAAGGCCTAAAATAAATGGCCTTAACTTCTATTGTGTTCTTTTTGATTACTACTCGTTTGACGTGATTGGAAATGTCCAACACATGCTGGTCAACGCATAGTTCAAAAACTCTCTCTGTGGCTGCCCGCTTTTTGCGCCAATAGCTGTATGGATAATCACATATACGAGCGAAAGTTTTTTCATCTCGCTCTGTCGGGAACGGCTTCGTGCACCCGCTATTTATTGGGCACAGCCAAATTTTGTCGAAGTGTGCTTCGATCAACGAACGAGTATCTACCTCGATAACATCATGTTCACGATTTCGGTAAGCAGTGGCTCCTGCGAGTTTGTGCAGTCGGGTCTCGCTCAACCAGAAGAACACCTTTGAATTGAGGGTTTTGTACCAATCGGAAGGCTCGAGGTGACTGGGAAGGCACTTTCTAAGGCTTTCATCGCTCATCGGCTTCTGGTCTCTGACCCAAACTCCATCTGCAATTTTGACACTTTTCTGTCGGTGTTTTGACTCAATTTCAGCCCGCATCGCCATCGGCACGTTATGCTCGGCGAGCAACGCGGATGTGCTAAGTAGACCCCGATTTTCAATCTTCTTCCACGAACCGCGTTCTGCCATGTGAAAAAGTGTGGGGCAATTTGAAATGAGTTCTTCTAGTTCTTTAGCGTCCATCAGCCCCTCCGAAGGTTATATATTTTTATAAAGGCTTATCCAAATGTCGTTAAAACTTCTTTTTATTTTTGTATAACATCCTGCAAAAACTTATGCGCATCCGCAGCGGTTTTTATTGGAAGTTCTTCATGTGCCAAATGACCCGCTTGCGGATAGATAATCAAATGACTTCTCGAAATTGCGGCGTTCATCCGAATGCCGTATTTCACTTTTATCAACGGGTCTTGCTGACCCCATAACAATAGCGTCGGCACTTTTATTTTGGCTAAATGCGGCTCTAGCGACGCGCGGGTTTGATAGCCCGCAAATCGCTCAATCGTCGCATCGCGCGAGCCCGTCATGCGCAAGGTTTCCCAATAGCGCTCCACCATTTCATCGGTCACAAAACTGTCAGGGTCTGCCACCACACCGCGCAAAGTAGAGGCAAGCACGAACCTTGGCGTCACATACCGCATCATCATGCGGCCAAACGACGAGCCTACTAAATTAACCGCCCCAACGCTGGTCTCGTCGGGATCTTGCGTCATGCCAGCGGAGGAAACCGGAATTAGCGCCGCTACGCGCTTGGGGTTTTCCAAAGCAAATTGTAAAGCCACCGCGCCGCCCATCGAGTTGCCGGCTATGAACACTTTGTCCAATTCAAACAAGTCAGCAATCTCTCGGGTGAAACTCGACATGGCCTCTACCGTGTATTCGTCTTCTGGCGTTGCGCCCGTTAGGCCATGGCCGGGGAGGTCGAAACTAATAAGGCGATAGTCCGCGCCCAGCTCGCGCACCCAAGGTTCCCAAGTATGCAGCGAGGCGTTGGAGCCATGAATGAGCAAAAGAGGCGGGCCTTGCTGGTTGCCCTCATCGCGGATATGCGCTTGCGCGCCCGACGGCAATTCGTAAATGAAGGACGCCTCACTGCGATATTTCGCAATCACATCATGGCGCAATAAGTCGGGCGTAATCAGAAACGTCGAGCTGACCAAAGCCAGCACGAGGACGACCAAAAATCCAATCAGTAAATTTCCAAAAATGCGTGACAAAACCTTCAGCCTCCAAGCTTGTGGTTGCTTTTTTACTTACGTTTTTACAGTGGCGATATTCGCACCCAACAACAAGACAAATTCTGGCGTGGGAGCCTCGCTTGCCTAGGCTTTAAAGCGGTAAAGGGTCGAGCAATAGGGGCAGATAATTTCATCTTCATCGCCCATATCTAAATAGACATGGGGATGATCATTGGGGGCTTCAGCGCCAATGCACTCGAAGGCGCGAACGCGAAGAAACACTTTGCTGTCGCCGGCTTCATTGCTGATTTTTGGTTTGCCCACTTGAGCCATATTGGTAATCCTAATCTCGATTAGAAGGCTTTTCTATAGCCGCTGTTCTGGGGTTTCGCAAGCCCTAGCAGCCGCAACCCCCCAAGCTCGCATCGCCGTTTTCGTGCCCGCCCTCGCCATGCCAAGCGGCCAGCAAAGACTGCGATGAAAACTCTGCCGTCTGGTCAAACTCGGCGCGTGCGGTCTGCATCATTTTTTTGTCGCACATCACATCAATAGCCGTCATGGCCAAGGCCTTGGCGCCATCTATAACCGCCTTGTCGCCCATATCTGAACCCGCCCATTTAGCAAACTCAGGGTTGTGAATCACCACGCTAGGGGGCGCACAGGCAATCATCGGATGGATGGATGGCACCCGATGGCTCACATTTCCCATATCCGTAGAACCTGCGCCGCTGCCGGGCATTTTTTCAAGTGGGAAAAAATCACGCCCCAGACTTTCGGCGTTTTGCTGAAACCGTTCAGCAATCGGCCAGCTGTCTTTAATCTCCAAATAATCACCCAGAGCCCAGTCGATTTGCACTTCGCAACCTGCGGCCAGAGCCCCGGCTTCGAAGCAATTATGGACGCGTTGTTTTAGGTTAGCCAGTTCCAGCCCATTGGCGGCGCGCACATAAAATGTGCCCACCGCGCGGTCGGGCACGATATTGGGCGCCAATCCGGCCTCATTAAAAATGCCGTGAATGCGTTCGCTTTGTTTAATGTGCTGGCGCAATTGCGCGATCGATTGATAGGCCATCACCAAACCATCCAGCGCATTAATGCCAGCAAATGGCATGGCCGAGGCGTGCGCCGCTTTGCCCGTATAGGTGACGCGCACTTCATTTACCGCAAGGCTGGGCATGGTGATGAGGTTGAGGCCTGCCGGATGCACCATCATGGCGGCATCCAAACCCTCGAACGCCCCTTGGCGCGCCATTAACTCTTTGCCATTGCCGCTTTCTTCGGCTGGCGTTCCTAAATAGCGAACGCGACCCGGTAATTTGGCGCCAAGCTTGGCCAGCGCCAAGCTCGCCCCAAGGCCCGTCGTGGCAATAATGTTATGGCCGCAAGCATGGCCAATTCCCGGCAAGGCGTCATATTCAGAAATAATGCCAACCAGAGGCGCCGTTTCTTGGGCGCCGGCCTCTTCAGCACCAAATTCGGAAACAAAGGCTGTGTCGAGCCCACAAGCGTGGCGCTCGACGTTCAAGCCCGCCGCTTCCACTTTGTCGCTCAAAAGACCATGCGCGAATATCTCTTCGAAGGCCACTTCGGGCTTGGCGTGAATGGCGTGGCTGGCTTCCACCAGCTCTCCTGCCATCGCGTCGATAACATCACAGGCTTGTTTTTTTAGCTCGGCACTCATGCGCATCCCCTAATTTATGTCTAGCCAATTTCAAACGGCATACCCAAAAGCATGCCCGCATCTACCACCATCAATTGTCCGGTCACATGGGAGCTCATCCGATTGGCAAAAAACAGAATAGGGCCCTTGATGTCGTCTGGGCCGCCAGCGCGACCCATCGGAGTGTTATGTTTTTGGGCGTTGGCTATTTTCTCAAACACCTCATCACCAAACGCATTGCGGAACCAATCGGTGCCCACAAAGCCCGGGCAGACGGCGTTCATGCGAATGTTTTCCGGCCCTAAGGAGCGCGCCAAGGCTAATGTCGCGGAGTTTAGCGCGCCTTTTGACGCCACATAAGCAATGGAAGACCCAATGCCGCGCACGCCAGCCACGGAGGAAATATTCACCACGGAAGGGGCGTCGGCTTGCTTTAAAAACGGGCGCGCATGTTTGATCATCTGATAGGGGCCAATGAGGTTGAGCGCATAAATTTCTTCAAAGTCAGCCGCATCCAAACCGTCTAGGTTGTCATGGTTCATAAATTTTGTGGTGCCCGCATTATTTACCAAAATGTCTAGGCGTCCCCATTTGTCCATGGCGGCTTCGACCAGAATTTTGCAATTGGCGTCTTCCGCGACATTGGCCTGAACGGCAATCGCGTCGCCGCCAGCGGCTTTGCACGCGGCCACAACAGCCTCGGCGGCGTCTGCGCTTTTGGAGTAATTAATCACCAGCTTGGCGCCACCCTCTGCCATGCCAATGGCGGCTGCTTGGCCTATGCCAGCCGAAGAACCAGTTACGATGGCGACTTGATCTGAAAAATCCATAATGAACTCCTACTTTCCTTTAAATACGGGGGTACGCTTTTGCATGAAAGACTGACGACCTTCTGCATAATCGTCACTGGCGAGACAGTCTGCAAGGCGTTTTTTCACCTGCGCCGTATCGGCTTGCGGATAATCGATAATAAATTTGCTGGCCTGTAAGCTCATCGGCGCATTGGCGCAAATGGTGGCGGCCAAAGTTTGCAGCTCGGTTTCAAAGGTGTCCGCGCTCACGCGGTGCTGCACAAGGCCTATGCGTTCGGCTTCGTCGATGACCAAACGCTCAGCCGTGAAAATAACCCGCTTGGCGTGGGCAGGGCCGACCAAGCGCGATAAATAATGCGTCGCATTGGCTGGATAGGCCAATCCCAATTTTCCTGCCGGAACCCCAAAGCGCGCATCTTCGCGTGCCAGACGCAAATCGCAAGCCACAGCCAGCCCCAAGCCACCGCCAATGCAATAGCCTTCAATGGCCGCCAAAGTGGGGATAGGACACTCGGCGATGGCGTCAAAGGCGGAGACGGTGGCTATGTCGAATTCCGTGCCTTCGGGGCCGGCCAATACCTCTTCGAACTGAGAAATATCAGCCCCCGCCACGAAAGCTCGGCCGTCGAGCCCGCGCAAAATAATCAGCCGTATGTCTTCTAGTGCCGCCAGTTGTTGCATCACATAGGAGATGCCCTGCCAGCCTTCGAGGTCGATGACGTTATGCTTCTCTGGAAAATTAAACCGCAAATGGCCGATTTTACCATTGGGCGTTGTTTCATAGCCTGCCACCAGACGCGCGGCTTTTGTGTCTATGGCGATGGCCCCTTCGGGGAGCAGAGAGGGATGGGTCATTGGATGCCTTCTTTGAAAAATGCGATGAGATCTGGGAACGCTTTGCCATCCTGCACGATAAACAAATGCCCGCCTTCATAAAAATCGAGCTTGGCGTAGGGTATCTTGGAAGCCATGTTCTGCATGGCTTGCGGGGTAGCAATGGAGTCATATTTGCCGCCTGCCAACCAGATGGGGCATTCAATTTGGGTCAGTCGCTCCCAACAATCGTGCTCGGCCCGCGCCGCCAACTGCCCAGCGCGACCGAGTGCCCAATTTGGCTCATGCTCATAGGCGGATAAATCATTGTGTTGGCGTGCCGCCTCCAGCACCTCTGGGTTGGCGGCTATATAAGCGTCATCGATGCGGCTATCGTTCAGCTTTAAGCTCAAGCGCCAGCGTTCGGCCTCGGGCAAGTCAGCCAGCTCCTGCAGGGGATATGAGGCCCCGCCTGCGCCACCCGCCGCCGTGCAGAAAAGCGCGGCACGCGACACCCGTGCGCCATGGCGAATGGCTAATTCTTGCCCCACCATACCGCCAAAGCTAATGCCCAAAACCATCGCCGTTTCTATTTTAAGGGAATCCAGCAAGTTGGCCGCATCGTCGGCATAATTGGCCATCATATAGCCATCGTCCGGTTTGGCGCTTTGGCCGAGCCCGCGTGGGTCGAAGCTGGTGACTTTAAAATGGCTGGTCAGGGGGCTTTGCATAATGTTTGGCGTGACGCGCATATCGCTGCCCGAGCCATTGAGCACCAATACATCGGGGCCAAGGCCCGCTTGTTCATAGTAGAAATTAAGACCGTTAAGCGAGGCGAGAGGCATAATGTATATTCAGTCTGTTTAATTGAAACGGGCTTGCCAGAGAATCTTGGCTGGTGTTAACCTAACCCTAACGCGACATGACTTGCGACAAAAGCCTTTTGAGCTTGAGGTGAGAGCCTTTTGAGGAACACGAAGATGACGGAACCGGCAAAGAAAATCCAGACGCTAGACCCTGTGTGGTCGCGCATTCGAGAAGAGGCGGTTGATTTGGCCGCGCGCGAACCGGCTATGTCGGGATTTTTGCACGCCACAATTTTGAACTATGAAACGTTGGAATTGGCGATTGCATCGCATTTGTCAGAAAAGCTAGCCAATTCAGAAATCGGCTCGCGCACTTTGTGCGAAGTGTTTGAAGAAGCGTTCGCTGGCAATGAAACTTTCAGCAGCAGCGTTCGGGCTGATATTGTCGCGAATTTTGACCGCGATCCCGCTTGCCGCACGCAGTTAGATCCGGTGCTTTATTATAAAGGGTTTTTGGCCCTGCAAACCCATCGCGCCGCGCATTGGCTTATCCATAATGCGCGCCGAGGGATGGCATTATATTTACAAAATCGCGCGTCAGAAGTGTTTCAGGCCGACATTCACCCAGCCGCCACAATTGGCAAGGGCATTTTCATTGACCACGCCACGGGTGTGGTGATTGGCGAAACCGCTAGCGTGGGCGACGATGTATCGATGCTGCACGGCGTGACCCTCGGCGGCAGCGGCAAAGAGGGCGGCGACCGTCACCCAAAAATTGGCAATGGGGTGCTTATTTCGGTGGGCGCCAAAGTGCTGGGCAATATTCGAGTAGGGGATTGCGCCAAAATTGGCGGCGGCTCCGTCGTGCTAACTGATGTGCCGGCCTATACCACGGCCGTGGGTGTGCCAGCCAAAATCGTTGGGAAAGTATCGACACCAGAGCCATCGCGGCAAATGGACCATAGCCTTGGCTCTGAAGACGATGGCATTTAAACTGCAGACGAGATAAAATATAGGTGAAGCTTGTTAGGGAGATAGCCCAACGCTTTGCCCCCTATTAAAAGTAACGGAGATAGTGATGACGAGTGATGAAATGAAACGCGTTCAGGCTTACATGCGAACGAAGTTTGAGAATGATACCGTTACGTTAAAGCGCGGTGGCAAAGAGGACATGGTTGAAGTGTTCCTCGATGATGAATTCATGGGCACGATGTTTCGCGATGAAGACGAAGGCGAAGTGTCTTACGATTTCAACATGGCTATTCTAGAGTTCGACTTACCTTCTCTATAAGTGCGTGGGCCCACCCTATAAGTGCGCGGACTTTAGTTTTGCGTGCGAGCGGAAGCTCTTGCATTGCGTATCATGTCTTTGATGCGGGTATCTATGTTTTCCCAATCCGACAAATGGGCGCGCTTGAACACGAAGCTCGCTTGCGCCGATTTGCCAATATCAAACCGACTTTCGCAAGACGGGCTAGGGTGCTGTTTTGTGTCGCAAATAAACAGCGGCGCTTTTTCGCGCTCCTCGCGCGAGCCTGCGGGCAGGGCGCGGAAAATTTGTTTATTGGTATAAGGTGAGTTTGGCTGGAAATTAAACCCTTGTAGACCATCTTTTCGCACCGCACCTGAGCCCTTGATGTAGGGTTTGTAGAGAGCCTCAAACACGCGCGCCTCTGGAAAATATCTCTTTCCGCCCCGCAAATTGATAACAATCAAGTCGGCGTCTTTATCGGAGCGCGTAAATTCTTCCGACAGGTTTGGCTGCCATGGCTGCAAATTTGGCAATAGAGCATGCAGCTCGGCATGCGCTAATTCGCGCCGACTGCGGGTTTGGCGATTGCGTGTAAAATGCGCTGGCACGGCAAATAAAGTTCCCCCCACCTCAACCCGAACCCGAGCCGGATCTTTTGTCGGCTTATAGGAGACACCTTGAAGGTCGCGCAGGCCAGGCCCGAAATAGACAAAGTAAACCAGCACACCGCTGATGAAAAACACGGCAAGCACAACTAAGGGAATAGCCCAAATGGGCCATTCGTGTTCGGGTATTACCCGCGACAATAAGCGCTTCATTCTTGTTTCCCCTCGACAGCAGATTTTGAGTGTTTACCATAGGACAACGCTAAAGAAGAAGTGATTAATCATAGGAAGTCGGAGGGTGCCATGCCTATTTATGCCTTGGGGGAGATATCTCCTAGTTTTCCAGCAAGCGGTAATTATTGGGTTGCGCCAGATGCTCAAGTGATGGGTAATATTGTCTTGTTGGAAAATGCCAGTGTTTGGTTTGCCGCCGTGTTGCGCGGCGATAATGAGGCCATCACCATTGGCGAAAATTCCAATGTGCAAGACGGCTCGATACTGCATACCGATGTTGGCTTTCCGCTGACTTTGGGCAAAAACATAACGGTGGGTCACCAAGCCATGCTGCATGGCTGCACCGTCGGCGATAACTCACTGGTGGGCATTGGGGCGACGATTTTAAACGGCGCTAAAATTGGCAAAAATTGCCTCATCGGGGCGCATGCTTTGGTGGGCGAGGGTAAAGAGATTCCAGATAATTCTATGGTGCTTGGCATGCCTGGAAAAATCGTTCGAGAATTGGGTGAAGATAATGAGCAAATGATGATTGCTTCGGCCGCTCATTATGTTGAAAATTGGCAGCGTTATAAACGCGATTTAAAAGTAGTAGGATAAGTGATGATTGAACGGGTGGACTATATTATTGTGGGAGCGGGCAGCGCAGGCTGTGTGTTGGCCAATCGGTTGAGCGAAAATAGCGCCGATAGCGTTTTGCTATTGGAGGCAGGTAAGAAAGATAAAAGCCTGTTCATCCACATGCCGGCCGGTTATTCGCAAATTGTGCCAGAGCGCAACGACCAAAACTATGCGTTTGAAACCGAAGCCGAGCCGAGCCTCGAAGGGCGCCAAATGTATTGGCCACGCGGGCGCGGTTGGGGCGGCTCATCGTCGATCAATGCGATGGTTTATATTCGCGGTAATGCGTCCGATTATGATCATTGGAACCAATTGGGAAATGCCGGTTGGTCTTATGAAAGCGTGCTGCCTTACTTTAAGCGGGCAGAAGATTTTGAAGGCGATGGGGACGAAGAATATCACGGCAAGGGCGGGCCCCTGTCGGTGAAAAAATCCGACCGCCCCAATGATGAATTGCTGGATGTGTTTATAGAAGCGGGCCAGCAGGCTGGCATTCCTTTCACGCCAGATTTCAATGGCAAACAGCAAGAAGGCGTGTCGCGCTTTGAGCATACCATTCGCGGCTCCAAGCGCTGCAGCGCGGCGGTGGGCTATTTACACCCTGTGTTGAAACGCAAAAACCTGCATACGGAAACCGAAGTGACGGTGGACGTCGTGGTGTTTGAAGGTAAGCGCGCGGTGGCGGTTGAGTTTTTGAAAAACGGAAAAAGCCATACCGTCTTTGCCAATAAAGAAGTCATCTTATCGGCAGGTGCTATTAACTCGCCGCAAATATTGCTGCGCAGTGGCGTTGGCCCCGAAAAAGAGATTAAGCCGCATGGCCTAGAGATGGTGCATGAGCTGCCGGGCGTCGGGCAAAACTTGCAAGACCATTTGGGCGTTGTGAGCCAATTTGAATGCACGCAGCCGGTTACTTTGCACCGCTCTGCCGTTTGGTGGCGCACGCAATTGGCCGGCATTCAGTATTTGCTGATGGGCAAGGGCGATGCCTCATATCCTCCAACGGCGGCGGGGGCATTTTTCAAATCGGCCCCAACAAAGGCCGTGCCAGATATGCAAATTCACTATGTGTCCGTGGCCGTTCCAGATGTGCATGGACGCGATGATTTGCCGACCCAACATGGCTTTTCATCCATCGTTTATGGCTGCCGTCCCGAAAGCCGTGGGTATTTGACGCTGAAGACCGCCAACCCAGAAGATGCGCCGGCCATGTATCCAAACTATCTAACGGCCGAGCAAGACATCGTCGACATCCGCAATGGCTTTCGCATCACGCGTGATGTTTTCCTGCAAAAAGCTTTCGACCCTTTCCGCGGCAATCAGGTGAAGCCGAGCCTAGATGTGAACGTCGATAATGACGATGAGCTGGATGGCTGGATTCGGGCAACTGGTGAGACGCTGTATCACCCCGTCGGCACATGCAAAATGGGCAATGACCCAATGGCGGTGACCAATGAGCACGGACAAGTGCATGGTCTCGAAGGGTTGCGCGTTGTCGATGCCTCTTTGATGCCGACTTTGATTACGGGCAACACCAATGCGCCGACGATTATGATGGCAGAAAAAATCTCCGATCACATTCGCGGCAAAGCGTTTATGCCAGCCCAACAAGTGGCGGGTTAATATGGTTAAGTTCGAATTTTTTTACGATATCTCGAGCCCGTGGACGTATTTGGCGTTCTCGCGCATCGAGGCTTTGGCGAAACGTTGCGACGTTGATATTGATTTCAAACCGATATTGGTTGGCGGCGTGTTTAACTCTGTCAATGAGACCGTCTATGAAACGCGCTCCAACCCGCACCCCATTAAGGGGCGCTATTATCTGAAAGATTTGCAGGATTGGGCAAAATTTTGTGGCGTCACCATTGGCCAGCCGAAAGTCTTTCCTTTGCCGGCTGCGGGCATTATGCGGTCAACTTTGGTGGCACAAGACCACGGCAAACTGAGCGCGTTTTCACATGCCGCTTTTCACGCCTATTGGGGCGAGTTGAAAGACATCAGCCAGCCCGAAGAGATGATGGCCCTTTGTGAGCTTGTCGGGATGGATGGTGCCGCGGTGCTGGAGGCCATACAAAGCGATGAGGTGAAGGCTCGCTTGCGTGCCAATACGCAAGATGTCATCGACCGTGGCGGCTTTGGCTCTCCGACGATGTATATCAATGAAACGGATATGTATTTTGGCAATGACCGATTGGAATTGATCGAGGCTGCTTTGAAACAAGCGGCCGGAAACTAGGAATTATCATGACGGATACACCGCCGAGCGAACCTGTAAAGCAAGCCAAGCAGCCGATATTGCGCGCGCCCTTTATTGTCTTGGCGTTGCTTGGCGTCTTGTTGGTTTTCCAACTGCTGATGGCGTTTGGCGGCTACGCGCAGCGCAATGAATTATTGGTCTCGCTGGGGCTGTTTCCCGCGCGCCTGTTTGCCGAAGGCTTGGGCGGATTGCCGGGCACTTGGGTGCAGGGGCTGGTCAATCTGTTTAGCTATTCAATGCTGCATGGCGGCTGGGCGCATTTCATTTTAAACTCGGTCTGGCTCTTGGCTTTTGGCGCCCCCGTGGCGCGCCGATTGGGCCCACGCAAATTTATGTTCCTCTATATGATGTGCACCATATTGGCGGGGCTTGGGCAAATTTATGCCGCCCCTGTGCAAAATTATCTGATCCCAATCATCGGTGCCTCTGGCGGCGTGGCTGGACTGATGGGCGCGGCATCGCGGTTTGCGTTTTCCGATGCGCGTTGGTTGAATCCCAATTCACAAAACCGGGAACGCCGACTGCTAGCTTTGCGCGAAGTGCCCAAGCGGCGTCCGGTGTTGATGTTCATCGGCGTTTGGTTGGTGATGAACTTGGCTTTCGGTCTGCTGGGCCCCTATGGCTTGGCGAGCCCAGATGGCGCGGCGGTAAATATCGCGTGGATTGCGCATTTGGTCGGTTTCTTCACCGGACTTGTGCTTATCGGATTTTTGGAAAAGCCACCGCTTTCGGCTTCTGGTGGGCCGGGCCAAGTCGACTATGGCGATTGGAAGAAACCCAAAAAATAACGTCACTCCACATGGCTTGCAATCTGCGTTACCGTGCCGCATGCTGATGCGATAGGGAGGCTGAGTATGAGTGTTCAAGCAATTTTAAATAATAAGGGCGCCGATGTTATCGCTATCGATAGCGATCAAAGTGTCGAGCAAGCCCTGCAAATGATGAATGAGAAAGCCATTGGTGCGCTGGTTGTGGCGGGCGATGGGAAAACTTGTCATGGCATTTTTACCGAGCGCGACGTCATGCGCGCGCTGGCGCAACATGGTGCAGCCGCGCTGGAAGAATCTGTTTGTGAGCATATGACCGAGCGCCCGCAAAGTATTGCGCTTAGCTCTGGCATTGATGAAGCCATGAGCATTATGACGCAACGGCGGTTCCGCCATTTGCCGGTTATGAAGGGCGATAGCCTATGCGGCATCGTTTCTATCGGGGATTTGGTGAACTATCGTATTCACCAAACGGAAAAAGAAGCGGCGGCTTTGAAAGACTATATCGCCACTGCATAATCTTTACAGTTTGGTTGGATTAGGCGCATCGCCATAAACATCGAAAGGGTCGAAAACTTTTTCGTCTTCTTCGTAAGCCAAAGCGACAGGTGTGTCTGGCAGCTCGCCCGTCGGCAGCGAGCGATAAAAGCACGAGCGATAGCCCACGTGGCACGAGGCGCCATTGCCGCCAACCTTCACCCGAAGCCAAACACAATCTTGATCATCATCGATGCGCATTTCTGCGATGGTCTGTACCAAACCGCTGGTCGCGCCTTTGTGCCAAATGGCTTCGCGCGAGCGCGAGAAATAATGCGCTTCGCCGGTCTCAATCGTTAGCTTTAACGCTGTCTCATTCATGAAACCATGCATCAGCAATTCTCCGCTGGCAAAATCAGTGGTGACGACAGGAATTAGGCCTTTGGCGTCAAACTTTGGCGCCAAGACGTGGCCTTCTTCCACCTGTTCGATGGTTTCGCGTGGTGCAAACGGTCCAGTCATGTTTCTTCCCTCAGCTATTTGAGGTCTTATAGACCCTAGCGGCTAATCATGGCAAGGAAGCGTGCTTCCATGCGCGGATCTTCCGCAAACACGCCGGTAAACTGGGTGGTGATGGTCGCCACATCTGGCTTCTTAATGCCACGTGTGGTCATGCACTGGTGCTTGGCATCCACCAAAATGGCAATGCCAGCTGGTTCCAGCACACGCTGAATGCAATCGACAACTTGCGCGGTCATGGTTTCTTGGGTTTGCAGGCGTTTGGCAAAAATTTCGATAACGCGAGCGAGCTTGGAAATGCCGACAACTTTGTTGACCGGCATGTAAGCGATATGGACTTTGCCCAAAATGGCTACCATGTGATGCTCGCAGTGGCTTTCAAGCGAAATGTCGCGCAGCATGACCATATCGTCATAGCCTTCGACATCTTCGAAGGTGCGGCCCAAAACATCGTCTGGGTTTTGTTCATAGCCTGCGAAAAATTCTGTGTAGGCGTTAACGACGCGCTTTGGGGTGTCGATGAGACCCTCGCGTTCGGGGTTATCTCCAGCCCACGCAATGAGTGTGCGCACGGCGGCTTCGGCTTGGTCGCGTGAAGGTTTTTCCACTTTTACGTCCCGTTCTCCAGTTGCTGGCGTCTTGTTGCCGTCTACTCTAGCGTCCATTTTGTTACCTCACTGAGCGGGAAATACGTCCCGCAATACGTCAGGCATACAGACTGCCCAAAATTACTTTTCCACTAACAAATCAAACATGACCATAAGTATGCCACGTCGAGCTGAGAGCGTATCCCCTTAAATTTGCACATTGTTTTGCAAGAAAGCAAAGTCTCTTTGCAAAATCAGCGCAATCGCTGGTGTTAGATACCCAAAAAAGCCCCAACGAACAAGGCAAACCTGAGCCAGAACCGAGTGAAATGCGCCTTGTGTGGCGCAAAACCACTTTCCTCTACTCAATACTTAGGTTTCATTCGAACGATTTCCAATGCTTTGTGGGTTATTTAATTGGCCTTGCGGCTCGACCTGCAGATGAATTATGGTGCGCGCATGGAAACACAGCTCTATCTGCACAATACATTGGCTCGCGAGAAGCAAGTCTTTACCCCCCAAAACCCAACGCGCGTGACGCTTTATGTCTGCGGGCCAACGGTCTATGGGCCCTGCCATATTGGCAATTTTCGCCCCGCCGTGGTGTTTGATGTTTTGGTGCGTGTTTTGCGTGCGCTTTACCCGCAGGTCGTTTACGCCCGCAATATTACCGACGTGGACGATAAAATTAACGCCAAAGCCAAAGACGAGCGCGTCGATATTTCGCGCATTACCGAGCGCTATCACGCCAAATATATGGCTGATATGCAAGTGCTGGGCGTGCTGCCGCCCGACATTGAGCCTTTCGCCACTCAACATATTCAAGAAATGCAGGAGATGATTAAGCAGTTAATCGCCACAGGTCACGCCTATGAGGCAGAGAGCCATGTGCTGTTTGATGTCACGCAAGATAGCCAGTATGGCGGCCTTTCGGGGCGCTCTCGCGATGACATGTTGGCGGGCGCGCGCGTCGAAGTGGCGCCTTACAAAAAAGATGCAGGTGATTTCGTTCTCTGGAAACCCTCAACGCCAGAGCAACCCGGATGGGACAGTATCTGGGGGCGGGGTCGTCCGGGTTGGCACATTGAATGCTCCGCGATGATTGAAAAGCACTTAGGCCACACGATTGATATTCATGGCGGCGGCGCGGATTTGCAATTTCCCCACCATGAAAACGAAGCGGCGCAGAGCCGCTGCTCGCATGGCGCGCCTTTGGCCAATTATTGGCTGCACAATGGCATGCTTAATATTTCAGGCGAAAAAATGTCCAAATCCATCGGCAATATTAAGGTGATGGACGAATTGCTAGAAGCGGCGCCGGGCGAGGCTATCCGCCTAGGGCTATTGCAAGGGCATTATCGCCAACGGCTCGATTTTAGCGATGATCTGCTCGCGCAATCGGTGAAGAATCTCGACCGCCTGTATGGGGTCTTGCGCGATACGAGCGATATGGAAGTCGTCCGTGCGCCTGCGCCAGAGGGCTTTCTTACCGCCCTGTGCGATGATTTAAACACGCCCAAAGCCTTGGCCGAATTATTTGCCTTGAGCAAAAACGTCACCTCGCCCGAGAGCAAGGCCGCGTTTCTCGCTGCCGCAAATCTCATGGGGCTATTGCAACAACCGCCGGAAGATTGGTTCGCCGCCCAAACCGCAGATAGCGCAGATAGGGATGTCGATACGGCGGCTGTTGAGGCCTTGATTGAGCTACGTGCCAAGGCGCGTGCCGAAAAAGATTTCGCCGCCGCCGATGCCGCACGCGATGAGTTGGCCGCGATGGGTGTGGCGATTGAAGACACCGCCGAGGGCACAATCTGGAAGCTCGCAAAATGATGCGCCAGCACCTATCTTAAGCCCATGATGAATGACCTTTATAATCAGCGCATTTTGAAACTGGCGGCGGATATTCCCCATATCGGCAATTTGTCGGACCCAGAGTTGCCACGCATCGCCAAGGCAGACGCCGTGTCGCGCCTTTGCGGCTCGAAAGTGCATGTCGAATTGGCCATGGGCGAAGACGGCACGGTCGCGGCTTTCGCGCATCAGCTAGAGGCGTGCGCTTTGGGCCAAGCGGCCAGCTCGGTGATGGCGCGAGAGGTTATCGGCAGCACGCCAGACGAATTGCGCGAAGTCGGCGCCACGATGCGCGCCATGTTAAAACAAGACGGCACGCCTCCGACGGGTCGGTGGGCCGATTTAGAAGTTTTGGAACCCGTGCGCGAGTTTAAAAACCGCCATGCCTCCACCTTGCTGACCTTTGATGCGGTGGAAGATTGCTTGGCGCAATTGGGTGTTTAGAGCCCGAGCAGCGTGATTTTGATATCTCTGGCTTTGCCCACTTCGATGTTTTCTGCGAGGCGCACGGATTTTTTCACCGGCAAAAGATAGCTCTGGCGCTCTTTGCTTGGAAACATAGAGGTCTGCCATTGGCTGTCGCCAATCTGCGCGTTTACTTTCAAAGATTTAAAGCCGCGTTGCACATGGGTGGTGAAATAGCGGGCGTGATCGCTCACTTCTTTGGGCAGCGTAACGAAGAACCAATCGGTTTTCTTGCCCGACCAAATCCATAGCTCGCCGCTGAATTTATATTCAAGCGTGTCCATTTGTAAAAAATAGCTTAGCCATAAGCAGCGAATAAGTAAGCCCAAAAACGCCAGCATAGAGCGTCCAGTCGAGCGCCAGAAGCGGCGGCCAGAGCTTGGCCAAAAGCAGCGCGAAGGCGAAGACGCAAATTTTGAGACAAGCGATATCCAAAACGCCCAAGCGCGCCATGCGGGTGTTTAACCAATTTATAAAGGTCATCTGATAGCCTTTCTTTTGTTTCGAAGCACCAAGCCGATGAGGTAAGATGCAAGGATGATACGCTTTACCCTCCGCTTTGTGGCGCTTTTGCCTGTGCATATATATCGCCTGTTTATCTCGCCACTGCTGGGCCCACGGTGCCGATTTCAGCCCACGTGTTCACAATATGCGTTGGATGCGGTGAAGGTGCATGGCGTATGGACGGGCGGTTGGCTGTCGGCAAAGCGTTTGGGCAAATGTCATCCGTTTCACAAAATGCATTCAGGCCATGGTTTTGACCCCGTACCACTTGAGGTTTGCGCGCCACCTTGGTATGCACCATGGAGAGTTTCCTCGGCGCGATGTGCCGAAAATGACGCCGAAGCCTAGGCGATTAAACGAGAAGTTGGAATTATGATCACATTGACCCTGCCGGATGGCGCGACACGCGAATTTGAAGCGCCCCTAGATGGCCTCGCCTTCGCCACCAGCATTTCCAAGTCGCTGGCCAAAAAAGCGCTCGCCTTAAAGCTCAATGGCGAAGTTGTGGATCTGGCCACGGTCATCGAAGCCGATGCCGACATCGCCGTCATCACCGCCGCCGATGCGGATGGCGTGGATTTGCTGCGCCATGATTGCGCCCATGTTTTGGCCGAGGCCGTGCAAGAGCTTTTCCCCGAAACTCAAGTGACCATTGGGCCGGTGATTAAAGACGGATTTTATTACGACTTCGCGCGCGAAACGCCATTTAGCCTCGACGACCTAGAGGCCATTGAACAACGCATGCGTGATATCGTTGACCGCAATGAAGACATCGTTCGCGAAGTTTGGAACCGCGACGAAGCGGTGGCGCATTTCACAGAAATTGGTGAGGTCTATAAGGCTGAGATTATCGCCTCTATTCCGGGCGACCAGCCGATTACGATTTATCGCCAAGGGGAGTGGAAAGACCTGTGCCGTGGGCCGCATTTGCCGTCTACGGGCAAGCTGGGTAAGGCTTTCAAGCTAACCAAATTGGCGGGCGCTTATTGGCGCGGCGATAGCAATAATGAAATGTTGCAGCGCATTTACGGCACCTGCTGGGGCCATGAAAAAGATTTAAAAGCTTATTTACACATGGTGGAAGAAGCGGAAAAACGTGACCATCGCAAAATTGGCCGCGAGATGGACTTGTTCCATTTCCAAGAAGAAGCCCAAGGCAGCGTGTTCTGGCACGCCAAGGGCTACACGATTTGGCAGCAGTTGGAGCAATATATCCGCCGCCGCCTAAATGCCAATGATTATGAAGAAGTGAAAACCCCTCAGCTCTTGGATAAGCGCTTCTGGGAACAATCGGGCCACTGGGATAAATTCCGCGAGAATATGTTCGTCGTGCCAGATGAAGTGCCATCGACTGGCGAAGAGGCCGCCGTGATTTCTGGCGATGCTGACTTAATGGCCATCAAGCCGATGAATTGTCCTGCTCATGTGCAGATTTTCAAACAAGGCATTAAGTCCTATCGCGATTTGCCTATTCGCATGGCTGAGTTTGGTTGTTGCCATCGCAATGAGCCGCACGGCGCCTTGCACGGGCTGATGCGCGTGCGTCAAATGACCCAAGACGACGCACATATTTTTTGCCGCGAAGACCAAGTTATTTCCGAGGCTGTCGACTTTTGTGGATTGGTGACTGAAGTTTACGACGACCTTGGCTTTACCGATGTGTCGGTAAAAATCGCGTTGCGCCCCGACGTTCGCGCTGGCGAAGAAGAGGCTTGGGATCGTGCTGAACAAGGATTGCGCGATGCGCTGACCGAAGCCGGTTTGGCATGGGAAGAACTGCCAGGCGAGGGCGCTTTTTACGGACCTAAAATTGAATATCACCTGACGGATGCCATCGGGCGGACATGGCAATGCGCCACGTTGCAGCTCGATTTTGTGCTGCCCGAGCGTTTGGACGCCGCCTATATTGGCGAAGACGGCGAGAAGCACCGTCCTGTCATGTTGCACCGTGCTGTGCTGGGCTCAATTGAGCGTTTTCTCGGTATTCTAATCGAGAGCTATGCGGGCAAGCTGCCGCTTTGGTTGGCGCCAGAGCAAGTGGTCGTTTGCCCCATTACCACCGATGCCGATAATTACGCGCATGAGGTGGTGGCCCAATTAACCGCGCAAGGCCTGCGCGCTCGTGCCGATACGCGCAATGAGAAAATTAACTATAAAGTGCGCGAGCATTCGGTGGCTAAAGTTCCGGTTATTCTGGCCGTGGGCATGCGAGAGGCAGAAGGCAAAACCGTCTCTATGCGTCGTCTCGGCTCCAAAGACCAAACGGTTCTGGGCCTTGATGAGGCCGCTGCTAGCCTATCCTTGGAAGCCACGGCACCCGATTTACGCCGCTAGAAGTTTTGTTGAAATTCTAACGTCCACTGCTGGCCACGTTGAAATTGGGTCAGAGGTCTATGGCGATTGTTGACGCGCGTATGGCCGCGCCCAAGGGTTATTTCATAGGCGTCAGGCTCGGGTTTCCACGTCAGACGCAGGCTGTGCTTGAGCGATAGATAGCCCGTGGTCTGATTTTCGAACTGCTCGGCCTGCGAGCCGATTTGCCAGTTTCCACGCTGGATAGAAAACCGATATTGGCCGTTCACATGATGCTCCCGAGATAGACGGCTCTCGCTAAATTCCACTTCTTGCAATACCGACAGACGACCCGCGCTCACTTTATCGGCCAGCGATACAGACAAATGATATCCGCTTTGATCTGGCTTGCCGCTTTGCCAATCAATCCCAGCTCGCACGCTAGCGACTTTCTCACGCCGCCATTGGGTTTTGGGAAACAGCTTCTTTAAACTTAAGAAAACATATGGCGGCAATAATCCGGCGGCCAATTTAGGCGCGGCCACTTGCAAATCCATCTGACTGGTTTGTGTTTCGCGAACTCTTAGTGCCTCGCTAAATCGCTGTTGGGACAGCTTGCCAACGAGGGTAACGCTTTGGCTCAGCCCGTGTTCAAGGAGGAGGCTTGTGTGGGTTTCGCGAAGCGTATAACCGCGTGCAGGCGCTAGCGGAAAGTGCAGCCTTTGGGAGCGTTCGCTAAATTGTGCGCTGGCTTTGGTCTCGCCCATTGGCAACACCCACGCGCCAGCCGAAGCCTTTGACGCGACAAGATATAGAGCGAGATAAAAAACGGCAAAACGCATGAACCAACCTTCGGGTTGTTATTGTTGTTAGCGGCCCTAATTGACTTTGGGACAGGGCAAGGATAAGCCAAAGCACGTAAGCTTGATAGGACAAGAAAATGGTTTTGAATTCAACGCTAGAGTTTTTAAAAACCCGCCGTTCGGTGCTGGTCCGCAATATGACTGAACCCGGCCCTTCGGCCGATGTGTTGCGCGATATCTTGAGCGCGGCGACGCGCGTGCCTGACCATGGCAAATTAGCCCCTTGGCGTTTGGTGGTTTTACAAGACGACGCGCGCACGAGCTTGGGTAAGATTGCCGCCGATGCTTTATTTGTCAGAGAAGAAGATAAATCGGTAGACGCTTATGCCACCTCGGCCGCCCAATTTTTGCGCGCGCCTTGTGTCATTGGCGTTCTGGCCTGCCCGAAAGCGCATCCTAAGATTCCACGCAGTGAAATGATTTTGTCGGCAGGTGCCGTGTGCATGACGCTGCTCACCGCCGCGCAATCTGTGGGCTTTGCGGCGCAATGGTTGACCGGAGATGTGGCCTATGAGCCGACGGTTTTACAAGCCCTAGGCGGCGGGGCAGGCGATGAAATCGCTGGGTTTATTTATATCGGCACGGCCACCGAGGCGCCAAGCGAGCGCGCTCGCCCCGCGCTAGACGATGTCGCAACCTTCGGTCTTCCCAACTTAGGTTCGGCGCAATGAACGCCATCTGGCAAGACGTCAAAACCCTGATGACGCTGGCTTGGCCGGTGGTCATATCGCGCGTTGGTATTCTGACTTTAGGCATTACCGATACGGTGGTCGTAGGCCATTATGCGTCGGAGCATTTAGCCTATTTGGGCATTGGCATGGTGCCAAGCAATATTTTCATTTTGATTATGATTGGCCTTCTCATGGGCACATCGGTTTTAGTCTCGAATAAATTTGGCGCCAAGCAATATAGCGAAACTGGCAAAGTCTGGTGGCATGCGTTGCCTTGGGGGCTGGTCATTGGCTTGGTGGGTATGGTGTTCTGCTTTTTCGGCGAGCCTTTATTGCTGCTGTCGGGACAAACCCCAGAGCTGGCGGCGGCGGGCGGGCGCATTTCGATGATTGCTGGATTGAGCCTACCGTTTGCCGCCGTGCATATGTCGACCGGATTTTTTCTGGAGGGCATTCGCAATCCGCGCCCCGGCATGGTGATTATGATTGTCGCCAATATCGTGAATATTTTTGCCAATTACATTTTTGTGTTCGGCGCCTTTGGCTTTCCAGAGCTGGGCGCGGAAGGCTCTATTTGGGCGACTTTGGTTGTTCGTTTTATGCAAGTGGTAGCGATTTTATCTTACGTCTGGGTTTTCCTCGACCATGAAAAATTTGGCCTGCGTAAACCCAAAATCACATGGGCGGGCGGGCGCGAGATGCGCTCGATCGGCTATGCCACTGGCATTTCCATGGGCATTGAAAACACCGCCTTCAACGTGGTCATTTTATTTGCGGGTTTCCTCGGCACGGTGGTCGTGGCGGCGCATATTATTATGATCAATGTGTTTGCCCTATTTTTCATGATGGGGCTGGGCTTCGGTGTCGCAACGGCTGTGAGCGTGGGTAACGCCTATGGTGCGGGCGATATGGCGGCAGTCAAACGCTGGGCTTGGTTGGGCTTATGCGTGCAAAGTCTCATTATGGCATTTGCGGGTGTTTTCATGTGGGTGAGCGCGCCACAATTGGCCACGTTTTTCACCACGGATGCGGAGGTGATAAAACTCGCCGCCGCCCTCATCGCGCTGGTCTCTATCGGAACGGTGTTTGATACCGGACAGTCTTTATTGTCGATGTCTTTGCGCGCGCGTGGCGACACGTGGGTGCCCACGTTCATTCACGTGCTGTCTTATGGCGTCATTATGATACCGCTCACCTATGCGCTAATTTTCCCACTGGGGCGTGGCGCTTTGGGGCTGGCAGATGGCATTGTGCTTGGCGCATTTGTGCCGTTTGCTTTGGTGATTTGGCGCTATCGCTGGCTGGACAAACAAGCGCAATCCGTGAGCGCTAGCTAACTCACTCGCTATATTGGCCGATGACTTTCGCCTCGAGGTAACGCGCGCGGGTCTCTTTATCCAAGCCTAAATCGTCGAGCACGGCCATTGTGTCTTGTCCAATCTCGGGCAAGACCCCTTTGGGGTCGGTGCTTTCATCCGAAAACCGAATTGGCGAGGCGATGTTTTTATAGCTCGTACCATCGGCTTTGGGCATATCGACAAACACGCCGGCGGCATGCATTTGCGGGTCACTATAGGCCTGCTCAAAATTCTGCACGGGCGACCAAATCAGGCCGGCGGCATCGAGAAGCGGTTTCCATTCCTCTAGAGTTTTGCTGGCGAAAGCTTTGTCCAATAGGGCGATAAGCTCAACGCCATTTTTGCGACGATCGCGCAAGCTGCCAAAGCGTTCGTCGTCGATGAGCGGCTCGAGGCTTGTGGCACGCGCCACATCTGGCCAATCGGGCTCGCCTGGGCGTGCGTTGATGAACAGCCAATGTTCATCTGACGTCAGGTAATAATTGTTAATCGCCACGATGGCTTCTTCGCGTGGGCGAGAGCGCGCCACGCGGCCATAGCGCAGCCAAGTGCCGTAATCGCAGCCCACGGCATAAGCGGCGGAGCGCAGCAAAGAACTTTCTACCAGCGTGCCTTCGCCAGATTTTTGCGCTTTCAGCAAAGCGGCCAAAATGCCACTGGCCGTCGCAATGCCCGTAATATGGTCGCCCGCGGCCGTGCGTAAAGGCGCAGGCGATGAGCCTTTGGGGGTCATCATCCAACCAAAGCCAGACTTCGCCATGAAGGCCGCCGTATCAAAACCAGGCTTATCGGCTTCCTCGCCTTCAAGACCAAATCCGGTGACGCTGGCATAAACCAGCTTCGGGTTGATGAGCTTTAGGGTGTCAAAATCGAGCCCCTGTTCCCTCAATTGCGAGGGCCGCACATTGGTCAGAAACACATCGGCATCGGCCACTAATTTGCGAACAATATCGCGGCCTTCTTCTGTGCCTGTGTTGACGGCGATGGCGCGTTTGCCGCGATTATCGAGGGCGGAGACGGGGTTATCGGGGTAATCATCGGTCATGGCGCTGGCATAAAACTTACGCATTGGGCAGCCGCCCAATGGCTCGACTTTAATCACATCGGCGCCCCAATCGGCCATAATTCCACCGGCTGCGGGGGCGGCGATATAGGTCGCCATTTCGATTACTTTAAAGCCTTCAAGCATGGTCATGTCTCCTGTTTAGACGTAACCTAAACATACGCTGTTTGGAAAACAACCACTCACGCTCATCTAAAACGAAACTTAGGGAGGGATAGAATGAACGACGCGAAAATAAAAACTGCCCTCGAGGCCAAGCGCGATGGGCTACAAACTTTATTAGACCAAGCCGCCTCCGACACGGCGCCCGTGCAGCTAGACCAAACCCAGCAAGGCCGCTTGTCCCGCATGGATGCGATGCAACAGCAAGCCATGGCGGCGGAAACGGTTCGGCGTCGACGCCGCGAGCTGGTGCTGGTAAGCGCCGCCTTGCAACGCTTGCAAGCGGGCGAGTATGGCTATTGCCTTAATTGCGGCGAACCGATTGGCGAAGCGCGTTTAGCGCTCGACCTCGCCACGCCGTTGTGCATTTCGCACGCCCGATAAAACGCGCCGCTCGTTTTAATTTGCTCCCATGGCCGCAGCCCTATATCAGACACGCATGAGTTATTTTTCTTTCCTGCGCCAGCATTTCGGGTTTCTGTTATTTGGCTTTTTGATGATGGGCCTATCGAACTTCGGTCAGACGTTTTTCATCTCGCTTTATAGCGCCGAAATTCGCGCTGACTTTGGCCTCACCAATGCGGGTTTTGGCGGGCTCTATTCAGCCATGACTTTGCTGAGTGCTTTCGCCATGGTTTATACGGGCCGCTTTATCGACAGCTGGAGCTTGGGCCGCTTTACGGTTTTTGTGCTGCTGGCTTTGGCGGGCGGCTGTCTGATTATGGGGCTCGCGCAACATGTGGTGGCCTTAGGATTGGCTTTATTTATGCTGCGCCATTTTGGCCAAGGTCTGGCTAGCCATACAGGCATGACCTCCGCCGCGCGCGCGTTTTCTGAGCGGCGCGGGCAGGCGGTGTCTTTGGTGCAATTGGGCTACGCCAGTTTTGAGGGTTTCCTGCCCTTGCTGGCGGTGCTGGTTATCGCTTGGCTAGGCTGGCAGCAAACTTGGCTTCTTTATGCCGCGATTATCTTGCTCGTGGCCGTGCCGTTGCAAAGCGTGCTGGCGGGCTTTGAGCCTAAACCCGAGGCCAGCCAAACTGAGGGCGAAAGCGCCGCCAAGGATGCCAACCGAGGGGATGTGTTGCGCGACCGACGGTTTTACATGGTGCTGCCGCTATATTTGGCGTCTCCGTTTTTGCTGACAGGGATGTTTTTCCATCAGGTGCAATTGGCCGAAGCGCGAGACTGGCCCATCGCGGCTTTGGCGGCCGCCTTTACTTTATATGCGCTCAGCAAGGTTGTGGTGTCTTTGATAATCGGCCCAATGGTCGATAAATATTCGGCGCTGCGCTTGATGCCTTTGGGGGCCATTCCGTTGGTTTTGGCTTTTTGTTTGTTGTTGCTACCGAACGATATTTTTGGGGTACTCACCCCATTTTTTTACATGGGTCTCATCGGAATTAACTTAGGCACGGCGGGCCCGATTAGCGGCGGGCTTTGGCCAGAGTTATTTGGCACGAAACACTTAGGCGCCATTCGCTCGTTAACCTCGCCGATTGTTATTATGTCGACGGCTGCTGCGCCGGTTATGTTTGGCGCTGCCATAGATGCGGGCGCGGGCTTTGATGTTTTGGCGCTCGGTGGCGTGGTGTTTATTATTGCCTCAGCCTTACTTGCCTTTCTCGTGCCAGTCGATAAACTCGCTCGCTAACCCTTAGGAAAAACAGCTTGGGAGAGCGCACAATGAGCACAGATGGATTGATACCTGCCGCCACCGTTATGATGTTGCGCGACACGCCCGAAGGCCCTGAAGTTTTTATGGTAGTGCGCCACCACGAGATTGACTTCGCCTCTGGCGCTTTGGTTTTTCCGGGCGGCAAAGTCGACCCCGCAGATAATGACAAAGGCTTGCGCGCCCATTGTGGCAAAGCCGATGCCTATGATGACAAAGAGCTGTCTTTGCGCGTGGCTTCCATACGCGAGAGTTTTGAAGAATGCGGCATTTTGCTGGCGCGCGAAAAAGGCTCCAGCGAGTTTATATCAGCCGAGCGCTTGCAGCAATTGGATGGCTGGCGCGAGCGGTTCAACACGGGCGATGCCACGATGCTCGAATTTGGCGAAGCGGAAAACCTAGAATTCGCGGTCGATGCGCTTGCGTTTTACGCGCATTGGATTACGCCCGAAATGATGAAACGTCGTTTCGACACCTACTTCTATATGGCGCGCGCGCCCGAAGATCATGTGGGGCTGCACGATGGCAGCGAGAGCGTGGATAGTGTTTGGATTACCGCCAAGCAAGCTTTGGCCGAAGCGGATGCGAAAAAACGCACGGTGATTTTTCCGACCCGCATGAACATCGAAAAATTTGCCAAGCGCGAAAGCGTCGACGATGCACTGGCGCAATGCGGCGATGTGGTGACGGTGGTTCCCTTTATGGAAAAAGAGGGTGACAAAACCTATCTGCGTATCCAGCCAGAAGCTGGTTATGGCGATCCTAAAATGGATACTTCAAAAGGTATTTAAGGTTAGAGACCTTCGGGCAAAAACTGCTCGGTCAAAATCCGCTCGTCCAAACTATGGTCTTTGTCGAACAGCATCAGCATCTCGTGGGTGGTTGACTGACGCACGCTGACTTCAACGATATCGCGAAACTCGCTATTGTCGGCAACGGCACTAATCGGGCGTTTTTCAGCTTCCAGCGCAGTGAAGGTCACTTCTGCGGTCTCGGGTAAAAGCGCCCCGCGCCAACGCCGAGGCCGAAACGCAGATATGGGTGTGAGCGCTAGAAGCTTTGAATGAATGGGTAATATCGGCCCGTGCGCCGATAGATTATAGGCCGTCGAGCCGGCCGGCGTGGCCAGCATCGCGCCATCGCAAATTAACTCATCCATACGCGGCGTGCCATCTATGGTGATGCGCAGCTTGGCCGCTTGCGCCGTCATCCGCAGCAGGGAAACTTCATTTATGGCCAGGGCTTTATGGGTGTTGCCGTGGCTGTCTGTGGCCTGCATTTGTAGCGGGCGCAATAGCGTCACTTGGGCATCTTCGACACGTTGCGCCAAATTATCTTCATCATAGCGGTTCATCAAAAACCCGACGGAGCCATGGTGCATGCCGAATATCGGTTTTCCCTGATCCATGAACGCATGCAGGCTGGAGAGCATTAGCCCGTCGCCACCTAGCGCCACAATTACATCGGCCTCTTGCGTGGACACGCCCTGATAGCGCGCGTGCAAAGCTTCCCGCGCGGCTTGTGCCTCGGGGTTGGAGTTGGCTACGAAAGCCAATTTTTTATCTGTACTCGTCGTCATATCAGTCGCCTTTTGGTCGATACAAGGTTTTAGCACGGAAAACGTAGAAGGGAAGGCGCATATCGGGGAGGGGTTTTTAAAAAATCTTGTGGAGCTTCCTCGGGAGGGGGATTAGGGTAATGACCAAAGGGCCAGCCAAACTGCAGGGCTTGGCGTCCGGGAGAGATATCTATGAGCGCGAAGTTTATTTTGAGTATCGACCAAGGCACGACATCGTCGCGCGCGCTGGCGTTCAATAAGGCAGGCGAAGTTTTGGCGGTAGCGCAAAGCGAGTTCCCGCAAATTTTTCCGCAAGACGGATGGGTAGAGCATGACGCCGACGAGATATGGCAAACGACATTGCGGGTCTGTCGCGAAGTTTTGGACACGCTAGGCGCCGAAAATTTTGCTGGCATTGGCATTACCAATCAGCGCGAAACCAGTGTGGTTTGGGAGCGTGCCACAGGGCGCCCGATTGCCAAGGCGATTGTTTGGCAAGACCGCCGCACGGCTGATTTTTGCCATGCCCTAAAAGAAGCAGGCCATGAGCAGATGATTACACAAAAAACCGGATTGCTGCTCGACCCTTATTTTTCGGCCAGCAAAATTACTTGGTTGCTGGATAACACAAAAGGCGCGCGGGCTCGGGCGCAGGCGGGCGAGCTGGCCTTTGGCACGATTGATAGTTGGTTGGTCTGGAATTTAACCAGCGGTCGAGGCCATGTAACGGATGCCAGCAATGCGGCGCGCACCAGCTTATTTAATATTCATAGCCAACAATGGGATGACGACCTGCTGGCGCTGTTCAACTTGCCAGCCAGCTTAATGCCCGAAGTAAAAGACAATGCCGCCGATTTTGGCACCAGCACGCAAGCCGTCTTGGGTGTGGCTTTGCCGATTGTGGGCATGGCCGGAGACCAACAGGCGGCCAGCATCGGCCAAGTTTGTTTTCAGCCCGGCATGGTGAAGTCGACCTATGGCACGGGCTGTTTTGTCTTGGCCAATACGGGCCCTAAACCTGCCAAGTCTAGCAACCGGCTTTTAACCACTGTGGCCTATCGCTTGAACGGCGAGACCACTTATGCCCTCGAGGGCAGTATTTTTATGGCTGGCGCGATTGTTCAATGGCTGCGCGATGGGTTGGGGCTGATTGAGAAAGCCTCAGACACGCAAGCCCTTGCGCAAGCGGCCAATCCCGACAATGCCACGGTTCTTGTGCCTGCCTTTACCGGCCTCGGTGCGCCGCATTGGGCGCCCGATGCGCGGGCGGCGTTTTTTAATATGACGCGCGACACCCGCCGCGAAGATATTGCGCGCGCCGCCCTCGAGTCCGTGTCTTTGCAAACGGCTGATTTATTGCGCGCCATGCAAGACGATATGCAGGCGGCAGGGTTAAAAGCCGCCCCCAGATTGCGCGTCGATGGCGGCATGGTGGCCAATGATTGGTTGTGCCAAAACCTAGCCGATATTTGCGAGGCGCCGATTGACCGCCCCAAAATTACCGAGACGACGGCCTTGGGGGCCGCTGTTTTGGCGATGTTGCAATTGGGCTGGTTCGACAGTTTGGAAGCGCTGGCTGAAAATTGGTCGCTGGAAGCGCAATTTAGCCCAAATATGTCAGCCGACACAGTGAGCCAAAAGCAGGCGCAATGGCAAGCGGCTTTGGCGCAAGTTTTACCCGATACGCCACGTGAGGCTAATTGACAAATTGGTGATTTGGGAACAATCTAAGGAAATTTTAAGGGAGAGAACAATGTCTGCAGCAGAAGAAATTAAAAACGTACAAGATATGGTCAGCGCCGAAGAGTGGCAGCTGCGGGTCGATTTGGCCGCGACCTATCGGTTGGTCGCTATGTATGGCTGGGATGATATGATTTTCACCCATATTTCAGTTCGCGTGCCAGGGCCCGAGCATCACTTCCTCATCAACCCTTACGGCATGTTGTTTGAAGAGATTACCGCCTCCAGCTTGGTGAAGATTGACCTTGAAGGCAACATCGTGATGGATAGCCCGTATTTTGTGAATCCGGCTGGTTTCACCATTCACTCTGCTATCCACAGCGCCCGCGAAGACGCGCAATGCGTTTTGCATCTGCACACAGATGACGGCATGGCCGTGGCCTCGCAAGAAGAAGGCCTGATGCCTCTATCGCAAATGGCCATGCTGGTTGGTTCGCATCTTGCCTATCACGACTATGAAGGTGTGGCGCTCGATCTTGATGAGCGCGAGCGGTTGATTGCCGATATTGGCGATAGCAAAGTCATGCTGCTTCGCAATCATGGCACTTTGGCGGTGGGCGAGACTTGTGGTCTGGCTTTCATGGCAATTTATTTCCTCGAGCGGGCTTGCACCGCGCAAGTGCGCACGTTGAGCGGCACGCCGAACATGCCATCGGCACAAGCCATTGAAACCGTGAATAGCCAATCGGCTAGCCTGTTTCAGCCGGGTGTCGATGCGCTTGCTTGGCCTGCCTTGCTTCGCAAGCTAGACCGTATGGATCCGTCGTTCCGTAATTAGAGGTTTTTATGTCCAAGCGTTTGGTTTCTTTGGTTGGCGGTGCGGTTGTGGCCGCGCTGAGCCTATCTGTTTTCTCGTCGGCTCAGGCGCATGAGCCGGGCACTTTTGAAAGCCCGATTGTGGAGCAACGCGTTGCTAAATTTAAGCAAAGTGGTGGCGATATTCAGGCGGTATTCAAAAAGCATTTACCGGCTGGCGATTTAGACGCCGTGGCCGCAGCAGCCCTTCGCATGGCGGCTTGGGCCGATGAAATGCCAGATTATTTTCCCAAGGGCAGCCTCAGCATGGGGGCAGACAAAGCCCTTTGGGATGATTTTTTTGATTTTAAAGCCAAAGCAAAAGCCAATGCATCCGCCGCTCGGGCGTTACATTCGGCCGCGCTCAGCGGGGATAAATCTAAAGTGGTAAGCGCTGCAAAACGCGTCGGCGGCACCTGTAAGTCGTGCCACGACAGCTATCGAATTAAGCACTAAATAAAATTCGGCGTCACCAGCGCGAGGCTAAGACTGGCACTGACGCATAGAACGAGCAGCGCAAGACCGAGTAGGGTTTGACGCCGTGTCGGCTTTTGCGGTGCCGTGCCGCCGCTCACCATGCGGCTAACTAGCTTCTCGCCCAGCCACAGCCGATGCGCTAAAATAGCCAACACATGCAGGGCGATGAGCGGAATAACCAGCTTATGAATATCTTGGTGCCAACTGCCCATCGGCGCGGCCAGTTCTGGCGCGATGCCTAATATCGGCATTGGGGCTTCGTAAAGAATATCATCGCCCGTCCACAAACCAGTTACAGCCATGGCGCCCATCACCGATAAAAGTGCGACAACCGCCAGTCCACCCAAAGGGTTATGGCCTGCGTGCGGCGCAGGGTTGCGCGCAATAATACCTCGCACGTATGCGAACATAGCGGTGGGGGAGGTAAGGAAATGCGAGAACCGGGCTGTCTCATAGCCGACCACGCCCCAGATAAGGCGAAAAATAATTAGCCCCAAGGCGAGCAAGCTAAAAACTTCATGCACGCCCAAAGCGCCGCGCTCGCCGCTGATATAAGCGCCGGCAATGCTGACGACAAAAACCCAGTGAAAAATTCGTGTTGGCAAATCCCAAACCATCAGGCGCTCGTCGGCTGAAACAGATTTGTTAGCGCTTCGGCATTGGGCAGCTCTGGTTTGCCAATGAGCACAAAGTGCCCAGATGGCGTAACGTCCAAGTTTTCAAAATGAATGCGCCCGCCCGCATAATGCAGCGCATAGGCGCCTTGTTCATCGCGAAGCACCCCCTTGGCGCGCAGCACATGCGGCGTTAGGCTGGTGATTTTTTCGGCCAACGCCTCGCGCGATAAGTTGCCATGCAAATGCGCCGACCAAGAGGCCAAGCCATGGTCTTCGATATGGGGGACAAGCGGTGTTGTTGTCTCTATCTCTCGTTCTGCTTTTAGACCCAGCACCACCTCGATGGGCAATTGCCCATGGCGGACGCGCGCTTGCGGCGTGTTGGGACGGCTGGCCCGAAACTTGGCCTCAAGGTTTTCCACTTGGCTGGCTTCCACCAAATCGGGTTTGGAGATGAGCAGCATGTGACCGGCCTCAATTTGCTTATGATAATTATCGGCCAAATAAGGGTCTTGGGCGTGCAGCTCATGCGCGGCGGCATCGACCAGCGTGACAATGCCATCGAGGCGCAATTGCGGGTCGACGGCGGCATAGGCGGCAATGCGGGTCGGGTCGGCGACGCCGCTAGCCTCAATAATCAGATGATCGGGCAGCGGGTCTTGGCGCATAATATCGGCCAAGCTGCGCATTAAATCATCGCCAATTGAGCAACAAATGCAGCCATTGGTCAGCGATACCTGATTGCCATGCTGCGCTTCGATGAGTTCGCTATCAATGTTCAGCGCTCCGAAATCATTCACCAAAGCGGTGATTTTTCGCCCGCCCGATTGGGTCAGTAAATGGTTCAGCAGGCTGGTTTTGCCACTGCCCAAAAACCCAGAGATAATCGTCAGGCTAACTTTTTGCACGGAACGAAGCGGCGAAGTTTGGCTCATGCATTGCGGCCTTGGTTGAGGTGCACATGCCCATCGACCATCGTGCCGATAACCGAAATGTCTTTTAAACCCATGGCGCCCACGACCATGGGGTCGTCGGCCAATATGGTGATATCGGCGCGTTTGCCAACTTCGAGGCTACCGATTTCCGTATCCATTTTTAGCGAATAGGCCGCGCCCATAGTGATGGCGTAAAGGGCTTGCTCGACGCTAATTTTTTCGCTTTCGCCGCCCAAAGCTACGCCCGTGGAGGACAAACGATTGACCGCGCACCAAGCGGTGAACAAAGGTGCCAAGGCGGTAACGGGGGCATCTGAGTGAATGGCCAAGGGCACGCCTTCTTCTAGGCAGCCGCCGGCATCATCCAAACGGCCAGCGCGTTCGGGGCCCATGGTAATGGCGCGGTGTTCGTCGCCCCAATAATACAGGTGGTTTGAGAATAAATTAACGCCGACGCCTAGAGCCTTCATGCGTTTGAAATGCGCCCGTGAGGCCATTTGGCAATGTTGCAAAGTGTGGCGGTGGTCTGGCCACGGATGCGCACGAAGCGCGCCTTCTATGGCATCCAAAGTTACTTCCGTGCATTCGTCGCCATTGGTGTGGACGTGGCATTGGAAGCCAGCTTGCGTGAAGGCCGTTAGGTATTCGCGCAAGCGGTCTGGCTCGATATACCAAAGCCCATTGGGCGCGCCATTATAGTAATGTGGCCATTTAAGCCGCGCGCTAAAGCCTTGAATGGAGCCATCGGCCACGAATTTCACCAGCGAGAACCGCAGCTTATCGCTTTGTTTGTCTTGCAGGGCTTGCATGCGCGCAACGCTTTCTTCTGGCGGCAGGCTGTTGCCTTGAAAGGCCACCACGAGGCGCATGGGAAAGCTGTCTTTCTCAACCGTTTCGCGCATGGCCACTTCGGCGCCTTCGGGCACTGGGTTGGCTAGGTCGGTGCAGGTGGTGACGCCAGTTTGGCGTGCCACTTGCGAAAACGTCTGTAAGGTTTTGGGCGAGCTGGCGGCCGCCAAGAGGTCTAAATTGGTCGTGCGCATGGCCATATACATGCCGAGTTGGCCAAGAAATTCGCCTGTCGGTTGGCCGCTATCGTCGCGGCGAATGTACTCGCTATTGTCGGCGCTCTTAACGTCGGCGGCATCCATGATGAAATTATTGGTATTTAGAATGTGCAAGCTGGCATGCAACACAGCGACCGGACACTCAGCCGATATAATATCCAAATCGGCAGCGCTCATGCGCCGGCCTTGGAAATAAATTGGGTCAAAGCCCCAAGCGATAAGTGGCTCGGAAGGGTCGTCGCGGGTGTCTTGGATTTGTTTCAAGTAAGCCACAACATCGTCGATCGATTTCAAGCCCGGCCAAATGGTTCCATCGGGCCCTTCGCGGTCGTAATACCCAACATAATGATAGTCCCATAACAGGCCTTCCATCACATGCGCGTGGCCTTCAATAAAGCCGGGCATCAAGGTGCGCTCGGCAAAATCGGTATTCACCTCAAGCGGCCCCCAAGCCGACTGCCAATCGGCAATATCGTCTGCCGTTCCGACGGCCAAAATGTGCCGGTCTTTTATCGCAATATGCGTGGCATGAGGTTGATGGGGGTCCATCGTGCGGATGGACTTAGCTTGATATACGGTGCTCACGAAACTCTCTCCCTTTTCGACTGGCAACTAGCCTAACATTGCCTCGGCGTGAGACAAGACCAAAGCGCACCCCAAAGGCAGGAAAACGATGGGCTTGTGTCGAGTTATGGATTGCGCCAATATGACCGCCATTATGGGAGATGTTTTATGAAATTGTTTGGCTCACCGCTATCGCCATTTGTTCGCAAGGCGCGCATTGTCGCTGCCGAGAAAAACCTAGAGTATGATTATGACCCGCGCCCCAGTCCGATGGGCTGGCCAGAGGGGTTTGAAGAAATTAATCCGCTAAAACGCATCCCTGCCTTGTTGCCAGATAGCAACAATCCAGATTTTGCTATCAACGATAGCAGCGCGATTTGCGCCTATTTTGAAAAGCTAAACCCGAATCCAGCCCTCTATCCAGAAGCCGCCACAGACTATGGCCGCGCTTTATGGATGGAAGAAGTTTGCGATTCTGAACTCGCCAATAAAATTGGCATGGGCGTGTTTCGGCCTGTGTTTTTTAACCTCGCCTCGGGCAAGCCTGCCGATACACAAGCCGCTCATGCGGGCTTTGAAGTGTTATCCAGCGTGCTTTTGCCCTATCTGCAAGACCAACTTGGCGAGCGCGATTATATGGCTGGAGACGCATTCTCGATTGCCGATATTGCTTTAACCACTCAATTGATGAACTTGAATTTGGTCGGTTTTGCCTTGCCCAAAGATAGATTTGGCCCCTTGCGCGCGCATTTTGAGCGCTGTCTCACCCGTGCCTCCATTGCTCAATTTGTCGAGCACGACAAAAAAATGGTTGAGAAAATGGGTTTCGTGGTGGAGCGACAAATCGATTAAGATAAGACACCGAATGGGCAGGGGGGGGGTCCCTTGGCCGAAAGTAAACCGTTGGGATGAGGAGCCCCTTATGTTGCGTTACTCTTCTGTTTTGCGTTCCAATGCGCTGCAGCATCGCGAGATTAGTTACAACCAATTGACGCCAAAGCCGGATGCGAATAATCCGGATGCTTTGAAGCCCAAAAAGCTAAAGCTTGGTTTTCGCCGTGTGATGGAACTCTTAATGCCTTATTCGGGCGTTCGGGTTTTTGACCAAATGCGCGCCGTTGTGCCTTTGGCTATTTATCTCGTGCTTTTCCAACTGATTATTCTGCGCCAGCCTATCGAGTCAGCCTTCTTGCTGGTTGGGGGGCTCACAGCCGTTATCATCGGTCTGGCTTTGTTTATGGAAGGCCTGAATGTCGGGCTTATGCCGTTTGGCACGCTGATTGGCGATAAGTTGCCGCGCAAAGCCAGCATGCCGGTGATGCTCATCATCATTGCGATGTTGGGCGTTGGGGTAACTTTTGCAGAACCGGCGATTGGCGCTTTGCAGGCTTTTGGAGCCTCGGTAGATGTCGCGCGCGCGCCTTATTTATATGAAATTTTAAACAATTGGACGATGCCTTTGGTGCTGCTTGTCGGCGCGGGCGTGGGGGCGGCGGCTGTGTTGGGCACCTTGCGTTTTGTCTATGGCTGGTCTTTGAAGCCAATGATTTATGCCGCCGTATTTCCAACTTTGGCGCTTACTTTGGTGGTTTATGCCAACCCAGATTTGCGCGCCATTTTGGGCCTTGCCTGGGATTGCGGGGCGGTAACAACAGGCCCGGTTACGGTGCCCTTGGTTTTGTCGCTCGGCATTGGCATCGCTAATTCGGCTGGCAAAGGCGACAGTTCTTTGTCGGGTTTTGGCGTCGTGACTTTGGCTTCCTTATTCCCAATTCTGGCTGTCTTGGGCTTATCTTTATATGTTTCGACACAAATCAGCGCCGAAGAAATTGTGGTGGCCGCGGCCGCCTCTTCGTCCACTGTTTCGGATGTGCCTTTGGGGCTTTGGGATCAATCTCCGTTGCAAGAAGTTGCCCTTGGGGTGCGCGCCATCGCGCCTTTGGTGGTGTTTTTGATGTTTGTGCTTTTTGTGGTTCTGCGCGAAAGCTTGGCCAATAAATTGTTCACCGCCTACGGTTTGGTTCTCTCGATTGTTGGCATGTGCGTGTTCAACGTCGGGCTGACCTATGGCTTGGGCGCTATTGGGGCGCAAACGGGCGCTGTTTTGCCAGCTGCCTTTATGGCCATTGATTTGAGCGCTATCTCGCCGATTTACTCGGCTATTTTGGGCTTAACGTTAGTAATCATGTTTGCTTGGTTCATGGGGTTTGGCGCCACATTGGCCGAGCCTGCTTTGAACGCGCTTGGCCTGACGGTGCAAACCCTGACCAATGGTGCGTTTAAGAAATCGATGTTGATGTATTCTGTGGCCATTGGCGTGGCTTGCGGCATTGCTTTGGGCATGGCCAAAATTTTATTCGAGATCGATCTCGCAACCTTGCTTATTCCGCTTTATCTGTTCGCCCTTGTGTTGACGTTTTTCTCTACGGAAGAATTCGTCAATGTGGCGTGGGATAGTGCCGGCGTGACCACTGGCCCGGTCACCGTGCCTTTGGTTTTGGCCATGGGGCTGGGTCTCGGCAATGCTGTGGGCGCGGTCGAGGGCTTTGGTATTTTGAGCATGGCTTCTATTGGACCCATCATTGCCGTTCTCAGCATGGGGTTAATCATTCGGTTTCGCCAATCGCGCGGCACACCCGCCACACCAACTCATTCTAAGTAAGGGAGGCTGACACATGGCCGGAAGACAAATAA
This sequence comes from uncultured Rhodobiaceae bacterium, assembly GCA_963932545.1. Taxonomy (GTDB): domain Bacteria; phylum Pseudomonadota; class Alphaproteobacteria; order RS24; family RS24; genus UBA8337. The sequence continues at coordinate 95,236 of CAWVRH010000001.1, read as the reverse complement.
CCTATTTAACCGATGCGCTTATGATTACCTGCATCGTGCAAGCAAGCCAAGCTGACAAAGTAGTGAAGGCTGCGCAAGATGTTGGCGCGCAAGGTGCCACGGTCACTTACGCGCGTGGCACGGGCATTCGCGAGCGCATGGGACTTATCGGCGTTGCTATCGATGAGCAAAAAGAAATGATCCGCATTATTGTGAGCCAAGAGCAAGCCGACCGCGTTTTTGAAGCGATGTATCTGGCAGGCGATCTAGATAAGCCGGGCATGGGCATTATGTTCATGAACGACCTAGACCGCATCGCTACCTATATTCCAGATGAAGTGATGGTGGATGCTGTGAAGCCAGCTCCGACGAAAAAACCAGCCAAAAAGCCAGCCAAGAAGGCTGCTGCAAAAAAAGCTGGAGCTAAGAAATGATTACTGAGATAGGCGCCTTTCTGCACAAAGGCACGGGCAACAAGCTGTTGGCGGAGCTAAGGGAAGATAAACGTATCCTTGGCATTTACGTCGAAGCGGGGCGCACGGAAGACTTGTTTGCCTTTCGCGAATTCGGCTCGGCGTCTGAAAATGACATTGTGACTATTTTGGTGGAAACCAAAAATGCCGATAAAATTTTCAAACTGATTACCCAAAAGGCCGATTTGACGGAACCCCAAAGCGGGCTGGTTTACCAAATGCCGCTGCATAAACGCGCGAGCTAACCCGGCCCAAATCGCTATCCAAGCCTCAGGCCCGCGAACCAATAGGCTTTCTCTTGAGCCAATAGGCTTTGCACTTGGGGTTTTTCGTGTTTGACCTATATCCCTCCCATCGCTTTAGGTGGGCTTTTGACCTTGCCTGATTTTATAGGAGAGCGGCGTGAGTATTGTTTTAGAAACCGATTATCTGATTGTTGGCAGCGGTGCCATGGGGCTAGCTTTTGCCGATACGCTGCTAACCCAAACCGATGCCAGCATGATTATCGTCGACCGCCACGCCAAACCCGGCGGCCACTGGAATGTGGCTTATCCATTTGTTCGTCTGCACCAGCCATCGTCGTTTTATGGCGTGGAATCGCGCGAGCTGAGCCGCTTTCAAAAAGACCAAGTGGGCATGAACAAAGGTCTGTTCGACTTGGCCTCAGGGCCTGAAGTCAGTGCTTACTTCGATGATGTGATGCAACAGGGTTTTTTGCCGACGGGTCGGGTGCAGTATTTTCCTATGTGTGAATACCAAGGGGAGGGCAAGTTTTCTGGTCTGACCTCGGGCAAACAATATGAAGTGCGTTACAAAAAATTGGTCGATGCCACGCGCCTGACGGTGGATGTGCCGGCCGAACATACCCCCGCTTTCTCGATTGCGGATGGGGTCAACTTCATGCCGCTCAACGATTTGCCGCGCCTGCGCCGTTCGGCCGAAGGCTATGTAGTTATCGGCTCCGGCAAAACTGGCATGGATGCCTGCCTCTGGCTGATGGAACATGGCGTGGAGCCAGATGATATTCGCTGGATTATGCCACGCGATGCCTGGATGTTGCCGCGCGAATACGCCCAACCGGACACAGAGTTTTTTGAAGGCACATTTGGCAATCAAGCCAATCAGTTTGAGGCCATTGCCGAGGCCAGCAGCGTCGACGACATGTATGTGCGCCTCGAAGAAAAAGGCTGTGTCGTTCGCTTTGATACTGATGTTGAGCCAACCATGTTCCACGCGGCAACGATATCCAAGCCCGAGTTAGAAGCCTTGCGCCGCATTAAAAACATCGTGCGCATGGGCCGCGTAACGGCCTTGGAGCCAACCCGCATTGTGCTGGAAAACGGCGAGTTAGAAACCGGCCCCAACCAAATGCATATCGATTGCTCAGCCAGTCTTTCGCGCACGATGGTGCGCATGTCGCCAAAGCCTGTGTTTGATGGTGATGTGATTACCCCGCAAACCATTCGCAGTTTCATGCCCGTATTCAGCGGTTCGATGATTGCTTATGTCGAAGCGAATTATGACGATAACGAAGAGAAAAACCGCTTATGCAACGTGGTGCCTTTGCCCAATACCAGCGATGATTTTGTGACCATGACTTTGGCCGCGATGATGAACCAATATACTTGGTCGCAAGATAAACCCTTGCGCGCGTGGGTTCGTGAAAACCGATTGGACGGGTTCACCAAGATGACCTCGAATGTTGCGCCGGAAGATAAAGAAAAAATGGATATTTTAATGCGTATGCGCGACTATGCTCCAAAAGCCGTGGGCAAACTTATGGAACTTGCGGGAACGCTGAACACTTAAAAAACGACATCGCTGAGGGAGGCGACCAATGGCTGAATTTCAAACTCATAAAAATGACATCACAAAAACGCGACTGGTATCGGCCGGAGATAAGCTCGAAGATTTTACGCTCAGCGATGGCGAGATTTTGGTAGCGATTGAGCGCTTTGCGTTTACCGCCAATAATGTGACCTATGGCGCGGTTGGCGAGCAAATCGGCTACTGGCAGTTTTTTCCACCGAGCTTAAGCGGCGAGGACGATAGCGATTGGGGCTTGGTGCCTGTTTGGGGTTTTGCCAGCGTTGTGGCTTCTAAAAATAGCGACATGGCGCTTGGAGAACGCTTTTATGGCTATTTTCCAATGGCTAATTTCTTGAAAATGACACCCACGCGCGTGACCGCTGAGCGACTGGTAGATGGCGCCGCGCACCGCGCTGAATTGCCTGCGGTTTACAATAGTTACGATCGCCTAGTAGCAGGGGCTGGCAACGCCACGGCAGACAGCATGCGCGCGCTGTTAAACCCGTTATACGGCACGAGCTATTGCTTGGTGGATGCCTTGCAAGAGCAAGATTACCATGACGCTGAGCAGGTAGTTATCCTATCGGCATCGAGCAAAACAGCTATTGGGCTGGCTTATGGCCTTTCCCAACTAGACGGCAAACGCCCGCGCATTGTGGGGCTTACATCGCCAAGCAATGTGGCTTTCACGCAATCGGTAGGCAGCTATGACGAGGTCATCGCTTATGACGATTTGGCGGCTCTCAAGCTTGTGCCTTCTGTGCTGGTAGATATGTCTGGCAATGCGGCCGTTTTGGGCGCCGTGCATGGTGCCTTAGGCGAGGACATGCGCTGGTGCCATAATGTGGGGCTAACGCATTGGGACACAAGTGAAGCGCAAAAAGACCCAGCGGCCGCACAAATTATCCGCGACCGCAGCGAAATGTTTTTTGCCCCCGGACACATTCAGCGACGTGCCAAGGAATGGGGCGCACTTGATTTCAATGCCAAGGTGGCTGGGTTTCTGGCTGGCGGTATCGAGCATGCGCAAAATTGGATGGATGTTAAAGAAATCCAAGGCCTAGAGAATTTTGGCTCAATTTATGACGCCGTCGTGGTGGGCAATATGCAGGCCAAAGAGGGCCTCATCATTCTGCCCTAGTCAGGTCTCTTCGACTTCGGCTAGACTATGTTGAGTAACGACAAAAGTAACTCCCTAGACTTATTTTTAAAAACAGGAAACCTATCATGGCCGGCAAAAAACTTACGCTTCATCACCTAGAGTATTCACAATCGTTCCGTATTCTTTGGCTATTGGAAGAAATGGGGCAGCCGTATGAGTTGAAGTCGTATAACCGCGACCCCGTCAGCGTATTAGCGCCGGCTGAATACAAAGCGATTTCTCCCATCGGCACTGCGCCAGTGATTACGCATGGTAAAATGGCTTTGGCGGAGAGCAGTGCCATTATGGATTATCTGGCTGATTTGTCGCCAGATTGTGGTCTGCGCCCCGAAGTAGGCAGCAAAGATCGCACCCGCTATTTATTCTGGTTCCATACCGCCCAAGGTTCGATGATGCCTATTTTGCTAATGCAAACTGTGCTGCGGATGACCACAGAACGGGTTCCGTTTTTCTTGCGCCCGATGGCGAAGATGATTACGGGTGCGTTGACCAAGGGCTTTATCCAGCCGCGCTTGTTTGCTTTGCTAGACCAAGCGGAAGCTGATTTGTCGAAGAAAAAATATTTCGGTGGTTCGGCACTGAGCTTGGCGGATATTTTGATTGTCTACAATATTGAGGGTGCGGATTCCCGCGGGCTTTTGGGCGCTTATCCAAACTTGCAAGATTGGCTGGCCCGAATGAAGGCCCGCCCGGCGTTTCAAGCGGCGACAAAACTAGACGATCGCCCCAGCATGATATTGCCATCCAAGTAACACGGGAAACTCGCCTTGCCGTGCATTGTGCGGGCGAGGCGAGAAGTTAGAATTGTCGCTTGCCAAGCCGATGAATATTGGCTATTTCAAGCGCAGTCCAAGGCTTAGAATTTACGAAGCCAAGGGCGAGCCGGCTTAGCTCAGTTGGTAGAGCATCTGATTTGTAATCAGAGGGTCGGGAGTTCGAGTCTCTCAGCCGGCACCATTTCCTTCTCTTTCTTTCCCCCCATCCATAGGTTAAGTTTCTTCTCAAAGACGCATGGTCTTAGGAGAATTTGGCTTGGCGATATTAATTGCAGGGGGGGGTATTGGCGGGCTTACGGCCGCGCTGGCTCTGGCTCGACACGGCCTTCAAACCCATGTCTTTGAGCAAGCCGCTGCCTTGGAAGAAGTCGGCGCTGGCATCCAAATATCGCCCAATAGCTCGCGGGTGTTGCACGATCTTGGCCTCGAAGAATGGCTTCAACCGTTTGTGGTTTTGCCCGAAGCCGCGCAAATTCGTCATTGGCGACATGGCAAGACGATGGCTCAAACGCGCCTTGGCGCGCAGGCGTTAGAAAAATATGGCGCGCCTTATTGTCATATTCATCGCGGTGATTTGCTCCGTGTTTTGGCCGAGGCGGCCCTGCAAAACCCACTAATTTCTCTGCATACCAACGCCCGCATTGAGGCGGTATCGCAAAACCCGTCTGGCGTCTCGCTGCTTCATGCGGGCGAAGCTTATGAAGGCGAGGCTCTCATTGGAGCGGACGGTATTCATTCGGCCGTTCGCACGCAGCTATGGGGGGCGGAAAAAGCGCGCTTTACAGGCAATGTCGCTTGGCGCGCCTTGGTGCCGACAGAAAAATTGCCGGCGCATTTAATCCCCCGCAAAGCTAGCGTTTGGTGGGGGCCGGGCAAACATTTCGTGCATTATTATGTGCAAGGCGGCGCCATGGTGAACTGCGTTTGCGTGGTCGAAAAAGCGGGCTGGGAAATCGAGTCCTGGACGCATCCGGGCGCGGCGTCAGAGCTGGCCGATGATTTTTCTGGCTGGCACGATGATATCCAGCAGCTCATTGCGGCCGCCGAACCCGAAAGTTTGTTTAAATGGGCCTTGTTCGACCGCGCGCCCATGGCGCAATGGGGGCAAGGGCGGGTCTCGCTTTTGGGCGATGCGGCCCATCCAATGTTGCCGTTCATGGCGCAAGGCTCGGCTATGGCTATTGAAGATGGCGCTGTGCTGGCGAGGTGTTTGGCAAACACGGCCGACACTGTGTCGGCGCTCAAGCGCTATGAAGATATTCGCAAACCCCGCACCGCCATGGTGCAAAACATATCGCGACGAAACGCGCGTGTGTTTCATATGCGAGGCCTTGGGGCGGTTTTGCGCAACCAACTGGCGCCTTGGGCGGGGCAACGCGTCATGGATAAAATCTATAGCCATGATGCCTTGGGACAAGACTAGCGTGGCCGCGCGAAATCAGTCTAAAACGCCAAGCTAAGGTAACAAGAAGGTTTGAGTTTATGTTTGCTATGAGATCCACCAAGACATCCACCAAAACATCCACCAAAATAATAGTGCTCACGGGCGCCTTTGTGCTGGCCAGTCTCTCGGCGCAAGCCACGGTCATTGTGAGCCAGCTTGATGGGGTTCCAGAAGGCTGGTCGGGCAGCGTATCGGCGGCGTTTGAGGAGGCTGTCGCCACCACCGAGAAGCGCAGCTATGACGCTTCGTTTTCTTTGCGGCATAAAAACAATAACCAAGAATGGCGAAGCTTTGGCTCGCTCGCCTATGGCGAGGTTAATGATGTGGAGGACGAAGATGAGCAGCTACTGCATTTGCGTCATGTTCAACACAATATTTTTGGGGACGGGGGGGGCGCGGATTGGCGTTGGGAAACATTTATTCAAACCGAAGTCGATGATTTCGCGGGCCTCGGGTATCGCAATTTACTGGGTGCAGGGCTAAGCCGTTTGCGGACGCGAGACAATGGCTGGCGAGTGCTGACGTTGCTGGGCGTCATGCGCGAGATGGAAGACCATAGCAGCGATGCGTCTCAAAACCGACGCGAGACGCGGGCGTCTGTATCCTTGCAAGGCCAATATACATCGCCCTATGGCTGGACGTTGGATGCGGTGAGCTATTGGCAGCCGAATGCCAATGGCGAGGCGCCAGATAGACGGGTGACGGCCGAGCTGGCTTTATCGTTTCCTTTGTCTAAAAAGCTGACGTTCACCTCTGGCTATTCTTATAGTTATAACGGCGTGCCGTTTGCGGGCGTGCCGCGTGAGAACCGCAAAGTTACCTCGGGCTTTAAATTTAAGTTCTAATTAGGCCTTTGGGCGCAATTTTGCTTGTCAAAAGCCGACAGGTTATGAGAGGGTTTTGTTGGAGATTCCATATTTCACGTATATTCAAAAGAGAGAAGACCATGTTGAACGTCACACAATTTATGAATTCTGCCGCCGACTCGCGGCCAGGTGCGACCGCTACAATTATGGGAGACCGCAAGTTTACATGGGGGCAGCACCGCGAACGCGCGGCGCGCCTAGCCGATAGTTTGCGTAAACTGGGCGCAGGCCCCAGCGACCGTGTGGCTATTCTGGCACTCAACTCAGATCGTTATACTGAATATTACCACGCTGTTTGGTGGGCAGGCGCAGCGGTTGTGCCAATGAACATTCGTTGGACGGCTGTTGAAAACGCTTATTCTTTGAATGATTCAGAAGCCAAAATCTTATTCGTAGACAAAGCTTTTTCCGCCGCCATGCCAGGAATTCGCAAAGAGTGCGCGCACCTAGAGCACGTCATCTACCTAGATGATGGCGACGTGCCAGAAGGCATGTTGGGCTATGAAGATTTGGTTTCCAATGGCAGCCTATGCGACGACGCGTTGCGCGGTGGCGAAGACCTTGCAGGGCTTTATTATACCGGTGGCACAACTGGCTTTCCAAAAGGCGTGATGCTGCCGCACCGCGCGATTTGGTACAATAATCTGGTGATGTCGAAAATGCTCGATGCCCGCCCAGAGTCGAGTTATCTGCACGCCGCGCCGATGTTTCACCTAGCCGATGGCGCTGCCAGTGGTGGCCTAACGGCTATGGGCGCAACCCATGTTTACATCCCAATGTTTGACATTGAAGGCGTGATGAGCGCCGTTGAAACCCATGGTGTGAGCCACACATTATTGGTACCGACGATGATTGGTATGTTGCTGAATTCGGAAAGCTTTGACCCGAAACGCCTCAGCTCCTTGGGCTCCATGCTATATGGCGCCTCGCCAATGCCGGAAGGTCTGCTGACTGATTTAATCACCCGCATGCCACATTTGAAAATCATGCAGGGCTATGGCCAAACCGAATTGGCCCCGATTGTGACGACTTTGCAGCCTGAGTTTCATGTTCTTGGCGGCAATAATTCCAAATTGCGGTCTGCCGGGCGCGCCGCGCCGGGCACGGAAATTAAAATCGTCGACGAAGATAACAACCCCGTCACCCCCGGCGAAGTGGGCGAGATTGCCGCGCGCGGCATGGGTGTCATGCAAGGCTATTGGAAGCTGGAAGAGCAAACCGCAGCCACGCTAAAAGATGGTTGGGTGCATACAGGCGACGGCGGTTACATGGATGAAGATGGGTTTGTGTTTATCGCAGACCGCATCAAAGACATGATTGTTACCGGCGGTGAGAACGTGTTTTCGGCCGAAGTCGAAAGCGCTATTTCCACCCATGAAAGCGTGGCGGAAGTGGCCGTGATTGGCATCCCAGACGATAAATGGGGCGAGGCCGTACACGCAATTATCGTTCCAAAAGAAGGCTTTACACCAACTCTCGAAGAGATTGTGGAGCATTGCCGACCGCTGATTGCGAATTATAAATTGCCACGTTCGATAGCTTTGCGCGCCGAGACCTTGCCTGTGTCTGGCGCGGGCAAAGTGCTGAAGCGCGACTTACGCATTCCGTATTGGGAAGGCAAGGGTCGCCAAGTAAACTAAGTGATTTTGGAGGCGTAGATTATGCAAACCTCATCCTCTCCGGTGAATGAATTCGCCCGTGGCGGCAAGGTTTTATTTGCCGCTTTTGTCGGCATTGGCGTCAATCTGGCCTCCATGGTTTATTACTCTTCTGGCATTTGGGTGCGCCCATGGCAGGAAGAATTTGGTTGGTCGCGGGCCGAAATTGGCGGACAACAATCCATCTCTGTTTTGGTGATGATGCTGCTGGCGACGTTTGCAGGTCGGCTCATTGACCGATATGGCTTGCGCCGCGTCACGACAGTTTCGCTCGCGGGCTATGGTATCTTGCTCCTCGGTTTTACGTTTATGAACGGGCCAATTTGGCAATTATATTTATTGTCGGCGGCCTATGCGGTTTTTGGTGTGGCCTCTACAGGGTTGGCTTTTACCCGCGCGGTGAACGCTTTTTTTGTCAAACACCGTGGGCTTGCTTTAGGCATTAGCCTGACATCGACGGGCGTGATGGCTTATGTCATGCCAAAGTTTATGACCCCTTATGTGGCTGAAAATGGCTGGCGGTCGGGTTTTGTGGTGATGTTTCTCATCGTCATGGCGGCTCTGCCGATCGTGTATTTTCTGATTAAAGATGCCCCCGAAGATGATGAATCGCAAGACCCGGCAATCAGCCAAGCCCAAACCGGATTGACGTTTGGGGAGGCGGTTCGGAATCGAACTTTCTGGAAAGTCGGCGCGATATTTTTCCTTATCTCGGTTGCCATTCTGGGGCTTATTCCGGCCTTTATTCCGATGCTGCAAGACGCAGGGCTAAGTCCTGCGCAAGCGGGCGGCTTGGGCGCGACGCTCGGCCTCTCGGTAATGTTTGGTCGCCTGCTTATCGGCTTCCTCATTGACCGAATTTTTGCGCCGTATCTTACCGCCGTTGTTTTTGCGGGGGTTGGCTTGGGCTGCTTATTATTGGGTGTTGGCGGCATCGGTTATGCCATGGCGGCCGCCATTGCCTTGGGCTTTGCGGTGGGTGCCGAGGTCGACTTGATTGGGTATTACACGGCGCGCTACTTTGGTTTGGCCAATTACGGCGCGATTTATGGTCTGCAATATTCGATCTTTATTTTTGGTGCGGGCGTAAGCCCAATTTACACGGGCTATATTTGGGACGTGACGGGCAATTACGATATCGCGCTGATTATGGCGGCGGTGTTAATGGTGCCGGTGATTTTAATATCTCTCAGCTTGCCGAAATTTGAAAACGCCTAGGCGATAAACTGGGGAGACCGATGAGCGAATTAGATTTCACAGGAAAAACGGTTCTGGTTGTCGGTGGCTCCAGTGGCATCGGCAATGGGGTGGCGCACGGGTTTCGCGCGCGCGGGGCTAAAGTTTTCGTCTGGGGCACCCGCGCCAGTCGCGAAGATTATCAAGCGTCGGATGGCTCAGATTTAGGGGGTCTAGAATACGACCAATTAAACGCCTCAGATTTCGAAGCGCTGTGTGCCTATGAAGCGCCATTCAGCAAGCTTGATGTTTTAGTACTTTGCCAAGGCACGGTGCGCTATGGCCGCGAGGAGTTTGAAAAGTCAGGCTGGGATGATGTGATGAGCGTCAATATCGACTCGGTGATGCATTGCGCCAATAAGTTCAAGCCGCTGTTGTCTCAAGCCCAAGGCTCTATCATCATCGTCAGCTCTGTTTCCGGCATGCAGTCGAATAAGGGTAACCCCGCCTATGCCGCGTCCAAAGCGGCGGCCATCAGCCTTACCAAAACGCTGGGCGAGGCATGGGCGCAAGACGGCATTCGGGTCAACGGATTAGCGCCGGGCTTGGTGCCAACCAAATTAACGGCGGTGACCACAGGTAATGAAAAACGCTTGGCCGGGGCCTTGCGGGCCATTCCGCAGCGCCGCGCTGGCACGCCGGAAGACATGGCGGGCGTGGTATTATTCCTCGCCTCGCCTTTGGCAGCCTATGTGACAGGCCAGACCATTATTGCCGACGGCGGCCTGACCCTATCTTAGTTTTGTAAAGCCTCCATCAGCCCAGTGCCATCCACGCCAGCCGCCAATCGAGTTTTATTGGCCTCGCTTAGCCCCTCATATTGTTCGCCAATCCACTTCAGGCATTTGGCTTGATAGGGGAAGGGGGTTTGGGTCCAAGCGCGGCCATCTAATTGGGTTTCCAAAATTTCGGCGCCTGCCATGACGGCCTGCGCATTGGCTTTCAGATAAGGCATATAGAGACTGGCGATCTCGGCCAAGAGACCTTTGAGCGTTTTGCCAATTTCCTCGCCACGGAGCCAACCGCTGTCTTCGTCGGCAACGGGCAGGCCGGATAAATCTTCCATGGCTTCTGTCCACGCATAAATACGCGGGAAGTTTTGCGTAATCAGGCGCGCGGGGGTGGGGTCAAATAAAGCCAATTGGGTCAATTGCCCGTAGATGGCGAAATCGGCGGATGCGGGGCGAGAGCCAAACAGATAGGGTGTCGTTTCAAGGTGGGCGTTAAAGATTTCCAAAAACCTCTGGAAGCTGCCTTCAATGGTTTCTTTGGTCACCTCATTGGAGCCGACGTAAGACAGGCGAGAGATTTGGCGTTGGCTAATCATTTTCGATATCGGTGCGATTTCTTCATCGCTGGCGGTGTTGGCATACCAGCGCGGTAAAATCGAACCAGCTTTTTTTATGTCGGCGGCATAATACCAGCGGTAGTGAAACATCGCTTTGGTTAGCCATTCATCGGCATAATCTTCTATCAACCAGTTCAAGAAGGTCATAATTGGGTCACTTGGAATCACGCTGCGGCCGGTATGGGTTTCCTCAAAGCGACGCAAAATGGGGCTGGAATCGGTGACCGCCTGCAAGTCTCCCTTGTCGTCAGGAAAATAGAACGTTGGCAAAAGACCAACTTTAGCTTGCGGATATTTAGAGCTTTCTGTCCCACTGCCAGCGATATTGCTTTGCCAGAAAACTTTGTACGGAATTTGACGATAGCGCATGAGAGCCAGCATTTTGCGCGTATAGGGCGAGCCGGGTGCGCCCATAAGTTCGATGATTTCTGACATTCCTATCTCCTACAAGAGTTTTGAAAATTAAACGAAGCCGGCCTTGCGTGTCAAGTCAGCCAGCTCAATCGGGGCTGGTAATTGAGCCAAATATTGCTATTTTCCCAGCTCAGGCAGGTCCTTAAGCAGGAGATACAGAGCGCGATGACACAAGGCCCAATTATCATTATCGGTGCTGGCGTGGCGGGGGTTACCAGTTTTTACGAATTGGCAGCGCGCGGCATCGCCACTGTTTTGATAGATGGCCAAACCGAAGTCGCCCAAGGTGCCAGCTTTGCCAATGGCGCCGTTTTGCACCCAAGCCTGCCCGACCCATGGAATAATCCAGGCATTGGCGCGCCGCTATTGGCCTCTGTTTTTAACCCGCTAGCACCGATGAAATTACACCTCGGCCAAGTGCCAAAATTGCTCAGCTGGGGGGCTGATTTTTTACGCAATTCTGCCCCTGCGCGCCACCGCGCCATTACCCAAGCCAATTATACGCTAGCGCAATATTCGACCCGCCAAACAGACGCTTTACGCCACTTGCTAAGCTTGCAATTCGAGGCGGCTGAGCCGGGAACTCTGAAGCTTTTTCACACGCATGGCGAGCGCGCCTCAGCGCTCGAGATGGCTGACCTTTTGGCGCCGCAAGGTCTCGTCTACGAAAAGCTAGATCGCGAAGCCCTTTTCGCGCGTGAGCCGAGCCTAGCGCATGCCAAACCTGCGGCCGATGCGGTAACGGGCGCCTTGTATTTTCCCGATGACCGCGTTGGCAATGCGCGTTTGTTCTGTGAGCAATTACTGGCGCATGCCAAAAAGCTGGGCGGCGAGGTTCGGCTGGGCGCGAAGGCAGGCAAACTGCACCGCGAAGGAAACCGCGTGGTGGGGGTGGAAGTCGATGGCGAGTTATTGCGCGGGCAGGTGGTCGTATCGGCGGGCGTTGGCGCGCGAGCCATTTTGGCGCCGCTGGGACTAAATTTGCCAGTGCAGCCTGCCAAAGGCTATTCGCTCACGCTATCGACCCAATCGTTAAAAGGCCCGCGCTTGGCACATCCCTTGGTGGACCCAAGTTTGCATATCTCGGTAACGCCATTGGTCGACAGAATTCGCATTTTGGGCATGGCTGAATTTATGGGGCATGACCGAACGATAGAGCCGCGTCGCTTGCGCTTATTGCAAAGGTTTTTCGAGCGTCTGATGCCAGATATGGCCGCGCAATTGGACTGGGAAAACGGCGAGGCTTGGGCTGGTTTGCGGCCTATGTCGTCTGATGGGCGCCCCTTTATCGGCGCCACGCCCATGGAAGGCCTATGGCTCAATTGTGGGCATGGGCATTTGGGCTGGACGATGGCAGTGGGCTCGGCGCGCCTTTTGGCCGATTTAATTAGCGGCATGAAGCCAGAGATAGACGCCGCCCCTTTCGCTTTTTCAGGCCGTAAAACTTAAGGCAGAATAACGCTGCATCCTGTGGTGGCGCGGGCTTCTAAATCGCGATGGGCTTGCACCACTTCGCTTAGCTTATAGCGTTGGTTAATCTCTGGTGCCAAAGCGCCAGCTTCCATCAAAGCAAAAATTCTATCGGCAGAAGCCTGCATCCAACCCGGCGTAAACAGATAGGTGCCCAAGGTTGGGCGAGTAAATTTCAAGGATCCATGGGTGGCCAATTCTGCAGGAACAATCGAGGCAATGGGCCCCGAGGCGTTACCGAAACTGGCGAAAGTGCCAAATGGCGCCAAGGCTTCCAAGCTTAAGCGATAGGTGGTTTGGCCGACGCTGTCGTAGACGACGGGGAAGCCTTGGCCGCCCGAAGCTTGTTTTAATGTCTCGGCCAAATCTGGGTCGTCGGAGAGAAAACACTCGGACGCGCCATGCGCGATGGCTAACTCACATTTGGCTTTTGTGCTGGCGGTGCCAATGAGCGTGACGCCCAAATGTTTGGCCCATTGGCAGGCAATCAGACCAACCCCGCCGGCGGCGGCATGAAACAAAACCGTCTCGCCGCCATGCAAAGGAAATGTGTCGTTAAATAAGTAATCAACGGTCATGCCTTTCAGCATAATGGCGGCCGCTTGCTCGTCGCTAACGCTGTCGGGTAGGCGCACCACGGCGCTGGCTGGCAAAACAATGGCTTCGGCATAGGCACCAAAGGCCATCGAAAACGCCACTCGAGTGCCAATGGCTAGCTCCACATTTTCGCCGATAGCCTCGATGAGGCCTGCGCCCTCTGCGCCTAAACCGGTAGGTAGGGGCAAGGGGTAAAGCCCCGTGCGTTGATAGGTGTCGGCCATGTTTAGCCCAACAGCCTTAAGGCGAATGCGCACTTCGCCAGGCCCAGGTTCGGGCAGGGGCTTGGTGATGAGCTGCATGTTTTCTGGTGCGCCAAATTCGCGCAATTCAATGGCCTGAATAGTCCCAGTCATAAAGGGAGTCATAAAGGGAGCCTTAAAAGGAAGTGTCGGCAATCGTGGTGCGGTGCAAGAGGCGGTCGTGGCCATCATAGCCCCCCGTTGCGGCATGCAAGAGCGAGCGATTGTCCCACATCACCAGCATGTCCTTTTGCCAAGGGTGCGAATACATAATTTCAGGCGCGCTTTGGTAGCCATAAAACTCGAGCATCAAAGCGTCGCTCTCTTGTTTGTCATAGCCCTCAAATCCCAAAATATAGGCGGGCGAGCTATACAAGGCTTTCTTGCCCGTCTCACGATGGGTACGCACGAAAGGATGTTGGTTTTTCTCCAGCGCTTTTTCGCTTGGCAAAATATTCATGCTGCGACCTTCGTCTGCATCGCCATAGGCGCCCTGCGGAGAGTAGCCAAGCTCGGCTGAATGAATGGCGGTTAAGCTGTCAGCCTTATCGCGCAAAGCGTCGGGCAGGCGTTCATAGGCGGCCACTTGGTCGGCGTATAGCGTGTTGCCGCCGTGCGGGGGGACGACCAAACTATATAAAATCGTGCCAGCTGGCGGCACATCTAAAAAGCTCCAATCGGAATGCAAGTTCTCGGCAAAAATGGGGGTGGTCTCATCTGCATTGCGCTGAATGGCGGCAATGTTTTCATGGCCGTCGATATGCCCGAAAAATGGATCCTCGCCAAATTCGCCAAACTGCAGCGTAAAGCGCTCGAGGTCAGCATCGGTCATTTTTTGCTCAGGGAAGGCCAGCACTTTATGCGTCACCCAATGGTCGCGCAGCTCAACAACCAAATCAGGCGATAGGGACTGCGATAGGTCCACGCCAATGACAAAAGCTCCGCAACTGGAGTCAGTAGGGGTAACGGTTAAAGGCATCGGTCTCTCCTAAGATTAGATACCTAAAGACTAGAAAAAAAATGGCTTGTGGGATAGCTAAAAATCGATAAGCTCAATCAAAATAAAAAGAGGATGAAAAAATGACACCTGTTGTTTTGGTATTAGGCGCCGGTGCCGGCATCGGTGGGCACGTCGGAAAACGCTTTGCGCAAGAGGGCTATCATGTGGTTTTGGCACGGCGCAGCGATGAAGCCGGATTGCAAAAGCTCGTCGAAGCCGTAGAGGCCGATGGTGGCAAAGCCAGCGGGCGATTGTTCAATGCGGCTGAAGACGACACCATCGAAGATTTAATTGGCGATATTGAAAAAAACATCGGCCCGATTGAAACCGTGGTGTTTAATTTGGGTGCCCAAATTGGCAATCGGTCTTTAGATATCACCACCCATAAGCAATTTGAGCTGGGCTGGCGCATGGCGACTTTTGGCCTGTTTCGCGTGGCCAAAGCCTTGTTTCCACTGATGGCGGAGCGCGGTAGCGGCACTTTGCTGGTTACGTCAGCCACCTCTGCGGTGCGCGGCAATGCGGGCCAACATAGCCATGCAGCCGCCATGGGCGGACGGCGCATGTTGTGCCAGAGCCTCAATGCAGAATACGCCTCGCAAGGCATTCATGTGGCGCATATTATTATCGATGGTGCGGTAGATGCGCCCGATACTTTGGGCAAAATGATGGGCCAAGAGAATTTTCAAAAATTGCGCGACGCGCGAGGCAAAGAGAAAGACGGGCTGCTTTTGCCCGCCAAAATCGCCGAGACTTATTTCCATATTGCCCATCAGCATCGCTCGGTTTGGACACATGAAATGGACTTACGCTCGTTTTCAGATTTAGCTTGGTTCAATCATCAAGTTGACTTGGATATATAAAGAATAGCTGAGAATGGCTTTTTTACCTGAAACCACAAATGATCAATATAAAGGCGCAAACTGGGCCTATTACGTTGTTGGCTTGGCAAGTTTGCAGAGCCTCGTCGGCGGATTTTTGCACGTTATCTTGCCCGATAGCGGCCTCGGGGTGATTGCTGATCTCAACTTGGCGCATGAAGGCGGCCTGTTGATGATTAGCCTTGCCGCTTGGGTTGGCGCCACGCAAATTGTTTGGGGCAGCGTTTTGGCGTTGGTGGTTTTGCGCTATCGCAATTTTACTTTGCCTGTGCTGACGCTGGTCTGCCTAGAAAAAGCGCTTATTCTTTTAGGGGTGGCCTTAAAACCCAGCAATACAGGCGAGCATCCGCCAGGTATATACGGCGCGGCCCTTATTTTAGGGCTAAGTTTGATTGCCATTTATGGGGCGCGCGCTAAATCTGAGTAATGGATTTATTTGCCCCAACAAGCCCACCTAATTTGCTACCACGCGATGGCGATAGCCGCTATTTCGAAAGTCTATTGGCCGAACGCGAGGCCGATGACTTCTATCAACGCTTGCACCAAGAGATCGATTGGCAACGCGACCGCGTGAAGCTTTATGGCCGGGATATCCTCACCAAACGCGCGGTGGCATGGCATGGCGATGACCCGTATGCCTATACTTATTCGCATAACACCAAAATTGCGCAGCCGTGGACGCCTGCCCTCGTGGAGCTAAAAGCGAAGGTCGAGGCGCTCAGTGGCGATAGGTTCAATTGTTGCCTGCTTAACCTTTATCATTCTGGCGAGGAGGGCATGGCTTGGCACTCGGATGATGAAAAAGAATTGCATCCAAACGGCGCTATTGCTTCGGTATCCTTGGGCGAGGCGCGCCGGTTTTTGTTTCGTCATCAGCAAGATAAGCAAAAATGCGAAATTGAGCTGGCGCATGGCAGCCTGCTAATTATGCGGCCACCAACGCAAGACCATTGGCACCACGCCCTGCCGCCCATGCGGCGTGTGAAAGGGGCACGGATTAATTTAACATTTCGGCGCCATGCGACAGAAAAGCGCTAGTTTTGCGCTCTTTTTGGCGCGGTTTTTATGGACTTATTATCTATCCAATGCGACAGTCTGGCTTGGATACGCCGCTTTAACGGGAGGAAAACCGGATGTTAACCTTACATTTTGCCCCTAATTCGCGCGCCGTGCGTTCGCTTTGGCTGCTAGAAGAATTGGGCCTGCCTTACGAGCTGAACCGGATGGATTTTCATCCCAAAGACCTAAAGTCAGATGACCATAAAGCGCGCCACCCATTGGGTCGTATTCCAGTGTTGGAAGATGGCGATGTGATGATTTACGAGAGCGGCGCCATTGCCGACTATATTCTTGAGCGACACAAAAATGGCGGGCTGAAGCCAGCCCCTGAAGCGCCAAATTTTCCGGATTATTTGCAGTGGTTTCATTATTGCGAAGGCATGGTAATGCCGCCGATTAATACGATTGTGGTGCATACGATTTTACTGCCCGAAGAGCGCCGCGATGCGACCGTCTTAGGCCAAGCGCAACGCCTATTGGCGCGTTCGTTGCAACCGGTTGAAGAGGCCTTGCAAGGGAAAGACTATTTAGCCGGCGAGTTTAGCGCCGCCGACACCATGTTAGGCCACTCGATTATGATGGCAGAGCGCATGGGCGTTGTGACGCAAGACCACCCAAACCTAAAAGCTTATTCAGCGCGGCTGAAAGCACGCCCTGCGTTGCAAAAAGCTTTCGAATTTGAAACCTAAAAGACTGTCTGGGAGTGAATGATGGCGTTTAAAGAGCAAAAAATTACCACTGGGAAGTATATCTTCCGATTGATTAAACTCTTGTCCCGCAAAGGTGTGATTAGCAATTTGAAAACGCTAATGACCTCGCGCCCAAGCGATGAATTATCGATGATTACGTTTCTGGAGCGCCACGCTGCCGAACGTCCCGACGACGCGGCTTTGCTATTTGAAGACCAGCGCTATAGCTGGGGAGAGCTGAATGCCAAAGCCAATCAGGCAGCGCATTATTTTCGCTCTCGCGGCATTAAATATGGCGACCGCGTTGCGATTAGTATCGAAAACCGCCCTGAACTGCTGATCAGCGTTCTCGGCTGCCTCAAGCTAGGTGCCATTGGCGGCATGATTAACACCAGCCAAACGCACGAAGCTTTGGCCCATAGCTTGCGCCTCATCGAGCCATCTCTGGTCATCGTGGGCTCTGAGTGCATGGCCAATATGGAAAGCGTTTCGGACGTGCTGGAGGCCAATTACCAAGGCAAACTTTTGTATGTTGCCGATGGCGACAACACTACGGCGCACGCAGGCTACGAAGAATTAATGGCGCCCATCTCGGCTCAGCCGAACGATAATATCGTTCCTGATCAAGTGCTTACTTTGGGTACGCAGACGTATTATATTTTCACGTCGGGCACCACTGGCTTGCCCAAGGCGAGTATTACGACGCATTTGAAAGTCTACCGCGCGGGCATGCAATTTGGCGTCAACGTGATGACCTTAACGCCGGAAGATACTTATTATTGCTCGCTGCCGTTCTACCATTCGAACGCTTTGGTTGTTGGGCTCGGGTCTTGTTTGACGGGCGGGGCAACCTTGGCGATGCGCCGCAAGTTTTCGGCCAGTAATTTTTTCGATGATTGCCGCAAGTTTAATGCGACCGCTTTTATCTATATTGGCGAGCTATTGCGCTATCTTTTGGCGCAGCCCGAAAAGCCGAATGATAAGATTCATAATATTGAAAAAATATTGGGCAATGGTTTGCGTCCCGATATTTGGATGGAGTTTAAAAACCGCTTTGGCATTCCGCGTATTCACGAATTTTATGGCGCATCGGAAGCCAATACAGGTTTTGTGAATATCTTTAATTTCGACAAAACCGTTGGCTGGTCGCCCAACTACGGCAAGGCTTGGGAGGTGGTTGGCTATGACGTAGACGGGGATACGCCGACCGTTGGGAGTGACTCCTTTTTGCAGCGACAAAAGCCGGGCAACACCGGACTTTTGATTTTGCGCATCGATGAGCAAAACCCGTTTGACGGCTATACAGATGCTCAAGCCAGTGAGAAAAAAATCATGCGCGATGTCTTTGAAAAAGGCGATACGTGGTTTAACTCCGGCGATTTAGTGGTGTTGCAAAAGCATGGCCACATTCAATTTGGCGACCGCATTGGCGACACGTTCCGTTGGCAAGGTGAAAACGTAGCCACCACGGAAATGGAAAGCGTCATTATGAAATGGCCAGAGATTGAAGATGCCGTGGTCTATGGGGTTACGGTGCCGGGCCGCGATGGCCGTTGTGGCATGTTGTATTTAACGCAAAAGCAAGAGGGCAAGCTAGACCTAGATGGCCTCGCCAAACATATGCGCGAAAACCTGCCTGCCTATGCGGTGCCAAGGTTTATTCGTATCGGCCAGAAAGTCGATGTGACGGGCACGTTTAAATTCCAGAAGTCGAAATTGAAAAAGGCCGCTTATTCGGTCGCGGAAGTGGAAGATGATTTATATCTTCTGAGCCGCGATGGGGATGCGCCAGAGGCGATGACGGCTGATCTGCAAAGCCAAGTGGATAAAGGGGATATCCGGCTTTAGGTCGGTATCCCTGTTTTCCATTTAAGGCTGACGGCTCCATTTAAGGCTGACGCCAGGGTAACCCCTCAAACTTCCAGCCTTCTTGGCTACCGCGATGGCCTTGCAAATCTGGGTTGCCTTCAAAGCCGCCGGTCACGTTAAACAGGCTGGTAAACCCTGCCTCTGCCAAAGCTTGGCAGGCAGCGGCAGAGCGCGCGCCCGAGCGGCAAATCACATAAATAGAGGTCGCTTTGTCAATATGTTCAATGACTTTGCTGCAAAAGGCTTCGTTGCGTTGACCCTCGACGCTTTGCCATTCCAGACACGCGACTTGCTTGCCAATCGGACTTAAGTCTGGCGTGCCGATGAGGTTCCATTCGGCCATCGAGCGGCAGTCGATAAGCTGCGCGTCGGCGTCTTTTTGCAGGGCTTCATAAGCGGCGCTGGGCAGGATTTCACTAAACATAATCTTTATTCCTCACGGTCTCTCAAAGTATGGCTTTTGCGAGCCTCTTTTTAAGCCTTATTCGGCCAAAGCCAAGCGGCACCTCTTACGCCACTGCTATCGCCATGTTGATTTTTCTTCACTTGCGTTTCAATCACGTCTGAGAATATATACGCATCCCAGATTTCCGGCAATCTTTGGTAGAGCGCATCGACATTCGACAAGCCGCCGCCCAAGACGATGACTTCTGGGTCGACCAAATTAATGACAGCCCCTAAAGCGCGCGCGAGGCGGTCGCATAAGCGCTCAAAGCTGGCCTTTGCGGCGGGGGTGTCGCTGGCGATAATCGCTTCACTGGTGAGGGCTTCCCGGTTCATCAAATTATGGTCTCGGGCAAAACCAGAGCCAGATATCCAAACTTCATTGCAGCCATGGCGACCACAATAACACGGAGGCCCCGGCACTTCCTCGGCCGTGGGGGCGGCCAAAGGGTTGTGTCCCCATTCGCCACCAACGCCGTTAACGCCATTTTGTAAATCGCCAGAGATAACCAACCCGCCGCCGCAGCCAGTGCCCAAAATGACCCCGAAAACCGATTGGGCACCTTGTCCTGCACCATCGGTGGCCTCTGACAAAGTAAAGCAATTGGCGTCATTGGCTAGCCGCACCTCGCGCCCAAGGCGTGCTTCTAGGTCTTGGCGCAACGGTTGGCCGTTCAGGCTTTGCGTATTGGAGTTTCGAACCCATCCGGTTTTGGGCGACAGCGAACCCGGCATGCCAATGCCCACGCTCACGGTTTCCCCAACTTCAGCTTCGCCAGCCGCAACAAGATCGCCGATGGTTTGCACAATATTTGTATAGTCGCTGGCTGGCGTTGGTGCGCGTTGGCGCCAAATAATTTCGCCTGCGCCATCCATCACAATGGCTTCCATTTTCGTACCGCCGAGGTCTAATCCAAATCTCATTTAGGCCTCCGTCGTGTCGAAGGTTAGGGGGCCATGGTTGATTTGCGGCAGCACGTACTTGGCAAATAAATCGCACTCGTCGCGGTGCGGATACCCCGACAGAATAAAGCTTTCAATACCTAACTCTCGATAGGCATTGAGCTTGGCCAAAACCTGATCCGGATCGCCCACAATAGCCGCGCCACAGCCAGAGCGCGCGCGGCCAACGCCCGTCCATAGGTTATCTTCGACATAATCACCGCTACCGGCGGCATTGGCGGCTTCGCGCATCTCCGCTTGTCGGCGCACCCCAACCGAAGCGCTATCGAGCGAACGGTTGCGAATGTCTTCGCCAATTTTATCGTCTAGGCGACTGACCAATAGGTCGGCAGCATCGCGCGCTTGCGCCTCGGTTTCGCGCACAATCACATGCGCCCGATAGCCATATTTCAACGTGCGGTTATAGGTTTTGGCGCGCGCCTTCATGTCGTCCAACACGGCTTTTACTTTTTCCATTGTGTCTGGCCACATGAGAAACACATCGGCCTCGGCAGCGGCTACATCGCAGGCGGGGGGGGACAGGCCGCCAAAGTAAAACGGCGGGCTTTTGCCCGACACCGTGCCCATGCGTGGTGGCTCTAAATCGAGCTGCACGAACTCGCCATCCATTTGCACCGCTTGGCCATTTAAAAATTGGCGCAAGGCCTGCATAGTCTCGCGCGTGCGTTGATAGCGCGCGCGCCCTTCGAGGGTTTGGCCGGGAAGGTCAGACGAAATAATATTAATCGTCAGGCGCCCGTTCAACATTTGGTCAAGGGTAGCAAGCTGGCGGGCCAATTGCGGCACCCACATCTCGCCACAGCGCACGGCCACAAGTAACCGCATTTGCTCCAGAAGGGGCGCAATGCCGCCCGCGAAAGCAAAGCTATCCATGCCGAGGCTATAGCCAGATGGCAGAAGAATATTGTCGAAACCGTTTTTATCGGCGCTCTGGGCGATGTCGCGACAATGCGGCCAACTGGCTTTCAGGCTCGGGTCTTCGACGCCCAAAAATTGGTAATCATCGTCGCAAAGAGCGGAAAACCAACTTATTTCAGCTTGAGGCAGGGCGGTCATATCGGCTCCTTTGGCAAATGATTAGGGAAGGGGCACACCTTCAGCGGCCTCTATGAGGGCGTAGATGTCCTTGCGTGTCAACGAAAGCTCGGTGGCTTTTTGCGCAAGTTTCATTCGCTCTACCGACTGCGATCCGAGGAGCGCCACGGGTTTAGACGGATGCGCCAAAACGAAAGCAAGGGCGATGCCCGCGCGGTCTGTGGCTTCGCGGGTCGCCAATGTGTCGAGTAATTCGCCAAGCGCAGGCGCCACATCGGGCCCCATAAGGCTGCCTCCGCCGAGGGGAGACCAAGCCAAAAACGCCGTGTCTTGGCGCATGCAGTCATCTAAAGTGCCATCGCGCAAAGGTTGCAAATGGCTCAGCGAATATTGCGACTGCACGCTAACCAGCGGCGCTTTGAGGAAATGGCGCAAGGCGTCTGTTTGGGCTTTGGTGTAATTCGAAACGCCAACCATGCCAATTTTTCCCGCTTGCACCAAACTATCTAAAGCGGCGGCGGTCTCGCCAGGATGGGTGAACATATCCGGCCGGTGAATTTGATAAAGGTCGATATGCTCGCTTTGCAAACGCGCCAAAGAGGCGTCGACAGCAGCGCTTAAATAGGTGGCATTGGCGACATAGGGTACGCCCGGAATAATGCTCCCTTTGCTGGCCAACACCATGCGGTGGCGCAAATTGGGCGTCGCAGCTAGCACTTTGCCGAGCAAAACCTCGCTTTCGCCAAAGGCCTTGCCGCCCCAATCGAGGCCATAGACATCGGCGTTATCGATAAGCGTCATGGCGCAATCGAGCGCCGTTTCAATGCGGGTCGTGGCCTGCACAACATCGTCGCCGACCAAGCGCCAACAGCCAAAGCCCACAGCGCCCACCGGCGTGTCGCCCAATAGGCGCGGCGTGCCATCAACTAAGTTTTCCTCTGCACCGATTGTGTTCATAGTCCTAGCTCCGTCATGTCTACGCGGCGTTTTTCACGCGCCGCCATTTGTGCGGCGACGCCCATGGCCACGGCGCGATGGCCGTCCTCGGCGGTGACCACAACTTCCGCGTCACCCCGCACCGAAGCCAAAAACGCTTGGTTCTGATGATAGGTGGCGCCGGAGTGATAGCCCGCGTTTAAAATTTCCTCCGGCACGTGAATGTCGGTTTTATCGACTGCCCATGTGTCTCTATGTCCGTGGGTTACTATGTTTTGCGGCAATAGGCATTCCACCTTGGCCTTATCGCCCATGGCGGCCAGCTCTTCGGAATGGCGCGAGCCCTCTGCGAACATGCAAAGGTCGAGCATGGCGCGGGCGCCGTTTTCGAAGTCGAACACGACATAGCCATTGTCCCAAATATCGGGCGTGTGGCCATCGTAACTCTCATTCATATGGTTGACGTTTTGGCCAGCCGAGGCCACGACGCCGACGGGTTCGCTGCCGATGATGAGCCGCATCAGGTCGAAAAAATGGCAACATTTCTCCACCAATGTGCCACCCGTATTGGCGTTAAAGCGGTTCCAGTCGTCGACTTTAGGCAGGAATGGAAACCGATGCTCGCGGATAGATAGCATATGAACTTTGCCGATATCGCCACGCTCGACGCGGCCAATCATATCGGCCAAAGCGGGCTTAAAGCGATATTCCATGCCGACTTGAAAGGTTAGCTTATCGCGCGCCACTTGCTGCATCACTTGTGCGGTATCGGCCAATGTGGTGCAAAGCGGCTTCTCGCATAATATCGGTTTTCCGGTGCTAAGGGCGGCTTGCAATACGTCGATGTGATGAAAATTTGGCGTCGCAATAACCAGCGCATCGAGGCTGTCATCGCTGAGCAGGCTTTCATAATCATGGCTGGTGCGGGCATCTGTGTCGCTCAGCTCTAGCGCTTTGGCCAGCATGGGTGCGTTGGTGTCGGCGATGGCCGCGATGCGGGCACCGTCTAACAAGTTGAAGTTTTGAATATGCTCATGGCCCATCAGCCCAGCGCCGATGATGCCAATATTTAAATCAGTCATGCCTTACGCTCCATCGAAGCCAGATAATTTTTTGGCGGTCGGGCTTTTGGGGACATCCTTGGTGGTTTTCCAAGTGCCAAGCAGCACATCGCCAAGCCCATTGGTGATACCCCAATTATAGTTTTCATTGTGAAAATGATGGCGCATATGCGCCTCGCGCAAACTCGCTCCCCATTTGGTTATCGGCTTATAGCTTTGCGTGTGATGCGCCAAATGCGTCCATTCATAGACCAGATAATAAGCCACAGAGGCCAGCAGCGGCACCCAAACGGCCTCTTGCGGTTGCCCGACCAGATAAATCATCAGCGCATAGCTGGCATAGAGTTGGACGAACATAAGGAGGATGGCGCTGGTGGGTGCGAATTGCAGGTCGCGGCGTTCGGGATACAGATGATGGCCGTGGTGCAACCGAATTTGATAATCACGCCAGAAACCTGGCTTATCCGTGAGGTCGCGATGCAGCGTATATTTATGCGTGACCCATTCAAAAAAAGGCGCAGAGACAATCACCAAAACCGCCCAAGGCCAATGCTGCCAAAGCGCCTGCGTGGTTGCCACATAAAGGCTGATGGCAAGTGCCAAAAACAGCATTTGAACGCTGGTATGGGTTACATAATTACGCAAGATGTCTCGCATCTGGTATCTCCGATTAGGGGCCCAAGCTGGCTTCAGTTTGCACGATAGCTATCCTTGGAGGCTTCGCTTGTGTCTCTTATAAGCCTCGCTTAAACTGGCCTCAAACGGCAGGCTTTTCAAGTAATTTAGGGGTGACAGCATGAAACAACCATCGGAATTTGCAGGCAAAGCGCAAAAGCTCGTCGCCCAAATGTCTATCGAGGCCAAGGCGTCTCTCATGTCTGGCTCTAGTTTTTGGGACTTACAGCCGATTGAAGAATTTGGGCTTGGCAAGGTCATGGTGTCCGATGGCCCGCATGGGCTTCGCAAACAAGGCGCCAAATCGGATCATATGGGCTTAAGCGCAGCCGTTCCCGCCACCTGTTTCCCCACAGCCGTTACTTTGGCATCGAGCTGGGACGTTGCGTTGATAAGCGAGGTTGGCGCGGCCATTGGGCGCGAATGTATGGCCGAGAGCGTATCGGTTTTGCTAGCCCCGGGCGTCAACATCAAGCGCAGCCCCTTATGTGGCCGCAATTTTGAATATTACTCGGAAGATCCCTTTCAGGCCGGCGAGATGGCCAGCGCCTTTGTGGGCGGTGTGCAGTCGACGGGCGTAGGCACCAGCTTGAAACATTTTGCCGTCAACAACCAAGAAGCCCAACGCATGGTGGTCGACACGTTGGTCGACCCGCGCAGCCTATTTGAAATTTATCTACCGGCCTTTGAGACCACGGTAAAGCAAGTTCAGCCTTGGACGCTGATGTGCGCCTATAACCGCTTCAATGGCGTTTATTGCTCTGAGAACGAAACCTTACTGACCGATATTTTGCGCGACCGTTGGGGCTTTAAAGGCTTGGTGGTGACAGACTGGGGCGCGGTGAACGACCGCGTGCGCGGCGTCGCCGCTGGCTTAGAATTGGAAATGCCAAGCACGGGCGGCGTCAATGACCGCCAAGTCGCAGCCGCCGTTCACGATGGGCAGCTCAAGGAGGCGCATCTCGACCGCGCCGCTTCTCGCGTCACCGAACTTATTTTGGCGGCACAAAATAATGCCACCGCTTTAGATGTGGATTTCAAAGCCCATCATGCCTTGGCCCGAAAAGCCGCTGCCGAGGGCGCGGTTTTATTAAAGAACGAAGCCAGTATGCTGCCGCTCGCACACAAGGATAGCGTGGCTTTAATTGGGGCTTTTGCCAAGACGCCGCGTTATCAAGGCGCCGGTAGCTCGCAAGTTAACGCCACCCAAATAGACACGCCGCTAGCGCTTTGGCGCGAAAAGCTGGGAGAAGAAAACGTCACTTATGCGCAAGGCTTTGATGCTGAATTGGCGACAGAAGATAAGGCGCTCATCGAAGAAGCCGTGGCGCAGGCCAAGCAAGCCAAAGTGGCGATTGTGATGGCCGGTCTGCCGCCTTTGTTTGAAGCGGAAGGGTTTGACCGCGCGCATTTACGCCAGCCCGCCCAAATTGAAAACCTCATCGAGGCCGTGGCGGCAGCCAACCCCAATACCGTGGTGGTTTTATCGAATGGTGCGCCGATTGAGATGCCTTGGATTGACGTGACCCCAGCTGTGCTGGAAATCTATTTGGCAGGTCAGGCTGGCGCAGGGGCGCTCGTCGACTTGCTGTATGGCGAGGTAAACCCAAGCGGAAAATTGGCCGAGACGTTTCCGTTGCACTTGGAAGATAGTCCGAGCCAGCAAAATTTCGCGACGCACCCTCGCCAATTGGTTTATCGCGAAGGGCTAAATGTCGGCTATCGCCATTTCACCAGCCATGATGTGCCTGTGCTTTTTCCGTTTGGCCATGGCCTCAGCTATACAAAATTCACCTATAGCGATGCGCAAGTCCGCACGCCGTGGTCGCAAGACAGCGAGCAAATAAGCGTGTCGGTGAAAGTGTCTAATTCTGGAACCCTAGCGGGTGCCGAAGTGGTGCAAGTCTATGTGCGCGATGTGGAAAGCACCCCGTACCGACCCGACCGCGAGCTGAAAGCGTTTCAAAAAATCACCCTGCAAGCGGGAGAGACCCAAGAATTGGAGTTTACGCTAGGGCGTCGTGCTTTTGCTTATTTTGATATTGAGCTAGATGATTTTGATGTCGAGCCGGGCGTGTTTGATATTTTGTTTGCGGCCTCTGCCACCGATGTTCGCCAAATCCTGCAAGTTACTTTGCCAGCCGGCTCGCAACGTAATTCGACCCCTTTGGCCGAGGCGCCTTATGTGGTGATGGATGACGCGCAACTTTCCGCCTTGGGCGTGCATGTGCCGAAAGCCGACGCGATTAAGCCCTATCATGCCAATTCTACCTTGGCCGATATTCGCTATCATTGGCTCGGCAAGCGCGTGGCGGCGGCCGCGATGGATATGGCCAGTGCCGCATTGGGGCAGGGCAAAGACACGCCGGTGGCGGTTAAAATGCGCGAGGAAATGATTATGTCGATGCGCTTGATTACCGTTAGCAATATGTCGGCGGGCGCCGTGGCGGGCAAACGTTTCGAGTTATTATTGCTCGCGTTAAACAATCGTTGGCTGCGCTTATTGTGGCGCTTGACCCGGCCTTAATCGCGCAAATCTAACCACTGCACTTGTTCGGGTGTCAGCTGAATATCGGCGGCGCGCAAGCTGTCTTGCAACTGCATGGGCGTGCGCGGGCCGATGATGGCGAAACACGCGAAAGGCTGACGTAAGACATAAGCCAAAGCGATTTGCAGTGCGTTAACGCCAAGTTTTTCAGCCAGTTCGAAGGCGCGGCGGCGGCGTTCCAGATTGTCAGCCGAACCCCAGACACGCATCATTTCTTCATCGCTCGGATCGGCGCCGTGGCGGGTAGCGGCAAGGCCGGTGCCTTCCCAATCGAGAAAAAATCCGCGGGCTTGGGCTGACCAAGGCAGCAGCGCCATGTTGCTTTTTATGTGCCAGTCACGAAACACATCTGTGGAGCTGGCCAAGCAGCCCGGCCATACAGGGGTTTGCATGCGCGCCAGAGAGAAGTTATTCGACAACAGCGAGAAGCCTTGCAGGCCATTGGCGTCAGCATAAGCATTGGCTTCATCGACGCGCTCTGCCGTCCAATTGGAGCCACCAAATTGATGGATACGACCCGCACGGACTTCGCGGTTGAGCACGTCTATCCATTCCGATACGGGCACATTGGGGTCATCGCGGTGCAGGCAATAGAGGTCGAGATAATTGGTTTGCAGTCGCTCCAACGAAATATCCAATTGGCGCGACACCGCATCGGGCGAGCATTCGGGCGTGTGCGCGCCCTTGGATAGAACCACCAAGTCATCGCGCAAGCCACGCGCGGTCATCCATTCGCCGAGCAGGGCTTCGGAGCGCCCGTCGGAATAAATGAAAGCCGTGTCGAAACAATTGCCGCCCGCTTCCACAAAAGCATCGGCCATGGCGGCCATCGTCGGCGCGTCAATTTGATTGTCAGTGCCCAATACTAATTTGGAGACGGGTTTGGCCAAGTCGCCCAAAGCGGCGGTTTCCAGTTTGGCGTGCGCACCTAGGCGCACGGCGTGTCCGTGAAAGCCGGTGTTGTCTAGTGTGTCGGCAGCATAAACAACGCCGCCGGCTTCGCGCCATCGATCCATCCAATAGGCGGTGTTTATGCTGAAATCGGGCGTCACCAAATCGGAAGTTTTGGCCCCGCGTGCCAGCAGCTCGCTCATATGATCGGCCTCGATGGCATAGAGGGGGCGTGGCTCGTCGCAGGTGTGAAGGGTCTCCACACCGGCCGCATCGGTAATGGAAATATGATTGTTCTCGGGGCCGGGGTGCCAAGGCTGGGTAATTTTAAGTGTGCCCGTCTCGCCTTCCAGCGTGATGTGCCAGTCTAAATTCGTATCGATAGCGCAATGCAAATGTGCGTCAAACCCGTCATAGGCGAGGATTGCTTTGGCTTCGGCATCGGCGCCACTAGGGGCCAATCTAGCTTCGCCGGTCAATCCGCTGGGCTCGCCGAGGAAATAGCGCGCGGCCGTGAGGGGGTAAATGCCAATATCCAGAATGCCGCCACCCGCACGCTCGATATCATAGAGGCGATGGTCTGGCGTGAAGGGGAAGGCAAACCCAAACGATGATCTGAAGCCTGTGATAGTGCCAATGGTGCCCGCATCCGTGAGCTGTTTGGCCAAATGCATACGCGGGTGCATGAGATACATCAGCGCTTCGACCAGCAGCGTGTCGGTGCGTGCCGCTTCGCCGTAAAGGTTTAAAACTTGCCCTTGGTTGAGCCCAAGCGGTTTTTCGCAAAGCACAGCTTTACCCGCAGCCAGCGCTTTATGGCTCCAAGTCACATGGCTGTCATGTGGGGTGGCAATGTAAACAGCATCAATGTCGGGGCGCGCAAGCAGCGCGTCATAATCGGATGGCGTGCCGCCATGGGTGTCGCAAAAGGCCTGCGCTTTATTTTTGTCGCGGCTGGCGACGCCAGCTAAAACGCCTGTGCGGCTGTGGGGTAAATCGGTAGCAAATTGCGCGGCAATGCTGCCAGTGGCAAGAACGCCCCAGCGGGTTGTGGATGATGACACAGGTAACTCCTTCGTTTAACGACGAGTTACTTTTACAATCATTTCTGAATAGCCGTTAACAAAATGTGAGCTGACGCGGACGGGATCTTTCACAATTTCAATTTTCTCAAATTTCTCGATAATTTGTTGCCAAAGAATGCGCAGCTGAAGTTCCGCAACGCGCAGCCCCATGCATCGGTGAATGCCAAACCCAAAAGACAAATGGCTTTTTCCGTTCGGGCGGTCGAACTTCACCGTACGCGCGTCTTTAAACACGTCTTCATCATGGTTGCCCGAGTAATACCACATGACGACTTTATCGCCTTTTTTGATGGTCTTGCCGTGCATTTCCACGTCTTCCAAGGCGGTGCGCCGCATGTGCGACAGCGGGGTCTGCCAACGAATAACTTCGGCCACCATAGTATCAATCAGCGTTGGATCTTCCCATAATTTGGCGAATTCGTCCGGGAATTGGTTCCAAGCATTAATGCTGGCTGACATAGAGTTGCGCGTTGTGTCGTTGCCGCCCACAATCAGCAAAATCAAATTGCCGAGAAAATTCATCGGGTCCATGTCTTTGGTGTTGGGGTCGCGAGCCAGCATCGAAACAAGGTCAAAGTTCGGCGCGCCATTGGCACGGCTCTCGCGCAATTTAGTGAAATACGCGAAGCACTCCATTAGGCCTTCGACACGCTTTTCATGGCCGGGAAAATGGTCAGACCCCTCGCTGGAGGTGGTAATGTCAGACCAATAGGTAAGCAGGTGGCGGTCTTCGAAAGGAAAGTCGAAGAGGGTCGCCAACATTTGTGTCGTCAGTTCGATGGAAACTGTATCGACCCAGTTGAACTCTTCGCCTTCGGGCAAACTGTCGAGAATATCGTTTGTGCGTTGTGCGATGGTTTCTTTAAAGCTATCGAGGGCAGGCGGCGAGGCAATGGGCTGCACGGACTTGCGGATAGGCGCATGGTCGGGTTGGTCTTTCGTGATGAAAGCAGAAATTTCGATGCCTTCGACGGGCGGGCGAACGATATTATCATCAATTTGAATGCCGCCGAATTGGTCAGAAGACGAAAACCGCTTGTGGTCTGTGTCTATGGCAATGCAATCTTCGTAGCGGGTAATCGACCACATGGGGCCAAAGGTCGGGTCATCGAAAAAATGAACTGGGTCCTTTTCGCGCAAGCGTTTGAAGAGCTCTAAGACATTTTCATCGGTATATAGCTCGGGGCGAGCTGGATTGATTTCGTCCAGCGGAATGTTGTCTGTTTTAATGGCCTGGCTCATGCGTCTCTCCCAATCTGCATACTCTAAAAATGAATATTAAGAGTGCCTAGATTTCGGCGCCAGTGCAAGGCGCGAGTGCATAAATATCGATTTACACCAAGGGACTTTTTCGGGCCTGCAAGATTGGATAAAGCTCGCGCAAAGCGGCGGGTGTTTTGTCCAGCGGAATACGCGGGTGCAAATGATGCGCAATATGCGCCGTCATGCCCAACGAGCTCCAAACGCCAGCCCAGCTTTTAAAGGCACGTGTATCTTTATAACGCCCCACTTGATTGCCGGGAAAATGCGGCAACCAAGATAGATAGACCCGAATGTAAATCACCGCCATTTTCAACGGCAACCACCACAACAAAACCGCTTCCAAGGCTTTGCCATGATAGGCGCAGACGAACAGCACGCCCATATGCAGCAGCGTAATGCCCACTTGCTCTAGGAGGGCGCGCTCGGTTTCTGGCGTTCCAATGCGCGCCAAGCAACTGCGATAACTGGCGGCGCCTTCCGAGCCGGGCTGATAAGACTGAATGTTCGTCCAAATATTGCCGAGCAAGGTTTGGCTATTGTTGAATATTTGGTCAGGGTCGAGGCCCGGCTTATTGGTATGTTTGTGATGCTCCAAATGCGTCAGGCGCAAAGCGCGATAGCCATAGGCCATAGGCAGCACAGAAATATGGCCAATGGTTTCGTTTAGCCAACGCAGTTTTTGGCCTGGTCGAGCATAAATGTCGTGCTGCGCTTCATGGCTTGGCAGATACGACAAAATGATATTGACGAGGGCAATGGGAAAGGCAATCCACAGCGACACCATGCCGGTCATCACCAGCGGCCAAAGTGCCAACCAGCAACTGATATTTAAGATAGGCCAAATCACCATTGGAATGGACAGTTTATCCATATATTTGCGCGCGATATCGCGTTCCATCCGAATAAGCTCGGTTTCGCTTAATTTAGTTAGATCGGTCGTGTTCATATCCATCTTCCTGTTTTCCATGCTACCAGCCCGTATAGACCCCCAAATATCATGCAGACGCCGTAGACGTGGCTGGTCTCGGCTGTGATGGGTAGGGGGAAATAGCTGTTAAGCGGCGTGCGAAAATAAATCTCGGCCAAAACGGGCCCAAGAAATCCAATGCCAAACCAAACGGGCATGAGATCGAGAATTTTTTCGATGAGCCCCATACCTATACTTTCGAGAGGGCTTGAGAGATATCCGCGATGATATCATCGATATGTTCAATGCCAATAGACAAGCGCACATAGCCAGGGGTGACACCGGAAGCCATTTGGGCGTCGGCTGAGAGCTGGCTGTGCGTTGTGCTGGCGGGGTGAATGGCCAGTGACCGCGCATCGCCAATATTGGCTACGTGATACAGTAGCTCCAAATTGTCGATGAATTTTTTGCCGGCTTCCATGCCGTCTTCCAGCTCAAAGCCTATGAGGGCGCCATAGCCACCGTTCATGACCGCATCGGCACGGGCGCGCATTTCGCCATCCATTAAGGATGGGTGAATGACTTTGCTGACGCCTTTTTGGTCACTCAGCCAGGCCGCTACTTGATTGGCATTTTCGCAATGCGCCTTCATCCGTAGCGCCAAAGTTTCCATGCCTTGTAAAAACATGAAAGCATTGAACGGAGACATGGCGGCGCCCATGTCGCGTAGTAAAGTGGTGCGGGCTTTCAAAATATAAGCAATGGGGCCCAAAGGTTTGGCCGCTTCGCTCCATACAGCGCCATGATAAGACGGGTCGGGCGAGTTCAAAGCCGGTTGGCGATCGCCCGCCGCTTCCCAATCAAAATTGCCGCCATCGACAATCACGCCACCAATGGAAGTGCCATGGCCGCCGATATATTTCGTGGTCGAATAGACCACAATAGCGGCGCCATGGTCGAACGGGCGGCATAGCGTTGGTGCGGCTGTATTGTCCATAATTAGAGGGATATTATGGGCGCGGCCAATGTCTGCAACTTGTTGGATTGGGAAAACATGGAGTTTCGGGTTTGGCAAAGTCTCGGCATAAAACGCGCGGGTTTTATCATCGACGGCATCGGCAAAAGATTGCGGATTGGTCGGATCGGCAAAGCGCACTTCAATGCCCATGTCCTTCATTGTATTGGCAAAGAGGTTCCAAGTGCCGCCATAAAGGTCGGTCGAAGAGACGATGTTATCGCCAACGCGCGCCAAGTTTTGAATGGCCATGGTTGAGGCCGTTTGGCCCGAAGCCACGCCAAGCGCCGCAGCGCCGCCTTCGAGGGCAGCAATGCGTTGCTCCAAAACATCCGTGGTCGGGTTTTGCAAGCGAGTGTAAATATTGCCCAATTCAGAAAGCGAAAACAGGCTAGCCGCATGGTCGGTATCGTTGAACTGATAGCTAGTGGTCTGGTGAATGGGCACGGCGACGGAGCCAGTCGTTGGGTCGGCTCTCCAGCCGGCGTGCAAAACCAATGTTTCTGTTTTCATATCTGACATAAAAATCCTTACTCATCGCGACGCGTCGCTTTTTTTACAAAATGGGCAAGCCGGCGGATTGGCTGCGCTTTAACTATGGCAAAGATCTAACACGCTTTGGAAGAAAGACAAGTGGCGCTTCTCGCTGACCCATGCGTAAACTTTGCCAGCGCCAAACGCATTTAACTTGCTTGGGGCTGGACAAATAATCTATCTTTATGGCTTACCGCACGTTTTCGGGCGTGTCGATCTGGTAAATTTTCGTGCCAGCACAGGAAGTAGACATGCAAGATAACGACAGCTCAAAACAGCGAGCCGCCTCATCGCCTTCAAAACCTCGGTTTGAAAACAAGCGCCGGCCTTCGAACAAAGCTCAGTCGTCGGGCCCTCAAAAAACGCGCCTTTATGCAGCTGTCGATTTGGGAACCAATAATTGCCGCCTGCTCATCGTCGAGCGCTCGGGCGGGCTTGGGTTTCGGGTGCGAGATAGTTTCTCGCGCATCGTCCGCCTTGGCGAAGGGCTAGAGGCCAGCGGCGAATTATCCGAAGACGCGATGGAACGCACGATTGCAGCTTTGCGAATTGCGGCCAGTAAAATTAGGCGTGCCAATGTGGTGCGCCTGCGCTGTGTCGCCACCGAGGCGTGTCGCGGTGCCAGCAATGGTGCCGCCTTCATTGAGCGCGTGCGCAAAGAAACTGGATTGCGGATGGAAATTATCGACGGCCAAGCCGAAGCCGAATTGGCCGCGATTGGCTGCGGCTCTTTGTTTGATGAAAATGTCGATGATATTATCCTTTATGATATCGGCGGCGGCAGCACAGAAATAAGCCGCATGTCGCGCCAAAATTCGACGTCGCCGCAAAACAATGATTTCTTCAAATTGATAGACAGTGACAGCGTGCCGCTTGGCGTGGTGCGCCTCTCGGAGCGCCATGCTGGCCCGGGCCAGCATGAACATGGCTATGAGGGCATGTTGGAAGAAAGCGAAACCCGCTTGCAGGCGTTTATGGACCGTCAATCCGATATGGTGGACATGAGCCGTGTGCAAATCATTGGCACGTCGGGCACGGTGACCACTTTGGCGGCGGTGCAATTAGGGCTTGCGCGCTATGACCGCAATGTCGTCGATGGCTGCACGATATCGGCGGAAAATGTTACGAAGGTGATTGGCAATTTGCGCAATATGAGCCGCGACCAATTAGCCGAAAATCCGTGCATTGGCGCCCAGCGAGCCGATTTGGTGCTGTCTGGTTGTGCGGTTTTAGAGGCCATTCATACGCGCTGGCCGGTGACAAAAGTTTCGGTCGCAGATCGTGGGTTACGCGAAGGCCTATTGCTGCGTATGATAAAGAAAGATATGCGTTGGAGCCGACGAAACCGTGGCAACCGAGGGCGAAACCGCCCCAGCGCGCAAACAGGTTCTGAAAACGGCAGCGCCTAAAAGGGATACGTGAAATGACGGATAAAAAAGGGCCGGGCGTTGGCGATGGACAAAGGCGCGGCGACCGAATGCGCGAGCGGGTGAAAACCGCCAGAGGGCGCAAGCTCTCCTCGACGCGCTGGCTGGAACGCCAACTCAATGACCCTTATGTGGCGGCCGCCAAGTCGGATGGCTATCGCTCTCGCGCCGCCTATAAAATTCTTGAAATGGACGACCGGTTTAAGTTTTTCAAACCGGGCGCTTGTGTCATCGACCTTGGCTGCGCGCCGGGTGGCTGGGCGCAAGTGGCGGCGCAACGTGTTCAGGCTTTAAAAAACAAAGGCTTTGTGGCCGCCATTGATTTGCAAGATATGGAGCCGCTGCAAGGGGTGGAGTTTTTGAAACTCGATTTTCTCGAAGATAGCGCACCGAAAAAAGTTCGCGAGCTGGCAGGGCGACGTGCCGATGTGGTGATATCGGATATGGCGGCGGCGGTAACTGGGCATCGCCAAACCGACCATTTACGCACTATGGCGCTGGCCGAAACGGCCGCTTGGTTTGCTTTTGAAGCGCTAAAACCGGGCGGGGCTTTTTGCGCGAAAGTGTTCCAAGGCGGCGCCTCGCGTGAGCTTTTGGATGAGCTGAAAAAACGCTTTCGCCAAGTCTATCATATGAAGCCAAAGGCCAGCCGCAAAGAATCGGTGGAACTCTATGTCGTCGCGATGGATTTTAAGGGCGAGCCCGTGGAGGCTTATCCACCGGAAAATGGCTGATTTTTGCGGGGGTAAGATATTTTTTGCCACAAGTCCTAAATAAGTGATACATGAACTCGTCAAATGCACCTCCAGACCCAAGAGGATTTGACCTATGTTTCGCGAAGCCCTTACCTTTGATGACGTATTGCTAGAGCCGGCTGCTTCTAACATCATGCCTAGCCAAGCCGATACGACGACACAAGTTACCAAAACCATCCAATTAGGCATCCCATTGCTGGCCTCAGCCATGGATACAGTTACCGAAAGCGAAATGGCGATTGCCATGGCGCAAGCCGGTGGCATAGGCGTTTTACACCGCAATTTAACGCCAGCCGAACAAGCGGCCGAAGTGGTGAAAGTAAAGAAATTCGAAAGCGGCATGGTGGTCAACCCATTGACCATTGGCCCGAAAGCTAAATTAGCTGAAGCCTTAGAGTTAATGACCGCCAATAAAATTTCTGGCGTTCCCGTCACCGAAGAGAACGGTAAATTAGTGGGTATTCTGACCAACCGGGATGTCCGTTTTGCGTCGAACCCGAGCCAAAAAGTCTCGGAATTAATGACCCATGAAAACCTCATCACGGTGCGCGAAGAAGTCGACCATGATGAAGCCAAGCGCTTGTTGCATAAGCACCGTATTGAGAAACTTCTGGTGGTGGATGATGCCTATCGTTGCATTGGTCTCATCACCGTCAAGGATATGGAAAAAGCGCAATTGCACCCCAATGCGGCCAAAGATGACCGCGGTCGGTTGCGCGTGGCGGCGGCGACAACGGTGGGCGATGATGGTTTTGCGCGTACCGAAGCGCTGGTCGATGCTGGCGTTGATTTGATTGTTGTTGATACGGCCCATGGTCATTCGGCGATGGTTGGCGAAGCCGTGCAACGGATTAAAAAACTCTCCTCCTCCATACAAGTGATGGCCGGCAATGTGGCCACCAAAGATGGCACCCAGTCGCTCATCGATGCAGGCGCGGATGCGATTAAAGTAGGCATTGGGCCAGGTTCTATTTGCACCACACGCGTCGTTGCTGGCGTCGGTGTGCCGCAACTCACCGCCATTATGGATGCGGTGGAAGCGGCCAAGGCGGCTAAAATTCCGGTGATTGCCGATGGCGGCATTAAATATTCGGGTGACCTGGCCAAAGCCATGGCCGCTGGCGCAAGCTGCGTCATGGTTGGCTCGCTTCTGGCAGGCACAGCCGAAAGCCCCGGCGAAGTGTTTTTATATCAAGGCCGCTCCTATAAAGCCTATCGCGGCATGGGCTCGGTTGGCGCCATGGCGCGCGGCTCGGCAGATCGCTATTTCCAACAAGATATTTCCGATAGTCACAAGTTGGTGCCCGAAGGCATTGAAGGCCAAATCCCTTTCAAGGGAGCGGTCGGGCCAGTCATTCACCAATTGGTTGGCGGGCTTCGCGCTGCCATGGGCTACACAGGCTCGGCAACGATTGCTGATTTGCATGCCCGCGCCACATTTGTTCGGATGAGTTCGGCCTCGCTGGTCGAAAGCCATGTTCACGATGTAACGATTACTCGTGAGGCCCCGAACTATCCGGGGTCAGGTAAAAACTAGTGCGCCCCGCCGCGCGCCTGCAGGCCCTATCAGATTTACTCAACACCGTGATGTTAGATGGCACACCGGCCGATCGCATTATGCAAAATTGGGGTCGCAAAAACCGCTATGCGGGGTCGAAAGATCGTCGTGATATCTCCAACCGACTGTTCGCGATTTTGCGGCATTACGGCTCGCTAACCGCGCGGCTGCAAGATGACGATGCTTTGTTGGTAAGCCTTTTGGCCACCGTTCAGCTAGAAGGCGAAACGCTAGAAGCTGCCTTGGCCTTGGCCGATGGCAGTGCCCATGCGCCGCAACCTCTAGATGCGGAGAGCGCAGAAAAGCTCAATCAAGCCCTCGAGCGCGATGTGTCGCAAGACAAGGCTGGATCTTGGTCGGTGCCAGACTGGCTGCTGAGCGATATCGAGGCGCAATTGGGCGACGATACCGAGGCGGTTTTGGTGGCCATGCGCGAGCGCGCGCCGGTGGATGTTCGGGTGAACTTACTTAAAACCGATCGCGCGGGCGCGATGGCGGCCTTGCAAGAGGAGGGCTTTGAGCCCGTGCCGCACGCCCATGTCGAGACCGCTTTGCGCTTTGAAGGCGCACCGCGTCTGGTCGATAGCGAGGCCTTCAAACAAGGCTTGATTGAAGTGCAAGATGCGGGCGCGCAAAGCGTGGCGCAAGTGTGCGACGCCCAGCCCGGCCAAACGGTGATGGATTTTTGTGCGGGCGCAGGCGGCAAGGCTTTGGCGCTGGCCGCGCAAATGGAAAACCAAGGTGTGCTGCTGGTGCATGACGCGATTGCCGGACGGATGAACGGCCAACGCCCAAGAGCCAAACGCGCGGGCGTGGATATTTTGCAAATTGTAAAGCCTGCGCAAGTGCTGGACTTTACCGAAGGCTGCGATTTAGTGGTCGCCGATGTGCCATGCAGTGGCACAGGTCGCTGGCGCCGTTCGCCAGAAACCAAATGGCGCCTGACGCCAGAAGATTTGGCGGAGCTGCATCAAATGCAGGCTGACATTTTGACGGAAAGTGCCTTGCTGGTGCAGCCGGGCGGGCGTTTGGTGTATATCACATGCTCTATTTTGGCGTCGGAGAACGGCCAACAGATCGACAAGTTTTTGCAAGAAACCCCCGGCTTTGAATTGTCGGATACGGTTTTGCCATTTGGCCAAGGGGGGCAGATGCAATTGCACCCGATGAACAGCGATACGGATGGTCTGTATTGCGCGGTCTTGCAAAATGTTTCCACCAGTTGAGCCAAGTTGAGCTAAGATAAAACATCTTCGAAATTCTATGAGACAGCATATGACAAAATCATTTTCTACTTTTAGTTTAGCCCTCGGATTTACCGTCGGCCTTAGCTTGGCGAGCCTCAGCCCTGCGGCGGCTATTTCGGATAGCTATCGCAGTTTGTCGGCGCGCCTTGTGGGCCAAGCCGAGCAACAGTTGGCGGCCAATAAAGCGGCGCAAGCCGACGAATTGCTAAACTTGGCTCTGACTGCAAATCCTGGAAATGCGCGCGCCTATGTTGTGAAAGGCCAAGCGCAAAGCAAGCTCGATAATCAAGAAGAAGCGCTTCGTCTCATCGGCGTTGGCTTGGATATTGAACCCAGCGATTTAATCGCCTTGCGCTTGCAAGGGGATGCGGCGCTGGCGCTTGAGGATATTGAGCAGGCCAAAAAATCTCTCTCTGTGTTGCGTCAGCTATGTGCGGCGCCATGCCGGTCGGCCAATGAACTTGCGGCCTCTATTGCGAACAGCGATATCGCCAAGACAGATAGCCCTAAAAAGGACAAATAATGGATCGTATTTTAATTGTAGATTTCGGCTCGCAAGTTACGCAGCTGATTGCGCGGCGCGTTCGAGAGAGTGGTGTTTATTGCGAAATTGCTCCGTTTAATGCAGCCGAAAAGGCTTTCGCGGCGATGACCCCCAGCGCGGTTATTTTGTCAGGTGGGCCCAACTCTGTGGCCGATATAGACACGCCGCGCGCGCCCGAAAGCATTCTTGCTTCGGGGCTGCCAATTTTGGGTATTTGCTATGGCCAGCAGACGCTTTGCGCACAATTGGGCGGATCGGTCGAAAAATCCGACGAGCAAGAATTTGGCCGCGCCATGCTGGATATTAAAACCGCCTCGCCCTTGTTTGATGGCGTCGGGCAGGCCGGCGATAGCGTGCAAGTCTGGATGAGCCACGGCGATCGCGTAAGCCAATTGCCAGAGGGTTTCGAGATTATCGGCACCTCTGAAAACGCGCCTTATGCGGCGATTGCCAATGAAGCGAAGAAAATTTACGCGGTGCAATTTCATCCCGAAGTGGTGCACACGCCAGACGGTGCCAAGATGCTGCAAAACTTCACCCATAAAATTGCCGGTTGCCACGGCGACTGGACGATGGCGGCATTTCGCGAAAAAGCCATCGCTGACATCCGCGCCCAAGTGGGCGAGGGCCGTGTGATTTGCGGACTGTCGGGCGGCGTCGATAGCTCGGTTGTGGCGGTGCTTTTGCACGAGGCCATCGGCGAGCAATTAACCTGCGTCTACGTCGACACGGGCATGATGCGGGCTGGCGAAAGCGAAGAAGTGGTGACGCTATTCCGCGATCATTTCAACATTAAGCTGGTGCATAATAATGCGGCTGAGTTATTTCGTGGCAAATTAGAGGGCGTCTCTGACCCCGAGCAAAAGCGCAAAATCATCGGCGGCACATTTATTGATGTGTTTGAAAAAGAAGCCAAAGCCGCAGGCGGTGCTGACTTCTTGGCACAAGGCACGCTGTATCCAGATGTTATCGAAAGCGTCTCGTTTACCGGCGGGCCGAGTGTGACCATTAAAAGCCATCATAATGTTGGCGGCTTGCCCGAGCGGATGAACATGAGTTTGGTCGAGCCAGTGCGCGAATTGTTTAAAGACGAAGTGCGCGCGCTGGGCCAAGAGTTAGGTCTGCCGGAGGCTTTTGTTGGGCGTCATCCGTTTCCAGGCCCAGGTCTGGCCATTCGTATTCCGGGAGAAATTACCGGCGAGAAGCTGGATATCTTGCGAAAGGCTGACACGGTTTATCTCGATGAAATTCGCAAACAAGGCCTCTATGACGAAATCTGGCAGGCTTTTGCCGTGCTATTGCCCGTCCGCACCGTGGGCGTGATGGGCGACAGCCGCACCTATGACTATGCTTGCGCGCTGCGCGCCGTGACATCGACCGACGGCATGACAGCCGATTACTATCCCTTCACGCATGAGTTTTTAGGCCGTGTATCGACGCGCATCATCAACGAAGTGCGCGGCATCAACCGCGTGGTCTATGACATCACGTCGAAACCTCCGGGCACGATTGAGTGGGAGTAGCTCAGACGAC
Source organism: uncultured Rhodobiaceae bacterium (assembly GCA_963932545.1). Classification (GTDB taxonomy): domain Bacteria; phylum Pseudomonadota; class Alphaproteobacteria; order RS24; family RS24; genus UBA8337. Next base: position 55,843 of record CAWVRH010000001.1, on the reverse strand, counting down.
GTAACTTAATGATTTTATTCATATTATTAGTTAGCAAGTCATTAGAGACTTTGAAAGTCAACGGTTCATTCTGTTGGCTTTTTTCTTAAGTGTTAAAAAGAAAGTTAGAAACGACGTCCACTGTGACAAAGCCTAAATTTTGAGTACTGAACGGATAGACATGTACGGCGGCGAAGCAGCTATCCATGCGTGTCAGTGTCATCTTTGCGATATCAAACCAATCACTTCTTTTCCAGGTTTCAGTGCTTTCTCCAACTTGTGTGTGCTGTAGGGTTTCACAGAAAATCCACCGCATTTGCCAATGGCGTTTCTGACGTCCTTGGTTGCCAAATTTGTGATGAATGAGTGTCTGCCGCTGTGGCTATTTGCCCCTCTACGAACACTTTGTTCGCACGAACGCTTTATCAGTTGCTGTGACTAGGAAGAAAAAGGTGCTGCGTGCGCCATAAAATAAGTAGGCAAAAGTGACGCTCCAAACTATAAATCCTTTAATCAAAGTGCGTTTAGAGACCCAAAAAAGAAAGTGAACCAAGTGAACCAAGTGAACCAAGTGAACCAAGTGAATTGTTCAAAACTTTCTTATAGAGCAGAAGTTGATGGCTTGCGTGCCATCGCTGTCGTTAGCGTTATTCTATACCACGCACAGATGGTGCTCTTTGGTAAAGATTGGTTTGAAGGCGGTTTTATCGGAGTTGATATTTTCTTTGTGATAAGTGGATACTTGATTACACGCATTATTCTTTCTGAGCTCCAGTCAAAAGGTTCATTTAGTTTCCTAAATTTCTACGAGCGACGAGCTCGACGCATCCTACCGATGCTCTTCATTGTGATATTTGTATCCATCCCCTATGCGTGGCAAAAGTTGTTGCCGTCAGACCTTGTCGAGTAAGCAGAAAGCATCCTTGCTTCCCTGTTCTTCGGTTCTAATTTTTTCTTTTACTTCAGTACGACTGAGTATGGTGCGGATAGTGCTCTGCTCAAACCATTTCTTCACACTTGGAGTTTGGGTATAGAGGAGCAGTTCTATTTAGTATTTCCAATTATAGCCATCGTCGCGTTTAAGTATTTTAGACAGCATTTTTTTACCATTCTTATGGGGCTATCTTTGCTCAGTCTTCAGTTCGCTGAGTTGATGGAAGTAAGAAATTCCAACTTGAATTTCTATCTGCCATTTAGTCGATTTTGCGAGCTAGCGGTTGGTTCTATGCTTGCCTATCGGGAACTGAACTATGAAACCTCGAATGACGGTATTGGAACGCGAATGCTTCCTATGGTTGGTCTGTGCTTGATTGCCTCTAGTATTCTGTTTTTTGATGGCACAACGCCTCACCCGAGTTTTTATACATTACTACCAATTTTGGGCGTTGCTATGATTATTGGTTTTTCATCGAAAGATGAATTGGTAGGTAAGGTGTTAGGGAGCAAGCCATTTGTATGGATAGGACTCTTAAGTTACTCAGCATATCTTTGGCATTTTCCGATATTTGCCTTTGCGCGCATAAACTCTGGTGAGCCGCAGATCTATGACAAGTTTTGGCTTATTGCGGCCACGTTTGTGCTTTCGGTAATCTCTTACAGGCTTGTCGAAAAGCCTATCAGAAATGGCGTGATAGTTGGGAAGCAGATGTTTTTGTTGGTTTTGTTAGTTTTCACTTCTACTACCGTTATGTTTGCAACATCTGTAATCGTTAAAGAGGGGTTTCCGGGTCGGTATATATCAGGTTGGGCTAATTTCGAACTAGATGATGGTGTACTAAGGCAAGGTTTTTGGAGATATTTTGAACTTAATAAACTATCGTTAAAAGCTCCTTCCGCCAAAAAAGTTAATGTTTATATTTTTGGTAACTCTCATTCTGGCGACTTTTTGGGGGCTTTATTTAGTCAAACGGATGCCTACAAAAATTATCATTTCTTAAAAACAGTTCGGAATGAGCAATTATCTTGTTTTGATGAGCGTGATCACAGATTTGCAAAGATGCGAAGTGCATTGTACGACTCCAAGGCTTATGAAGCGTCAGATGTTTTTGTGATTGCGACACGATTTTTTGATTCACAGTGTGACAAAAGGTTAAAAGATAATCCCACAGATGCAGATGGGCTGTCTTATCTCATTCCTAAGCTAAACAAAGATGGAAAAAAAATTATTTTGCTTGGAAATACTTTGACTTTAGATCGTACGGAAGGTTTCTGGGTGGCAGAAAAGACCTATGTTGACGCTGTCACAAATAAGATTGATTTTCGTTCATTTGATTTATTTGAAAAATATAAAGCGTCTGCGGAGAGAAAGGCTTACGAAATTCAGAATAAGCTCAACTTGGAAACTAATGATCGGCTGAAAAGATTTTCAGTTAATAATCAACTTACATATTTTGAAAGACGCTCTCTTTTTTGTGATGATGCTCATCGCCAATGTATGGTATTCGACGATCATGGTTTTCGGCTTCGCTACGACCATGCCCATCTTACGTTAAAGGGAAAGATTGTTTTCGGCGAGCTTTTAAGAAAAGCGAAATTTGATGAAATATTAGCAAGAGCTGCGGCTGATAAATCACCTCCGCTTCCAAAATTTGTAGCTTATGAGGGGACTTCGAAAGTCTCTTCTCGCTGATTATGTTATGCTTTTAAAAAACCTTTCAATCGCCCATAGACTTACGCATCAATACGATCGAGTTTCAATAGTGCCTTTGTGCTTGCTTGCGAAGTAAGTGGTTAGAGTTTTTTGAAAAAGTGAAGATAAATGTCATATAAGTTAATGTTTGATATCGCTTCCTTTATTGATTGCAAATAAAACAGGAGGCACTATGGCGCGCCTATCCAATATCCAATTTGCGATAAAAATATTTCTGCTCGGGCTGCTTGGCGTCTTGTCGCTTCTGTTTAGTCAGTTGCCCCAGTCCTTAGGCTTGTCAGCGGGGCAAAATGCCCCTTATAGCGCCTTACAAGTGCAGCTTCTCATCCTGCTTCAGCCGCTGGTTATTCTGGCTGTATCGGTGGGCGTGGGAGCGCTTCTGTATCGCAGGGTAGGGCTAGAAGTTCCCATCCTTTCCAGAAAATTCAATTTCGAAGCCATGCGGCCGCAGCTGAAAGCGATTGCAAAATCGGGTGTCCTCGGCGGAGTAGGTGTTGGCATTGCCTTGATGCTGATTTCCGTCCTCGCCGAGCTAGGGATGAATGGCCAGCTCCACAACAGACCGCAGACCCTTGATATAAGCTTCCTGACGGCGCTTCTATATGGCGGGATAGCCGAAGAAATTATGATGCGTTTTGGTTTAATGACGCTGCTGGTTTATGTGTTGTGCAAGGTAAGTAAGTCGACGGCAGATTGGGTTTTTATCGTCGCCATCGTGGTCTCGTCCGTCTTGTTTGCAGCGGCACATTTACCTATCGTTTATGCAAGCCTGCAAACCGTGTCTTTTGGCTTATTGACCTATATCCTTGTGGCCAACTCGACAGCCGGATTGGTTTACGGGTATTTATATTGGAAGAAAGGGTTGGAGTGTTCGATGGTCGCCCACATAATGACCCATATTACTTTCTTCTCCATCAATTTCATCTTTCGAGCTTTTCTGGCCTAGCCATTTCAGATCCTTTGCGCCAATTTGTGGTTGAACAGCGGTTCAGGGTTGGTAACCTGATGTTTAACTTTACAAGGCGAAATCTATAAATGTCCTCCACCACACCCACAAAAACCGAACCCACCAAGCAGCAGTTGGAAGCGCTCGCGCAAATAGTGGCGCGCGGAGACGACGGGCCATTTCAGATGGTCAATATCATTCAATATAAACACCAAGCCGAGTATCCAGCCGAAATGAACGCGCCCGCTCGAACGGGCCGCGAGGCTTACGCTGAGTATGCCGCGGTTGTGGGGCCGCTTATTTTTGCGCTGGGTGGCTCGGTTGCGTTTCGCCAAAATGTGGAGCTAGGTTTTGTTGGCGACCAGCCAGCCGATGAGGTCATCATTGTTAATTACCCGTCGCGCCAAGCCTATCTCGATATGTTTCACAGCGCCGCCTATCAAGAAGCTATTGTGCATCGCAAGGCGGGTTTGGTATACCGAACCTTGTTCGCGTGTTCTGCGCCATCCCCCGAATAGCCAAAGTGAGAGTTTTATATGTCCCAAGAGCTTGAGTTTGAAAACGTATCGGTGGCCCGCGAGGCCAATGTTTATTTCGATGGCAAAGTAACCAGCCGCACAATTATTTTGGCCGATGGTAGCCAAAAAACGCTCGGCGTTATGCTGCCGGGAGAGTATGAATTTGGCACTGAGGTCGCCGAGGCGATGGATATTTCCTCCGGCGAGCTGGACGTGCTTTTGCCCGATGCAGACGACTGGCTGAGCATCCGCCAAGCGCATGAGTTTCATGTGCCGGCTAACGCTAGCTTTAAGGTGAGGGTGCATAGCGTCACCCATTATTGCTGCACTTATTTGAGCTGAAACACGCGCCTACGGGCTATGAAAGTAGAGGTGAGTATGAGTTTTTTTCTCGTTAAAATTTTCATCTCAGCGCTGGCCATAGCGGGGATTTCGGAAGTCGCCAAACATAGCGATAAATTCGGGGGCATGATTGCCGCTCTGCCGATAACTACTTTTTTGATTTTGCTGTGGATGTGGGGCGAGGGCGCTTCAGACGAGAAAATCGCTAGCCATATGCGCTTCACTTTGTTTTTCGTTTTGCCCACTTTGCCCATGTTTTTGGCGTTTCCTTGGCTGTTGCAAAAGCTCGGTTTTGGCTTGGCCTTTGGCGCCAGCCTTGCGCTTACGGGCGGGCTGATTTATATTTTTAATATGATTTATCAGCAATTTGGCATGCGTCTTTTTTAACGCAAGCGACCTATCGAACCTCAATCGGAGACAGTTTTATGACTATGACAGTTTATCTATCGGGCGAAATTCACACCGATTGGCGCGACCAGATCGAACAAGGCTGCGCGAAGCACAACCTTGATGTTGTGTTCACCTCTGCGGTGACCAACCATGAAGCCAGCGACGCGGCGGGCGACTTTTTGGGCGCCGAGGAGAACAGTTTCTGGCGCGATCATAAATCAGCCAAAGTAAATGGCATCCGCACCAAAACCCTCATTGAGCAATGCGATGTGGCGGTGGTGCGTTTCGGCGATAAATATAAACAATGGAATGCGGCTTTCGATGCGGGCTATTGCGCCGCCCTCGGCACGCCCTACATCACGTTGCACGATGAGGATATTATCCATCCGTTAAAAGAAGTAGACGCCGCCGCCATGGCTTGGGCCATAACACCAGAGCACGTGGTGGAATTGCTAACCTATGTGCTACAACAAAACTAACAAGGGCGACTTAAGTTGCTGACTTCTGCAATAATAAAACCAAGGAGAGGGCATATGCAGCTCACTAATTTCCATCTCATCACACCGATCATTGGCACATCGGGCCAGCCGACTGCGGGAGATTTCGCCAGTTTGGCGCGCGAGGGCTATGAGGTCGTCATCAACTTGGCGATGCCCGATAGCGATGATGCGATTGCCAATGAGGGCCAATTGGTCAGCTCGCAAGGCATGAGCTATTTGCATATGCCCATTCCGTTTGCGGCACCTACGCCTTCGCATTTGCGCCAGTTTTGTCGTTTGATGGATGCTCTTGAGGGGCGCAAAATTCTGGTTCATTGCCAAGTCAGCGCGCGTGTTTCTGCCTTCATGTATAAATATCTTACGATGACCAAAGGGGTCAGTGAGGCGGAAGCCACAACGCCTGTGCTGGCCAAATGGCTGCCGCAAATCAATGACGTTTGGCAGGGGTTTTTGGACATAAAAGCGGATGAGATTACATGACGCGCGTGCACCTCGGCGGCTGCCATTGTGGGGCGATACGCTTTGAGGTGACGCTCGATGCAGCCTCGTTTGCCGAGGGGATTTACCGCTGCAATTGCTCGCTCTGCCGCAAGAAAGGCATTGTCATGAAGCCCATGCAGGCAGAAGCTTTTCGGCTGCTGGAAGATAGCCAAACGCCGTCGGTCTATCAGTGGAATAAAAACATCGCGGCGCATTATTTTTGCCAGACTTGTGGTGTCTATACCCACCATCGCCGCCGCCGCGACCCAAGCCAAATCAGCGTCAATTTTGAATGTTTAGACGGCGTCGAAACCCCAGCCGCCGCGCGTATCGGTCTGGCCAATGGCGCGGAACATGATTAGATGGAAATAAGAATTTTTAAGCCAGCCGACACGCAAGCCGTTATCGAGCTTTGGCAGGCCTGTGGCTTGTTGCAACCGCATAATAATCCGACACTCGATATTGAGCGTAAACTTGCCCATCAGCGCGAGCTGTTTTTCGTTGGCGAGCAGGATGGCGTAATTATGGCTTCTGCTATGTTCGGCTATGATGGGCACCGTGGCTGGGTTAACTATTTAGCCGCCGCCCCGATGCACCAAAAACAAGGCCATGCCCAAGCGATGATGCAACGTGGCGAAAGCGAGCTGGCGGCTTTGGGCTGCCCCAAGCTGAACTTGCAAGTGCGCAAAAATAATTTGGCGGCAACGAAGTTTTACCTAGCCTCTGGCTATACAGAAGACGAGGTGGTTTCCTTCGGCAAGCGGCTGATTAAAGACGCTAATTGAAAACGGAGCCCGAGGCTATTTTCTTGCCGCGCATTTATAGGCGTCGGCCTGAATTAAAGTTTTGGAATCCGAGCTGGATATATCTGTCAGCACAAAAGCGTTGCCATTCATCAGCGAAATTTGGTTTCTAAGGGTGTTTAAAGCACCAATTCTATCATTGGCCTTATCCCAGCCACTGCCTTCAGCGGCATCTACAACCCCCAAAAACTCGCATTCATTTGCCAAGTCTGGCACTATCTGGCGGATAAAGCGGCCTTCGTCGGTGAGCTTTGCAACACACCCAGCCAAGACAGCCATAGCTAGTGAGAACCCAATTAATCGCATTTTCTTATTATTCATAACGCCCTACCTAATTTTTTTCAGATTTTTATGACAAGAGGTTGACCCAACTCTACATTTTATAAACTGCAAACGCAATTGCGCTTTGGCTTTATTTCGGCTAGTTTCCGCGACAGTTAAAGCCATCTGGCCCTTATTTATAGAGAGACTTATGTCTGTTCAAAAGCGCACCCAACGCATCACTGTCCCCGAGCTTATGGCGCGGAAAAATCAGCAGCCTATCGTTTGCCTGACGTCTTACCACGCCCATACGGCGGCGCTGATCGACCCGCATGTCGATTTGCTATTGGTTGGCGATAGCCTGGGCATGGTTATGTATGGCATGGAAAATACGCTGGGCGTGACGTTGGATATGATGATTGCCCATGGCGGCGCCGTTGTGCGCGGCTCTAGCCAAGCCCTTGTGGTGGTTGATTTGCCATTTGGCACCTATGAAGAAAGCCCGGCGCAAGCGTTTCATAATGCCGCCCGCACGATGAAAGAAACTGGCTGCCAAGCCGTGAAACTAGAAGGCGGCGAGCGGATGGCGGAAACCGTGGCGCATCTCACCCAACGCGGCATTCCGGTGATGGGTCACATTGGCCTGACGCCGCAAAATGTAAATGTTATGGGCGGGTTTAAAACCCAAGGCCGCACCAAAGACCAATGGCCACAGCTTGAAAAAGACGCTCATGCGCTGGCCGATGCAGGGGCTTTCTCTATCGTTCTCGAAGGTATTGCCGCTGAGCTGGCGGATAAAATTTCAGCATCTATCGATACGCCAACCATTGGTATTGGCGCCTCAGCAGGCTGCGACGGCCAAATTTTGGTGACCGAAGACATGTTGGGCCTATCGCCAAGCGTGCCTAAATTCGTTAAAGAATTCGCCACGCTAGGCCAGCAAATCGCGACCGCGGCGGAAGCCTATGCAAACGATGTTCGGGAGCGGAAATTTCCCGAAGCGCAACATACTTATGCTATGAAAGTTAGCAACAAAGATTAGGGCCTTGCGTCCATGACCCAAAAGCCAGCCGGAGACACACAGTGAGTGATATTTTTGACGAAGTAAGCGCCGAACTACGCCGCGATAATATGGGCGCAGCCTGGAGCAAATATGGCCGCTACATCATTGGCGCTGCGGTGGCCATCGTGGTTTTGGTGGCCGCAGTGATTGCCGGTTCTAGCTATGTGCGAGGCCAAGAAGAAGCAGCTTCCCTGCGCTATGACGCCTTGCTAGAGACGCTTGTTGATCTCGACACACAAGAAAAAATAGCGCCTTTGGAAGCTTTCGCTGCCGCAGAAGACAATGGCTATGGGGCCTTGGCACGGTTTACCACCGCTTTGGCACATGCTGAGCAAAGCCAAAACAATTCGGCCTCTGCCGATGCGGCCATAGCGTCTTTTGATGCGCTCGCCGATAACTCGGGTTTGCCGCATAGCTTGCGGGATTTGGCTCAATTGCAAGCCGCGATTGTTTTATTAGATAGCAAAGGTAGTCTGCAAGAAATTGAGCTGCGCTTGGACACTTTGCTAGATGACGGCAATGGCTTGCAGCCAATGGCGCGCGAAACCATGGCCTTGGCCTATATGACTTACGATAAGCCGCTGAAAGCGCGTGAATTATTCAAAGCGCAAATCGGCGATGCCCGCGTCACCAGCCTGACTAGGGAACGCGCGAGCCTTATATTGGAAAGCCTGTCGGGTGTCCTGACGCCATCTCCTGCGGTTCCTGAAGCAAAAAAATAGGCCACTCCACCATGAAATTTCGTCAGCTCCGCTCTGTTTTCACCTCTGCCCTGCTTGCCAGTGTGCTGGTTGCGTGTGGCGGTGGCGACGCCCAGAAAGAAAAATTCGACGGCGATCGGATTTCGGTTTTGAACTTTGAAACCACTTTGCGTGAAGACCCACGTCTTCGCGGTGAGCCTGTTCGTATTTTGCCACCCTTTCGTAATTCGACTTGGAACAACGCGGGTGGTTTTACCACCAATGCAGCCTATCACCTAGAGTTAGACGGTCTAGGCGAAGGTTTTCGGGTCGATATGGTGCGCGGCAACAAAGGCCTAACCGTTTTGAAAGCACCGCCTGTAGTGGCCGATGGCAAAGTATTTGCCTTGGGAACCGATTTAAAGGTGGTGGCCGTAGAGGCAAAAACCGGCGCGCCTATTTGGTCGCAATCTGTGTTGGCTACCTTCACCGAGCGTAATTTTGGCCTGTCGAGATTTTTCAACAGCAAAGAAAAACCAGCTCGCGCGCGCGATGGTTTCGGTGGCGGCGTGTCTTATGCAGTTGGGCGCGTTTTCGTGACGACGGGCTTCGGCGAAGTTTTGGCGCTGGATGCCGCAACGGGTGAAATTATCTGGCGGGTGCAAAACCTTGTGCCGTTCTCCAATGCGCCGACCTTTAGCAATGGTCGCATTTATGTCGCCTCGCAAGACAGCCGTTTGCAGGCTTTCAATGCCGAAGATGGCACGCGCATTTGGGAACATTTAGCGATTAAAGAAGCCGCGACCATTGTTGGTGCCACCAGCGTGGCGGTGAACGAGCAAATTGTGGTGGCTGGGTTTAACTCTGGTGAAGTGGTGGCGCTAAGTCCGGTGAATGGCCAAGAGGCTTGGAACGAGACATTGACGAGCCGCGCCACACAAATCACGCCGCTATCTCAATTGAACGCGATTGTGGGGCGCCCGGTTATCGACCGCGACCGCGTTTTTGTGACGAGCCATGGTGGCCGCACAGCCGCGATTGACTTGCGCAGTGGCGAACGCGTGTGGACGGCGGACGTCGGCTCCATCGAGACCCCTTGGGCGATGGGCGATTATGTTTTGGTCATGTCTCTGGATGGGGAGCTGGTTAGCCTGTCTCGCGAGCAGGGTCGGGTGCGCTGGATTGCCAAGCTACCGGCTTATAAAAATGAAGAGAGCCGTCGCGGACGTATTCGTTGGGCGGGGCCAGTTTTGGGCGGCGGTAAAATTATTCTCGCGTCGTCGGATGGCCGTTTGGCCAGCGTCGATCCTACCAATGGCGAAATTGGCGAGTTCGTGAATATTGAAGAACCCGTCAGTCTGACGCCCGTAATTGCCGACGGTATTTTGTATGTGTTGAGCGATGAGGGCACCCTCATTGCCCGTAAATAGGAGCGCGCTATGATCGCGCCATTTGTTCTCGCCATTGTGGGGCGACCCAATGTGGGTAAATCTACGCTATTCAACCGTCTTGTTGGGCGTAAACTGGCTTTGGTCGATGACCAGCCAGGCGTTACGCGCGACCGCCGTTTTGGCGATGCACGGCTTGGCGATTTGCGGTTTCAAATTGTCGATACGGCTGGTTTCGAGGAGGGCAAAACAGGCTCGCTAGAAGCCCGCATGCGCGCCCAAACCGAGGCTGCCATCGGCGAGGCCGACATGGTGCTTATGCTGACCGATGCGCGCGTGGGCCTGTTGCCAGAAGACGAATTATTCGCGCGCATTTTACGAAAAGCCAATGTGCCGGTTATTTTGGCGGGCAATAAATCAGAGAGCAGAGCTTCTGAAACCGGACTGAACGAGATGTATAGTTTGGGACTGGGCGAGCCGATTGCGCTGTCGGCTGAACATGGCCACGGCACGGATGACCTATACACCCAAGTGCGCGACGCGATTGCGCTGCATGAAGAGGCGCATAAAGCTGACTTCGTGGAATTAGACGAAGACGACGAGGACGCCGATTTTGATCCCGATATGCCGTTTGAAGATGATCCGGATAAGCCGCTGCGGGTGGCTATTTTGGGGCGTCCGAATGCGGGCAAGTCGACTTTGATTAATCATATTCTCGGCCAAGACCGGCTGTTGACGGGGCCAGAGGCGGGCATTACGCGCGATAGTATTTCGGTCAATTGGACATGGGAAAGCCACCATGCGCCCAATGGCTCGCGCCCGATTACGCTATGGGATACGGCGGGTGTGCGGCGCAAATCTCGGGTTGTCGAGAAGTTGGAAAAACTATCCGTGGCCGATGGCCTGCGCGCGGTAAAATTCGCCGAAGTGGTGGTTTTACTGGTCGATGCGACCACGCCATTTGATAAGCAAGACATTCAATTGGCAGATTTGATTGAGCGCGAGGGCCGCGCGCTGGTGGTGGGTATCAACAAATGGGATTTGAAACTCGACCGCAAAGAAGTGCGCCAAACCATTAATGATGCGCTGCTACGCACCATGCCGCGCTTGCGCGGGGTGCCGGTGATTATGATGTCGGCGCAAACGGGCAAGGGCGTTGAGCAACTTATGCCAGCGGTACAAAAGCAATATGAGATTTGGAACGCGCGCATTGGCACGGCTAAATTGAACAAATGGCTGGGCGATGTCATCGACCGTCATCCGCCCCCTGCCGACAAGGGGCGGCCTGTGCGTTTGCGCTATATCACGCAAGCCAAAGCGCGTCCGCCAACCTTCGTCACCTTCTCCAGCCGCGGCCACGCGGTACCGGAGAGCTATCAGCGCTATCTGGCAAACAGCCTGCGCGAGACGTTTTCTTTGGATGGCGTGCCTTTGCGTATTTTTGTCCGTAAAGGCAAAAATCCTTATGAGGAACGCTAGGAAATTGAAATCCTTACATTTTTTGAGTATATCGCTTCGGTCATTGGCTTTCTGAATTTGGGATCGCCAGATATCAAACTTGCGCGGCTAATCAACTTTTTATCGGCGAATTTATAAAGTTCATCGATAGAGGTGTGATTTGCATTTGTTAGTATGAATGCCGCTCCTCTTGCAGAGGCTTTTTCTAGAGCCGACGCAAGCCGACGTTGATCATCCCACGAGAACACTTTTTCGTTGTAGGAAAGAAAACCATTTTTGGGTTGGTTTACAGCATATGGCGGGTCAGCAAAAATTAGATCTCCAGACTTGGCTTGGCTTATGCTTTTTGAAAAATCGTAGGTTCGCAAACGTGCGTTGCTCAATGTATCGGAAGCTCGGAAGAAGTTTTCTTCATTTGGAATAATTATTTTCTCGGAGCCAATGGGAACATTGAATCCTCCAGAGGCGTTAACCCTGTAAAGCCCATTCCATCCCGCTCTATTGAGATAGATAAACCTTACTGCTTTTTTTAATGGGGTTTGTGAAGCGCCGCTGTCTCATCCAATAATAAAAGTCAGAGCCATGCTTGATCTGATGTTTCTTTAATTCCTTTAGCAAAGCGTGAGGTTCATCTCGCACTGCTTGATAAGAGTTTATGAGTTCTTCGTTGGCATCAGATAGAATAGCCTGTGACGGTTGGAGAGAAAAAAACATAGCTCCACCGCCAACAAAGGGCTCGAAATATCTATTGAAACTAGCGAAGTCGGAAATATGTAGACGCTTTGACAGCCATCGCTTGCCACCCGCCCATTTGATGAAGGATCCGCTTTGCACCTGAGTATATTTCACTATCTTGTGCTAATGAAGACCGCCAACTATTTTCTTTAGTTTGTCTTTGTAATCGGTTCGAGCTTTATGGCCGTAACCCGTTTCAAATTTATTTTTCAATGCAGCAGGTCTCTTATTCCTGACGAAATCAATAATTGGACGTTGTAAATCATTTAACTTCTCAGAGATCGCTTTGGGCCTCTTTCCGGTTACCGTGAACTTGGTATTACTGTCTATATGAGAGAGCAAATCCTTAATGAGGCGAATATGTGCCTCGACCGCTGTGTTGGTGCAAATATAACCTCTATCCCCTAAGTCCCACGCTGTTTTATTAGCATCGCGCAAGGCGGCAAAGTACTTGTCAAAAACGAACACTGCGCGCTCTACCGTTTCTTCCCGAGCTGACGTGGCGTTAAGAAGACCAGGAAAGAGCTCTTCCGTTGAGCCTGATGGAACTGATCCAATTAGCTTGCTGTCGATGAGTGATTTAGTTATCCCCGCCCACTTCAAGTTTTCATTGGCTGCTCTCGGGGTTCCGTCTTGAGGAGCAAACCGTCCAAAGAATGGGCTTTTACGATCGTTTGCTAATTGATCGAATACGGAGGATGCCATTGCTTCGAGTGCCTTGGTAGGGTTGTCTTCGTCGATATAATTAGTTTTAAGTCCAGTTATTAAGCTCGGAGGAATTTTTTGCTGTTTACTATTGATCGTGACGAACATGTCAATCTCTTCTTTTTCATCCAGTTGGTCGAATGCAGTTACCATGAGAGGGGTGCTTGATGTCGCGTCATCAGATGCGCAGCCAAAAAGGCGGTGTTGGCCGTCTATTATGATTGCTGACCGGTAACGGTCGGGAAGTGTAAGGTGTCCAAATGTGATGTTTCTATTCTCAGATTGATTATCTTTAGAAAGCCGTTCAAATTTGGGTTGCCCCATAAAATTCACTAAAATATTAGTCACAAATTGACCACCATTAGATACAAAATTGGATATTTCCTTAAGCCGATTTTTCTTTATCATTCGCTGATACTGGTTCTTTCCCTTGTCTCCGCGGAGCCCTCGATGATTGATGAAGGCAATATTTACCAAATCTTTTGCTTGAACAATAAAGTTGTAAACTTTTTTGTTTTGTTTTCCCTTTAAGCGCACAGTGGTCTCAATAGCAGGGATTTTGACCTTCCCATGAACCTTGGTATTGGAAGGATGTGTCAAGAACTCGCCGTAAAGTTGAGGCCGAGCGGCAGAACCCAAATTTTTAATAAGGTCTTCGAAGTACCGAATGTTTTCATCGTCAATAACGTAGATGTTGCTATCTAGAGCGTGTTGTGTGTCTTTCGCTGACCAATGTCGATTTTGGCTAATGTAGATAAAAATGGGTTTGTAGCCATGACCACTAACATTTGGTTCGTAGACCTCTTTCATTCTAGTGCTTTCAATCAGGTCTGATCTTAGGCTGGTTCTTTGGTCTGTCTCGCTCTCTTTGCATTCTATTACCAGTATAGCCTTATGCTTTTCGTCGACGGCAAAAACATCAATTTGTTTGACTTCATTTAACTTCTTGCCAAACTGGAGCTTAAAATTCCGTCCCTTATTTATGTGGTCGATACCCAGTTGCCTTATTAGCATCCATGCTCGGTCTTCAAGAGCGTCCCCAATGGATTTCTTTCTGCGATACTTAACCTTTTTCGTCGTTTTACCGCCTTCATACCATCCATCTTTTGTCAAAGGCGGAGGACTGCCTATGTCCTGAGAAACCTCTTCGTAATCTAGCTTTCGCAGTTTAAGTTCTGTCGAAAACTCACTGCTCTTCGAACTCAATAGCCTATCCATTGCATCCCAGTGGACGCTAACTTTTTGATCCGTCATCACGCTCTCCCTTTTTATTATTGGGATCACGCTATTCTGGATCGGGCTTTGATCACAACGATCAAATACAAGTTATCTAGATCTAATTCTGATCACTCATCCTTGCCACAATGCACACAAGCGACAACCTTGTCGTAATATCTCGCGGCGCTTTTCATCGCGGTGTCGGGGGTCAGGTGGCTGCCTAGGTCGATGCGGTCTGGGTCTTGTACCAGCAGGCCGCAGCCTTCTTGATGCACTTCATAGGCGCCGCTTTCTAGCGGTTTTGGATTGATGTAATAAAAAGACATAGCGTTTCCCCTTGTTCTTATTTTGGGAAAGCTTGCCACTGTGCGCCCGCAAACGCCAGTGGGTTATTTTTGAAACTCAATAATCTCGCCGGTACGCGTTTCCTTGGGCGATAGCAGCTCCAAGAAAAGCGGCGCCACATCGGCAGGTGTGGGCAAGGTTTCTGGATCTTCGCCGGGCATGGCTTGCGCGCGCATCGCCGTGCGAATGGGGCCGGGGGAGAGTAAATTGGCGCGCAAAGCGTCGTTCGCATGCTCGTTCGCCCAAGTTTTTACCAAGGCATCTAGCGCCGCTTTGGTGGTCGCGTAAGTGCCCCAAAATGGACGGCATTTATGCGCGGCGCCCGAGGTGGTGAACACCGCACGCGGCGCTTCGGCTTGCAATAAAAGCGGCTCCATGGCGCGGATGAGGCGCGCATTGGCCGTCACATTTACGGCCATGGCTTTGTCGAATTCTTTCGGGTCAATATGCGAGCTGGGGGTCATCGGCCCTAGCACGCCGGCATTGCCGACCAGCATATCTAATTTGCCAAAGCGCTCGTTTAGGCTGGCGCCCAGACGGTCGAGCGCCTCGCCATCGGTGACATCCATCGGCACGCCCGTGGCTTCGCCGCCGGCTGCCGAGATGGTGTCGTATAAGTCTTCCAGTGCGCCTTGCGTGCGCGATAGCAGCAAAACATGCGCGCCAGCGGTGGCTAAACCTTGCGCCACGGCCCAGCCGATACCCCGACCTGCGCCCGTGACGAGGGCTAATTTACCAGCGAAATCATGCCCTTGGGAGGCGGCGGGTGCCATTGTGTTGGTCATGGATTAAGCTTGTTCAGAAAGAAGCGAGAGTTGGTGCAAATGGTCGCCACCGTTTTGGTCGGCGAGGCCGGTTGGGTATTCGCCCGTGAAGCAATGGTCGGTATATTGCGGGCGCTCGGCGTTGCGGCCATCGGGAAAGCCCATGGCTTGATACAGGCCATCGACGCTCAAGAAGGCTAGGCTGTCGGCGCCGATATATTTGCACATATCATCCAGCGAGTGGTTGGCGGCCAGCAAATGCTCTTGGCTCGGCGTATCAATACCGTAAAAATCTGGGTGGGTAATCGGCGGCGAGGCGATGCGCATATGCACTTCCGTCGCGCCAGCTTCGCGCATCATTTGCACGATTTTTACCGAGGTGGTGCCGCGCACAATGCTGTCGTCGATGAGGATGACGCGCTTGCCATTCACTTGCGCGCGATTGGCGTTATGTTTTAACTTCACCGAGAAGGCGCGAATGGATTGCGTCGGCTCAATGAACGTGCGGCCAACGTAATGATTGCGGATGATGCCCAGCTCAAAGGGAATTTTTGACGCTTCGCCATAGCCGATAGCCGAAGGCACGCCGCTGTCTGGCACCGGAATAACCACATCGGCTTCGACGCCGCTTTCTTCCGCCAATTTGCGACCAAAAGCCTTGCGGCAATCGTAAACGCTTTTGCCGTTAATCATGCTGTCGGGGCGTGAGAAATAAATATACTCGAAAATGCACGGGCGCGGCTCGATGGGCGGGAAAGGTTTGATGCTCTCAATGCCGCTATCTGTGATGACCACAATCTCGCCGTTCTCGACTTCGCGCACAAAGCTGGCGCCAATAATATCCAAAGCGCAGGTTTCGGAGGCCAAAATATAGGCGTCATCTAGCTTGCCAATCACCAAGGGGCGAATGCCCAATGGGTCGCGCGCGCCGATGAGCTTTTTATTGGTCAGCACCACCAGCGCATAAGCGCCTTCAATTTGAAATAGCGCATCGGTAAAGCGCGACAATGTATTGACCCGTTTGGAGCGCGCCACCAATTGCAAAATGGTTTCTGTGTCCGACGTCGATTGGAAAATCGAGCCGTTTTTCACCAGCTCCTCGCGCAAAGTTAGCGCATTGGTGAGGTTGCCATTATGGGCAATGGCAAAGCCACCGCCAGTTAGGTCGGCGAATAGCGGCTGCACATTGCGCAAAATCGTCTCGCCCGTGGTCGAGTAACGCACATGGCCAACCGCCGAGGGGCCTAAAAGATTGTCTAAAACGCGCGGCTTGGTGAAATGGTCAGAGACCAGTCCCATGCGGCGTTCAGCAAAAAAGTTTTTGCCATCGAAGCTCACAATGCCCGCAGCCTCTTGGCCGCGATGTTGCAAAGCGTGTAATCCTAAAGTGGTAAGGGCGGCGGCATCGGGGTGGCCAAAGATGCCGAACACGCCACATTCGTCGCGTAATTTATCGGTCTTTTCGTCATAATGATAGGCGGGTAGGCGTGTCATTATTTGACCCCTTCGGTATTGCGGATAAGCCGCTCAATCGTCGATCTCTCGCCTTGTTTATAGCCCGTGTCTTTGAAGCTGTCTTGCGTTTCCTCAACAATTTTATCGATCTGTTCTTTCGCCGCATCTAGCAACACTTCTTGCCCAAATTCTTGCAAAGCCTCCACCCCATCGGCTGGCGATGTGGTGCCGATATTGATGAGGTTGAGCGGCAAACGCTCTAGGGGCACAAGCGTCACAAAAGCTTTGCTGCCGGTTTGCAACATGGGGCGCAATTTGGCTTGGGTGATGAAGTCTGGGTGTTCGTCTTCGGGAAACACCGCGCTCATGCCCAGATAAGCCATGCAGATGATAAAGGCGCCGCGTGCAGCGCCAAACATCACGCCCATAGAGCGGTCTAGGGGCCCGAGCGCGCTGCCCTTCATCTGTTTCGATATCATGGAACTGAGAAAAGAAAACACAATCAAAGTGGCCAAGAAAGTCACCAGCATGGCGCCACCGTTAACCACCCAGTCAATTTTGATGTAATTGGCCAAAACGGGTTTTAAAGAAGGGCCAAAGAAAATGGCAGCATAGCCTGCGGCCGCCCACCCTAGAATGGACAGAACCTCTTTGGTGAACCCGCGCATCAAAGATAGCGATGCCGAGATAAGCAGCACCGCGATGATGAGATAATCAAGGACCAGTAATTCCATAACGAATTCCTATCATGAGTCGAACTTTAGCGCTCCTGAAGGCGCTTATTCCTCGGTAGGGGTTACGCCAAAGGCCGCAATTAGGGCGCCCAAGTCGTCTATTTGTTTTATCTTTACACTCTTGGGTAACTCGGCATTTCCGGTCTTGGGGGCATAGGCCATTTTGAAGCCTAGTTTCTCGGCTTCCTTCAGACGCACGCCGCTTTGCGTCACCGGTCTTACGGCGCCAGACAGGCTAATCTCGCCAAACACAACACTGTCTTTGGCTATTGGCTTGCCGCTCAACGATGAGATCAACGCGGCCGCTACTGCCAAATCTGCGGCTGGCTCGTTAATGCGCATGCCGCCTGCCACATTTAAAAATACATCGCGCCCTGAAAAAGACATGCCACAGCGCGCCTCCAATACGGCCAGCACCATCGATAGGCGATTGGTATCCCAGCCAACAACCGCGCGGCGCGGGGTGGCTAAAGAGGACGGCGCGGCCAAGGCTTGAATTTCAACCAATAGCGGACGCGTGCCTTCTAGGCCTGCAAAAACGGCGGCACCCGGAACATTTTCATCTCGGCCTTCGAGAAACAGCGCCGACGGGTTTTGAACTTGCATCAGGCCTGCGCCTTGCATTTCGAAGACACCCATTTCGTGGGCGGGCCCAAAACGGTTTTTAATGGAGCGCAGAATACGATATTGGTCGCCCCTATCGCCCTCAAAATAAACCACCGTATCGACCATATGCTCAAGCACACGAGGCCCCGCAATTTGCCCGTCTTTGGTAACATGACCCACCAAAATAACCGGCGTATCGGTGCGTTTGGCAAAATGAATAAGCTCCTGCCCCGCCACCCGCACTTGGCTGACTGTGCCGGGCGCAGCCTCGATGGCCGGCGACCACATGGTCTGAATGGAATCGATGACGACGAGGGCCAATGGGCCTTCTTTTTCTAGCGTCTTGCAAATATCTGCCACATTGGTTTCGGAAGCTAATTCAACCGGCGCATCGGAAAGGCCAAGTCGTCTGGCCCGCATGCGTAATTGTGCCAAGGCTTCCTCGCCAGAAATGTAAACCACTTTGCCATCTTTTGCGGCGGCGTTTTCCCCAATCGCGGCGGCAGCTTGCAGCAATAAAGTCGACTTCCCAATGCCGGGGTCGCCGGCGATTAGGGTTGCGGAGCCCGGCACGAGCCCGCCTCCTAAAACACGGTCCAGCTCTTCAATGCCAGAGGTGCTGCGTTCTGCCGGTTCGTCTTCTCCTGCCAACGACGAGAGGGTGATGGATTGGCCTTTGGTCTTTTTGGCTCCGCGCCCGATGGGCGGCGCGCTCGAGCCAGAACCTTCGACAATGCAATTCCACTCAAAGCAGGCTTCGCATTTACCGGACCATTTGGTGGTGACATTGCCGCATTTATTGCAGACATATTCTTGGCTGGTGCGGGCCATTTAGCTATCTAACCCCGCAATCGCGGCCTCAAGTTGCTGGCCTTCGACCTCAATAGGGCCATGGGCAAGGCCGTGGATGAATTGATGCAAGAACGGGTCTTTCGAGGCATCGAGCGCGGCTTGGTCGCCGTGCCAGATAATGTCGCCTTTATAGAGCAGGGCGGTTTTATCGGCGATAGCGCGCACGCTGGTCATATCGTGGGTGATGGTCAACGTGGTGGCGCCTAAATCTTGCACGCAGTCTTGAATGAGGTGATTGATAACATCGGTCATAATCGGGTCGAGACCGGTAGTCGGCTCATCAAAGAAAATAATTTCTGGGCTGAAGGCAATGGCGCGGGCCAAGCCAACTCGCTTATGCATGCCGCCGGATAGGGCGCCGGGAAACAAATCTAACAGCTCGTCGCCAAGCCCTACACGACGCAGAGCCTCTTTGCCGATTTGGCGCGCTTCGTCTTCGTTCATGCCCTCGTTTTGGATGCCGCGAAAGGCAACGTTCTTCCACACGGGGAGACTGTCAAACAAGGCGCCATTTTGGAACAACATACCAATTTGCGCGTCTATGGCACTGCGCTTTTCGCGCGCCAGACCAACGGTTTCTTGGCCATCGATGACAATCGAGCCGCTATCGGGCGTAAGAAGGCCGAGAATGGACTTCAACATCACCGATTTGCCGCTACCCGATCCACCGATAACCACCATCGACTGGCCTTTTTCGATATTCAGGGTGAGCCCGCGCAGCACCTCCTTGGTGGCGAAGCGCTTATGCACTTTGGCTAGCGATATTTTATCGGTCATGATGAGAACAGCAGCGCCGTCATCAGATAGTTGGCGGCGAGAATAAGAATGCTGGCACTAACCACGGCATTGGTGGTGGCGCGGCCCACGCCTTGCGCGCCGCCTTTTGAATGATAGCCATTATAGCAGCCCATGATGGCGATGATGAAACCAAACACGGCCGCTTTGATGAGGCCAGAGGCGACATCGTCAAATTGCAAAAAGCTGAAAGTGCGCTGCACATAAATGGCGGCGTTGAAATCAAAACTCTGCGTGCCAACCACGAAGCCGCCAAAGATGCCTAGAATATCTGCCACCAAAGCCAGCAGAGGCATGCATAGGGTGGCAGCAATCACGCGCGGCGCAACGAGGTATTTATAAGGGTTGGTGGAGAGGGTGGTCAGCGCATCAATTTGTTCGGTCACCCGCATGGTGCCAATTTCGGCGGCAATGGCTGCCGATACCCGACCTGCTACCATAAGCCCGCCTAAAACAGGCCCCAGTTCACGAGTGATGCCAAGCGCGACAATGCTGGAGACGATGGCTTCGGAGTTAAATTGACTGCCGCCATAGTAAATTTGAATGGCCAGAGCGCCGCCCGTGAAAAACGAGGTGAGGGCGACAACGGGCAAAGAAAAATAGCCGATGCGCAGCATCTGTTGGCCAATCATCCGAAAATAAAATGGCGGCCGCGCGAGTGCCGCTAGCGTTTGCCCGATGAAAATCGCGAGCTGTCCCGTTTGGGCAAAAAAGCCGAGGAAAAAACGTCCTATTGTTGCCAGTGCTGCCAAAACGCTCTCCTGTGAAGTCGCTAGTCGCTATACACTCTCTTATAGCGGGTTCCGAGTGCCGTGAGTAGCTCATATGAGATGGTTTGCCCCTGCATGGCAAGTCGATCTATCGGATTATTTGGCCCGAAAACTTCTACCATGTCGCCGATTTTGGCTTCGGCTCGCAAACTGGCGGGTAAATCGGTCATATCAATGGCCAGACTATCCATCGAAACGCGCCCAACTAAGGGCGTCGGCTGACCATTTAGCATGAGATGCGCGGGGCTGGGAGCGCCGCTTTTACCGCTGAAATAACGGCTCAACCCATCGCCATAGCCGAGGCTGACAAGACCAATGGTCATCTCGCGCGAGGCCGTGAAGGTGGCGCCATAGCCAATGCTATCGCCCGCCGATAGCTGGCGGATTTGCAATAGGGGCGCGCGCAAACAAGTGACGGGGGCCAGGGCATCTTCCACCCGTCCGGTGGCCGAGCCGCCATAAATCATTGTGCCTGTGCGAACCATATCGAAATGATAGGCCTCGCCCATCCTCACGCCGCCAGAGTTGGCCAGCGAGGCGGGCGCTTTGGGCAGAAGCGACAGGGCAAAACGGAAAGCTTCTAATTGACTGGCATTCATCGGGTGGTCGGGGGCATCGGCGCAAGCCAAATGGCTGGCGATGAGGCATAGCTCCCAGCCGTCAAACGCCGAGGGCGTGTCGGCTAAATCCGCAACTTGGTTCTGGCTCAACCCGAGGCGGTGAAACCCTGTGTCGACAAATAGACAAGCGGGCAAGGCCGCCTTGGCTTGGTTTTGGCAGTAGTCTTGCCACTCCAACATTTGCTCTGGGCTCGTTAGGCAGGGGCGCAATTCATGCAAAGCAAAATCGGCGGCCGCGCCTATCGGCAGTCCGTTTAAAACGTAAATAATCGCATCGGGCGCAAGCGCTCTCAGCTCGACGCCCTCTTCGGCTAAGGCCACGAAAAAATTTGTGCATCCGGCTGCGTGTAAAGTTTTGACCACGGGCTCTAGCCCCAAACCATAGGCGTTGGCTTTTACGACCGCGGCTGTTTGGGCGCCTGGGGCGGCGGCTTTCATGGCGTGATAATTCTGCGTCAGCGCCGCTAAGTCGATTGTTAAAACAGCCGTATCCGAATAAGTCATTTAGTCAAAACGCTCCGGTGTTCGTTCATCGTCTGCGAGGTCGGTGAAGCGGGTGAAGCGGTCTTCAAAGGCCATGCGCGCCGTGCCCACGGGGCCGTGACGGTTTTTACCGACAATCACTTCCGCCGTTCCATCCACCGCATTCATCCGTTCTTGCCATAGAACAAACTCTTCGGTTCCTTCCATGGGTTTTTCGCGCATCAAGTAATAGGGCTCGCGATACACGAACATTACAATATCCGCATCTTGCTCAATGGAGCCAGACTCGCGCAAGTCAGAAAGCTGCGGGCGTTTATCGTCGCGCGATTCCACTTGCCGAGAGAGCTGAGATAAAGCCAGCACCGGCACGTTTAATTCTTTTGCCAAGGCTTTCAGTCCTTGGGTGATTTCACTTACCTCTTGCACGCGGCCATCGCGCTGATTGCCAGCCCGAACCAGCTGCAAGTAATCGATAACAATCAGCCCCAGCCCATGTTGGCGCTTCAAGCGCCGCGCGCGCGCTGCCAAGGTGCCCATAGGAATGGCGCCCGTGTGGTCAATGAACAAAGGCGCGTCTTGCAAGTTACGCGCCGAGTTTACCAGACGCGTATACTCATCTTCGTGGATATCGCCCTTGCGGATATTGGAAGACGAGACGCCAGCTTGCTCGGCCAACATACGTGTCGCGAGCTGTTCGGCCGCCATCTCGAGCGAGAAGAAACCAACGACGCCGCCGTCATTTACTTTAATGGAGCCGTCTGATTGGGTTTCGACATTGCCGCTTTGTTTGGCCTTCATGTAATTATGCGCGATGGTGAAAGCGATATTAGTGGCCAGCGCGGTTTTGCCCATAGCGGGACGACCCGCCAGAATGAGCAAGTCACTGTCTTGCAAACCGCCCAGCATATCGTCCAAGCCGGTAAAGCCCGTCGAGACGCCCGATAAATTGCCCTCGCGCTGATAGGCTTTTTCGGCCATTTCAATGGCGCCTGTCAGGGAGTGGTCAAAATTCATAAAGCCCGCGTTATGCGTACCTTTTTCGGCGATGGAATAAAGCGACTGTTCGGCTTTATCGATTTGCATATTGGGGTTTTGGTCAATGTCGCCATCATAGGCATCGGCCACCATTTCTTGCCCAACCAGAATAAGCTGGCGGCGGATAGCTAGATCGTAAATGGTTTGGCCGTATTGTTTGGCATTGGCGATGGTGGTGGCATTGGACGCCAAACGCGCCAAATAACCGACACCGCCGAGCGCAATCAGTCCGTCATCCATTTCAAGATAGGTTTTCAGCGTGACCGGAGAGGCCAGATTGCCATTCCCGATGAGCTTAGAGACGGCTTCATAAATGCGCTGATGCACGGGGTCGAAAAAATAATCAGGCTTCAGAAAATTAGCCACTTGGTCAAGCGAGTCATTATTGATTAGCAGCGCGCCTAAGAGGCCTTGCTCGGCTTCAATATTGTGCGGCAGCGATTTAAAACTCTCGTTTTCAGAGATCGTTGCTAAAACGGGGGCGGGATTTTCGAGTGTGTCTAAAGTTTCCATAAAGGCGACATTAGACACACTGGTCAAAGCCGACCAGATAAAAAAAGGCCCGCCGAAAAAAACTTTCCGGCGAGCCTGTTAATTACGGGGAAAACTCGAATTAATCTTTCGAGGCTTCCTCAGCGTCGTCTTCACTATCTGCTGTTTCTTCCGAGACTTCTTCTGTTTCGGCTTCTTCGGCAGGAGCTTCGGCAACTTCGTCGGTAGCCTCTTCGGCAGCTTCTTCGGCTGTGTCTTCTGCATCGTCGTCAGAAATATCAGCGTTGGCGCCTTCTTCGAACACGGCATCCAAGTCCATAGCGGCTTCATCTTCTTGCTGTTCGCCTGTCACATCTTCGCCGGCAGCTTGGCGCTCGGCTTCATCTTCTGTGCGGGCTACGTTGACGATGACACTCGAGGTAACCTCAGGGTGCAAAATAACGGCAACGGTATGCAGACCAAGATTTTTGATCGGCTGGCTCAA
Organism: uncultured Rhodobiaceae bacterium; assembly: GCA_963932545.1. Lineage (GTDB taxonomy): Bacteria > Pseudomonadota > Alphaproteobacteria > RS24 > RS24 > UBA8337. Next base: position 32,292 of record CAWVRH010000001.1, on the reverse strand, counting down.
GACAACCTGATTGCGGGCTGTGTCAAAACCACCTGCGCTAAGCAAATCAGAAATGTCACGCGGGGAGACAGAACCGTAAAGCTGGCCGGTGTCGCCAGACGAACGAATGACCACGAAAGTCTGTCCGTCGAGTTTGGCGTTTACGGCTGTGGCATCTTGTTTGCGTTCCAAATTGCGGGCTTCTAATTGCGCGCGGTCTTGTTCGAAACGCTCGAGATTTGATTTATTGGCGCGAAGGGCTTTGCCCTGTGGAAGTAGGAAATTACGAGCATAGCCGTCTTTTACAGTTACGACGTCGCCCATTTGGCCTAGCTTTGCAATGCGCTCTAGCAATACAACTTGCATGGTAGTTACTCCTTGTCCCCAGTAGAATTAGACGGCTTGTCAGGGTGTTTTCGCAAGCCTCGAAAATCGAGGCGGGCATCCAACAGTCCCATTAGGCTGACGGGGATACTCACCCAGGCCATCACGAAAAGTAAGAAATAAAGCGTCGCCAAAATCAGCACACGCCCGTTCCAGTTGCGGGAGATAGCATGAATAATGGCTAAACCCAATAGAAAATACGCAGCCAACACCACAGCCGCCAAAGCGGCAGCGAGGGTCGAGACCCATCCATCGGTTACCAAGGACAAACTCAACAGCCCCGCGAAGACCAGCGCCAAGCTTGGCGGCAAACTTAGGGTTTGGTAATCATTGGCTGGGCGCAGGTTTTTGCCTTGTTTTACCAATATGCCTTGGGCGGCTTGGGCATTGCCTAGCACCAATAAAGGCCAAGTCGCAAAACTGGCGATGAGCATCAAATTGGCCAAGTGCAGAAACTCTTCCGGCGACGATATTTGATACACACTGGATAGGGTGCTGCTAATTGCCGCCGATGCCATGAGGGCATTGGCCAGCGACTGCGGCAGGCCAGCCGTTCCGCCGAGCGTTAAAAACGCTACGACCGTTCCCAAAGCACTGACGGCTAAGGTTAGGAGAATAAGGTTTCGTAAAGGATAGAAAACAAACGTCGGCGCATCCTCTTCGTTAGCCACCTGCGCGCGCGACAACAGGGCTTGGCGAACCAAGATATAGGTCGGCAGCAAAAATACGATGAGGAGAGTAATGGCCAGCGGTGGGCCTAAAATGATGCCGGTTATTAGCAGCGTAACGCCTGCCACCAGTGCGGCTTGGGTGGCGCCATAGGCCAGCCCAACATAAGCCATCGGCAGGGCGGCGAAGGGCAAAGTAAATATGGCGGCGAACAGCACAAATGCGCTCGTCGCCGCCACAGTTATTCTCAATAGCAGGGCTTGCGTCATAAGCTTGCCGCACTCCTGCCGAAAGGCCTACTGATCAACCGTATATGGCATCAAAGACAAGAAGCGGGAGCGCTTGATAGCGCGGGCCAGCTCGCGTTGTTTCTTGGAAGAAACAGCCGTGATGCGACGAGGTACGATTTTACCGCGTTCTGAAACATAACGTTGCAGAAGGCGGGTATCTTTATAATCGATAACCGGTGCGTTGGTTCCTGAAAACGGGCAAGACTTCTTGCGGCGTCCAAATGGGCGGCGTCCTTGGCTCATGATGCCTCTCCTTCGCTTGGTTTACTTTCGCGGGGCTTGTCGTCACGGGGACGATCCTCACGAGGGCGATCATCACGGCGGCGATCGCCACCATCTTCACGACGCGAACCGCGACGTTCGTCGCGGTTTTTGTTACGCATTTGAACCGAGTCATCGGCCTCATGCTCATCGACCCGCAGGGTCATGGAACGAATGATGTCATCGTTCAGGCTGATACGACGCTCCAACTCAGCAACGGCTGCGTGGCTCGCGTCAATGTTCAGCAAGGAATAATGACCTTTGCGGTTTTTCTTCACGCGGTATGCGAGTGATTTCAAACCCCAATATTCGATTTTGGTAATTTTGCCGTCATTTTCTTCCAGCACAGCCTGCATCATATCGATGAGACCTTCTACTTGCTGCGAAGAAATATCTTGGCGTGCAATAAACACGTGCTCATATAGAGCCATAGCTTCTCTCCTTCATGGGTTCGGCGCCTAGCCCCTAGCGAGCCCTTATCTACCAAAAACTGGGAGAAGCTCACAAGTTACGCAAGAGCGAAGACACGGGATGTCGGACCATTCCTAAACCTTCTGACCATCAGAGGTTTTCATCCTTTCAGCCTTCGACCGAAACTTAATAAAACGGGTAATACTATGTCGGGCAAGGCTTGGCAAGGATGATTTGAGGGTAAAAATCTGTCCCCACAGCGCGCAAACACCTAGTATAAGAGGGCAAGGGCGTATCGCCTGAAAAGATAACGCAAGACCAAGAGAGGGTAATTCGATGACACAAGCATTTGTATTTCCAGGCCAAGGCAGCCAGACCGTTGGCATGGGCCAAGTGTTGGCGCAAACCTATCCAGAAGCCAAAGCGGTATTCGACGAAGTTGACGCCGCGCTAGGCCAAAACCTTTCCGAAATTATGTGGAACGGCCAGCAAGAAACTCTCACCCTCACCGAAAACGCGCAGCCAGCTTTAATGGCAGTCTCCATGGCCGTGATGCGCGTGTTGGAAGCGCGCGGTCTGCAACTGGCCGACGCGGCCGCTTATGTGGCAGGTCATAGTTTGGGCGAATACGCAGCGCTGACGGCAGCGGGCGCTTTGCAGTTGGTGGACACCAGTCGGCTTTTGAAGTTGCGCGGCCAAGCTATGCAGCGTGCCGTGCCGGTGGGTGTGGGCGCCATGGCAGCGCTTTTGGGATTGGAATTTTTGGTCGTCGTCGAGATAGCCAAAGAGGCCGCCTCGGAGACACAAGTTTGTGCTGCCGCCAATGATAATGCCAATGGCCAAGTGGTCATTTCTGGCCATGCGGAAGCGGTGGAACGCGCCATTGAGTTAGCGAAAATCCGAGGCGCCAAACGCGCCATGAACCTGCCCGTCAGTGCGCCGTTTCATTGTTCGCTGATGCAACCCGCCGCCGATGAAATGGCCGCCGCTTTGGCCGAGACAAATATCAAGGCGCCAAGCGTGCCACTAATTGCCAATGTCACGGCCGAGGCGACGCAAGATCCAGAGCTTATTCGTAAATTGCTTATCGAGCAGGTAACGGGCTCGGTGCGCTGGCGCGAAAGTATGATTTGGGCGGCCGATCAAGGGGTCACGGAATTGTTAGAGATTGGCACCGGAAAAGTATTAACCGGCATGGCGCGTCGCATTGACGACCGCCTGACGGCGCGGGCCTTGAATGCGCCTGAAGATATCCAAGGTTTTGCAAATTAAGGGAGAGATGAATGTTTGATTTAAGCGGAAAAAACGCACTGGTAACCGGCGCCTCTGGCGGCATCGGCAATCAAATTGCGCGCACGCTGCACGCGGCAGGCGCCAATGTTGGACTGGCTGGAACCCGCGAAAGCGTGCTGCAAGCCTTGGCCGATGAGCTGGGCGATGGCGCCCACGTATTGGTCGCGGATCTATCGACCGCCGAAGGCGCGGCTCACTTAGCTGCCAAAGCCGAAGAAGCCATGGGCGGCTTGGATGTCTTGGTCAACAACGCCGGCATTACGCGCGACGGTTTGGCGATGCGCATGAAAGACGAAGATTGGGATGTCGTCTTAGAAGTCAATTTGACGTCTAGCTTCCGTCTTATTCGCGCGGCTTTGCGCGGCATGATGAAACGCCGCCATGGGCGCATTATTGGCATTACCTCCGTTGTGGGCGTGACCGGTAATCCGGGGCAGGCCAATTATGCCGCTACCAAAGCGGGCATGATTGGTATGTCGAAATCTTTGGCGCAAGAAGTCGCCAGTCGCGGCATCACCGTCAATTGCGTGGCCCCTGGATTTATTGCCACGCCGATGACCGATGATTTGCCAGAGGCGCAAAAAGAAGCGCTGACGAAAGCTATCCCGGCAGGGCGTTTGGGCGAGGGAAATGATATCGCAGCGGCGTGTCTTTATTTGGCCAGCGATGAGGCAGCTTATGTCACCGGACAAACGCTGCATGTGAACGGCGGCATGGCCATGATTTAGTGGTTATTCTCAGGGCGCCGAACCATAGACATGGTGTGTAAAGGGTGTTAGAGAAAACTGCAGGTATGGGAGTCATGCCTATTTTTTGAGGAATTTGCTGCTTTTATTACAAATATGCAGCCATTTTTAAGGAGCTTAAGATGAGCGATACTGTCGAACGCGTAAAAAACATCGTAGTCGAAAACCTTGGCGTAGAAGCCGATAAAGTTACCGAAGCCGCAAGCTTCATCGATGATTTGGGCGCCGATAGCCTAGACACGGTTGAACTGGTGATGGCTTTTGAAGAAGAGTTTGGTATCGAAATTCCTGATGACGCAGCTGAAACTATTTTGACAGTTGCCGATGCAGTGAAATTCATCGACCAGGCTTCTTAAAGTATACTGATTAGAATGCGGCGCGTCGTTATTACCGGAATTGGGTCTGTAAACCCACTTGGAGAGACGATTGAGAAGAGCTGGAAACGGCTCCTTGATGGTCACTCGGGTGCAGGGACTATTGATTATTTCGACGCGTCGGATTTGCCTTGTCAGATTGCTTGCCAAATTGACAAGAGCGAGGGTGGCTTTAACGCCGACCTTTATATGGCGCCCAAAGATCAGCGCCGCGTCGATGATTTTATTATTTACGCCATGGCCGCCTCCGATATGGCGATCGCCGACAGCGGCTATAAAGCAGAAACCGACGAACAGCAATTCCGAACCGGCGTCCTCATTGGCGCAGGCATTGGTGGCTTGCAAGGTATCGAAACCGCCGCCAATACCTTGCGCGATAAAGGCCCTCGCAAAATCAGCCCGTTTTTCATTCCGGGCTCGCTCATCAATTTAGCGGGCGGACAAGTTTCCATTAAACACGGCCTGAAGGGCCCTAATCACGCGGTTGTGACGGCGTGTTCTACTGGCGCGCACGCCATTGGCGATGCGGCGCGGTTGATTATGTTTGACGATGCCGACGTGATGGTTGCAGGCGGCACCGAAGGGGCTATCTCGCCTTTGGGCATGGCCGGCTTTGTGGCCTGCCGTGCGATGTCTACCCATTTTAACGACACCCCGGAAAAAGCTTCGCGCCCCTATGATAAAGACCGCGATGGTTTTGTGATGGGCGAAGGCGCGGGCATTGTGGTTCTGGAAGAATATGAACACGCCAAAGCGCGCGGCGCGACTATGTATGCAGAAGTGGTTGGCTACGGCTTGTCGGGCGATGCCTACCATATCACCTCGCCAGCCGAAGATGGCTCGGGCGGTTTTCGCGCCATGCAGGCCGCCTTGAAACGCTCTGGATTGGCGCCAGAAGACATTGGATATATTAACGCGCACGGCACATCGACACCGATGGGCGACGAAATTGAATTGCGCGCGGTCGAGCGTTTGTTCGGTGGCGCTTCAGACAATTTGGCGATGTCATCGACTAAATCTTCGATCGGCCATTTGCTAGGGGCGGCGGGTTCGGTTGAGGCGATTTTCTCCGTATTGGCTATGCGCGATGGCGTTGTGCCACCAACTCTCAATCTGGAAAATCCATCCGCAGAAACCAATCTTAATTTGGTGCCTTTGAAGGCCCAAGAGAAAAAGGTTTCGGCCGTTCTCTCCAATAGCTTTGGCTTTGGTGGAACCAATGCCTCGCTCGTATTTAAAGCGGTCGAGTAGATCAGCTTTGCAACCTATCCTGTTATTTGTAAATCGGTTTCGCGTGATTTTTCTGCCAGCCGCACTCATGGTTTTGCTGGCTTCTATTGCCTTTATCGGGCTGATTTTGATGCCGGGGCCGCAAACACAAGCTAAACAAATCGAGCTGCCACGCGGCACTACGCTGCGCGGGGTTACGGTAAAATTAGACGAGCAGGGCCTTTTGCGCAGCGCGGTTTTATTTCACGTTTACGCGCGATTGCGTGGCCAAGCTTCGGCTTTGAAAGCCGGCGAATTTAACATACCGGCCGGCGCCAACATGCAAGGTGTGCTGAAAATATTGACCCGTGGCGATGAGGTGCTGCACGCCATTACGCTGGCGGAAGGGCTGACCAGTCAAAACATCGTCGCGCACTTGCGCGGCCTTGATTTGCTGCAAGGCGAGATCGCCATTCCACCCGAAGGCTCGCTATTACCAGAGACCTATAAAGTGGCGCGCGGTATGTCACGTGCCAAGCTCCTTGAAAAAATGACGCGAGCCCAAAAATCAGTCATCGATGAGCTATGGGCGAAACGCCAATTGGGCCTGCCGATTAAATCGAAGCAAGAAGCGATTATTCTGGCCTCGATTGTCGAGCGCGAAACAGCCGTCGCCAAAGAGCGCCCTCTGGTCGCGGCGGTGTTCCTCAATCGGTTGAAGAAAAATATGCGGCTGCAATCCGATCCAACGATTATTTATGGACTGGTTGGCGGGCAAGGCAAGCTGGGGCGTCCCATTCGGCGCAGCGAAATTCGCCGCCGCACGGCGTATAATACCTATCGAATTAAAGGCTTGCCACCGACCCCGATTGCCAACCCGGGACGCGCAGCTATCGCCGCCGTGCTGAACCCTGCGGATAGCCCCGCGCTTTACTTTGTCGCCGATGGCACCGGCGGTCATGTGTTTAGTGAAACTTTGGCCGAGCATAATCGCAATGTGCGACGCTGGCGCCAAATCGAAAAACAGAACAGGCGATAATCCTTTATAGTGAGAGTTCAGAAGTTGATTCGAGGAGCTGCTCATGTCTGATGCCATCCACCGTCGCGGCCTTATGCTGGTTTTATCGTCCCCATCGGGCGCGGGCAAAACCACTTTGGCGCGCAGCCTGTTGGCGGCAGATAGCCATATCTCCATGTCGGTATCGGTGACCACGCGCCAAGCGCGGCCCGGTGAAATAGATGGCCAAGATTATCATTTCGTGGATACGCAAGCCTTCGGAGAAATGCGCAATCGCGGCGATTTGCTAGAGCATGCCAAAGTATTCGACAATTATTATGGTACACCGCGCGCGCCCGTAGAAGACACGCTTGGCCAAGGTCACGATATTTTATTTGATATCGATTGGCAGGGCACACAACAATTGCAAGAAGCTGCGGCCGATGATTTGGTCAAAGTGTTTATTCTACCGCCGTCGGCTGCCGAGCTAGAAAAGCGCCTCAACACGCGCGCACAAGATAGTGCTGAAGTTGTGGCCGCTCGTATGTCGAAGGCCTCTGACGAGATTAGCCATTATCCAGAATATGATTATGTCATCGTCAATGAAGATGCCGAGCAAGCGCGGGTGCAATTACAGGCTATTTTGATGGCTGAGCGCTCAAAGCGCGCGCGCCAAACAGATTTATCAGACTTTGTGAAAGCTCTGCGAGACACTTTATAAAAGCGCCTCGCAGGGATGTTTCGATTTAACGGTTTTCCAGCACCACGCGGCCGATGATATTGCCTTCGCGTAAATCATCGAGCGTTTCGCTGGCGGCACTCATGTCGCGTGTTTCCACGGGAATGGGATTGATTTTGCCAGCTTTGACAATTTCCAACATCTCAATGGTATCGGCCAAAGATCCGGTCATTGAGCCGCCAATAGACATGGCGCGGAATGGGAAATAAGGAATGGGCTGCGAGAAAGCGCCGCCAAACAGGCCGACAATTTTCACGCCGCCGCCGCGCCGAATGGCGCCTGTGGCAAATTTTAACGAGCCCTCTGCGCCCACAAAATCAGCCGCGCCCGCGACGCCGCCATTTGTGTCTGCGAGGAGTTGCTTCAGAGCTGCCGGATCTTTTGGATTGTAAGCAGCCCGAGCGCCAGCGCCCATAGCGGCTTGGAGTTTGTTTTCATCTAAATCGGCCACCAGCGGTGTTTCATCATACATCTCCAAGGCAAACTGCAAGGCCATCATGCCCACGCCGCCGAGGCCAACGATGAGTGCTGGCTCGCCTTTGTCGCCTGTGTCGAGATATTTCAGGGCCGAATAGGCGGTGATGCCCGAGCACATATAGGTGCTGGCGAGGCCTTCTGCGATGCCTTCGGCATCGAGGCAATAGCGTTCGTGCGGCACGAGGCAATGGGTAGAAAACCCGCCGGGCAGGTTAACACCAAGCGCGCGGCCATTGCACAAATGCTCGCGGCCATGGTCGCACTCATGGCATTCGCCACAGCCAATCCAAGGGTAAATCACTTTGCGGGTGCCGACTTTCACGTCTTTCACATCGGGGCCAATGGCGCTAACGACGCCTTCTATCTCATGGCCAAGCGTAAACGGAGTTTGGCGGGCGCCGCGCACATCTAGTTTTTCGCCATTGCCAATATCAAAATGGCCATCGTGGAAATGCACATCCGAATGGCAAACGCCGCAATGGGTAATTTCAATCAGAACCTCTTGGCCGCTTGGCGTTGGGGTGTCGGCTTCAACGGGGGCTAGGGCGGCTCCGTATTCGGTAATGGCTTGGCTTTTCATGAGGTCTCTCCCGAGGGTTAGTTTTACGTATCGTTATGCGCTTGGTTTCCATAGATTAGCCAGCGCGCAAAATTGGTCAATGGTTAGCTGTTCAGCCCGCGTGGTTTCGGCAATGCCGGCGGCGGCCAAGAGAGCTTGAGGGTCAGAGCTTATCTGTTTCAAACTGGCGCGCAACATTTTCCGACGTTGGCCAAATGCCGCAGCCGTCAGCTTGCTCAAGCTTTCCGCATTGGCCTCGGCCAAAGGCTTGGCACGGGGGCGCAAATCGACAATGGCAGACGTCACTTTGGGCGGCGGCACAAATACTTGCCGGTCGACATCAAAAGCAATGCGCGCCTCGCTCAGCCATCCGGCTAAGACACCTAAGCGGCCATAATGCTTTTCGCCTGCCAAAGCGGTAATGCGTTGCGCGACTTCTTTTTGAAACATAAGGGTCATGGATAAAAACTGCGGCGCCCAGACCCCATCTTGCCAGCCGGCATCGAGCCAACCCGTAAGCAGGGGCGTGGCCACATTATACGGCAGGTTAGAGACGATGCGATAGGGCGCTTGTGTCAGGCTTTCCGGGCTTATTTTCAGCGCGTCGCCCAAATGAATAGACAGGCGATTGGGATAGGCGGCTTGAATTTCTTCTAGCGCGGGCAAAAATCTCTCGTCAGTTTCGATGACATGCACATGGGCCGCGCCTTCCATCAATAGGCCGCGCGTTAAACCGCCAGGGCCCGGACCAACTTCGATGACGTCACATTGGGTTAAATCTCCCGCCTCACGGGCAATGCGACGCGTCAGATTGAGGTCTAGGATAAAATTCTGCCCGAATTTTTTATCAGCACGAAGGCCATGCGCTTGGATGACCTCTCGCAGCGGGGGTAGTGGGTCGGAGAGTCTAGGCGGGGTCATGAGAGCCGCGCGTCTTTAACGGTATTCAACAACAGCATCGCGTCGCAAGTCGCGCAAATGCCGTCGGGCCATCATCGCGACACGTTGCGAGAAAATATTATCGGATATTTGGTCGCGCGAAATTTCGATGCCGATATCGTCTTTGCGGTCGCAAACGGCATAAAGCTCAATGCCTTGGGCTGTGGTTATGGGATTGGTCAAACTACCCGCCTCTAACTCACCAACGGCACTTGCGATTTGGCGGGGCAGTTGGCGCAATTCGCGCAAGCCAGTGCGCTTGGCCACGGCATTGGCTTTCTTGGCGCTTTTCTGGGCGCGACGGCAGGTTTTAAAATCAGCGGCGAATTTATCGATATTGCCAGCCTTCGTGTCTTTTTTAAAAGTCAGGCTCAAGATATCGAACTGGTTTTTGCTCGGATCATTGCCGCCCGCGCGTTTATCGGCGAGGGCGATAATATACAGGCCTGCATTGGTTGGCACAGGCGATGAAACTTGGCCTGGTTTCATTTTTCGAACCACGCCCGCGAGGCGTTTATCCAGTTGGTCGGCGGTAACCCAACCCAATTGCCCCCCGCGCGCCGCGGTGGGAGCGATGGAGAACTGGCGCGCCACGGCTCCGAAATCGACACCGGATTGCAGTTGCTTAACAATCTCGCCAGACAGTTGGGCGACTTGTTGTTCGTTCGAAAAATTATCCAGATTGAGCAGAATTTCTCTCACTAAAAAGCGCGTTTGATTTACCGCGCGGACTGCCTTGTTATATTGCTCTTCAATCTCTTGATCGCCAATTTTCACACGACCGCCAAAGCTGCGGCGGACGAATTGGTTCCAAGCCAGTTCGGCGCGCAATTGTTGTTCGAGCGAGCCGGTCTCAATGTTTTTCTCCGACAAGAATTCTTTAATGCCGTCGAGGGTCATCTTGCCTTCGGTGGCGAGGGTCTTCATGCGCTTTTCCACATCCTTATTTGGGATAGATATGTCCACCCGTTTGGCTTCTTCCAATTGCAACTTCTCATCGACCAGAGACCGAAGAACTTGGGCGCGCATCCGCTCAGTCATTTCGGGGGACTTGGCAATGCCGGAAGTCGCAAAAAATAAATCGACGCGTTGGTCGACATCGAACAGCGAGATGACTTGGTCATTAACGATGGCGGCAATGCCTTCCACGTCGCGCGACTGGGGGCTTTGCGCGCTAGAGGCGAAAGGGCTGATCAAAAAACCCAATGAGAGGGCTAGGGTCAGGCCGATAATTTGGCGTTTGGGCAGAAGGCTCACAAAAGTTTTCATTTCTAGACTCGTTTTGAGACGCGAATGCGCCATATGTAATAGGCACCAGTGTTACCCTAAATGGCGCTGGACGACTAGTAATTTACGCCATAATGTTGGCAATCATAAGCGATTTCAAGCCTGCACTTTGGGCGCCGCATCGAACCGACACTTATCCTATCCTCTCGCTCACTTTATTGGAGAAAACTATGCCTCTATCTATTTCGTTCACGAAAGACACTCTGCCAACAAAAGGCTCTGTCATCCTTACTGCCACCGATGGCGGCAAGCTGTCGAGCTTGGGCAAGGCGTTGGATAAAACAACCGGCGGCGCGATTACCCGTGCCCTTAAAATTAAAAAATTCACCGGCAAAGCGGGCGCCATGTTTGCGCTTTTGGCACCTGCAAACACCACGCTCGACCGGATTGTGGTTGTGGGGCTGGGCGATGCGAAAAAGCTGACCGCTGCCGATGCCGAGAAAATGGGCGGCACGGCGCTAGGCACAGTCGAAAAAGCCGACGGCGTGATTACCCTGATGTTGGAACCCGCGGGCAATAAAGAAGTCAGCGATGGCGATATCGCCGCGCGTGCCGCAACCGGCGCCCTGCTGCGCGATTACAAGTTCGAGAAATATAAGACCAAAGGCAAAACCAAAGGCGGCCCGTCTAAGTTTGTGGTGGCGACGAAAGCCATGGCTGCGGCCAAGAAAAGCTTTACCGAATTAAAAGCCGTGGCTGAAGGCACGATTGTGGCACGCGATTTGGTCAATGAACCGGCCAATATTCTCACCCCGCCAGAATTCACCAAACGCGCCAAAGCGCTGACCAAGCTCGGCGTGAAAGTGGAAGTGTTGAGCGAAGCGCAAATGAAAAAGCTGGGCATGGGCTCGCTTTTGGGTGTCGGGCAAGGCAGTCGCCAACCGAGCCAAATGGTGATTATGCAATGGAATGGCGCGGCAAAATCGAAGCAACCCGTTGCCTTTGTTGGCAAGGGCGTGTGTTTTGATACCGGCGGAATTTCCATCAAACCTGCGGGCGGCATGGAAGAAATGAAAGGCGACATGGGCGGCGCGGCAGCCGTGACCGGCCTGATGCACGCTTTGGCGGCGCGTAAAGCGAAAGTAAATGCGGTTGGCATTTTGGGTCTGGTAGAAAATATGCCAGACGGTGACGCGCAACGCCCAGGCGATATTGTTACGTCTATGTCGGGCCAAACCATCGAAGTTTTGAACACCGATGCGGAAGGGCGCTTGGTCTTGGCCGATGCGCTTTGGTATACGCAAAAGCGCTTCAAGCCGAAATTCATGATTGATCTCGCCACGCTGACAGGTGCCATTTTGGTGGCCTTGGGGCAAGATTATGCAGGGCTGTTTTCGAACGATGATAAATTGTCGGAGCAATTAACCGCCATTGGCAATGCAGAGGGCGAGAAAGTCTGGCGCATGCCGATGAACGATACGTTCGATAAAATGATCAACACGCCGAACGCCGATATGAAAAACATTGGCGGGCGCTATGCGGGCTCGTCCACGGCGGCGCAATTCTTGCAGCGTTTCACCAATGATGTGCCTTGGGTGCATTTGGATATTGCGGGCACGGCCATGGGCTCACCCAAATCTTCCATCAGCCGCACGTGGGCGTCTGGCTACGGCGTGCGCTTGCTCGACCGTCTGGTGAAAGCGCATTACGAATAATGAGTGAGCTACTGTTCTATCATCTGGAGCGCCAGACCCTAGAACAGGTTTTGCCAGCTCTTTTGGAGAAAACGCTTGAGCGCGGCTGGAAGGCCGTCGTTCAAGTGACCTCCGAAGCTCGGCTGGCAACGTTGGACGCGCATCTGTGGACCTATCGCGATGAGGCGTTTTTGCCCCATGCTGCGAAAGGCGATGCGCGCTTTGCTAATAATGCCGCCGAACAACCCATATGGCTGACCGACGAAGCAGAGACACCCAATGCGGCCAATGTGTTGTTTCTCGTCGAGGGGGCATCGCGCCCAGAGCTGGAGAGTTTCGAGCGCTGCGTGTTTTTATTCGATGGCCGCGATGAGGAAAGCCTCGCCCACGCCCGCCAGCAATGGGCGGGTTTGAAAGATAGCGCGCATCAGCTGACCTATTGGCAGCAGGGCGAAGACGGCAAGTGGGAACAAAAGGCCTAAGCGCTATTCTCCATTGCTTGCGCTCTTTTCCATTGCTTGCGCTGGGCTTAAAGCTCGCCTATAAAGCGGTCAACTGAACTCAATTTTAATTCTGATTTAACCTATTTGAGGATTTACTCATGGCTCTTGAGCGCACTTTTTCGATTATCAAACCCGATGCCACCAAACGCAATCTGACTGGTAAAATTATTGACCGGTTCGAAAGCAATGGCCTGCGCATTGTTGCTTCTAAGCGTATTCACATGACCCGCGATCAAGCTGGCGAGTTTTACGGCGTCCACAAAGAACGCCCGTTCTACAATGACTTGGTAGATTTCATGATTTCTGGCCCTGTGGTCGTGCAAGTGTTGGAAGGCGAAAACGCCATCGCGAAAAACCGCGAAATTATGGGCGCCACCAATCCAGCCGAAGCCGATGCAGGCACCATCCGTAAAGATTTCGCGGAAAGCATTGATGCCAATTCCGTACACGGTTCAGACGCGCCGGAAACCGCAGCCGAAGAGATTAAATTCTTCTTCGCAGATAATGAGCTGGTTGGTTAATTCCAAAGCTAATTAATTTAGAAAATGGCGAGACGGCTTAGGCTGGGCTCGCCATTTTTTTGAGCACCGCATCCAAGGCCTCTGGATAGGCGATATGCTCTTGCTGCAAAACCCGTTCTGCCAATGTGTCTGGTGTGTCTGCGGGGTAAATCGGCACTTGTTTTTGAACGATGACGGGCCCTTCATCCATTTCGGGGCGCATGTAATGCACACTGCATCCATGCACGCTATCGCCAGCTTCTATGGCGCATGCATGGGTGTGGAGGCCTTTATATTTGGGTAAAAGCGAGGGATGAATATTGATAATTCGGTCGCGCCAAGCCTCCACAAAGCCTGCGCTTAACAGGCGCATAAAACCGGCGCAGCAAATCAGCTCAATTCCGGCGCCACGCAAAGCGGCGTCCAGCTCAGCGTCGAAACTTTCACGGGTGTCAAAAAGCTTGTGGTCGATGGCTTGATGGGCAATGCCTTGACGGGCGCAATAGTCGAGCCCGCCTGCTTTGGGGCGATTGCTCAAGGCTAATGTCAGTTCGGCGGGGACATGGGCTTGCGCCATATGGTCGGCCAGAGTTTTTAAATTGCTGCCCCGACCGGAGAAAAGAACCGCGACTTTGGTCGGCTGTTGTTTCATGCAGATAGAGTTCCAGAAAAGGTCACCGCATCGCCCGCGCGTTGGGTAATGGTGCCGATGGGCAGAACCGTCTCGCCTTGCGCGGCCAGCAAAGCCATCACATCGGCGGCCACGTCCATCGGCACGACCACGGCCATGCCGATGCCGCAGTTGAACGTGCGCAAAAGTTCGGCTTCTTCGATGGCGCCTGCTTTTTGTAGCCACTGGAACACGCGCGGCAATTTCCATGCCGAGAGATCAATATGCGCGGCCAACGTGTTGTCTAGCACGCGCGGCAAGTTTTCTTGAAAGCCGCCGCCGGTAATATGCACGAGGCCTTTTATCGGCGCATTGGCTTTTAACGCGGCCAGCACAGAGCGCACATAAATCCGCGTTGGGGTCAGCAAATCTTCGGCCAAGCTCTTGGTGTCATCGGCAGGCGAGGGGGAATCCCACGACAGGCCTTCGGCTTCTACCAAGCGGCGCACCAAAGAAAATCCGTTCGAGTGCAATCCGTTGGAGGCGAGACCTAAAATCAAATCGCCCGCCGCAATGTCTTTCTTTGGCAAGACTTTCGTGCGCTCTACGGCACCTACCGAGAAGCCCGCTAAGTCATAATCTCCGGCCGCATACATGCCCGGCATTTCAGCCGTTTCGCCGCCGATAAGCGCGCAATTGGCTTGGCGACAGCCTTGCGCGATGCCCGCAATCACATTTGTGGCGGCATCGACGTCTAATTTGCCAGAGGCGAAATAATCGAGGAAGAACAGAGGTTCTGCGCCTTGCACGATGAGGTCATTGACGCACATGGCGACCAAATCAATGCCCACGGTGTCGTGTTTATTGGCTTCAATAGCGATTTTTAATTTCGTGCCGACGCCATCATTGGCTGCCACCAAAACCGGATCGTCGAATTTGCAAGCCGCCAAGTCGAACAGACCACCAAAGCCGCCAAGGTCGACATCGGCGCCCGTGCGTGCGGTGGATTTGGCGAGCGGCCCGATGCGTTTGACTAAATCATTGCCCGCCTCAATATCCACGCCCGCTTGGGCATATGTTAGGGGTGTTTTGCTAGGGCCGGACATAAATCACCTCAAGGCGCGTAACAACGCAGTGGAATCGAAAACTTGCCACAAAATAGCCTGCATCGTGGGTAATGTAACCCCGTAATTGAAACTTTAAGTGATTGCCGTGGAGGAAACTGCGCGGTAACTTGGCCGCTATGAAAAAACATCTGTTTTCCAAATTTCTATTTGTCCTGCTGGCACTCTCTTTCGGGGGTGTCTGTGTGCAGGCGGGCGTGCGGGCGGGCAATGTTTTTGAAGTTCAAAAAATTAACGTGGATGCCAGCGCCGCGTCTACCAGCCTAGCGCGCGCAGCCGCCTTGCGCGATGGCCAAACCAAAGCGCTTTCCTTGGTTATGCGCCGCCTGATCAAGCAAGATGAATGGGAAAAATTGCCCGATATTCAGGCTTTAGATTTTGAAAATCTGGTCGAGGGCTTACGGATTTCAGACGAGAAAACGGGGCCCGGGCGCTATTTGGCTACTTTGTCAGTGCAGTTTAAACCAGCTCCTTTGCGTGAATTATTGCGCGGCGTAGGTGTGGCTATCACCGAAGTGCAAAGCCAGCCAGCGCTTCTGTTGCCCGTTTTAGAAGATATAGAAGGCCTGCAAAGCTGGGGCGAGCATTGGTGGCGCCAAGAATGGGCCGCCTATGACATTGATAATAGTCTGGCGCCCATGCTGCTGCCTCTGGGGGATTTAGAAGACACCGCGATTGCCAATGCGGAGGATATTCTGATCGGCGACCCCGCAAAATTACAACGGCTGAACGAACGCTATGGCACGGACACCGTGGTGGTGGCGCATGCGTTGGCGGATGTGGACGGGCAATTGGGGGTCACGGTTTATATTTTTGGCGCCGATGAAAGCGACGTGATTGTGAAGACCTATCGCACCGGCAATCCGCATCCGGAAATGGGCCAACGCGCGATTGACGAAGTCATGGGCATTTTGGCCGCCCGCTGGAAATCTGTGGCGGCTGTAGGGTCGGATGAAAAGCAAGTGTTGCAAGTGCGGGCGAGCTACACGGGTTTAGCGGACTGGACGCGCCTATTGGATCGTTTGAACGCGGTGGATTTGGTTCGCGAAGTTAAAATTGTCGAGCTCACGAAAAATTACGCCTATGTCGACCTTGCGTATATTGGCTCTGTGGTTCAGTTAATCAGCAATCTAGACCAGAATGAACTTGTGCTTGGCGGCCCGCTAACCGCGCGCCAAGTGGCCAATGTAGAAACCGCCAGTGCCTTAGGCATTGAAGCGTTTGGGGAGCCATTGGCGACAGATGTTTCGTCGCAAACCCAAACGCAAACACCAGCGCAAACACCAGCGCAAACACCAGCGCAAACGCCAACGGCTGACTTACCGGCTGATTTAGGAGAGACCCCATAATGCCCGTTCGTTTGTCCCACGTGCTTTTGGTGATGGCTTTTGTCTTGTCGGTTTATCTTTTAGCGGCTCTCTCGTCGATTTTACTGCCGTTTGTTTTGGGCTTCGCGCTGGCTTATTTTCTCGATCCCGTGGCCGACCGATTAGAGGCCCTAGGGATGCGCCGCAGTTTGGCCACAGCGACGGTTACGCTTGTCGTGGGCTTGGTTGTGTTGGTAGCCTTGACGTTAGGCATACCGCTAATGGCAACCCAAATTAGCCTGTTGATTGGTGCCTTGCCGTCTTATATCGCCGATGTGCAAAATTGGATGGTGGCGGAAAACCTAGCCGTTGGGCAGTCGCAAATTGTTAGCTCCCTAGGCGAGAGCCTGCGTGGTGGCCTGCAAAATACGGCATCGAGCTTATTGTTCACGGGGCTTTCCTTGCTCAATGTTTTGAGCCTTCTCATCATCACCCCCATTGTGGCGGTTTATATGTTGAACGATTGGGACCGCATGATCGCCCGCATTGATGCGCTGCTGCCAGATGAGCAGAGCCAGACCATTCGCGAGCTGGCGCGCCAAATTGATACGACGCTGGGCGGTTTTGCTCGGGGTCAGATTATGGTGTGCATGGCGCTGGGCCTTATTTATGCGGTGGGCCTGTCTTTGGTGGGTTTGCAAGGCGGTGTTTTTGTAGGGCTGCTGGCCGGTTTGGTGAGTTTTGTGCCTTATGTGGGCGCGGCTTTTGGCTTGCTTCTTGCGGGCGCTCTGGGGCTGGGGCAATTTGGTTTCGAATGGTCAAGCCTCGGGCAAATTGGGCTGGTGTTTGTGGTCGGGCAATTTATCGAGGGCAATGTTTTAACCCCTCGCTGGGTCGGCGATCGGGTACAATTACATCCGGTTTGGATTATGTTTGCTTTGCTGGCTATGGGCACATTATTTGGTTTTTTAGGATTGCTTTTGGCGGTTCCAATTGCCGCTATTCTCGGGGTTTTAATCCGCTATGGCGTGACCCTATATCAGCGTGATTACGTCTCTGGCTCGGCGCGCGATGAATAAACAATTAGTGTTTGATTTACCCCAACGCACGGCTTTGGGGCGCGATGCGTTTTTGGTAACCGATAGTAATGCAGAAGCGGTGAGCGTCATCGATGGCATTGCTGCATGGGATGCCCCAGTACAATGGCTATACGGCCCGCGCGGATGCGGCAAAAGCCATTTGGCCTCTGTGTTGGCCAATCAAGTGTCCGTCATCCCGGTTGATGCCGCCGACTTGAACGAGGCCCTGGTCGCCGATTTTATCGGGTCTCCCTCTGCGCAAGCTGCAATGGGGGGGGGGGATGCAGTGGTTCTCATCGACGCGCTTGAGGACTTGCCAAAAGAGGCGGAAGAGGCGCTGTTTCATTTGCTCAATCATGCCAAAAATAGCGGCGCCAAATTATTGTTATTGTCTAGAATTCCTGCGGCGCAAATGGATTTGCACTTGCCGGACTTAAGCTCGCGCCTGAAAGCGATACCTGCGGTGGCGATGCATCTGCCCGATGATGAGTTGATGAGCGGTCTTCTGGCCAAATTATTTGCCGACCGACAAGTGCGAATAGAACCGCGCGTCGTTGATTATTTACTGCCTCGCATCGAGCGCAATTATACGGCGATGGGTGAGATTGTGGCGCATATCGACCAAATTGCTTTGTCTGAAAAACGCTCGATTACCGTGCCACTGGTGGCCCAAGTATTGGATGCTATAGCGCTAGACAATAATTTCGGGTAAACTGGCATATGTCCAACAAGCTGAAAACATTAACAGAATTAGGTGCCAAGCCGAGCGAAGTCGCAGAGCAGTGGCTGGGGTTTTCGCGCGGCGAGAGGTTCATCAATCGCGAGCTGTCATGGTTGGCGTTTAACCAACGCGTGCTAGAGGAAGCCAGCAATCCCAATCATCCGGTAATGGAACGGCTTCGGTTCTTGTCCATTTCGGCCAGTAATCTGGACGAGTTTTTTATGGTGCGCGTGGCCGGTCTGGTGGGGCAAACCAAGGCGGGTGTCGATGTGGCGAGCCAAGATGGCTTAACCCCAGTGCAGCAGTTAAAAGAAGTCGCCGAACGCTCAAACGCCCTGATGGCGACCCAGCAAGATGTGTGGCGAACGCTGGTTGCGGAAATGCGCGATTTGCAATTTTATGTGCGCAACACAGACGAATTATCGCCAGAGCAGTTAAGCTGGTTGCAAGAGTATTTTCTCGATCATGTTTTACCGGTGCTGACGCCTTTGGCGATTGACCCCGCGCATCCGTTTCCATTTGTGCCGAATTTAGGCATGGCCTTGGCCTTGCAATTGGCGCGCTTGAGTGACGCCAGGCCGATGAACGCTTTGCTGCTCATCCCGCAACAGCTGGATCGGTTTATCCGATTGCCTTCGGGGGAGGGCAAAGAGGTTAATTTCGTACGTCTGGAAACTCTCATTTCGACTTTTATTGAACGCACGTTTCCTGGCTATGAAGTTTTAGGCCAAGGCATGTTTCGCGTTATCCGCGATAGTGATATCGAGGTCGAGGAAGAGGCCGAAGACTTGGTGCAATTGTTTGAAAGCGCGCTCAAGCGGCGGCGGCGTGGCTCCGTTATTCGCCTGAAGCTGGATAGCGAAATGCCCGATAATTTGCAAAAGCTCGTGCAAAAAGAATTGCACGTCGACAGCCGAGGCATGGTGCTGGTGGATGGCTTAGTGGGGTTGGCACAAACCGAGGAGCTTTATGCTCACGGTGCGCGCGAACATAAATTTCCGCCATTTGCGGCGCGCTTCCCCGAGCGTATTCGCGAGCATGGTGGCGATTGTTTTTCGGCCATTGGCCAGAAAGATATCCTCGTCCATCACCCCTATGAGAGCTTTGATGTGGTGGTGCAATTTTTGCGCCAAGCCGCGCTCGACCCAGATGTTGTGGCGATCAAACAAACCCTGTATCGCACAACAGAAGATAGCCCGATTGTAAAAGCGCTCATCGAGGCGGCGGAGGCGGGCAAGTCCGTCACTGCGCTGGTGGAGCTAAAGGCGCGTTTTGATGAGGCGGCGAACATTCGGTTGGCCCGCGATATGGAGCGCGCGGGCGTGCAAGTGGTTTACGGGTTTTTGCAGCTAAAGACGCATGCGAAAGTAAGCCTCGTGATGCGCCGCGAGGCGGACGTTATCCGCACCTATGTGCATTTGGGCACCGGCAATTATCACCCGCAGAACGCCAAAACCTACACGGATTTATCTTTGTTTACCTGCGACCGCGAGATTGCCTCGGATGCGTCGCAAGTGTTCAACTTTTTCACGGGCTATGCGGAACCGAAAGATTTGAAGAAGCTGGCCATGTCGCCCCTTACGTTGCGCAACACTTTGATGGCTCACATACAAGACGAGATGGAGCATGCGGCATCCGGGCGTCCGGCCAGCATTTGGGCGAAGATGAATTCGCTGGTCGATCCTTTCGTGATTGATGCCCTCTACGAGGCGTCGCAAGCTGGGGTGCAAATCGACCTTGTGGTGCGGGGCATCTGTTGTTTGCGCGCTGGGGTGGAAGGGCTGTCGGAAAATATCCGCGTGAAAAGCATCATCGGGCGGTTTTTGGAACACTCGCGAATTGTCTGTTTTGGGGGTGGGGAGGCGTTGCCGTCGACGCAGGCGAAAGTGTTCTTTTCGTCCGCTGATTGGATGCCACGCAACCTCAATCGTCGTGTGGAAATTCTAACCCCGATTTTAAACCCGACGGTTCACGCCCAAGTGTTGGAACAAATTATGGTTACCAACCTTGGAGACAATCAGCAGAGCTGGTTGATGCAAGACGGTGGGCAATATCTTCGTGCCAGCTTGGCGCAAGGCGAGGAACCGATGAACGCGCATGCGTATTTTATGACCAATCCGAGCCTGTCTGGCCGAGGCAAATCATTTGATAAAGCCAGCGATGTAAAAGGCGGCAAGGCTTGAAGAATTTTGAACAAACAGGCAAGCTCATCCGATGACTGGGAGCTATACCGATAAATACGCCAAGGCGTTATCGAAACTAGGAACTCTGCCGCCCGACGCGCCGCAAGGTGTTTTGGATATCGGCTCTAACTCTGTGCGTTTGGTTGGCTATAGCGGCTCGGCCAGAACCTTGCTTCCGATTTATAATGAGCGGGCTTTTTGTCGCCTCGGCGATGCGGTGGCGGCCAGCGGATCTATTGATGACCAGCCCCGCGAGAAGGCTCTGGAAACGTTTCGCCGGTTTCGGGCGATTGCCGAGCAATTGGGTATCGAAAACTTAGCGGCTTTTGCCACGGCTGCCGTGCGCGAAGCCGACAATAGCGCCGAATTTATTGCCGAGGCAGAAGCCTGCCTCGGGCATAAAATTCGGGTGTTGAGCGGGGAGGAAGAAGCCCTTTTTTCCGCCGACGGTGTGATGCTTGGCATCCCGGGTGCAGATGGCATTGTCGCTGACTTGGGCGGCGGCAGCTTAGAGTTGGCGCGAATTTGTGATGGGCAGGTGCATCACTGGGCCAGTTTGCCTTTGGGTGTGCTGGCATTGGAGCGCGCCAGTGGCAATGATTTGCAGGTCATGTCGGGCCTTATCGAGACGGCGCTTGGCACATTGGGCTGGTTGCAAGACGGGCGCGATTTACCGATTTATGTTGTCGGCGGCACTTGGCGCGCCATGGCTAAATTGCACATGCAGACCATCGACTATCCGCTAGAGGTGCTGCATCAATATGAAATGAGCCTGCAGGAGGCGGAGCTATTTTGTGCGCGCTTATCTCAACCAGATGGCGCGGCGGAACAGCTATTGGCGCAAGGCCCAGACAACCGCCGAAAAGACTTGCCGGCTGCTGCGTTAGTTTTGCGCAGGTTGATGGCACTTGTGCAGCCAAATAATCTCGTCGTCTCAGCCAATGCGGTGCGCGAAGGCTTTTTATGTGCCGAGCTGAAAACAAAATATCGCAGCCTCGATCCGCTGTTGATGGCTTGCGAAGAAATGGCCAGCCGCCTGTGCAAGGCCGAGGCTTATGGACATGAGTTGGCGGTTTGGACAGATGGCTTATATCGCCATGCGGAGCCCGATACTCTGGCACTCGATGAAATAAACCGATTGCGCGAGGCTTCCTGTTTAATCTCAGATTTGGCGTGGTCCAGCCATTCGTCCTTCCGCGCTGCCACCATAAGCCAAACGGTGCTGACGGCGCCTTTCGTGGGGGTTTCGCATAAAGCGCGTGTGTTCATGGCGCATGCTTTGTCCTTTCGCCACAAGGTGCGCGAGGCAGATATGGTGTTCGGTGGGCTACAGTTATCGACGAAAGATGCCGATTTAGCTTGTGCTTTGGGGCTTAGTTTGCGCTTGGCACATTCGCTTTCGGCTTCCTTGCCGGGGGCTTTGCCGCAGACGAAATTAAAAGCTGGGCGCCATAAGCTGAGCCTAACTTTATCGCCAGCGCTGAAAAATCTGAACGCGCCAATTATCGAGAAACGTCTTGGCGCTGTCGCCCATGTTTTGGGGCTGGAGCCGGTGCTGAAATTTGGCGACGTTGAAGCTGATTAATCTCGAGAGACGAGAATAACCGCGTCGTCTTGCGAGGCCAGCGCCAATTTGCCAGCCTTTAAATCCAAAGCATATTGACCAAAAATTTCGTGCCGCCAGCCGTGTAGCGCGGCGACATCTGGCTCAGCATCGCTAGCAATACGTTCGAGGTCGGCCACATTAGCGATAAGTTTTGGCGCCACGCCAGTCTCTTCGCTGCGCTGCTTTAAAAGCACTTTCAGCAAATCGACCAGAGGGCCAATGCCTTGTCGGTTAACGCTGGGGGCAGGCACGTCGGGTAGCTCTTCCGCCAGTCTTTTTTTGCCGCGCGCCACGGCTTCGAGCAGCGGCTCGGCATGGCGCGAATTTTCATAGCCGCGCTGCACGGCGCGCAATCGGCTCAAGGCTTTTTTGTCTTTCGGGCCTTGCAGGGCCAACTCGCGAATGGCGTCGTCTTTTAATATACGATTGCGCGGCACATCGCGCGCCTGCGCTTCGATTTCGCGCCACGCCGCCACTTCCACCAGCACGCCCAAAACATGCGGGCGACGGTCTTGCATCTTCAACCGCTTCCAAGCGTTCTCGGGGCGCTGGGTGTAAATTTCGGGGTCGGATAGCAAATTGCTTTCTTCTTCCAACCAGCCACGACGACCATTTTCAGCTAATTGTGCTTCTAGAATTTCATAGGCATCGCGCAGATGCGTCACATCGGCTTGCGCATAGGTTAGCTGCGCGTCGCTCAACGGGCGTTGGCTCCAGTCGGTGAAGCGACTGCCTTTGTCAATTTTACCGCCCGAGGTTCTCTTAATCAGCGTCTCATAGCCAACAGCATCGCCGAAGCCACAGACCATGGCGGCGATTTGCGTGTCGAAAAGCGGCGCGGGGATAATATCGGCCGCTTTATGAAAAATCTCGACGTCTTGGCGGCAACCATGCATCACTTTTATCACGTCTGGATTAACCAAAATGTCATAAAACGGTTGTAAATCAATGCCTTCAGCCAGTGGGTCGATCATTGCCTCGACGCCGTCGCCGGCAGCTTGGATGAGGCAAAGTTTTGGCCAGAAGGTGGTTTCGCGCAAGAATTCCGTATCGACAGTGATATATCGTTGGGTGGAAAGCTTGGAACAGAGAGCCGCAAGGGCTTCATTTGTGGTAATTAAATTCATGCCACGTTTTATACGCCAGTTGGCTGCCTTTGTCGCCTAGGAAACGAAAGCGCTTTGCATGGGGTCTGGCATCTTGACAAATCGTCTGAAGCGGTGTGTTTAAGCTCAGGAATGAGCTAATTAGGCTTTAAAAGACCGATGGGGTTTTTTGCACAAAGGAAGACATAATGCACGAGTATCGTAGCCATAATTGCGGCGCCTTGCGCGCCGAGAACCTAGACCAAACCGTCCGTCTATCGGGCTGGGTGCATCGTAAGCGCGACCATGGTGGCTTGCTGTTTATCGACTTGCGCGATCACTTTGGTTTGACGCAATTGGTTATCGAACCTTCCAGCCCATTTTTTGCCGTGGCCGAGGGCGCGCGCCCCGAAAGCGTATTGCGCGCCGAAGGCAAAGTGGTGGCTCGCGATGCCGATGCCAAAAACCCTAATCTGCCAACTGGCGATGTTGAGATATATGTCTCTAAATTAGAAGTTCTATCGGAAGCGAACGATTTGCCATTGCCAGTGTTTGGCGAGCCAGACTACCCAGAAGACATTCGCTTGCGTTATCGCTTCCTAGATTTGCGCCGCGAAACATTGCACAGCAATATCGTGCTGCGCTCGGATATCATCGCTTGGCTGCGTCGTCGCATGACAGACGATGGTTTTCGCGAATATCAGACCCCCATTCTGACGGCGTCGAGCCCCGAAGGCGCGCGCGACTTTTTGGTGCCATCGCGCACCCACCCAGGGCGTTTTTATGCGCTGCCGCAAGCTCCGCAACAGTTTAAGCAAATGCTGATGGTGGCGGGCTTTGACCGTTATTTCCAAATTGCACCATGTTTCCGCGATGAAGATGCGCGTGCCGACCGTTCGCCGGGCGAGTTCTACCAGCTCGACCTAGAGATGAGCTTTGTGACGCAAGAAGACGTTTTCCAAGCGGTGGAGCCTGTGTTGCACGATGTCTTTGTCGAATTTGGCAAAGGCAAGCGCGTGACCGAGACCTTCCCGCGCATTCCCTACGCCGAAGCCATGCAAAAATACGGCTCGGATAAACCAGATTTGCGTATTCCGATTGAAATGGAAGACGTGACGGCCAGTTTTGCCGGCTCCAACTTCAAGATTTTTGCGGGCATGATTGAGAAGAACGACAAAGTTCGCGTTTGGGCTATTCCAGCCAAAACCGGCGGTAGCCGTGCGTTTTGTGACCGGATGAACTCTTGGGCGCAAGGCGAAGGCCAACCAGGCCTTGGCTATATTTTCTTCCGCGATGGCGAGGGTGCAGGCCCCTTGGCGAAAAACATTGGTGCCGAGCGCACCGAACAAATTCGCACGCAATTAGGCCTCGAAGATGGCGACGCAGTGTTCTTCTGCGCGGGCGTGCCGAGGGAGTTTGCTGAGTTTGCAGGCCGTGCGCGTAATCGCGTGGGGACGGAGCTGGACCTGATGGATAGCGACCAATTTGCCTTCTGCTGGATTGTCGATTTCCCGATGTATGAAATCGATGAGACGACGGGCAAGCTGGACTTTTCGCACAATCCGTTTTCGATGCCGCAAGGTGGCATGGAAGCTTTGGAGAGCATGGATCCTCTGGATATCAAGGGCTACCAATATGACATCGTTTGCAATGGCATCGAGCTATCCTCGGGCGCCATTCGGAACCATAAGCCAGAGATTATGCTGAAAGCATTTGAGCTGGCTGGTTATGATGATGCTGTGGTGGAAAAAGAATTTGGCGGCATGTTGAATGCCTTCCGCTTTGGCGCACCGCCCCATGGCGGCATTGCCCCGGGCGTGGACCGCATTGTGATGATGTTGGCCGAGCAAGAGAATTTGCGCGAAGTGGTGGCTTTCCCGATGAACCAGCAAGCCGAAGATTTGCTGATGCAAGCGCCAAGCCCTGTGTCCAACGCGCAACTACGCGAGCTGCATATTCGTTTGAACTTGCCCGCGCCAACGCCCGAGGGCAAAGCGGGAGATAGCGAGTAAGACAGTTCAGACAGGGCGTCTTTTACTCGTGTTTTTTAAGGCGGCTTGGTTTATGCTAAGGCCGAATGGAGCGCAACTAGATGATGGTTTTTCTAAAAACGATTTTTACCTGGTGGAATCACCAAACGCTCGGCACTTTGTTGAACACATGGCGCCGTGGCGAGCTGGTGGGCGTGGATGAACAAGGCAATTGCTATTACATCGACAAAAAAGCTGCCTCGATTAACGGTAAAACGCGCCGCTGGGTGATTTACAATGGCGACATTGAAACCTCACGCGTGCCCGCGGAATGGCACGGCTGGCTGCATTATACCGTCGATGAAACGCCAGACGTCGCCAATATGACAAAACGAGATTGGATGCAGCCGCATCAAATGAATATGACCGGCACTAAAGATGCCCATAAGCCAGCAGGCCCCGCCGATGCGGCGTCTTATGCTGAAGGTTATAACGCTTGGAAACCTGAATAAAAACCCGGTAATGGGTCGCTCGCAAAGGAAACGCCATGAAAGATAATCTCGTTGAAACACTGGTCGGAGCCGCCGTTCTGGTTATCGCCACTTTGTTTATTCTCTATGGCTATTCCGTCACCGAGGCCGATAGCGGCGAGGGCTATGCCTTGAACGCCCAATTCGACCGCGTCGATGGGCTGACCGTGGGTAGTGATGTGCGCATGTCTGGCATTAAAGTTGGCACGGTAACCGGCCTGACGCTCGACCCACAAAGCTATTACGCAGTTGCCAAGTTCAGCATTTCTGGCGATGTCGAATTGCCCGATGATTCGAGCGCCAAGATTACCAGCGAAGGCCTTTTGGGCGGCAATTATGTATCCTTGTCCCCCGGGGGCAGCGAAGACATGCTGGCCGCTGGCGATGAAATTCTCTACACGCAAGGATCCGTCGATTTAATTGGTCTGGTCAGCCAAGCGTTGTTTAGCGCGGGCGATGAGGAAAGTGCTGAGGGCACGTCTAAATAGAGTGCTCCATACCGCGTCACATCGTTTTGCTATTAGGCTTGCCGGGGTTGCGCTTTTGGCGATGGCTTGCGCATCTAGCCCGGCGCGGGCCGAAATTTTCGATGATAAAATGATGCCGCCAATCCTGCTGGTGCCACCTCCGCCGAGTGAAGAAGAGCTCTCGTCGGATGCGGCAGAGGAAGATTTCTTTACCGAAGAAGGGACGCAGAGCGATCCGAGTTTGTCGGTTTTCATTGTGCCAACGCTGGATGTTCCAACCCAAGGGGACGCCAATACAAAAGACCGATCGATGCGAATTGGGACGTTTTCTTTGCTCCATAAAGTGACCGCGAAAGTGCGCGACATTAATTTGCGCGCAGGCGAAGAAGTGACCATCGGCGCGCTGACTTTGACGATGCAAGATTGCATCTCGACACCGCCGGAAGAACCGCCCGAAACGAAATCGTTTTTGCAAGTTTCAGAATTTAAAAATGGCGCCGACCGCAGCCTGTTTAGCGGCTGGATGTTTGCTTCCAGCCCCGGCATTCACGCGTTGGAACATGCGGTTTATGACCTATGGCCCTTGTCGTGCAAAACCGAAGACGGGATGATTTTCACCGGCAAAAGTCTGCCGCCGACGCGAACTAATTAATCCGCTTCTTTCATTCCCAAAAACGCTTCCAACCAATGGATGTCATAATTGGCTTTGCGGAAGTCTTCATTCGGTAGCAGTTTTTCAAATAGCGGAATCGTCGTCTCCACACCATCGATGGCAAACTCACCCAAGGCACGCTCTAGGCGCATTAAACAGGCCTCGCGGGTTTCGGCATGGACGATCAACTTGCCAATGAGGCTGTCGTAATAGGGCGGAATAGAATAGCCAGAATAAATCGCGCTATCCATCCGTACCCCTAAACCACCGGGCGCATGATAAGTTTGAATTGTGCCTGGTGACGGGGTGAAGGTTTCGGCGTTCTCGGCATTGATGCGGCACTCGATGGCATGGCCAGAGAATTTCACATCGTCTTGGGTAAAGCTCAGTTTTTCGCCTTGCGCGACGCGAATTTGTTCGCGCACCAAATCAATGCCGGTAATGGCTTCGGTAACCGGATGCTCGACTTGCAGGCGGGTGTTCATCTCGATGAAATAAAATTCATCATTCTCGAATAAAAACTCGACCGTGCCGACACCGCGATAGCTCATGCCGACCATAGCGTCGGTTACAATTTTACCAATTTTAGCGCGGGCCGCATCATCCAAAACGGTGGAGGGCGCTTCTTCTAATACCTTTTGGTGGCGGCGTTGCAGCGAGCAATCGCGCTCGCCCAAATGCACCGCATTGCCGTGCGTGTCGCAGGCAACTTGAATTTCAATATGGCGCGGCTTGCCAAGATATTTCTCAATATAAACCGTATCATCGCCGAACGCCGCTTTGGATTCCGAGCGGGCGGTGGTGAAGGCTTCTTCGATATCGTCTTCGGTGAGGGCAATCTTCATGCCGCGTCCACCGCCGCCTGAGGCCGCTTTTACCAAAACAGGAAAGCCCATTTTGGCGCCCACGGCGCGGGCATCTTCAGCTGTTTTCACTTCGCCGTCTGAGCCCGGAACCACGGGGATACCCAGCTCAATGGCTTTGGCTTTGGCAGCGATTTTGTCGCCCATCAGATTGATATGCTCAGCCGTTGGGCCGATGAAGGTAATGTTATGTTCTTCCAAAATTTGTGCGAATTTGGCGTTCTCGGACAAGAAGCCATAGCCTGGATGCACGGCATCGGCGCCTGTGATTTCGCAAGCTGCGATAATCGCCGGAATGCTTAAGTAACTATTGGCGGCAGACGGTGGGCCAATGCAGACGCTTTCATCGGCCAAGCGCACATGCATGGCGGTATCATCGGCGGTGGAATGCACGGCCACGGAGGCAATGCCCATTTCGCGGCAGGCACGGATAACCCGCAAAGCAATTTCGCCGCGATTGGCAATCAGGATTTTGCTGACCATGGATTACTCGATAACCATCAGCACTTCGTCGAACTCGACGGGCTGTTCATTGCCAACGATAATTTGCGTAATTTTACCGGATTTGTTTGCGGCAATCGGGTTCATGGTTTTCATCGCCTCGACGATGAGAAGCGTTTGGCCTTTGCTGACGCTATCGCCCACTTTGACGAAATTAGCTACGCCCGGCTCTGGCGATAAATAGGCGGTGCCTACCATCGGAGATTTTAACGCGCCAGCTAGCTCGGCGGGGGCAGGTGCTTCGGCAGCGGCTACGGGGGCAGGCGCTGCAGCGATGGGTGCCGGCACAACCGCATTCACACCAACCCCTTGGCGGGCCACACGAATGCGAACTTCGCCAGTTTCAACTTCAATCTCACTTAGGCCCGTATCGGCCAACAAATCAGCAAGTTCTTTGATTGTCTTTTTATCTGGTAATTTGGCCATGGGATCCTCTTATGGCTAGATTTACAGTGAGTTTAAACGAGTTGCGAGCGCGTCGATAGCCATTTCATAGCCTTGCGCACCGAGCCCACAAATGACACCTGCCGCCACACCAGAGACATAGGAGTGATGACGAAATTCTTCGCGGGCGAAAATATTAGATAAATGAACTTCCATAATCGGGGCAGCCACCGCCTGCAAGGCATCGAGAATGGCGACGGAGGTATGCGAGTAAGCGCCCGCATTGATAACCAGGCCGGCCGCACTCTCCCGTGCTTGTTGGATGAGATTGACCAGCTCGCCTTCATCATTGCTTTGAAAGCAATGGGCGCTCAGTCCATGGGTTTTGGCACGCGCCACGCACATGGCTTCGATATCCGCCAAAGTGGTGGTGCCATAAATGTCTGGCTCGCGGGTGCCGAGCAAGTTTAAATTGGGGCCATTAATAATCGTGATTGCCTGAGCCATCGACGCTGGTTTCCTTTAAACGAGGTAATTAGTCTATTTTGGGTAGCTGAGATTTCAAAAAAGTGCAAGTTTTTCAACAGCCTTAATTCATTTGAGAGAGGCAGGGGGCTTGCGCTTTGGGCGCCAGATTTGCATTATCGGGACAGCTTTGGAGAGCCCAGATGAAAATTTTTGTAAACGGCGAAGAACACGCCTTTGAAGCCCCTTTGTATGTGGCTGATTTGTTGAATCAATTGGGTTTGCCGCGAACAAAAATTGCCGTGGAGCATAATCTAGAAATTGTCGTGAAATCAGCTTATGACACACATGAGCTTGGCGATGGCGACCGAGTGGAAATAGTCCATTTTATTGGCGGAGGGTGAGATGAGCGCAAGCAAAACAGACAAATCAGAAGACGGGCTGGTCATTGCGGGGCGTCATTTTTCTTCACGCCTTATTGTCGGCACCGGAAAATATAAAGATTATGCCGAAAACGCCGCAGCAGCCGAGGCCGCAGGCGCCGAGATTGTTACCGTGGCCGTGCGCCGCGTAAACCTGACTGACACGACAGCGCCTATGTTGGTCGATTATATCGACCCGAAGAAATTCACTTATTTGCCCAATACCGCTGGCTGTTTTACCGGCGAAGATGCCGTGCGCACTTTGCGACTGGCGCGCGAAGCGGGCGGTTGGAGCTTGGTGAAACTGGAAGTTTTGGGCGATAAGAAAACCCTCTATCCGAATATGATAGAGACGCTTCGCTCGGCCGAGCTGCTCATCAAAGAGGGATTCGAGGTGATGGTTTATTGCAGCGATGACCCGATTATGGCCAAAGAGCTAGAAGACATGGGCTGTTGCGCCATCATGCCTTTGGCGGCTCCCATTGGTTCGGGTTTGGGTATTCAAAATCCGGTAAACATTCGGTTGATTATCGAACAAGCCAAAGTGCCTGTATTGGTAGATGCTGGTGTGGGCACGGCGTCCGACGCTGCCATTGCGATGGAGCTGGGCTGCGATGGCGTGTTGATGAACACGGCGATTGCCGAAGCGAAAAACCCGTTATTGATGGCCGAAGCCATGAAAAATGCGGTCATCGCGGGGCGCCAAGCCTATTTGGCTGGGCGCATGGGCAAGCGCATGTATGCCGACCCAAGCTCGCCTTTGGCAGGCCTTATTTAGCTTAATTAGTTAGCTCTTCGCGCGCTTTACCAATGGCAGTAGCGAGGTCTGCGGCCTCTAGGGCGCCGGGATAGAGAGAGCCATTAATGATGAAAGCGGGCGTGCCGTTAATGCCAAGTCGTTCGGCCAGTTCGCTGGTGTCTTCGATGGCTTTGGCAATGTCTTTCGACTTCGATTTCTTGGCGATGGCTTTGGGAGAGAGTTTCAAATCCGTCAGCGTTTTATCAATTACCGTTTGGTTTACCGACCCCTTATGGGTCATCAACTTGGTGTGATAGCTCAAAAAAGTAAGCGGGTCGTCGAGCGCGAGGGCAGTTTTGGCAGCCAAACGCGAGTCAGGGCTTAAAATAGGCAGCTCTTTGAAGACCAATCGCACGTCATCATTTTCATCGAGGGTTTGCATCAAAGGCGCCAAAGCGCGTTTGCAATAGCCGCAATTATAATCAAAAAACTCGACAATGGTAATCGGGGCGTCGGCAGGGCCGAGCGTGAAGTCGCTGGCCGTGCGATACAAGGCATCGGCGCTATCCTCTAGGGTTTGCGCCATGCGCTGTTGTTCTTTTTCTTGGTAATGAGCCTGCATACTGTCTAGCGCATCGCCTAGCTTCTCTGGGTTTGCCACAAAATAGTCGGCAATCAGTTTCTCGATGGCTTTTTCTTGCTCGGCACTAAACGGGGCGGCCTGAAGGGGGGCCGCTATAACGAGGCCAGCCATCATCAAAATCACACTCACAAATCGCATTTTCGTTTCCTTTACCGAGAGCCGGGTTTATCCGGACCGCTGATTATATCTATCGTTCGAATATACTCGACCGATCCTTTTTTCAACCCTTTTGCCGCGCGCCTTGCGTGATGTTTAGCTTCGCGGCTGCCGAGGGCAGCATGATATTCGGCCAAAGCGTATTGCGCCAAGGCGGTTTCGCCCAATTGTCCGTAGCCTTTCGACATTTGAAGATAGGCGGTTGGGTTACTGGGGTCGAGGCGTAGGGCTTTTTTCAAATTACGCACCGCTTGCTGATTAATATCACGATGCGCGCGCCCCCCTAATTGTCCGACCCCTAATTGGCATGACGCCAAGCCAATTAGTAATAGGGGTTCATCGGGTTGCAGTTCAATCGATTTTTTATAGGGCGCAATGCCCTTTTGGGCTTTTCCTGTCTCATAGTAAATCTGCCCCTTGAGCTCATAAAGCCACGGGTTGTTTGGGAATTCAGCCAGCAAACCATCGACGATGTGCACGGCGTCGTCACGCAAGCCCTGTCGGTATAAAGCGATGCCGCGGGCATAGCGGGCAGGCGCACTGTCATCATTGCGGTAGCGGCGCAGCGTGACATTCGGGCGGTCAAGAAAGCCGTAGATTTTGCCTTGCGCCATTTTATGTCGAAATATCAATTCATCCGCGTCTCGGGCATCTTGATAGAGCGACCCTTCCGCTCCAGCTCGATAAGCATTTACCCGATCGCGCGACATCGGGTGAGAGCGTGCATACGGGTCTTGATAAGCTTCGGAGAGAATTTCTTGATTGGCCAACGTATCCATCATGCCAATAATGCCTTGGGTCGATTGGCCGGTGGCGTCGAGTAAGTCGAGGGCTACATTGTCGGCCGCGGCTTCTTGCCCTCGGTTGTAGGTGAGGTAATTGCGCAGCGCCAGTTGCTGGCTACCCGTAATCAGCGCGATGCCAATGTCGCCTGCGCCGGCCAAAATAGAACCCAGCCCCAAAATTGTGCCGATGATGGCAGGGCCTTGCGATTTGGAAAGGGCTTCGCTGCCGCGTGCCAAATGCCCGCCAGTAATATGGCCTATCTCATGCGCCAAAACACCGATGACCATATTCGGTTCTTCGGCCTCTAAAATAAGGCCTGTATGAATGTACATATTCTGGCCATTGGTCACAAAAGCGTTCAAGCGCTTGTCGCTGATAACGGCAACGCCAATGCGCTTCGGCTCCAGGTCGGCCGCGATTAAAAGCGGACGGCTGTAATCGCGTAATAGTCTTTCAATTTCAGCATCGCGCACCACGCCTTGCGCTTGCGCTGGCGCCAGTGGCAAGCAAAGCGCACAGGCAAACATTAGGCCAGCAAGCAAAAGCCTGCGGGCTGAAAGGGTGGATAACCAGCGGTTCATCTTATAATACTGCGTCGTGAATGCGGCGGTAATGGGGCCGCTTAACGCCGCCACCAACCTTTACGTTTGTCGGCACCGTCGTCTGCTTCTGGTGCCGCATCTGTAGCCACTTCCACTGGCGCCTCTGCTGGCGCTTCTACTGGCGCTTCTACTGGCGCTTCTACTGG